>JADBXZ010000012.1 GCA_020403265.1 Bacteroidota bacterium
TTTGTTTTGTACTAATTCTTCTTCAATTATTAATTGCCCTAAAGCGTTCGTCACGCTGAGCGGAGTCGAAGCGTGACTAACTTCTACATACAATAAATCTTTAGCAGGGTTTGGGTAAACGTTTACACGCCAGTCTTCGACTCCGCTCAGACTGACCATGCCTACTGCACTTGCATACACCGCCACCGTATCATATTTTATATTACCGCAAATATCTTGTTTAACAATATAGGTTTGGCTACTAACGCCAACGGTTATGGTTATACCCGCAGCATTAGCTATTGGCGTTGTTGTGTTTGTAATATTATACCAAGTACAAGCTTCATCTATACCCACGTCTTGCGGCCTGCCAATGTAAACTGTATTACCCGGTATGCCAAATACATCCGGTCCTGCATAGGCAGGTAAATCTATGGGGATGCAACTTACATCATCGATACACAAATCTGTCCATTTTTGTGGCAAATAGGTTGGGTTTATACTTGCAATGTTTGTTGCTAAATCTGTTTTATAATTACCAATTAAACAGTACTTTTCTATTCCAGTGGCTACAAATGTTCCAGTTACTGGTACCCATCCTAATGTATCTATAATGATATTACCTACTGGGTTTTGAATCTGTGGGGTTAAATACGTTAACGGTATATTATTTTTTGTAATTGTATCAATTGTAGTATCTCCAAAATATGCTCCGAAACCATCAATACCATAAGGTGATGTATTACAAATATTAATATAAAATTTCACACAATACGTTTTACCACTTATTAGTTTTGCTTTTAACCTGTTTTTAATATATATTCTATTTTGGGTTGGACAAACAGATGGTTCACAAAAAAAAGTAGTAATTAACATAGCATTTCCACTTCTTGGATATTGATATACTGTATTAAATTGATTCGGTATCGTCCCGTTGCAAACATTTAAATATCCTCCGCTAGAACTTAATCCAGAATCAATCGACATCCAGTGTTTAGCCAATGTGCCATAATAAGGAGGATTGCAAGAATGATATTGCTCAAAACCGCCATTAGCGATATAATTGGCAACCTGTTGCCCTTTAATATTAATACAAGCTATTAATATGCCAAATAGGAGCTTATTCCTCAATAATAAGTTTTTTATATTCATTTGTATATTGATTGCTTAATTAACAACACATTCTTTCTACGTAACTTAAAGATACAAAATTAATCCAACACTTACTCCCCCAACTCAACCAACCACTTCTCGATTTTAAGTTTAGCTTCCTTCGCAGTGCAGTTATAGTTATTAAACAAAACCGAAAAAGCAAGGCAATCTCCTTTTTTGTTTGTAACATAGCCACAATAGCCTCTTGCACGATTAATGTAACCGGTTTTGGCGCGCATGTTTGCTTCTAACAAAGTACCTTTGCCAATGTTGATCATGCTGCCGCCTTTGCCCGCTAACGGTAACGAGGCATTAAAAGCCCTGTAAATTAAACTGTCTTTGTAAATTTTGGCTAACATACTAGACTGAAAAAATGTCGTTACCGTATTTGCTCTGCTTAAACCACTGCCATCTGACATATAAAGTTCACTAACATCCAATCCTCGTTTTTGCCAATAATTTTTAACTGCTTCAATGCCTGCATAAATACTGCCTTTACCAAGAGTTAATAAAATACTTTCGGCGTACAAATTGTTACTCTTTAAATTGGTGTGAAATACTATTTTTTCTAATCCGGGTGAATAATGCGAATACATTAATGTTTTACTTACTAAACTATCTGACTTTTGATAAACGGAACTTACCATTACAGGATTTAACTTAACGCCAACTTTTTGTAAAGAGCTAACCAACTTCTCTGCACATAGTAAAGCAGGGTCTGGTAAAACGGCTTCTACTTCATAATCTGTTTTATTTGGTGGGATTTTCCCGTTTACTTCCTTTTTAAAACCAAAAGGATCTCCGGTTACAAAAGCATCATCTTCGGTACCTTTGCAAATAACCTGACTATTAATACTGTATTGTAAAGTGCTATAATTAGGTTTAGTGCTCGCTAATATTGCTTTGCTTCCGGGTGCACCTGAGTTGTAAAGTAATTTAAATTTATTATCAGAAAATGTTAAGCCACAAGGTGCTGCTCCAAAATAATTAGAGATATCTCCCCATATCCAGTTCGCAGGAATTTGACGAGTAAAGCAAGATCCATCGCCAATTACTTTACCCTTAATTTCCTTTAAACCTTTTTCTTTAAGTACTTTCGCCCATTTATCTGTTACCAACACTGTGTCTTTATAAAAATATTCCGATTGTAAAGTGGGGTCACCACTTCCTATAATCAACACATCACCATTTAATACACCCGTTTCATTATTAAAATTTCCCGTAAAGTAAATTTTGGTTTCGTAACGGTAATTTAAACCGAGTATGCCAAGTGCGGCAGAAGTGGTTATTGCTTTTTGCGTGCTGGCAGGTACAACAAACGTATGGGCATTTAATTCATCAACCATCACTCCGGTGTTGGCATTAATCACACAGTAACTTAACGTAGCGCTTTTTAAATCTTTATCACTTACCCAGTTGTCTTTTGATTTATAAACTTGTGCATTAATGTTGGTCATTAAAAAAAAGGTAAGTGCCAATAATGCACTTACCTTTTTAAGTTGATTAAATTGACAAACAGTCCTTACCATATCTCCACACGTTTATTTTCCGGCGCAAACATTTTGTCTCCCGGTTTTACATTAAAAGCTTTATAAAAAGCAGGTAAATTAACTAATGGTGCAAAAGCTCTGAAGTAGGCAGGCGAATGGTAATCAACTGTCAACAAACGTTTTAATTCAGAATCTCGGCACTGACTTTTCCAACCTTGCGCCCAGGCAATGAAAAAACGTTGTTCTCCCGTGAAACCATCCATTACTTTTGATGGCTTGCCATTTAAAGAATTTATGTAGGCATTGTAACTCATGGTTAAGCCACCTAAGTCTGCAATATTCTCTCCTTGGGTCATACTTCCATTTACACGCAAAGTATCAATTGCAATAAAAGCATTAAACTGATCAATGATCAATTGTTTTTTAGAATTAAATTTTTCTAAGTCTTCTTTAGTCCACCACATTTTCAAATTGCCATCCGCATCAAACTGTGCGCCTTGATCGTCAAACCCATGCGTTAATTCATGCCCTATAATAGCCCCCATTGTTCCATAATTGGCGGCATCTTCGGCGTTCGGATCAAAAAAAGGCGGTTGTAATATAGCAGCCGGAAAAACAATCTCGTTAATAGATGGATCGTAGTAAGCATTAACAGTAACCGGACTCATTTGCCATTTCATTTTATCTGCAGGTTTTTTTAAATCAGCTAGATTATTAGTAAAATGGAAATTAGACGCACGTCGTACATTGTCCCAGTAGCTTTCGGTTGAAATACTTAAAGTAGAATAATCCTTCCATTTATCCGGATAACCAACCTTACGAATTAACAAATCCAGTTTTCGATACGCTTCCTTTTTGGTTTCATCACTCATCCAATCACGTGTTTTAATGCGTTCACGATAAGCAATTAACAAATTATCAATTAACTTATTTAGTTTCACTTTAGCCTGAGCATTAAAATGTCGCTTAGTAAACTCTTCACCAATTATTTCACCCATCACACCATTGATTACTTGATGTGTTTTTTCCCAACGCGGCTTCATTTTTTTTGCACCTGACAATACAATGCCTCTAAAATTGAAATGAATTTTTTCGAATTTAGTATCTAGGAATGGCGCTGCTTCCATTAGTAATTGACATCTAGCATAATCTTTAATCAAATCAACTGGCGTGTTATATATTAAATCATTTAAATTTTTAATATATTCCGGTGAAGCCACTAACATTGTATCCGGAATATCTAAACTAATTTCTTTGAAATAGCGTTTCCAGTCTAACTTGGATATTTCATATAATGTTTCAAGTGAATAGATGTTGTACATCTTTTCATAATCGCGCATTTGTAAACGGGTTAAGGCCTTGTCTGTTAACCTAGTTTCAAAATCAAACACTTCTCGTGCTCTGCGACTGGAATTATCGGCAGGAAAACCAATTTGTTTAAGCAGTTCAGAAAGATAGTTTATATATTCTGTTCTTATTTTGTCAAATTGCGGATTGTAATAAAAATCTCTGTCACCTAAGCCGTAACCGGCCTGGCTGATCCCGTATATATTACGTTTACTATTTTTAGGGTCCACAGATACACCGGCCTCAAAAAAAAGTTTTACTCCAATTTTATCAAACTGTGCCTTTAAGGTCATTATATCTTCAACGCCTCTTACCTTCTCAATTTTTTCTAATTCAGGCTTTATGGGAGTTAGTCCTAGTTTCTCACGCTTCATGGAGTCCATTGCAGTAGCATAAAAATCTCGTAGCTTTTGAAGATTAGTGTTCGGTTGAATACTTGTGTTTTTTAAAACTTCAGTGTAAATAACTCTAATTTTTTTCAGGTTATTTTGATCAATCTCGTTAAAACTGCCATAACGTGCATCACTCTCAGGTAATTTAAAAGTTTTTTGCCAGGTTCCATTGGCATAGCTATAAAAGTCATTAGCCGGATTCACAGACTTGTCCATGTTAGCCACAACAATTCCTGATTTTTGCGCAATCGCCAAGCCACTAATTAATGTAAGAGCGATGATGTAATTTTTTTTCATTTGAAAATACTTTATTAAAAGTCAACGTGAGGTTGACGTAACGAATTTAACAATAAATTAATAAAAAAAGGGGCTCCTGCCCCCTGTTATTATTTCTTTTTTGCTTTTTCTTTATCTATTTCCTCCAGCATATTGAGCATGTCGCTTACTTGTTCAGCGCTCAGGCGCTTAGCTGCAATACGTTTATCCTTATCCAAAATGTAAATTACCGGAGTTGAGTAAATATCAAACTTGGTTTTTAAATCGTTTAAATGAATAGGATCAAATACATTTATAAAATCACCAATCTTTTTGTCTCTTATAAATTTTTTCCACTCGTTAACATCATCTTTTGTTTGAACTGCAAAAACTTTGTGATCTATTTTACCTTTTAGTTTGCTTAATGCTTCGTGTAATTTAGGCATTTCTGTCTGGCAATGGCCGCAGTCACTCGCCCAAAAAACAAGCACTGTGTACTTTGCATTTATCTGGTAAAGAGATCTGAACATTGGTGTTAATTTCTCTAAATTCTTATAGTATAAATCTGTTACAGATTTACTGGTTTTAGCGGTATCAAATCCCATTTTAAGAACTTCTTTACCATAAACAGTATCTATCATGTACAGCTCAGAAACTTTTGCTCCTAACAACAAATCTTTCATGATTAAATAACGTTCTTTTATTTTCTCAACGGTTTCATCGCTATAAACACCTTTAGCTTTGCCATTAACAATATAATTACCAGCTAAATGACAAAACACTTTATCAAAACCCATAATTTTACTTTGTTCGTATTTATAAGTTAAATGACCCAGCATTAAGTTATAAACCAAATTACCTTCGTTGCATTTTTTCATCACTTTATCAATCTCGGCAATAACAGTATCAGGGTTGGTAACGATTACATTTTCGAAATATTTTTTAACCCGGTCATCAAAAAAAGGCGTTCTAACAATTCTTTCGTCTTTAAAATCAACGCCATCCCAATAATGGTTTTTGTAATAATAATACTGGTAAACGCTATCCGGACGCCCATTGCTCGCTTTTGGAATATCCTTAGCTTCCTTTTCCGTTTTCAAATTTAACACATCAAACAAAAAAGTACCCTTCACTTTTGTCATGAAATCTTCTTCAAACTTTCTAACCTCATTGTTTAAAGTTTTTAAATTATCATTCATAAATTTGGTGCTATCTTCTTTGCTTTTACCTTTTGTTTTGGCTTTTAATCCTTCTACTTCTCTGTTTTTGTTTGACAAATATTTTACATAAGAAAAGAAGTTCTCGTTTTCGGTATTACCTGTAGCTTTTAAGTTATTCACCATATCCTTCATATCGCTGGCAATGGTAAATTTTTGGCTTTCATTAATAAAGAAATCAAAATAAATTCCTTTTTCTTGACTAACTAAGGTATAAACACCTTTATCTAAAGGCGTTTTACCCTTAAAAACACCAACACCATTTTTTACATTTTTTGCTGTATCAGCAATATATTGCTGGTCAAACGTGTATTTAACCAAATAAAAGAGCGAATCTTTTGCACCCTTAAAATTGACTTTAATTTCGTAACCTTGAGATATAGCGCCGGTTACAAATACGCTTAAAAAAACACCAGTTAAAAGAAATTTCTTCATACAATCCAAATCGTTAAATTAATTGTTAAAATTAATAAATGCTCATTTACCTTTCAAATCTTGTACCATTTTTAGTAAATTACCATTATAAATTTTGTTAAAAACAAGTTCGAGGCTGTCCTGCAAACTACTATACTGTATAAAGTCAACGAAATAAGCATTTTTAGACTGATTTATCCATTTTTGACGCTTATGAAGGTTGAATGACTTTGAAAAATTTAAAGTTTCAAGGCTTTTTGAAAATTGCCAAAGCTCGCGGATTTTTAATTCGTTTTTACATGCTTTGTTTTTAATGGAGTCATAAAACAGGTTTAGTGCAGTTGCTTTTTTAACCATAACCCGCTCAAACAAAGAGTCGTTATAACGGTCGGCCAAGTAATAATTAAGGTTAATTATATCGTTCTTAAGAAATTTTATTGTTGCTTTATGTGCAATGAATTCTGCCAAATTCTCGTTAAGATTAACCTTATTAGGCAGATAATAAGTTGCATGAAACAGCTCATGAAAAAGTAAATTACAGAAGCGGCCTTTTGAATAATCTAAAGAAGACGACATTAATGGATCACTGAACCAACCTAAAGTACTCCAGGCACTAGCGGGTCTAATATCCGCATCGTAACCCTTGCATTTTAAGTTATTAAATTCATTGACGGCCAATTCCTTTTTAAAAAAGCCCTTGTAACTTAATTTTCCTAAAATCGGAAAATCCCAAAAATACTCTTTCAATTGAAAAGATTCAGAAGCTGTAACTACCCATAAAACCGGCGCTTGATGCTGATTATAAATGGTGCTAAAATTAGAGGTTGGTTTGTATCCTAAACTATCAACCGAAAATTCTCTTATTGATTTAATTAATTGAAGGTTGCTTTTTTGTAGAACGGATAATTTATTTTTGTTCTTATACTCGCTAATGGTTTCCGTATTCAGTATTACACTTAATTGGCCTTTGGCCTGGTAAGCAAGATAAATAATAAGATTTTTATGAACTAATGAATAAGATAAAAGAACAGCCATGAAAAAGCTCAAACAAAGTCTAATCCATCTTCCAATAACGATCATGTTGATTGAAAATGCTGATCCAATAATTGATTGCTTTTATCAACAGAAGTTTTTAACCAATTTAAATACACCTCTTGCCTCTCTTCTTCATTAAGTAAATAATCAGGAACTGTTTTCCGTATGCGCGTTGTTAATTCGTACATACACAAAGCTGCGCATACACTGATGTTAAAACTCTCAGTAAAACCGTACATTGGTATTTTTACGAAATCATCCGCTAATTCATAGACATCGCTCGAAATGCCATCTATTTCTGTGCCAAAAACCAAAGCCATTTTATGATTAACTGGCAAAGTGTCGATTGTATATGCGTTAGTGTGAGGTGTTGTGGCCACAATTCGAAAACCTTGTTTTTTTAATTCTGTTAAAGCCTTAACCGTATTGTTATCAGATTCCTTATGCCGTCTTATGGTTAACCAATTGCTACTGCCCATGACCACATCTGCGCTAATTTTCAAACTATTTTTGTTTTCTATAAAATGGACAGTTTGTAATCCAAAACTCTCGCAACTTCTGAGCACAGCGCTCGCATTATGTGCCTGATATAAATTTTCAAGAACTATTTGCAGGTAATTGCTTCGTTGACTAATTACATCATCAAAACGTTTTATTCTATTTTCTGAAACAAACTGTTTTAAAAAGTTTATTTGTTCGATGGTTTGCTTTGCGTGCATTGATTGCAAAGTAACTAAAAATTAAGGACGGTAAATAATCTTATGGGTAAATTTAGTTTTTTTAGTTGGTGGAACTTTAAAATCAAATTTCTCCAAGGATTTAATCTCATTCTTGATCTGCTTTAACTCATCTTTTGAAAGATCACGTTCATCAACAAATTCAACGGTTGTAATTTTCTTTTCATCTGTAATAGTAATTAAGGCATCAAAAGGCGAATTCAATTGTATAATCTTCAGTTTTTCTCTTAAATCTGTTATTAATGCCTTATCACCACCAATATAGAACAAATTACTTTCTGACTCGTTTAAATCGTCCTCAAGCTTTACTTTGCCCGGAGAGGCCGGTGCATTACTTGGCTCTATTGTTAGGGCACTCTTTTTTGTGCTTTTCTCATTTCGTTTAGATTCCTTTGCCAGAGCATCTTTATCTGATGCCTCTCTTACACTGCCCGTTGATGTAACAGGTACACCCCCTGTAAATGATTCAGATTTAGCGGCTTCTGAGACTAAAGCAACGTCAGCAGACACTTCCTCTTCCTCAACATCTTTAGTGCTTTTTACATCTTCTTTTAAACTACTTAGCTTCCCTATTGGACTTTCAATGGGAGATTGTTCTTGTTTAACAACTTCATCCTTTTTACTGTCAACCCTGCTCAATGGCTTATTTTCAATGAACTGATCCTCATTTTTTAAATCAATTGCATTTGGAGCAGCCGACTCGGCAGATTTCACTTCCTGTGCTCCCGTTATGGTTTTTTCATGTAATGCCAAATCATTGTCTTTAATTAAATCATTTGACGGTAGAAAGAATTTAATTATTAAACCAAAAGTGATAATTAATATTGCTGCTGCAACCCAAACTAATGGTTTATTGGCTTTTTTTTGAAATAACAGTTCAGCTTGTGCGTCTGTCTTTTTCTTCAATTCAATGATTTCCTCTTTAGATCCAATAGATTTAAAGCCTTCTAAAGCCTCTTTTTCAAAGGCATCTTTACTGGAAGTGTTATCCAAAAAATTAGTTAATATGTCTTTTTCTTGATCACTCATTTTCACTTGTCAGCTTAATTTTTAAATTTCGTTTGCCATTTTGAATATGGCTTTTGACCTCGTTATTGGTTAGGCCGGTAATTTGTTCTATTTCCTGATAAGATTTACTTTGGAGATAAAACAACTCAATACACGTTTTTTGGTCAGAATTTAACTGATCAATAGCCACTTCCAATTTATTAATTTGAGCTTCCTTTTCGTTGAGATGCTCGGGATTTGAAAAATCCATAATTAAAATGGCATTTTCTTTTAATTCCAATTCTTTTTTAAGCTCACTCTGTCTTTTTCTGAGCTGCATTAAACAGTAATTTTTGCTGTAAACGTACAACCAACTTTTAAAATAATTGATTTTATGTTTTTTCAAATCCGTTAATAAATTTGAAAAAATTTGAATCACCGCATCACTGGCATCATCCTTGTTTTTTAAATACTTAATACATAAACCTAAAACCAGATGACTATAGCGGTTATACAACTCACCAATAAAGACATTGTTGTCGTTTTTAACGTAACCTTCTATCAGTTCCAGATCAGAAAAACTTTTGTATTTTTTTTGTAGAAACAAGCTATTAAATTACAAATAAATAATTCGCCAAACAAGCATATAAAATTGCTATATTTGTTAATTAAACCGATTTATTAAACAGTTTAAAATAATCATCCTCGTCGTTTTTTGTCTGATTTCATATAGATTTCAGCAACCGGGTAATTATGATGTGAACTCCAAATTTAAGGCTGTTTTCGTTTATAATTTTACAAGATACTTCGATTGGCCGGAGCATAAGCGCAACGGGAACTTTATTATACACGTAATTGGTAAAAACGATAACTTAATCTCAGAATTGAAACAGCTTGCTTCGAAGAAAAAGGTTGGAAATCAAGATATTGAAATAAAAAACACCTCAACTTTTGAGAATAGTGGCGCCCACATTTATTATGTGATAGGCGAGTCAACAAAAATTACCTCAGACGTAGCTTCAAAAACGAAAGGAAAAGGTCATTTAGTGATTGGAGAAACGCCTGGGTCATGTAAACAAGGTGCCAGTATTAATTTTATAACTATTGACAGTAAATTGAAATTTGAATATAGTAAAAACAATGCCGTAAAAGCCGGTCTTAAAACCAATGATGATTTTAAAGCCTTGGCAATTACGTTAGATTAAAGAAAATGAAAAGGTTGCGTAAAATACACATACTCCTTTTGTTCAGCATTATATTGCTGAGTAGAGACAGTGTTTTGGCACAAATTGGCGCATTTAATAGGGCTCAAAAGCTCTATAGTGAAAAAAACGCCGAAGCTGCCAAGCCAATAATTGACAGCGCCGTTTTAAATTCTGAAACAGCGAAAATGTTTGAAGTACATACGCTTAAAGCCTATATTTACTTTGAAATTTATAAAAAAACCGATAAAGAAAAACTAAATTCGACAACCAGAGATAGTGTGATTAGCGCGATAATGGTTTCTAATTCTTTAAAACCTGATAGTGCATATAAAACTAATAACACAAAACTAATTAACGCCATCATTGCACATTACCGTAACATGAGCATAAAAGCTTTGAATGAAAGCAGTTTAAATTACACACTTAGTATTTCAGCACATGATAAATTTAAAGAGTTAAGTAAAAACAATGTTCCAAATTTTAATGGTACCTATGCAGACATTGAATTTTACAATACCGTTGGTGGGATTTACAGTGAGTTGAGTAATAAATCATCCAAATTTGAAAAAGAGCGCGAAATAGCCAAAACAGCATTACTTAAGGTTTTAGACTTAGACTCTAAAAACGAATCGGCAACCTTCAACCTTGGTATTTTATACTATAACCTTTCGGGTAACATAGTAAAAGAAATGGCAGATGATTTAAATATTGGAAACATTGATGCAGTTCAAGACAATTCTAAAAAATTAGCGAAGCAAGCTGAACAACTCCTACTTAAAGTTGCCAATTCTACTAAATACAAAAAAACTGTAACAGAAGCGCTTTACTATACATATAGAAATTTATTAGATGCGGCCAAATTAGAGGAGTACAGAAAAAAATGTGTTGAACAAAACATTAAACTAGATTAAGCCATGAAATTTACAATTGGAAGAAGAATTGGATTGGGCTTTGCAACGTTAATTGTTTTAACAACTATAGCCTTCATCCTAACAATATATACATTAAGCGATAGCAAGTACAAAACTGAGTTAGTTGTTGGTCAGGTAACGCCTTCAGTTTCTGCATTGAAGGAGTTAAATCTATTATTACAACGTTCGCATACCAATATCTCAAAATGGTTTTATAATAAAAGTTTTAATGATTTGGATTTTAGAGATGAGCTTAAACAAATTATTGATAAAGAGTACCCACTTAAAAAAAATCAGCTGAATAATTTATCTAAAGAGTGGAGTTCAGACGAACAATCGCAGCTCAAAAATATATTTAGCCGAATAGAAACTTTATTTAAAGTATATAAGAACGATATCATGAAAGAGCTTAATTCAACTGAAAAGTATGAAGATGCCAGTGTATATTACTTAGCTCGTTTGCCTTATGAAGACAGTGAACTTAGTATCAAAATTATTTATAAAAATCTTAACTCACTTATAGAATTAAAACAGGATAATGCAGAAACGGTAAAAGAACAAATGTTTAGCTCTTTTAATTTTTTAAAACGTTTCGTTCAACTTTTAGGCATTGCACTTATAATTGGTGGAATTTTAGTTGCTATTTTCACAACACGTTCTATTACTATACCAATTCAAAAACTTAAGAAGATTTTACAAACAATGAGTTTAGGAATTGTGCCACAAGAAATCATTAGACCAAGTAATGATGAAATAGGTGACATGGGCATAGCTTTAAACGAGTTGGTTCAGTCTGTTAAAGAAACAACCAATTTTGCCAAAGAAACTGGTAGCGGTAATTTTAGTGCTGATTTTAAGCCTTTAAGTAAAGATGATACGCTTGGGCAGGCGTTATTGCTCATGCGAAATAATTTAGCTGAGAACGAGCGCTCACTCGAAAGGAAAGTTGCTGAGCGCACAGAGGAGGTGGTGAGACAAAAAGAAGAAATTGAAGTAAAAAACAACGAACTAGAAATTCTTTATAAGCAAGTAACCGATAGCATTCATTATGCCAAAAGAATACAAGAAGCTATTTTGCCAACACAAGATTATATTAACCAAGTGTTACCAAATAATTTTGTGTATTATATGCCTAAAGATATTGTTAGTGGTGATTTTTATTGGATAACCAAAAAGGAAAAGAAGGTTTATTTTGCTGCGGTAGATTGCACAGGGCATGGCGTGCCTGGAGCGTTTATGAGTTTGGTAGGTCATAATATTCTTCAGGATATTATTAATAACAGTAATCTAACTCAACCAGCAGAAATCATGAATGCATTAAGAGATGGTGTTATAAAAGCACTTAATGCAGATAATAATCAAGACACAAAAGATGGAATGGATATGACCATGTGTTGTATTGATTATGAAACTTTAGAATTACAATATGCCGCTGCATTTAACCCTTTATACCTTGTGCGCAACGGCCAACTTAATCAGCATGATGCCAATAAATTTCCAATTGGCAAATTTTTAGGTGAAAAGCAAAATTTTACAAACCACACCATTCAATTACAAAAAGGAGACCAGTTATTTCTATTTAGTGATGGTTACGCAGATCAATTTGGAGGGCCAAAAGGTAAAAAGTTTATGGTAGGTAATTTCCGAAGATTGTTGCTCAATATAAGTCCATTATCGCCAAAAGAACAACGTCAAAAACTTGAATCAACCTTGTTTGATTGGCAAGGAACTCAAGAACAAGTTGATGATGTTTTAGTAATTGGTGTTAAGATTTAACAAGATAAAAAAATCAAATAAGCCCTTCAAGATAGCTCAACTAGTTAATTCAAGAACTCATTATAAACATGAAACATTTATTCATATTACCTTTTCTAATTATTTCTGCATCCAACTTTAAACTAAATGCTCAAAAGAAACAAATACATTTAATTGGCAGTTCAGCTGTTAGTGGGCAATCAGTAATGGCAACAACTTTTTCATTTGAAAACCCACTTTACAAAATGATAGCAGATAGTTTAAGCAATAGCATTTACTTTACCACAAGAAAGTATGACTTTGCTACCAAACGTTATGTTAGCGTTGGATCTTGTGGTAAAATTGAGGCGGATGAGGACTCATTACATTGGTTTAAAAATGTAACCCAATTTGAACTTAATAATACCGCACAATTTTTAATCCTATCAAATGCAAATAAAAGTAGTGGGTACAATAAAAATTTTGGTTACGATCAAATTAATTTTCCCGGAAAAATTGTTCATGTAAATGAAAAATTGAACGTTGCTCTAGTCATTTCCAACAATGTTAATCAGCTTCATGCTCATGAGTTAACAACAGGTAATTTACTTTGGAGCTCTGATATAAATAACGAAAACAATTGGAATGACCTAACATATGTCAATGACAGCACAATCATTATTGCAGCCAGCGGATTAACAAGCATTAACCTAAGGAAAGGAAAAAACTGGGAAATAAAACTTGAAACGAGTTCTAAACCAAAAGGACAAATCATTATATCGGAAAATCCTATAATTAGCAAAGCCACGATTCAAAGTATAGAAACATCTAATATTGTAAATCAGATTACCAATTTGGCTTCAAACATTTTGGTTGATAATTCTACTTTATTCTTTGCAGATAAAAACTCCTTAAACGCAATTACCTTAGATGGTAAGTTGATCTGGCAACAAAATTTAAAAAATTACGAACTTTCACAAAGTATAATTTCTATTATTAATGGGGAATTATTGCTTTTCAATTTAGGCAAAGCACACTTTGGTGATAATACAATAGTTTACGGCAAACCTTTCCTAATTAAACTAGATAAAACAAACGGAACTATTATTTCTGACCAAAATAGCAAATTAGAAACCGTTTTTGATTTTGTGAAGTTAAATCATTCTGTATTATTTGCAAACAAAAAAGGAATTTCAACAACAGACATAACCAATTCGCTTTTTGAAAGTATTATTGAATTAGATGAAAGGAAGTATGGGCAATTTAAGTCATTTATTAATCCGGACGAATATTACGCCGAGCGAGAAGGACATATTGTTCCATTGAGTTTCATTAATTCGCAGTTAGTATTTTTTGTGACCAATAATGACAAGGTTTATGGTGTTTCGAATCATAAAATTGAATATGAATACCATTTTACCGAACTTTATAAAAAACAATTTGACGTTAATAGAGCTGTTTTGTTAAAAAATGGACTAAAACACTTTTTAGTTTCCAAAAATTTTGAACTTCTAACAACAATTAATTCTGAAGAAATGCCATTATTTTTAAATAATAAACTGTTTTTCTCTGATAAAAAGAAACTACATATAGTATCCTTTCAAAATAAGTAAACAATCCAAAAAGTTAGTTGTTATTAGACTATGATTGAATTTAGTATCGTTTGTTTAACATTCATCTTAACAGAATTTTCTGCTTGGGCCAACCATAAATTTATTATGCATGGCTTTATGTGGTACGTTCATTCTGATCATCATAAAAAAGATCATACCAGTTGGTTCGAAAGGAATGATTTATTCTTTTTAATTTACGCCATTCCAAGTTGGCTTTGCATCATGTTTGGAATGATGAATGGCTATGCTTGGTATACATGGGTAGGATTTGGAATAGCTTTATATGGACTTGCATATTTTTTTGTTCATGACATCATTATTCATCAACGCTTTAAAATTTTAACTAAATCAACTAATCTATACGTCCTAGCTTTGAGGAGAGCGCATAAGATGCATCACAAACATATAGGGAAAGAAGATGGTGAAAGTTTTGGAATGTTATTTATTCACCCAAAATATTTTTTAGAAGCTAAAAAACTAAGAGGGTCGGTTATAAAATAAATTGAGCAACCGTCATACATACGATTACATTATTTTAGGTTCAGGATGTGCCGGCTTAAGTTTAGCTCTGAGATTAAGTGAATCCAACATATCATTTAATAAAGTACTTATTATTGACAAAGAGGTTAAAACAAAGAATGACAGAACCTGGTGTTTTTGGACCAAAGAGAAAGATAAATGGTACACCAAATTAACATCTAACAGCTGGAACAATTTTAACTTTTTTACAGAAACTCTGGAGTATAAAGTAAACCTCAATCCTTATAGATATTACCACTTGAAATCAAAGGACTTTTATGCCTATTGTATTGGTAAATTAAAGGCAGACGCTCGATTTGATTTTGTGACGGATACAATTAATAAATTAGTTAAAGTAAACGATAAAGTTGAAGTAGTTTGCCAGTCTTATACTTACACGAGTCAATATGTTTTTAACAGTGCTTTTAGAAACCAGGTTATCAAAGCTAATCATGTTAACTATGTACAGCACTTTTTAGGATGGGTGATTAAAATCAACGAACCGAAATTCAAGGACTTTCTTCCAACATTTATGGATTTTAGAGTGCCACAACAAAATGATTGCAGGTTTTGTTATGTTATTCCTTATTCAGAAACAGAAGCTCTAATTGAGTACACTGGTTTTTCTCCGGTTAAATGCGAGCAAAAAGAATATGAAGAAGCCTTAAAAAATTACATCTCAACGCAGTTATTTCTTGATAATTATGAGATAATTGAAAAAGAATACGGTGAAATACCAATGGCGGAAAGTAAATTTATAAACCCATATGGAGAAAACGTTATTAACATTGGAACTGCCGGTGGAAGCAGTAAAGCAAGTACCGGTTATACTTTTATCTTTATCCAACGCCAGGTTGAAGAGTTAATTAAACGTTTAGAGAATAAGCAAAGTCCAATTGCAGCTAAAACTTCCAAAAAAAAATACAGTTTTTTTGACACAGTTTTTTTAAAGGTACTAGACTCAAAAAAAATAAGTGGTAAACAATTGTTTGAAATCTTGTTTAAATACAATAAAGCTGAAGAATTGCTGGCTTTTTTAAATGAGGAGTCGTCAGCATTAACTGATTTAAAAATAATGAATTCCGTACCAAAAGGTATTTTTATTCCCGTTGCATTAAAGCAATTGATTCAAAACTAAAGGATCACGTTTGATTTTAAAACCTATATACATAGCCATAAACACAAGTATTAGTGCGCCGTAGGTAATAATTTTGTAGTGTTCGTAGTAATCATTAAAATGTCCGAGTAGTAACCTTAGATTAAAGCATAAAAAAACAATTATAAGTGAAAAAATCATCCACTTCTTCTTCAGGATGAGATAATAATATAAACAAAGCAGTGCAATTGGTAAACAAAGCACAAAAGCATAATGTTGCTGATGAGGAAAAATAAGCGGGACTAAAGCTAATACAAATGCATATTGTAATTCCGTTTTGTAAAAGGTATAGTTCTTTTTAAAAAAAGGTTGATTAATGAATAAAAATACACATGAAATAAAAAACAATCTCACGCCAAGAATTATCCACTTTAAGGTTTCAATGTTTACATCAAGTATATTACGTTTATATGGAAGTTTGTATGCCTGGCCTGTTTCTTCAATCAATAAAGTTGATAATAGCGTAGTTAAGCTATGAAAGCTTCGCTCATCAACATCTAATATGTGATGATTAGCAAACGGATTAATTAAGTTCCACCAACTATTCAGTAAAAGGTTGTAGTAATCCCAATCTATAACTAAATAAGGAAAAAACAACAAGGCTAAGTAAAAAAACATGATTAACATCAATGACTTCCATCTGCCATTAAAAAATAAAACAGGTAAAATTACCACAGGCATAATTTTTATGTTTACAGCCAATGCAATCAGAATGGAGCCACTTACAATTTTTTCATTGTAGATCAGTTTCAAACCGTAAATAGAAGCCCATAAGAGAAATAGTGTTATTTGTGAATTATGTATATTCTGAATTACAAATGAAATACAAAAAATAATTGCGAAGCTTATTAAAACCCATCTTTGTTTTAAATTAACATTAAGTTTCAGCATTAAATCACTAAGGAGATATAGAAGATGAATAAAGCATAAAAAATTAAAGTATAACCAAATAAATTTTATAACTGAAAAATTAAAACCAGTGAACAATTTTAAAAACAAAGCGAAGAAAACTGAGTAATAATAGTGATATCCATCGTAGTAACCCGTTTGATATATATCCTTTTGATCAGTTAAATCTATCGCTGCACTTATATAAATTCCAAAATCGCTTTCCCCGGGTGTTTCAACCGCACATAAAATAATGCCTACTAAACCTAGCAATAACCAAATATATTTTTCTAATTTTAGAGTCAACTTTTATCCAAATATAATTCAAATTAATGAACTGCTTCCTAAATGCTATCTACAATTTTTTGGCTCTAGATTATAGATTTTTGAATAGAGGCAACTTGTTTTCGAGGGTACTATTTGGATTTTTAGTTTTAAAATGTTGTTTTTGGTTATATAATTTTAATACGCAGTTTTCAAATGTTTTGCACATCAACAACCAAATTCCTTCCATTGGCACAATCAAAGATTTTGCTTTCCTTCTAAGTCATTTATCCAATGATAAAGTAAATTTCATTGTGATAATTTTTGTATTGCTCAGTTCAGTTTCATTTATTTTTGTGAAATCCAGCTTTATATGGGTAAAAATTATCATTTGGCTAGCAGTAGTTAACCTTCATAACTTTGCTTATGCAGGCCTAAGTGGCGGAGATTATTTACTTAATCAATTTTTGTTTTTTAATTGTTTTATTGGCTTTCAATCAATTAGCAAATTTCAGTGGTTAAATGATTTAAAAATGATACTTCATAATTTAAGTATTATAAGTTGTATTATACTCCTTTGTTTAGTCTATGTTACTTCAGGTCTTTCTAAAGTTGCGCATGAAGATTGGCAAAATGGGCTTGCAATAAGTTTTATTTTAAAATCCAAACATTACAGCCTTCCATGGCTTTATGACAAAAGCATTCATGGTTGGATTAACTATATAGTAATCTTCTTCCAATTAACTTTTTGTCTAGGAATTAGTTTTAAAGCAAGCAGAAAATACTATTTATTTGCCGGACTAACTTTTCATTTATTAATCTTTGTTGTAATGGGATTATTTAATTTCAGCGCATTAATGCTTATCCCTTATCTCTTACTTTTCGATATAAAACTTCCATTCTTATTTACAAATAAAAAAGCCGGTAAATAATTACCGGCTTAAACAAAGTACAACAAACAACTATTTCTTTGTTTTTTTGGTTCTCTCTTCATCAAACACTTCAACACTGGCAGCGTTGTTGATGGCAAGTTTCGTTTGTAAATCTTTAACTTGCTTTTTCAAATCATAAATTGTTTTATAAACATCATCCATTTCAGTTTTAAAAACTATTGGATAGTTAACATACATACCTTCAAATTGCTTTTCAAAATGTGACTTCACATCCATGCTTAAGTTCAATGCCTCACCTTTAATTTTGCTAAACGCATCGCTTGCAAAAAGTTCAGTAAACATTTGTTCATTTGTTTTTACCCAATCATTATATAATTCCTGTGCGTTAGGGGCATTTTTATAGGATTCGGGATTCGTTAACAAATCATTGTATTTTTTAGCAACAGCCTCAACACTTTTTTGAGTAGTATTTTGTAATTGAAGTTGCAACTCTGCTTGTTTAAAGCTGTAATCAACCATTTTATCCATTAAATTAATGGTCGCCTCAACGTTTTCTTTTTCTTTACCGGGAGTAGTTAATTTTAAAAGTGGTTCAAAAAACTTCGAAAAGTTTGAGTTTACTTTGTTATATAAATCTTTTGCATGTTCCAAATTGGCTTCTGTTGAGAACATCTTTGGAATTTCAACATTCATGTTTTTTAAATGTTCGAAATACTGTTTGCTTAATCCTTGTTGATTAACAAAGTAATTATGGATTTGATTCATTCCATTATCAAGCACTTCTTTTACTGAAGAACCATTATAAAGATTTGAGAAAAGCTGTTTGCTTAAAACATTATAATGCTCAGCATTAAAATAATTTTTAAATGCATCTAAATTAAATTGTCCTTTCTGCATAGCATCAGCCATTGGAGCGAAAAACTCTTGCATTTTTGCATAAACTTGATTGCCTTGCATAAAATTTGAAAACACATCTTTATTAAAGCTACCATTCATGGTTTTGCTCAAATTGTCATAAGCACTGTTTAATGTGTTCATCCAAGTATTATATACATTGGTATAAGCCGTATTCATTTGTCCAAAATTTTGCATGTAATCGTGGGCCGGTTTACCAAAATTTTGGTAACTGTTATAAATACTCTGGTTAAAATCGGTCATTTGTTTTGCATATGATGCTTGTTGGTTAAACCAACTTTTAAAAAATTCTGTTGGATTATTAGAATTGGTGTTGTTGAATAAATTAGATGAATTATTTTGCATGCTATTCAATACATTCATTTGTTTATCCATAAACTCCTTAAAAATTGTTTGTCCTTCGTGCATGGCATTACCATTTGAAAAGGCATTTTGAAATTTTTTGGCGGAATCCATCCAGTTATTTAAAAACTGAGCTTGTGTTTCAGCCATAGAATCAATAATAGGGTTGTTAGTTTTCATACTTATCTTTTTTTAATATTACAAAATCAAGGTTTACGTGTAAAAATATGATAGTCAAATATTTACACTGGTTTTTTAATTTCACTGCAAATATACGGATTTAATCGTAAATTTTAATCGATTAGTCGATTAAATTAATGTTAAAAATGAAAAAATGCCGCCTAAACGATTTAGAATCCGTTTATAAAACGTTTAATTTTGCCAACACAACCAAAAACATACTCAACATTAACAAGCCTATCAAGGTATTAGTAATTCGCTTTTGCTTAATTGCAAACAATAAATCACCAATAAACACACTTAATGGAAAAGACAAAATAATTAATATTGAGGTGCTGTTTGAACCGCCGGCAAACAAATTAAATAAGGAAAAAAACATGCTCCAGAGTAAAATACCACGTACCTTTTGTTTTTTAACTGTATTACCCATGCCATTTAACAATAGATATACCAGAGAAATTAAAAATAATAATACAAGCAGTATTAACATAGCATAATAATACTCGCTCATTTGCGGATATTTTAGTGAGTTAAAGAACTCCTTTGTTGCAAAAACAAAGTACCATTGATTAAAATCAGTAAGATACGCAATACATTCAAACATAAATAAAGGTGTCAAAAATCCTAGTATAATAGTTGACAACTCCTTTAAATTAAATGGTCGTAAAACCAACCAACCAATTAAAAAAAGTGGAAAATAAATGATGCTTAATGTTGTGATAAATGCCGATGCACTCAACCAAAACGAGGCAACGAAAAAATCGCTCAATACATTGTCCTTTCTATAAGTTCCTATTAATTTTAAAACACTGTATAAATAAAAAGTATTTGTTATAAACTGTGATACTATCTGCATAGAATGACAACAAACCAGATTGATGCATAAAAACAAAAACAAACTGTAAATATTCGTTTTATCCACCAACTCCTCTTCAATACTAATTTGATATACAAGATAAGCTGCAACTACAATTAGTAAAGCATTTAAGCAAACAATTAGTAATTTATTGCTGATTTTAGTACTGAAATAATTGTAAAAAAGATCCGGGTAAAATAAACTTTCCGGCTCCTTAATTGCCAGTAAAGAAATAATTAAAAAACTGATAACCAAAGCTATACATAAAAACAAACCGCCTCTTAAGCCTTTATTTAAAACTCCTGCAAACAAATTTTTTTATTTAAACAATTTACTTATTTTTGTGCTGTAAACTTACTAATATTTAGAGAAATGAACGCATTAATGATTAGTTTAATAATTACCTGGACAGATGCTTTTGAAGGAATTGGAAGATTTTTCCAGTGGACATTCAAAGGAATGCGTGCTTTAGGTCAAATGCCAAATGTGCTAATTTCTATTTTTGTAATTGGAATGCTAGTTTACTGGACATTTAGATTAATGAAATACAAAAAAATTGCGCAACGTAACAGCACAATTGAGTAATAGTTTTAACTTAATAAAAAAAGAGATACTAAATTAAGTATCTCTTTTTTTTGACTTTTTACAAGAGGTCGTTTGCTAAATTTGCCAGTTCACTTCGCTCTCCCTTTTCCAAAGTTATATGCGCATATAGCGCTTGACCTTTTACTTTTTCAATTAAATAGCTAAGGCCATTACTTTGTGCATCTAAATAAGGTGTATCTATTTGATTAATGTCGCCTGTAAAAACAATTTTAGTGTTTTCGCCAGCTCTTGTAATAATGGTTTTAACTTCGTGCGGCGTTAGATTTTGTGCCTCATCAACAATAAAAAAAACATTACTTAAACTTCTACCTCTAATATATGCTAAAGGACAAACAACTAATTTTTGAGATTCTACCATTTCGTTTAGTTGTTTGTGTTCCTTATCCTTTTCACTAAATAAGCTTCTTATGTATTTTAAATTATCCCAAAGCGGCTCCATATAAGGGTTTAATTTACTATTCACATCACCAGGCAAATAACCTATGTCTTTATTACTGAGAGGTACGATTGGTCTTGCTAAATAAATCTGATGATAATTTCTTCGCTGTTCTAGTGCCCCGGCTAAGGACAACAAGGTTTTGCCTGTACCTGCCACACCTTGTATCGAAACTAGTTTAATGTCCGGATTCATAATGGCATCTATTGCAAAGGTTTGTTCGGCATTCTTTGGTATAACACCAAATGCTGCAGACTTTACAACTCTTTTTAGAGTATCATCTTCTGCGTTGTAACGTGTTAATACACTTGCGGATCCGTTTTTTAAAATGTAATAATGATTAGGTAATGGTTTAAGTTTTTTAAGCGCTGTTGACGCTTTGGCTTCTCCCTGATTGTAAATACTGCTAATGCTATTGGCATCAACTTTTTGAACCTCGCTTCTGCCATTGTATAATTCATCCACCGTTTTTATCTTTCCGGTTTCATAATCTTCTGCATTTAAGTTTAAGCTTTTAGCTTTAATTCGTAAGTTAATATCTTTGGTAACTAAAACAACTTTTCGTCCCGGGTTTGATTCCACAGTATAAAGCGCCGTATTCAATATACGATGATCTGCTTTTCTGTCATCAAATATTTTTTCTGCGTTTATTTTACTTGAAAAATTCATTTCAATTTTAAATTTACCTCTAGTTGGTCCATTAATTGGTGTCCAATCTTGTAAGGTATTTTTACCACTTAATGAATCGATGTATCTTGTAAATTCTCTTGCGGAAAAGTTTTTAGTATCATTTCCTTTTTTAAAATTATCAAGTTCTTCCAGCACTGTGATTGGGATTACCACATCATGTTCGGCAAAATTTTTAATAGCATAATGATCATAAATGATGACAGAAGTATCAAGTACAAAAATTTTTTTTGCACCCGAACTTGCTTTAGGCTTTTTAACAGGCATAATTACTTTTTATTGATTAAATAAAAGTAATTTTTGCCTCTCAACAATTCAGAACAGCCTTGGTTTTGTTTGAACAAAAATTTGTTAGTAAACCTAATTACATTAATTCTCTTCTATAAAGCTGAACTGTGTTTTCCAAACCTAAGTATAATGAATCGCTAATTAAAGCGTGCCCAATACTTACTTCCGATAAGCAAGTAATGCTTTGTTTGAAATACTTTAAATTTTTAAGATTTAAATCGTGGCCGGCGTTTAAACCAAGTTTCAATTTTTCTGCCAGAATTGCAGCATTTACAAACGGCTTAATAGCTTCAGTTTTGTTTTGCTCATATAAACTTGCATAACTCTCCGTATAAAGTTCAATCCTGTCAGTACCGGTATCTTTAGCCGCTGCAACCATAGATTCAACAGGATCAACAAAAATACTGGTTCTTATCCCTTCATCTTTGAATAGTTTAATTATATCTTTTAAATAGGATTGATTAAGAATGGTATCCCACCCGTGATTACTGGTCAGTTGATTTTGTGCATCCGGCACCAAGGTAACTTGAGTAGGATTAACACTTAACACCAAGTCTACAAATTTTTTTTCTTTTGGATTTCCCTCGATGTTAAACTCGGTAGTAACAACCTTTTTTAACTCCACAACATCTTTATACGTTATGTGCCTCTCATCAGGACGTGGATGAACTGTAATCCCTTGGGCTCCAAAACGCTCAATATTAATTGCCGCTTCTATTACATCCGGAACATTATGCCCTCTTGCATTCCTAAGTGTTGCAATTTTATTAATATTGACGCTAAGTTTTGTCATTTTTTAACGCTGTAAAGCTAACCAATTATTTGTTACTTTTGTATAAAAGGAAGCATATGTTAGTTGGGAATTTTATAACAGACGAGATACCACCGCTAAAACTTACGGACACTGTTGAGATGGCACTTGATTGGATGGAGCAGTTCAAAGTATCACACTTGGCTGTGGTTAATAATAAGGAATTAATAGGTGTGGTTTCTGAAAATGAATTAATGGATTACGAACATCCAGAAGAAACGATATCTGAAGGTAAAGTTAATTTTATCAAACCCATTCTTTATGCTCACCAACACACCTATGATTTAGTAAAATTAATGGCAAGTTTCAACTTAACATTAATTCCAGTTTTAGATGACAAGGAAGAATATAAAGGTTGTATTACTTTAAAAGGTGTCATTCAAAATTTAAGTGAAATGACAGCTGTGCAAAACCCCGGAGGTGTTATAGTGCTTGAATTAAATCAAAACGATTACTCAGCTACACAAATTAGCAGCATTGTTGAAGGTAATGATTCAAAGTTACTTAGTTTACATGTATCTTCTTTACCAAACAGTACTAAAATGGAAGTTACAATTAAAGTTAACAGAGAAGACCTATCAGGATTATTACAAACATTTGGACGTTACAATTATACTGTAAAAGCAAGTTTTAATGTTGGTGATTATCAAGATAGTTTAAAAGATCGCCTGAGTGAATTTATGCATTACTTAAACATGTAATGTTATGAAATTACCTTTAACCAAAACAACAACAATAATGTGCCACCAACTAAAATTCGGTAAATACCAAACCACTTAAATCCAAATTTATTTAAGAGGTTAATAAAAGTCTTAATAGCTATTAAGGCAACAACGAAAGCTACGGCATTTCCAAATAACAATATTTTTATTTCATCGCCACTAATTGCTACATCATCCTTGTAAAAATCAAGTAATTTCTTAAGCGTAGCAGCAGCCATAGTTGGAACAGCCAAAAAAAATGAAAATTCAGCTGCTGCCTGTCGAGTTAATTTTTGGCTCATTCCTCCAATAATCGTGCTGGCGCTTCTACTTACTCCAGGAAAAAGAGCCAAGCATTGAAATGCTCCAATTTTCAACGCAGTTAAATAGGAAACATCGTCACCTGTTTCAACAGATGGATTTTTGAACCATTTATCTACAAATACCAAAACTATCCCTCCCGCAAACAAAGCTACGGCAACTCCATAAATGTTTTCGAGCTGCGCATCTATCCAATCACCCAAAAGTAAACCTGCTATAGCACTTGGAATAAAGGCAACAACCAACTTAAAATAAAAGCCTACAGATTTAAAAAAATGTTTGAAGTACAGAACAACAACGCTTAATATTGCACCTAACTGTATGGCTACAGTATACAACTTTACAAAGTCAGTTGGCACAACTCCCAGTAAAGCTGTAGTTAACATCATGTGTCCGGTTGATGAAATTGGTAAAAATTCAGTAATTCCCTCAACAATTGCAATTAATAATGCCTCAAAGTATGTCATTTTTTATTTTTTTGGTTTTAGTATTTGATTGTATATAATAAGATATCTTTTGATTGCTTCATCTTTATCAAAATTAGTTTCAGCTATATTTCTATAGTTAGAAGCAGGAAGATTCTTAAACTCATGGTAAGCTTTTAAGTAACTTTCTTCGTTTAATCCCTTAATTAAGGCACCACCCAAATTCTTTTCAAAATAAATATCGTTATCCCCAATACCAGAATTAGTTATAATTGGAATATTAACCGCCCAACTTTCAGCCATTTTGGTTGGAGAAGAAGCTGTTTTGGAAAAGCTATTTTTTATAAAGAACAAACTTGCAGCAGCAATACTTAAATAGTCTGGTATCTCGTTGTGGTTAGCGCTTATGATTTGAATTGATTTTGAAAGCGATTCAGGTAAATTACTCAACAAATTACCTGCAGCATGTATATCTCTTGTTATAATTAAAAGTTTAAAATGTTTGTCCTGATTGTGCCACACGCTGAAACATTTGACTAATTCCTCGGTAAGATACCACGTACCTATAGAACCAATATAAAGCAGTAATTTATCTTCTGAATTATAGCCTAATTGGGTTTTGAAATTCAATTGATTGCGTGGTGTGAATTTTTTGAGGTCAACACAACATGGTATTATCGTAATTTTATCTTCCTCTAAATTAAAATGCTTTAAACTAAAATTTTTACCACTACTTGTCAGGGATACAACATGTGCTGACTCTTGAAAAAATTGACGCTCCTTGAATTTAAAATAGCGGTAAAGTAACTGATGCATCCAATTACTTTTCCTCCAAATGGCTCCTTCCATTCGTTCATCAGCCCAAAACCCTCTCATATCAAAAAGAAATGGAATACTGAATTTTTTCTTGAAATGTAATCCAATTAAACTAGCAGGGTAACTACGGCAATGAATTAGCTGAACCGATTTTAACCTGATAATCTTTTCAGCTTTTTGTTTCAGTTGTTGAATATAGCCGAACTTTGATTTTAAACCGGATTGTTCTTCAAAATAAATAGAATCCCAATTGATATCATGTGCTTGAAGCAACTTAGCAATAGATTCAGAATCTTTCAGGTACCTTTCTTTTTTTTCGCAACTGATAATAGTAATAGCATAGTCTCTTGAAATTCCAATAAGGTAGGGCAATATTTGTGACTGACCTAAAGGGTCCGTTAACCCATCAAAAGAAATAAACAATGTATGAACCCTTGAAATCATTGATTAGAGAAAATTAATAAAATAAGTGGTTTCTATTTCCGGAAAATTAAATTTTTATAAACGTATGTGTTTTGAAAGTTTATTTTAGATACTTGAAATAAACTTTATGAATCAAGGTAATCCATTTTTTTTGGTTAGGAAAATCCTTATAATTTTTAGGGGACATTTTTAAAAAGTGTTCTAACTCATCAGAACTAATTTCTAATTTCTTTGCAACATAAAGCTTATACTGCTCAACCCATTCAAGATTGTAAGGCGGAAGACTTAGTTCCTTTAAAGCCTCCTCACGCTTTAAATAGCCAGCAACAATTAAAGACGAAAAGGTTGCCCTACGATAATCATAATTATATTTAGTTGGCATAACAAAAGACTGCCAAAATGCTGTAATACCACTTTCGTGATGCTTGGCGCTCGAACATTCGATTCCTATATCTCCTAAAGCTTTAGACGTAACATTTAATGGGTTATAATTCATATGATTTAAAGGGTATACGAATTTTATGCCCTTATAATATTTATAATACGCCTCTTTAATTACATCAATTATCGGTGTGTTTTTTATAATAGCATTAGAATAGCTTTTAAAAATGGTTTTATAATAATAGGCGTCTTTTAAAACATGATAGCCCCAAGTTAACGGTAAAATTCCTTCGCTGGCATAATTACCGGCTGAAACGATATACTTAATGTTATGTTTAGAAGCCAACTTATATAATCCTGCAGAAATTGCTAAATCAGTTGGCATTTCAAGGTCTACAGTAGATGATTTTAAAAAAGCGAGTTGAATTTGTTTAAATTCACTCCAATCCAAAACAAAAGTTTCAAGATCTAAATTATATGCTGTGGCAACTTTTTTGATGTTTGAAACAGCCAGCTCTGTGTTCCAACCATTATCTATGTGAACCAACAAGGGTTTTAGACCCCACTCTATACATTTGACAATTAAAAAAGTACTGTCCTTACCTCCGCTTGTTCCTATTAAACAATTATATTTTCCAGATTGTGATTTAATTGTTTTCATTAAATCATTTAAGTGTTCTTGTGGATTTTTGCATTGAATACTATCAATTGTGTTCTTCAATTCTTTGCAGTGATTGCAAACACCGTCATTATCAAATTGAATATCCTCATCTGAAGTATCCATTACACACACCTTGCATATTTGATAATGAGACATTAAAATTGATAACAATATATGCAATAAGTTTTAATTTTTTTTGTTTTATTAAAATTAAACTTTAACCTTGTAGGTGGTTGAATGAGATACCTTTTGAGCATATATGATCTAATGTTGCCTCCAATTTATTTTTTGGTTATTTACTTTTTTGCAAAAAATTATGAAAACAAAAAAAAAATTCAATACCCAGAATACTCGTTTTTCACAATTGGCTTGGTAATTCGGATGTTAGGGGCAATTGCTTTAGGCTTAATTTACTTTTTTTACTATGATGGAGGCGACACAACTAATTATTTCCAAAGCGCGGAAGTATATCGGCAATTATTTTTTAAAAACTGGCGCTACTTTTTTGAAGCTGTTTTTGCAGACGAAAATTTCAACAACTGGGGTTTCTTTGATGAAAAAACCGGATTTCCTGAGTACAGACATCACGACCAATACGCCTTCTTTATCGTTCGTCTATTAATACCTATTGCTTTTTTATCCTTCGGAAGTTATTTTGTAGCGGCTTTACTTACCGCTACTGTAACCTATTTTGGAGTATGGAAACTTTACACACTTTTTGTTAATGAATTTCCTGAACCTAAAAAACAATTAGCCTTTGCGATCTTATATTTCCCTTCTTGCGTTTTCTGGGGAAGTGGCATCATGAAAGATAGTTTCACTCTCTCAGCTGTTGGTTGGTACACCTATGGCTTTTATCATTTCCTGATAAAGAAAGAAATTAAATTTAAATTTGCATTACAAATTATAATTAGTTCCTTTATTATTTTATCGGTAAAACCATACATTTTATTAGCGCTATTGCCCGGTAGTTTAATATGGTTCGGAAATGATGCAGCCGTAAAAATTAAAAATAAGTTCCTCAGAATACTATTTGCACCTATGTTATTGTTCATTAGTGCCGGATTAGCTTATTTTTTTATAAACCAATTAGGTAAAGGTTTAAATTTATATAGTATTGATAGCGTTTTAGACCGAGCCGCCATTGTTCAAAAAGACATGAAGGCGGAGTACTATGGTGGTAATACATTTGATATTGGTGATTTTGAACCAACCTTAGCTGGTGTTTTAAAAAAAGCTCCTATCGCTGTCTATTCAGGTTTATTCAGGCCCGCCATTTGGGAAGTCCGAAACATTGTTATGTTAATGGCAGGCTTCGAAAACATATTCTTATTAGGTCTTACGTTCTATCTGATATTGAAATTTGGGATAGTTAAACTTTTAAGAACAATTACAAAATATCCACTTGTTCTTTTCGCTATTTTGTTTTCAATCTTTTTTGCTTTTTCAGTTGGTTTAACTGTTGCAAATTATGGATCGTTAGTAAGATTAAGAATTCCGGAACTTCCTTTTTTTGTCGGGGGCTTACTAATACTAAATTACATACATGTTAAGGAAAAAAGTAATAGCATCTTATATAAAGGTAATTAAATTGAATCCAGGATATTTTCGTATTGATGAATTATTTTATCGATAGAGAATTTTTGCATCACATCCTTGTTTAATTGAACTCCAAGTTGACTAAATTTTTCTTTACCCGAATAAAAGTCTGTAACAATTCTAAAAAGTTGCTCCTCATAACCATACTTAGGAATAACAAAACCATTTACATGGTGCTTCATGTATTCATCAAAATCTCCAACATCCTCACAAACAATCACCGGTTTTTCGCAAATTGCAGCCTCCTTAATAACATTGCAACTAGTTTCAGATTCAGATAAATGAATAACCAAATCAGATGCATAAATGTAATCCAAAACATTTGGTTGTCTTCCCAATAATATGACTTTAGATGAAAGAGACTTCACTTGAATTAGTTTATCTAAATGACTTTTATTAGGGCCATCGCCTAGAATTAACAATCTAATATTCATTCCGGCAGCACACCACTTTTCAAATTCAATAATTAATTCCTCAGTTCTCTTACCTTCAATCAATCTGCCAATTGTAATGAAAATTAAAGCTCCTGGATATTGATTCTTTAATTCAATTTTTAGTTGTGAGTTAATCTTTGGGTAGTCATCAAAATTATAGGCATAGGGTATTTTTACAATTTTATCTTTTGCTACACCTTCACTCAATATCATTTGGTTAACTGTTTTCGTGCTTGGAACAATAAATTTCTTTCCAAGTCTATTTATGATTCTATCTATTCGTTTGGCCATTTTATTATTACCTAACATTACTATATCTGTATGATGTCGAGAAATAATAAATTTTGCTTTACAAAAAAACTGAGCAAACACAGATACAAAATTACAAGGATGATTGTGAGAAATAACCAATTCTATGCGATTTGACTTAATAAACCTGATAAGATGCAATAACTGTTTAAAATAAAACCAAATCGAGTTTTTTTCCTGAAGTTCATAGCCGTAGGATTTAACACCATACTTTTCCACGTCTGAGTGAATTTCCCCCTTAGAAGATTGAGTAAGTAATATAACGCTATGTGTTTTAGACAGCTCAACGGCAACACTGGAAACATATATTGCAAAATTTGAACTATCGTAATAAACCAGAATATTCATGAATTACACAAACGAAATTACAGAATTCTTTGATTAAAGAATCTCATCAAAAGTTAATTTATACAATAGTATCGCTTTTTCTTCGGTCCAATTTTGTGAGCAGAAGATTAACTTCTCAGAAATTATTAGTTTATCTGTTAGCGGCAAATTAAAGTACCAACTTATTTTTTGTGCGAGTTCATCACTCGACAAACGAATAATCAAGTCATCCTGCACATTTTTAATTATCTCTTTTGTTCCGGTATATTCAGAAATTAAAATCGGCATTCCAACATTCATAGCCTCAATTGTTGACCCCGGAAAAGCATCGCCACGTGATATATGAATAGATAGCGAGCATTTGCTAAGCCAATTTAAATACGACTCCATATTGGATTGATTCCCGACAAAATGAATGTGGTTTTTATCATCTGCGCCAATTCCATTCAACAAATAATTTTGATCATCAGTATCCCAATCACCTAAAATATAATAATTCAAATCGGGCAAGTTCATTCTTGCCTTCACAAAACCTTGTATCATGATATCTAATCCTTTGTAATACATCCTATTAGAACCTGGACCACCGGCAATTGTGATTATATTATTTGAATTTAAGTTGACTTTAATTTTCCTAAGCTCATTTAAACGATCTTGAGAAGGACCAGTGTAAACAACTTTTAACCGAGGTTGAACACTAGGTGAAATAGCACAAATCAATTCCTGCATTAATAAACCTTCGCAGAGTAAATAGTCGTAATTCTTTAATAACCATAAGTGTGCCTTCTTACTAAAGTAGCCTAATTTATTTGTGAAAATAAAATAAGGCAATTGGTTACCCATGTGGCTAACTAAAACAACACCCCTTTTGAGTAATCCCAACTTTTTAGCAATAACGGGACTAAAATGCAATCCATCTACTAATATTACGTCGTAATCTTTAAATTTTTTATAAAATAAACTATTGTATATCCATGCGAATAGATTAATAAAAATTCCATGATTCATATCCTGCCAGCGATATTTAAAATCAACGTACTCAGAATGATTAGCAACAGAACCAGCTAAATTTTTATGCAATTTATGAGCATCAGGGCGACCATGCAGATATAATATGTTCTTCTTCAATTACTAGTTAAGCCTGATTCTAATATTTTTTTAATCGAAAGTTCGTAATTATCTTTTGAAAAACCATTGATGTTACTTGATACGATTCTCTTATAAGACTGAGGATCTGCTAAAACTTCCATAATGGCCTTTTCAATATCGGCTTCATCTAAAGAGTCTATTAACCTTACCCTGTTTGATTCTTTTGATACATCAGGTGCCCCACTATTTAAAGAAGCTAGCACGAACAATCCATTTGTAAGAGCCTCTAAAATAACCAAACCGAATGATTCCTGCACTGAAGGTAACACTAAAACATCATGTTCTGAATAAACTTTGTTTAATTCTCCTTTGTTAATTGGTTTTACTATTCTTATAAAGTCTAAATGATTCCTAAATAAATCTTCAACCTCTTCCTTCATCTCTCCAACGATTGTTAGTGAAAAATTTTTATGCGCTAAGCTCATTTTACTTACTACTTTAATTAGTCTTGGAATACCTTTCAATACATCAACCCTGCCTACAAACAAAAATTTCACAAAATTTTTATTTTCTAAAGTATTTGAACATTTAGAATACCCTTCACTGGCAAATAGATTAACTTGCACAAGTTTATTAGGACTAATTCCATTTTTAAGGAATGTATCCTTTGCATAAGTTGACAAAACTACTATCTTATCAGACAATTCGTATTCAGATATAATTCTTTGTGAGAGGCGTTTGTGAATTTTATAATACTGATACTTGTTCTTTGCAAACATGTTATACTCAGCATTCATAATTTTGCTCCATTCTGAAATATGAATTGTGGGAGACTCATTAACTACATAAGCATTTTGCTTTTTGAATTTCTTTATGGTTATTAAACTAACTTGACTCCATGCCCAAAGTAATTTACTTGAATTTGAAACATTTTTCGAAACCCAGTAATCGTATATGCAATGTGCGAAATAAATATGCAGGTTTGTCTTTTTAAGAAAATTGATTCTCACAAAAAGGGCCCAAACTACTTTAACCAAAAAAGAATAAAAGTGATTAGTTCCAGTTGAAGTAATTTCTTTTCTAGAATTGTACCTGGTAAAAGTGAACTTTGGATAGTATTTAAAAACCTCGAATGGATAGCCGGTTTGCTTTAAAGCATCAACTAATTTCTCTTGGTGATGTCCCGCACCTAACATTATCGTTACTTCACAAATTTTATTCAATAAAGCCATTTCAAGGTATTTTTTAAAAATACGGCATATAATTTAATTTTAAAAAATGGAGCAAACGGAAAGCATAAGGTTGCTTTGAATAACAACTTAATTGCTTTAAGTTTTTCACCTTTAATTATTAATGTTATGGCCTCGTTAATTTGGGATGTACATTTGAACCAAATGTAGAATTTAGCACTGTAAGCTACTTTTATAAAAAATGAACACAAATACTTTGATTTCAAATGTAGTAAATTTTGTTTTAAGAGTTCAACATGTAAACTACTTTTGGCACTATCATGTCTCCTAAAATAGGAATAAACAGAATTTACTTGATAAATTGGAATGTTGGCTTGTATTACTCTTAACCAATAATCCAAATCCATTGAGAAATGAAGTGAAGTGTCAAAATAACCTATCTCATTCAATACTTCCCTAGTCCAAAAAGTAGAAGGTTGTGGTATTGTATATTTCCAGCACTGTAACAATTCGAAACTGCTGTACTTTACTAACTTTAACTCATCATTTAAATCGTTTGGTTGCCATAAAATAGTATTCTTTTCATCAATAACTTTGAACTTCCCGTAAATTAAAGCTTTTTTATGGGCAATTTCATTATATCTATTAATTATTTTAACGAATGTATCATTTTCATACATATCATCCGAATTGATGTATGCAATTATATCACCAGTACATATTTTTAAACCTTTATTTATTGCATCAGATTGTCCATTATCCTTTTCAGAAACCCAATAATGAATTTTACTCTCATATTTTCTTATGATTGAAACTGTATCATCCATGCTGCCACCGTCAATAATGATATACTCCAGATTAGGGTAATTTTGATTCAAAACAGATAAAATGGTTTGCTCAATAAAGTGACCCTGATTAAAACTTGGTGTTATAATTGAAATTTTTGGCAAGTCCATTTTTTCATCTTCTTTTTTCCCAGCTTTTACAAATCTGTTCAATTGTATTCTCAAGGGTTACTGTAATATCCCACTTAGGGTAATGTTCTTTAATTTTGGTTAGATCGCTATAATAACAAATATGATCTCCTATTCTGTTTTCATCACTATAAATGTATTTCATTTCTTTTTTAGTAAAGCTTTCGGCTATTTTAAACGCCTCAATAATTGAACAGGTGTTGCCTTTTCCTCCACCTATATTGTATACTTCACCGTATTTAGGATTCTCAATAAAAAAATGCATAAATCTAGCAACATCAAATGAGTGTATATTATCGCGCACTTGTTTACCTTTGTACCCAAATATTGTGTAGGGTTTTTGTTCAATATTGCATTTAACCAAGTAGCTTAAAAACCCATGAAGTTCAACACCTGAATGATTAGGCCCTGTTAAACATCCTCCTCTTAAGCAAGCTGTTGGAATTTTAAAATATCTACCATATTCCTGAACTAGAATATCGGATGATAATTTAGAAGCTCCAAATAAAGAATGCTTAGATTGATCGATTCTAAAACTTTCACTTATACCATTTTTAAAATTATCATCATCAAAATCCCATCGCGTATCAAGTTCTTTAAGCTTGATTTCGTTTGGCGCATCACCATAAACTTTATTGGTAGACATGTGAATAAAAATAGTTTCAGGGCTAAAACGTCTTACGGCTTCTAATAAGTTTAGAGTTCCAACTGCGTTTATATCAAAATCTTCAAATGGAATTACTGCAGCTTTATCATGACTTGGTTGCGCAGCAGCATGAATAAGCGCATAAGGTTTTATTTCCTTTATCTTATCTAGTAATTTTACTCTATCTCTAATATCTAACTCGCAATGCGTGAAATTTTCTAAATTCCTTTGTAATTGACTTTGTTTCCATCTTGTACTCCCTTTCTGTCCAAAAAACTTTTCACGTTGATTATTGTCAATTCCAATGATTTCAAAATTTAAATTATTAAAGTAAGCACAAACCTCTGAACCAATTAATCCGGAAGATCCCGTAACCAGTATTTTTTTCATAATTTTCTTTTAATCAAACATATTATTTTAAGTGGTCATGAAACGCTCTAAGCCAATGATTTTGCATGATACTACTTGAAGCGTTAGATTCAAAAAAGCGTTTAGTTTTTGTCCTCATTTTCAATCTATATTCATCATTTTTAATTAATTCAATTTCGTCTCCATTTGTCAAATTATTAATATGTATTCCGATATCCGCCTTCGCCAAATAATTACTTACAGCTGAATAATTTGGTCCAATAATTATTGGGATTGCACCGGAAGCTAATGCCTCTGATAACTTTGTTGGAATATTAAGCTCGACCATATTCCTGTATTTTAAATCAAAACTAAAGGGTAAAACAACTGCATGATATCGGCTAACTGTCTCTAAAATCTCATTTGATTTCAACAAACCTTTATGGTGCACGTTTGCATGCTTCAAAAAGTCTGGCAATGTATTATTGTATGAATATATATGAAGTTGTAGGTTATATTTTTCTAAAAGCGGAATCAGCATTTTTAAAGAGTCTATCTGCCACTCTACTAATGAGCCAAAATAAACTATTTTATAAGTCTCTAAATTCAGAATTGGTTGCATATCCATGTATTTATCTGTGCCTCCAAACAAGACTTCTGACTTAATATTAAATCTACTTGCATAAAATTCCTTCATACTCGGGCTAATACTAAATACCTGTTTAGCATTTTCTAAGTGCAATCTAAACCTTTCCTCATATTTATACTTATACTTCCAACCTTTCTTTGTATAACAAAGCAAATGATCATCCATTATCCATGTAACATAATTGGCTTTTGTTTTTTCAAATATTAAGTTAGAGACGTTTAATGCCAATGGGCCTTGAGGGATAATAAGGTATTTTTTTACTTTCGAATTTGCAATAATGAATTCGGCAACGTCATCACAATATTTATCAAACACTATTTGATTTTTGAAGTAAAAATTAAAATTTTCATACAAAAAAGAATTCAATCGATAAAACATATTAGCAAAGTTTAATCCTGACGGTATTTTCGGATAGGGAAATAATGTTTGAATTTCAACCGTTTTAGAAAGTAATTCTTCTTCCATGGGATACTCAGTAGAATTAAAATTAAGACTAAATAACTTATCAAATTCGATTAGCGTATCCGATAAAACTCTTTTACAAGTTAAACCTCCACCATGAGTGTATGAAATATTAAATTCACTAATTAAGTTCATTGATATTATTTAACTTTAACAAAATGCCAACAACCACATCCATAGTATTGTGAATTAACTTCCTCTGCACTTGCATTTAATTTATTACCATTTTTAATAGAATCGTCAGGTATTAGTAAAAAATCCTCAATCTTAAAAATACCATCCTTTAGAAAAAAATTTGTTATTAACTCATAAGAATATATCCTATGGGCATTAAATTGAATTCTGGGCTTTCCAACAGGAACAACTATTAACAAATTACCCCCAACTTGTGTAACCCGCTTTAGTTCACCCATTGCTACTAAATCTGCCTTAGGATCGATTGGATCTCCGTATCTTCCAAGACCAATATGTTCAATTACATGCATGCATGAAATCGATTGAATACTATTGTTCTTAAAAGGCAATTTAGTTAAGTCGGCAAAATTAGTTGTTAAATTACTCAGATTCAAATTAGCAGGCCTGTAGTCATAAAATTCTATTGTTTTAAAAGCTGATACGATAGCTGCAAAATGTAATGTTGAAGATATATCGATATGTTTCTCGAAATTTAATTTTTTTACTATTCTTGCTGCCCAGGCCGGATGATAAATGTAGTGAGCATCAAAAAAAGTATCTTTTGTATTGTCATTAAGGTAAATAAAACGATCAGACCAATTAATTTGAAAGCGATTATCGGTGGTTTTATTTACTAACTCATTAAATTCGCTTTTAATCGCAAGCTCCCTTTTGATCTCCAAAAATAAATAATAGAACCTTTTAACAATTGATATTCTCCTCATAACTTTTATTTTAAAGGGCTGCAAGCAATTATGTCATTTTTTATAATTACTTCATAATCCACGAAATTATCAAAAATTAATTTTTTTATTTCTTCTATAGAAGGATAATCTTCGGTGCCATTAAATAACCTTGCATCATCAATCAAAATTACGTGTTTTAAGTTATGAGCCTTTTGATGCCTGGCCACAGAAATTATTTCTTTTAGTATTGGCGTATTTTTTAAACCAATAGATGTAATTTTTCCTTCATCAATGCAACAGTGTCCGTCAAGCCAAAACAAACAGCTTTCACTAATTTTTTCCAAAACTTTAGGTAAAACAAATTCACTATCACCTTTCCATATTGTAACAAAACTGTATTTTTTAAAAAGTTCTTTCGCATTATTAAAGAATACTTCATTTAACTCGATACTATGGATAACTTTAAAATGTTTTAGCATTGATTTAATCATGTATCCTTTGAAAGTTCCTGTTTCAATAAGCACATTCATGGCATGACGATTTTTGTATAACCTTAACATTCTTTGTTTAATGCTGTGAGGAGGTATCCCTGTTTTGCTAAATTCCCACTTAATTACAGAAATTAAATTCCATACCCTCCAAGTGATTGCTGTAATTATTTTATTTATCATTTAAAACAAATTTAGGTTCTGATTTTAATAATAAAGCCATGGTACCATAATTATAATCCTGTTTAAAATCCCATGAATACCCCAAAGGATTTGAATATGAAACATTAAAGGACAATGCATCTTCTATGTAATGATCCCAACATTGGTTAATAATTGAAGTAGTAATATCAATAAAGTATTCACCTGAGGCCAGATTAAGAGGTTCTATTTCGATTGTAGTTGAGTACAATCCCTTTTTGCTAGGTAATTTTTTTTGATGAAACTGATAGCTTGATACTAAACCTATTCTTTGCTTTTTAGAGTCTTTTAATATTAATTCGAATGATGTATTTTCTTGTCCGTTCGTTTCTATATCGATACCAATTATCAGTTCAATTTGCTTTTTCGTTTTATTCCGATTTTCGATATTTAAACTTATAATTTTAGCAGAGTGAATTTTAGTGATGTTACCAGACGTTGAAAAAATCCCTGAAGTTTTATTTATCAAATTTTCAGAATATTTTTTAATTACTTCTTCGGTGTCATCAAAAACAATACAATTTCCATTATTAAGTAAAGCCGCTTTTCTTGTCAGAGATCGGATAGCCGCTAGGTCATGACTCACAAATAAAATCGTTCTCCCGCTCTTACTAACATCGTCCATTTTTCCCATGCACTTTTTCTGAAATTCAGCATCACCAACTGCCAGCACCTCGTCGATAATTAATATTTCATTCTCCAAAAAAGCTGCAACTGCAAAAGCCAGCCTTAACTGCATGCCACTACTATAGTGTTTTAACGGTTCATCCAAAAAACGCTCAACTCCTGAAAAATCAACAATCGCATCAAAATTTTTAGCAATTTCAAAGCGTTTCATTCCCAAAATTGATCCGTTCATGAAAATGTTTTCTCTACCGCTTAACTCCGGATGAAAACCTGTTCCAACTTCAAGCAAACTGGCAATGCGGCCCCTGCCTATTATTTGACCTTTTGTTGGCGGGGTAATTTTTGATAATATCTTTAATAAAGTGGATTTACCCGCACCATTTTTGCCAATAATCCCTATACTATCACCTGGCATCACATCAAAACTAACATCCTGCAAGGCCCAAAAATCTTCAGTACTCCTGCTTTTCTTAAATACTTGCTTCAAAGAATCACGCAAACTCAAATAAGGCAAATGCTCATGCTGAATTTTAAATTTCTTACCAATATTTTGTATTTCTAATATTGGTTTCATATTACGCTAAATCAGCAAAGTAAGATTCGGTTTTTCTAAAATAAACTACACCGGTAATAAAAAGTACTCCCGATGTAAGTGCACTTAGGAGCACTGTTTCAATATTGATAACCTGATTAGAAAAAGATGCTCTTAAAATTTCCAATGGACCCGATATTGGATTTAGTTTAAGTAGCAACTGAATAGCTTCGTTCTTAGCAAAGTTAACCGGATATAGCACAGGTGTTACAAACAATAACCCTTGCAAAAAAAATGGAATAGCATATCGCACATCTCGGTATTTAATATTAATGGCAGCTAAAAATGTTCCACCGCCTATTGCTGCAAAAGATACCATTAAAACACTTAACGGCATAAACAATATAGCCTCCCATTTAAGAGATGTCTTATAAATCCAACAGAAAATAAAAAATACAAAAAGCGATATGAAAAAATCAAACAATGCTACTAAAATTGCTGAAATTGGTATAATTAGCCTTGGGAAATAGATTTTCTTAATAATGTTAGCGTTATTAACCATACTATTGGATGCATTTGAAAGCCCATTACTGAATGCGATCCAAAGCAACATGCCACTTAAAGCAAATATCGGGTATGGCATTAGTAAATCAGACTGTTGCTTAATTGAAGACCCTAAGAAAAAACTAAAGACCAAGGTCATAAATAATGGCTGAAGCACAGCCCACAAAAACCCAAAAGCTGTTTGTTTATATTTAACTTTAATATCACGCCACGTGAAAAAATAAAAAAGCTCTTTATATTCCACCAATTCTTGCAGACCTATGTTAAACTTACCTTTTGGTTTTATGAGAAATTCCATTACTGTACAAGGTTCTTCTAACAAATATATGAAAAAATAGGTAAAAACAATTTCTTACATATCTTAACAAAAATCTCTTGGTTTGTGCTTTTGTACTTAAATTTCTGGTAATTCCTATATATTAAATTTACCTTTCAGTGTTTACTTTTCTAATCTCTATATAAAATATAAAGGCCTGCAACTATTATGTTGCAGGCCTTTAATTAACTCAATTACGTAAAATCCACTTTTTATAAATACAGATTAAACTGCTTTTAAAAGATGAATTTGAAATTCTACTTATTCTTTCACAAACTTACTTGTTGCTCCGTTTAACTTAACGAAATAAACTCCTTTAGCCAAATCTGAAATTAACACAGTTTGTTTTTCACTCTCAATTCTAACCACTTTTACAAGTTGACCAACAGAGTTAATTATCTCCATTTTTTGATTGTTTAATGATTTAATTGAGCTAACAACAATAAAATCATTTGCCGGATTAGGATTTACGTTGAATGTTGAAAACACGCCAGATTTGTTAGATATACCCGTACACAATTCTACACTTTGCGTAACAACAGCGTTTCCAATACAGCCATTAGCGCCTGTACCAGTTACAGTATAATTTGTAGAAACCGTTGGACTCACAACTATGCTGCTTCCATTACTTCCGTTACTCCAGCTATATGTTGATGCACCATTTGCAGTAAGCGTACCAGATTGTCCAGAACAAATTATAGTTGACGTAGCATTTGCTGTTACATTTGTAGAATTTACTATAACAGTACTTGAATTTGAAGCTTGAGTAGCACAACCAAGTAAATTTCCGTTAACGCTATATGTAGTAGTAACTGTAGGGCTAACAATTATACTATTGGTATTAGCACCTGTATTCCAAGTATAAGTAGTTAAGCCGCTTGCAGTTAATGTAGCAGAATTGCCGCTGCATATAGTACTGCTATTAACTACAACACTTGGTGCAGCACCTATTGTAACCGAAAGAGATAAGGTATTACTTCTACAGCCAGCTAAGTTTGCGCCACCAACTGTATAGTTTGTTGTGCTGGCAGGAGAAACGGTTATTGAAGAAGCATTTGAACCTGTGTTCCAAGTATATGTGTTTGCACCACTTGCTGTTAAAGTAGACGTTCCACCCGAACAAATAGTTGCTGAACTGGCAGAAATAGTTGGGTTAGCAATAACCGTTACATTTGAAGTAGCAATGTTGCTTAAACATCCATTTGAACCCACGCCAATAACTGTATAGGAAGTTGTTACTGTTGGAGAAACTGTTGCCGGATAGGTGTAACTTAAAGCTCCTGTAGGAACCAAGGTAAAACTATTTCCATTGCAGATTGTACCACTATTAACTGAAATCGTAGGTAAAGGTAAAGCAAAAATTGAAATAGTTCTGGTATTGATACAGCCTCCTAGTGATCCTGTAGCAGTATAAACAGTCGTTACAGATGGGTTAAACACAACACTATTTGCCGTAGAACCGTTGTTCCAAGTATAAGTTGAAGCGCCACTGGCAGTAATTGTAACGTTTGAATTAGCGCATACACTTGCTGAACTAGAAGTTAGTGTGACAGTTGGAAAGGTGTTATAAGAAATAATGATTTGACCATTACCGCTCGCAGTTGAAGTACTAATTGCGGTGGAAGTGAAGGCAACATCAAAATAGTTTGTTCCACCTGCTCCACCTCCACCTGCTCCTTTATCATTACCAGAGCAACCGGTTGTTCCGGCAGAACCGCCACCGCCAGCACCACCACCAAAATAACCACCGCCGCCACCACCACCGGCAGGTATACTAGGATTGCTGAAACAACAACAATTCTGACCACCTCCGCCGTTTCCACCAATCGCAAGCGATCCGTTTCCACCTGCAGTTCCCAAAAATCCTCCACACCCAATACCGGCAACACCTCCAATTGTACCTGTTCCTCCGGCACCACCACCTGCAAAACCACCAGAAGTAGTTGCATTAACACCGTTGGTTCCGTTAAAACCGCCATTACCACCAGCTCCACCAATAACCGCAGGAACAGTTGACTCACATCCTCCGCGACCACCGCCGCCACCACCACCGGCTACTAAAATTCTATTTGCTAATGCAGTGCCACCAAATCTCACATCTGTGGCACCACCACCGCCACCACTATTATTGTTTCCTGCACCACCTCCATTAAAACCACCAACATTAACAGTACCCTGAGCGCCAATAAATAAATTTAATACCTGACCCGGCGTTACAGTGATAACCCCTGTAGCATTTGCTCCAGAACCACCAACGCCACCAAGGTTCGCGCCTGGGCCTCCAACGTTTCCGCCACCTCCAGAAGCTCCACGAGCCGAAATAGTGATTGTGTTCACACAGTTTGGTACTGTGAAAGATTGTGCAGCTCCTGTAAAGGTGAAGGTTTGAACAACCTGTGCCATTGCACTATCTGTAATCAGCAAAGCTGAAGCAGATATAGCTACTTTGAGTAAATTTTTTTTCATGTTTTTTAATTTTAAACAAACTTATACTTAAAAATGATGGCCTACCAAAGTTGTTTTACGAAACGGAACTTTTAATTTACGAATGTATAGCAAACTTAAATGAGTATATAAATATTGCCAATATCAAATGTTGAATTATTTTACTGATCCGAACTAAGCTTCATTACTACAAGATAAATTGATTTTTTAATCGCGTTGTTAAAACCAACTTATCTTAAATTCTTATTAGTGAAGGCCCATCAAAATTATTCTTATTATTTCTTAAAATTTTACGAAACAAAAATTGTCAGATCAGTACTTCCGAAATTCTCTCATCGGAAATTGATATCTCACTGTCATCAGTTAGCAGCAAAGTTGATTTTGAACGGTTGTAACTTTGAATTTCCTTTGTGTTAACAATATATGATTTATGGCATCTTTTGAAGTTAGAAAAAGTACTCAGCATATCCTCAACATACTTTAAGTTTCTGCTAAGCATGTGTTTTTGTCCTTTAGATAGATAAAAAACCGAATAGGCACCATCTGCCTTAATATAAATAATATCATTAGGAGAAATATAATTCACATTTTCTCTGCTCGGTATTGCAATTTTACGTTCTGACTCAGCGTTTAAATTTTGTTTTAATGCCTCTATTAATTTTAATTGCTTAAACTCTTGTTTCTTGTATTTTTCAATGGCTTCTTGCAAAGCTGTTGTGTTAATTGGCTTAAGTATATAATCAATTGCCGAAAGCCTAAATGCTTGTATAGCATATTCATTGTATGCTGTTACAAAAACCAGTGAAAAATCAACCTCATCTTCATTAAAAAAGTCAATAAGTTCTAACCCACTATGTCCGGGCATTTCAATATCTAGAAAAACTAAATTTGGCCGGTGCTTTTTAATAGCCCTGACACCAGAGGCTAAATCTTCACACAGTTCACAAATTTTAATGTCTGGGTAATTTTCATGAATGATAATTTCCAAAAGCTGTCTTGCCTTTTTTTCATCATCAATTATGATCACTTTCATCTACCAAATGTATTGCTTTTTAACAATTAAATACCTGGTATTTTATGAAAACCATGATTTGTTTTATAAATCTGATGGGATTTTGATAATAACTTTGGTCCCGATAACTTGCTCAGATTCATTCTTCAGTTCTACTGTTTCAACTCCTATAATACCTTTAGAGTTTGCATTTAAAAGCTCTAGCCTTAACTGATTGGCTTTCGTGGCGAATGGAGTGTGTTTTTTGTTACGAGCAGCATTCAGTTTTAATGAGGCTTCAAGGCCAATACCATTGTCAATTACTTCTACTATTAAGTTGAAGTCTTTTTTATAAAAATGAAGTTCTAGTTTCTTTGGTCCTTTTTTATGAAGTAACCCGTGTTTAATGGCATTCTCAACGTATGGTTGAATTAACATTGATGGTATTTTGAAAGAATCTTCAACCTCCTCATTAACATGAATTAAGTAATTAAAATCCTCTTCAAATCGCATTTTCTCCAATCTAAGGTATAAATTCAAAGCTTTTAACTCTTCACTTAACTGAATATAATCTTTTGTGCTCATTTCTAATATTGAGCGCATTAATTCACTAAAACTCACCAAATAATCCCCTGCAGTTTTTTTATCATTTAAATAAATATAAGATTGTATTGTGTTTAGGGCATTAAAAATGAAATGGGGATTCATTTGGGCTTTAATGCCGGAAAGGGTAGAATTTCTTAAAGCCTTTTCCAATTCTGTTTTTTGGGATAATAAGGCGCTTTGTTTGCTAATTGTTTTAAGTCTAGATCGAAATAATAAGAATGAGGAGACAACAACGATACTAAAAAGGATTAGGAAAAACCAAATTGTGCGATAAAAAGGGGGTTGAATCACAAATGATATTTCAATAGGTTTAGCTGACTCTATGCCGCGGTCGTTAATTGCTTTTATTTGGATTTTGTAACTATTTGGTTCCAAAGCTGTTAATAGGATTTTATTTTCGGATGCTTCAATCCAGTTACCTTCATTTACACGGTAATATGCCTTAGTTGATTCAATTCCTCTATAGTCTAAAACGCAAAAATTGAATTCGAAAAAATAAGAATTATACTCAAATTTTTGTTCGGAAGCAAAATCAAAAGGCTTGCCGTTAATTTTACCCTCTGTTATAAAAATTGGGGGTGGTTTATTGTTTTTGTAATAACTATTTAATGGAGAAATTACCACTCCGGAAACGTTTGCTATAAAAGTAGTGTCATTTCTGTGCACAAAATCCACGAGATCAACTCCATGAAAACCATCAGACAAGTATTGGTCTTTTAGTTTAATTCCTTTTGAATTAAGCACATGTATGCCTCGATAAGTTACAATGAATACTTTTGACTCAAATATTTTCATCATGTAAACCTCTTCATTATTATATAATTGAGGTTTAATATATTGTGATACGCTACCATTGGAGTATAAAAGAATGCCATTAATTGGGGTCGCAATCAATATAGAATCGTTACTTAATTTAGCCAGAGATACCGCCTTGATCTTCTCATGATTATGTAAAAGCTCAAATTGATGAGTGCCTTTGAAACAAAATAATCCTTTACTGGTTATAGAAATAATTTTATCATTATCTGCGAATACAGAAGATCTTACACGAGTATTAACTTTTGTAAGTGCTAAACGATTATAATATATATCTATAGATGGTTGTTTAAATATTTTATATAAGCTATCCCTTTCTGTTAAAGGAAACAAGGATAAACAAAAGCCTTCGGACAAAATATATGTATTATCATTAATTTGGAATACATCACTTACGGAATAGGCATATTTTTGTATTTGATTGTTTCTTATTAAATTAAATAGTTGATTTGAAAATACGATTTCATCTCTTTTAGAGTTGAAGTGAATGTCTCTTACTTCATGTATTGCAGAATCTTTATAAATTAAATTTGCATACTTGTTTTTTGAATTGATTTCGTAAATTTCATTATTTCGGGTCCCCGCCAACAAATTAAAATGTTTGAAAGCTATAGATTTAAAACCTGTATTGTTTAAAAAGGTGGTGGTTTGAGGCTGTGACACTAAAATTAAACCTTTATTTAAGGTAGATATCCACCAATTTTTTTGTTGATCAACTAATATACCAGAGATACTTTCCTGCTCAAAATAATGCTGTATTAGTTGAAATTTTGAGTTATACAAATATAACCCATTAGTAGTTAATAAAACGAAATGATTCGCATCGATTACACTCAGATGATTAATGATGGTACTATTAGGAACATCTTTTAAAAACATAAACTCACCACTCTCCAAATTTTCAAGTATAAACGGGGGCCGTTTTCCAATCAATAAATTTTTATTTTGGAATAAAATATGATAAAATCCAACGTTATTTGATTTGAATTTCTTAACAACCTTATTGCCATTTGGATAGTAAAATGAAATGGTGTTTTTATCCGGTACAATTATGGCATAACTATTGGTTTTACCTTTTAATGTTGATGGCTGAAGTTCATTAGAATTCGGAAAATTTACCTGAATCCTATTCTTGCTAATATTAAAAAAACTAATGCCTGATTTACTAACACAACCAATTAATGAATCATTAATTAAAACACCTTGCTTAATGTTTCCAAATTTTGAAATACCGGCAATAAGCTTAAGTGAATCTGATTTTAATGTTTTCTTAAAATAATGCCCGGAAAAATTTTGACAATACATTACTCCATATTTGTCCTCAAAAAGATTCGTTACTGATTTGTCGTAATTCTTAGGCGCAGCAAAAAAAACAATTTTCTTGCCATCAAACCTCGCTAGTCCATTTTCTGTACCTAACCAAATAAAACCTCCTTTATCTTGAAAAACATCATATATAGCCCCTGTTACACCATTATTTTCATTAAAAAAACGTTTGTTAAGTGGATTCTGAGCAAAAGCGATTTGTGAATTAATTAACGGACAGATTAAAATAAGAAATCTTAAAAACCCCTGTTTAAAAAAGCTTAAAATCTGCAACATCATTGAAGATAACACAAAAACGATTAAAAAAATCAGAGTTAATACGCCAAAATTACTTTTCTGATTATTTCAATACATTCTTCAAGTTGTGTTTTGTTGATGACCAAAGGTGGAGCAAAACGAATAATATCGCCATGAGTTGGTTTGGCAAGCAAACCATTTTCAGCAAATTGCAAACATACATCCCACGCCGTTTTACCATTTTTTTCTTTAATAACAATGGCATTAAATAAGCCTTTACCTCTCACATTCGTGATGGCATCAGATTCATTCATTAATTTTACCATTGCCTCTCTGAATAATTGACCTAGGGATTCGCTATTCTCAACTAATTTTTCATCCTTCAATACTTTTAAAGCTTCAGTAGCAACTGCACATGCTAAAGGATTACCTCCATACGTACTTCCATGCTCACCGGGCTTAATAGTTAACATGATTTCATTACTTGCTAAAACTGCTGCAACCGGCAAAGTACCGCCGCTTAAAGCCTTTCCTAAAACTAAAATATCCGGCTTCACATTTTCATGGTCGCAAGCCAACATTTTTCCGGTTCTTCCTAGTCCTGTTTGCACCTCGTCTGCAATAAATAATACATTGTATTGATCGCATAATTTACGCACACCCTTTAAATAACCTTCATCTGGAACAACAACTCCTGCCTCACCTTGAATTGGCTCCACCATAAATGCCGCAGTATTTGGATCTTTAATTGCTTTCTCCAATGCATTTAAATCATTATAATCTACCAATTCATACCCCGGCATATATGGGCCAAAACCTTTATAACTGCTAGGGTCATTACTGCTGCTGATGGCTGCCAATGTTCTTCCCCAAAAATTACCATTCGCAAATACAATTTTGGCTTGGTTTTCCGGAACACCTTTTATATCATAAGCCCATCTGCGCGCTAATTTAAGTGCGGTTTCTCCTCCTTCTACTCCGGTATTCATCGGTAGTACCTTATCATATCCAAAAAATTCAGTTATAAATTTTTCATATTCGCCTAGTTTATTATTGTAAAATGCTCTTGATGTTAAAGTTAATTGATGAGCTTGATCAACTAAAGCTTTAATTATTCTTGGATGGCAGTGGCCTTGATTAACGGCGCTGTATGCTGCCAAAAAATCGTAATATTGTTTCCCTTCCACATCCCATACCAATACGCCATTTCCACGTTCAAGAACAACCGGTATCGGATGATAATTATGTGCGCCATAATTATCCTCTAATTCCATTAAATAATCACTTTTTGTTGTATTCAAAACCATAACAATAATTTAAATGGCTAATTTACTAAATATCCGTAAAGCCCACAAATAATGAGAAATGAACTAAAATAAATCGTTGAACTAAGTGTTTTTAACTAAAACTTACGTCTTGAATACAGGAAATAGGCATAACAGTACCGCCCTTTAAAGTAATGTGCGATTCACTGACAAACCAAACAGTAGTCTCAACTACACGCATGCCTTCGCAGTCTTTAAAAGTAATTTTGACTTTGTGTTTAAATCCATTACCTAAAACTAAGGCTGTTTTTAATTTTTCTAAACGGATTTGACGTTCTTCAACCTTTTCTAATACATCTCCGAATGGAAATTTCAAACCAGAAATGGTTTCTTTACCAACTATATTTTTCATGTTGTTACTTTATTAAATTTATTTGAACTCAATTAATTTAGGAATTACTCCGCACGCTTACTTGATATTCTAAATTCTATAAACACATAAAAAATCAAGACTAACTACTAGATTATTCTTAGCTCTTGATAAGTGAGGCGAGAATGGTAAATCACGGAATCTTGATGAAAAAAAATCACCAGAGTTTATTGCTTTATTTAATTTAAGTTTGATAGGATGATTTGACTCATCTTCATGCTCCATATCAATAATATTGTTGCAAAAAGGAGAATTAATTTCATTATTGAGTACAACTTTTCCCTTATTAATAGCTTGAATTTTAATTGTACTCGACAGGGTTGATTTACCAAGTGCTAAAAGCATCATTAAGCAACTAAATAAAGCTATATTTAGGTTCGATTTCACAATATCTAAGTTAGTAAGAATAGATTCAGATTCTATTAATGTTGATGTTAATTTATTCTAAAACAACTAAACGCATTTAAAGTATTAACTTCATCAATTCAAGCAATTTTTAATAGGTTGTTTATAATTAACTTTAGCCAATTTATTTGAATTTTTTATTTTTAATACATGGCAAAAAGTACGGAGGTGAAGGAAACGCCCTTAATGAAACAATACAATAGCATTAAAGCAAAATACCCTGATGCAGTTTTATTGTTTAGAGTTGGAGATTTTTATGAAACATTTGGTGAAGACGCTGCAAAAGCTAGCAGAATTCTAGGCATTGTGTTAACCAAAAGAGCCAATGGTTCTGCTTCACATATAGAATTAGCAGGTTTTCCTCATCATTCTTTAGATTCATACTTGCCAAAACTTGTTCGAGCAGGATATAGAGTTGCGATTTGCGACCAACTTGAAGATCCAAAACTGGTGAAAGGGATTGTAAAGAGAGGTATTACGGAATTAGTGACACCGGGCGTAAGTTTTAACGACAAATTGTTAGCGCATAACCAAAATAATTTTTTAGCAAGCATACATTTCAATAAAAACGATGCGGGTATTGCTTTTTGTGATGTGAGTACAGGAGAGTTTTTAGTTGCGCAGGGATCCATACCTTATATCGAAAAGCTAATACAAAATTTTAAACCCAATGAGTTATTATTTGAAAAATCAAAGCGTGATCAACTTAATAATTTGGTAAGTGAAAAATTATATTCCTTTGGATTAGATGATTGGGCCTTTAATTACGACCATGGTTATGAAAGTTTATTAAAACAGTTTGAAACCAACTCTTTAAAAGGATTTGGCATTGAAGAGTTAACTAACGCTATTTCAGCCTGTGGCGCTTTATTGCACTACCTAGGCGAAACCAAACACGATAAACTTAAACACATTACCAAGGTTAGTCGCATTAATGAAGAACAATTTGTTTGGTTAGACAAATTTACAATCCGAAATTTAGAGCTTTACGGAACCAATCACGAAAACGGCAAAAGTTTAATTGATGTGATTGATAAAACTATTTCACCAATGGGATCGCGTTTACTTAAACGTTGGCTGGCATTACCTTTAAAACATGTTGAGTCTATTAATGAACGCTTAAATGCTGTTGAATTTTTTGTTAAAAATGAACATCTGCGAACAGAACTAATTGATTCTCTTTCAGAAGTTGGAGATTTAGAACGACTCATTTCTAAAGTTGCTGTTCAACGTGTAAACCCACGTGAAATGGTGCAATTAAAGCGATCATTACTAACTGTTAAAAATATTCAGGTAGTTTTAATTCAAAGCGAAAGTGAAGCGCTAAAAAAAATTGCCGAGCAATTAAATCCATGCGACAGTATTATTGAAAAAATAAATCATACATTAAATGAAGATGCACCTGTTAACATTCTTAAAGGCAATGCTATCCTTTCAGGTGTTAATTCAGAATTAGATGAACTCAGAAACATTGCTTTTAGCGGGAAAGATTACTTACTAAAAATTCAACAACAGGAAATTGAAAAAACAGGTATCACATCTCTAAAAATATCATACAATAATGTATTTGGGTACTATTTAGAAGTAACGAATGTGCATAAGGATAAGGTACCCAATGACTGGATTCGTAAACAAACCTTAACAAATGCTGAACGTTATATTACACCGGAATTAAAAGTTTACGAAGAAAAAATTTTAGGTGCTGAAGAAAAAATTACTGCGCTTGAACAGCAATTGTTTGATTCATTAGTAATGAGCGTAAATGAATTTATTAGTCCAATACAACTTAATGCTTCGTTAATTGCAAAAACAGATGTTTTACTTGGTTATGCACTTTTAGCGATTGATAATAACTATTGTAAACCTCAACTTTCAACTGGGTTTGAAATACAAATTACAGAAGGCCGACACCCTGTGATTGAAAAGCAGTTACCACTGGGAACAGAATATGTGAGTAACTCCATTTTTTTGGATAACGACCAACAACAAATCATGATGATAACAGGCCCTAACATGAGCGGTAAATCAGCTTTGTTAAGGCAAACAGCGCTCATTGTTTTGCTAGCACAAATTGGCTCTTATGTTCCTGCGGAAAGTGCTAAAATTGGCGTGGTTGATAAAATTTTCACCCGTGTAGGCGCAAGCGATAATATCAGTAGCGGGGAAAGTACATTTATGGTTGAAATGAATGAAACTGCGAGTATTTTAAACAACCTGAGTAATAGAAGTTTAATTTTATTAGATGAAATTGGAAGAGGCACAAGTACTTACGATGGCATTTCGATAGCATGGAGTATTGCAGAATATCTCCACAATCACTCACAAAGAGCTAAAACACTTTTTGCAACACATTATCATGAGTTAAATGAAATGACAAATGTGTTTGAGAGAATACAAAACTTTAATGTAAGTGTGAAGGAAGTAAATAACAAAATAATTTTTTTACGCAAATTGAAAGAAGGTGGCAGCGAGCATAGTTTTGGAATACATGTTGCACGAATGGCCGGTATGCCTAGAACATTGGTTGAAAGGGCAACGCATTTGTTATCCAGATTAGAAAAACAACATGAAAGCAATTTATTAGAGGGAATGCCAGATAACAAATCTATTAATGCTAAAAAGTTGCTTTCGCAAAATCATCATGATGTGCAATTAAGTTTTGTGCAATTAAATGATCCTTTATTGGAACAATTAAGGGATGATATTTATGCTTTGGACATCAATACGCTTACGCCAGTTGAAGCATTAATGAAACTTAACGACATTAAAAAAGCACTAGGTGCGTTAGCCTAAGACAAAATTGATTTAATTAAATTATCAATAAATTGATAATTGCGCCCATAGCATAGGACCAAAACTTGGCAAAAAAGTGCCAATTGTAAGGATTAAATCTACATAAATAATTAAAGAATAATTTGTTAACTTTTTGATAAGCAATAGCATTAAACGCCAAATGAATTGGCCAATAAAAAACAAAAAAACATGCAAGGCATAGGCATTAAACTTTACCCCTTCTGCAATCCGGCAATGGGTAAAGTAACTAAACGCTCTTGATATCCCACAGGAAGAACATTCTTTACTGGTATAAGATTTAATAATACAATTAATTGGATGTTCAGTGGGGTAAAAAAAATAGGAATAGCCCAAAACTATTCCTATTAAAATGATAACTCCTAAATTAATCTTTTGATATAAAGTAGGTTTAACCACTTAATTCGCAGAAGTTGTATCCGCAGGAAGTTCTTTAAGTTCATTGAATTGTTGCGCAGCCTTGTTTAAAGAATCCATGAATCCTGACTTTTCAAATGCATCTTTCATTGCGTCTGCAGCGTGAGCAACAGCATACCATTGCCAGCCTGCGATAGCGCATCCAACAATTGAACAAGCCAAACCGGCAATAGCCATGCCTCTGGGCGCTCCGGCTTTTCCAGCCTGACTGATACTCACTATTGAAAGAATTAAACCAATAACTCCGGGGATTAACGCATACATACCTAAACAAGGGATAAAAGATAATACGACTGCTACGATTCCTAGAATCATACCTACCATGCCAAGAGTTTTACCGGCCGTAGGATTTTGAGATGAATTGGGTGTTTGTTCCATTTAATTTAAATTTTAAAATACTAAGGTATAATTTTTTTTAAAGCAATTGTCTAATAATATGCCTTTTTGAATGCAAGATCCGGGCTTGTTGGCACTTACCACCTGAAGTTTAAACCTAAACTACTTTGCATACCAAATCCATGACTTGAACCCAAATAACTTGTGTTTCGATAAGTCCAATTTGGAGCTATTAAAAATAATATGTTGGTGTGTTTTAAAACAGGCATTTTCTTTCCTAATCTAATGTTAACTCCAAATGGCATCGACATCATCAGCATCATTGAAGGTTTTGTTATACGCTCACTGTAAAGATGAAGGGTAATTTGATCATAACTAATATTTTTTCCAAAACCTTGTTGAACAGCACCGTTTTCTATATAAGTTGTTTGTTTTGATTCTGTTATTGTGCTTTCATAGACTTTGTTAATTGTTAAACCGGGTGAAAACTCAAGTCCGGCATTTAACCAAACTATTCTTGATTTTTTGGTATTTAAGTTTATACCCATTGGTAAAAAAAGAGTATTGCCATAGATTCCATAACTTGCATCTAACCTTGTAATACTTTGTTTTTCTAATATATTGGCACTATTGGAGCTTTGGTAAATTTCGTTTGTTTTCAATGGATTCTTTTGACTATAATAACCTCCGGCAAGAATTGTATTTGCAAATCGAAAACCAATAAAGCCTTCCAAATTAACCTTCTTCATCGTATTTATTTCATAAAACGTTTTTAGTTCAAGCTGAAAGGAGCTTAGCCCATTTGTTGCGATAAAATATGGCGCATAGGTATAATCATTAGTATAATTTTGATCTAATGATAGGTCTCCTGTGAAAATTGGTTTTAATTGGTTTGTTGTTAGTCCAGAATATTTAGCACTCATAAATCCAAAACTTCCGCTAATTCCCGTAAATCGAATTGGTTTAAAAGTCAAATCATCTATTTGACAAATTATTACATTGGAAATCAAACCAAAAATTGATATAACCACAAACTTCATATTTTTAAAACGATGGATTTTTAATATTGTTGTAAATTGGTTATGGAAAAAATAAATATTTCCTTTAATGAAATCAGCTCATTAAGCCACTTTATTCATTTGAGTTTTCAAATGAATAAACAATTCAAGAAAATCAACCATTTATGAAAAATAAGATAAAACCCGAAGAGTGATTTTCTAAATCAGGCCAACTTGCAGCAGTCACGATAAACCCAACTAATACAGGAATATAGTTTACACTTCGTTAGAGTATTTATTTACTGCAGAAGTGATACATAAACAAAAGAGGAAATAAGTCTATCATGAATTAAAACTTATTCTAAATCTCCATACAGATCAAAATCTGTTGCGCTGGTAATTTTAACATTTGCAAAACTGCCCTTACTTAAATACAAATCATTGCTTGCTTTAATGAGAACCTCATTATCTACATCCGGACTATCAAATTCAGTCCGTCCAATAAAATAATCACCTTCTTTTTTATCTATCAAAACTTTAAAACTTTGACCAATTTTTTGCTGATTTAACTGATAAGAAATTTCTTGTTGTAACTTCATTACCTCATCTGCCCGTTTCTTTTTTAATTTTTCAGAAACATCATCTTTTAAACTAAATGCATGTGTATTTTCTTCGTGAGAATAAGTAAAAATGCCTAATCGTTCGAAACGGGAAGCCTCTACCCACTTTAGCATCTCTTCATGATCTTCTTCTGATTCACCCGGATAACCGGCAATTAATGTAGTTCGGATTGCAATACTGGGCAATTTATCACGAATTTGATTGACTGTATCAATTGTTTTTTGTTTGGTAATACCGCGTCGCATGCTTTTTAGCATATTATCACTAATATGCTGTAAAGGCATATCTAAATAATTGCAAATATTAGATCTGTTTTTCATTATATCCAACACTTCCATTGGAAAACCACTTGGAAAAGCATAGTGCAATCTGATCCATTCTATGCCTTCCACATCACTTAACTTATCTAATAAGTTTGCGAGTTCTCTTTTTTTATATAAATCTAGGCCGTAATATGTTAAATCCTGGGCTATCAAAAGTAACTCCTTTGTACCATTTTTTGCCAGTAACTTGGCCCTTTCAACCAAAGATTCAACTGGAACAGAAACATGCTTACCACGCATTAAAGGTATGGCACAAAAGCTACAAGGCCTATCACAACCCTCACTTATTTTAAAATACGCATAATGTTGTGGTGTAGTTAATAATCTTTCTCCAACCAACTCGTGTTTATAATTTGCTTTTAGGGTTTTGAGCAGCTTTGGTAAATCTCTTGTGCCAAAATACGCATCCACTTCAGGAATTTCTTTTTCCAAATCTCCTTTGTATCTCTCACTCAAACAGCCTGTCACGTATACCTTTTCAACTGTCCCGTTTTTTTTCTCTTCAACAAAACGTAAAATGGTGTCTATGCTTTCCTGTTTGGCATTCTCAACAAAACCGCAAGTATTTATTATTACAATTTGATGATCTTTAGTATCTCCTTCATGTTCAACTTCAAATTGATTAGCTTTTAGTTGCCCCATTAAAACCTCACTGTCAACCAGATTTTTGCTACAACCCATGGTAATAACATTAACTTTATTTGCCTTTAGTGTTTTTGTTTTCATGCTATGTGCAAAGTTAAGTATTATTTTGAGCGAAGTAATTAAATACTTAATTTCATGCCAAATAAGAAAATATAAATTTTCTTTAAAAATCACAGCATGTTTAATCAACTTAAAGGGTATAAACGTTTTTTGTTGCCCGTTGTATTACTAAATGGCTTGGTTGTTGTTGGAACTTTGGGTTATATCCTATTAGAAGACTACAGCTTTATTAATGCTTTTTATATGACCATCATTACCATTGCAACGGTAGGTTATGGTGAAATTGAACCTTTGTCAACAGTTGGAAGAATTTTTACTTCCTTTTTAATTATCACAAGTTTTGGTACCTTTGCTTATGCTGTTAGTACAATTACTAAATTTGTAATTGACGGTGAAATTAATGAATTTTTAAAAAACAAACGTTTGACATCAGCCATTGAAAAATTAGAAAATCATGTCATAATATGTGGCTATGGCCGCAATGGAAGGCAAGCGGCTAATTTATTGAAAAAACACGATACTCGGTTTGTTGTTATTGAAAATAACGAAAAGCTCACTGGGGCCATCCATCATAAGTATAGCGAGTTAATTGTTAGTGGCGATGGCACGCAAGATGATATTTTAATTAAGGCAGGTATATTAAAGGCCAAGGCTTTAATTACAACCTTGCCAGTAGATGCAGATAATTTGTTTATCGTGTTAACAGCTAGACACCTTAATCCTAATCTCACAATTATTTCCAGGGCAAGTGATGATGGAAGTGATACCAAATTAAAAATTGCCGGAGCAGATAATGTAATTATGCCGGATAAAGTTGGGGGAGCTCATATGGCCAGCTTGGTAATGAAGCCGGATGTGATGGAGTTTGTAGACTATATTACCGCTCAGGGTGGGGATAATATAAATCTTGAAGAAATTTCATTTAGCAGTAGTTCTTCTGATTTATTGAATAAAACTTTAAAAGATTTAGAAATCAGAAATAAAAGTGGTGCAAACATCATTGGATTTAAAACGGCAATGGGAGAGTATATTGTTAATCCAAGTGCGGATACTAAAATTATTCCGCATAGTAAAATTTTTGTACTAGGCACTCGTGAGCAAATTGCGAGCTTAAAAGGTATTTTAAATAGTTAGTATATTCAATCCTCTTTTTTCAATTGAATTTTACGCTAATCTTAAAATTAAGAGCTTCATTTAAGCCCTATTTAACTACTATAAGTTGTTCATTATTTTAACTCTTTTTCTATCATCCTATCCGTTTTTTAACTATATTTACTTGGTTTGAAAAAAGCAAAACATCTCATCATATTAATTCTATTTTTTAGTTTTATTTCATGTAAAACTGATGAAAAAACTAAAGAACAAAAAATAAATCGTGTATTTGAAGGATATCATGTTTATCTTGATGAGATTATTAAAAGTAAAAGAGGTGTGTTCAGAGGTTTAAATTTAAACTCTTCTCCGGACAGCTTAAAAATTACCGAAAAGACTGTTCCGGTAGAAAAAAGCCCCGGCAATCTCTTTTTTGAGTACAAAATAGATTCACTGACTAACTACTCTATTAATTATACCTTCAATAAAGACAGCTTAGAAGAAATTAATGTTCAGATAAATTGTAAAGACGTTGAGTTAACATCTTATCTTTTTTGTGACTTAAAAGATTACTATGCCAATAAATTACCTAACCCAACTGAAGATCAGGGCTCAATCGTTTATAATTGCTTCGAAGGCCAACGCAAACCATTTGTAGTTAGCCTAAGCGATAATAGCAGCCCAAGCCGAGGCGTGATTAATATGTATATTTATAAAGATAAATAAAGTATACCTATTTCATGTGTGGTATTGTTGGTTATATAGATTTTACAAAGTCCGTTTCAAATATAATAATTACCAAAATGACAGGAACCCTTTTACACAGAGGACCTGACGGTAATTCATCAATAGTATTTAAAAAACAAAATTATAATTTGGCATTAGGGCATACTCGTTTATCAATCATTGATTTAAGCGAGAAAGCAAATCAACCAATGCAATATAAACATTACAGTATTACATTTAACGGAGAAATATATAATTACACGGAGATAAAACATGAATTGGTTTTAAATGGTCACCAATTTAACACCAATAGTGACACAGAAGTAATACTGCATGCCTTTGAAGAATGGGGAACAGAAGCAGTTAAAAAATTTATTGGCATGTTTGCAATCGTAATTTACGATACAAATAGCGAAGTGTTATATTGTTTCAGAGACCGCGTTGGTGTTAAGCCATTTTATTATTATCACACCGATACGAGCTTTGTATTTGCCTCCGAGTTAAAAGCCTTTCATCAACACCCAGATTTTGTTGCTAGTTTAGACGAAAATGCATTAGCTAATTTCTTCGTGCATGGCTCTGTGCCATATGACCAGTGCATCTTTGAAAATAGTTACAAACTATTGCCCGGCCATTACTTAACTTTTAACCTCAACTCAAAAAAGATTTCCACAGAAATTTATTGGAGTATCACTCAAGCATATAATTCGCCCAAGTTACAAATCTCTTATTCTGATGCTGTAAGTGAAACAACAAACCAAATTGCCAAGGCAGCTAAATATCGAATGGCAGCAGATGTAAAAGTTGGCGTTTTTTTAAGTGGTGGATATGACAGCGCCAGCTTAACTGCTATTCTTCAAAAAAATTACAATCAGCAACTTAACACATTTACAATTGGTGTGCCCCATACCGGGTTAAATGAAGCGCCATTTGCCAAAAAAATTGCTCAACACATTCAAACCAATCATACCGAATATATTTGCACAGAAGAAGAAGCAATGCGACTGATAGAAACTTTGCCCTACTTCTATGATGAGCCTTTTGGCGACAGCAGTGCCATACCAACCATGTTGGTTAGCGCACTCGCAAAAAAAAGTGTAACCGTGGCACTAAGTGCTGATGGTGGAGACGAACTCTTTGCAGGCTATAACAGATACAGTTTTGTTTGCAACCAGGGGGAGCGTTTAAAACAGATTCCCTCTTTTATAAAAAAAACTGCCGTTTATGGTATGTCAAAAATAAACCCAAGCAAAATTCCATACTTTAATACAACCTATAATTTTATAGACCGTTATCATAAACTTCATTACTTGATTAAAAACAACAACGATGAAACTATAATGAAACGCCTCACCGAAGTTTTTCCTCCTGAAGAAACTGCCAAATTATTGCGCTCAGAGTTTAATATTAATTATTCAGGTTTTACAAACCAGATTCATTCTGATACATACTCCAGTTTAAGTTATATGCTTGCTACCGACTTTGGTAGTTATTTACCAAACGACATTTTACACAAAGTAGATAGGGCAAGTATGAGCACAAGTTTGGAAGCAAGAGAGCCATATTTAGACCATCACCTTGCTGAATGGTGTGCTAAATTACCAGATGACTTCAAGCTTTTTAAAACTACCAAAAAACGAATTCTAAAAGACATCACGCATCAGTACATTCCGAAAGAATTGATGGAACGACCAAAAATGGGATTTGCAATCCCAATTGCAACGTGGCTTCAAAACCAACTCAAAAAAACAGTAGATGATTACTTAAACGATAAAAATTTAGCAAATATCCCCCATCTCAATGCAAACTATGTTGTATCTTTAAAATCCGATTTTTATAACGGCAAAACATGGTTAGCTACTCGATTATGGCACGTTTTAATGTTTGTAATGTGGCACCAAAAATGGACAAAGAAAGTTTAACTAATGAGTAAAAAAATAATTATAGGAACCAGAGGTAGTGCGCTTGCATTGTGGCAAGCAAATTATACAAAGGAAAAACTTGAAGATTATGGTGTTGAAGTTGAAATCAAAATTATTTCAACAGCCGGCGATCGGTCGCAAGAATGGAATACGAGTTTTGAAAAACTAGAAGGTAAAGGATTTTTCACAAAAGAACTTGAAGAAGCATTATTGAATAAAAGTATCGATCTTGCAGTTCACTCTCATAAAGATTTACCAACCGAACAACCATACGGTTTAATAGTGGCAGGTGTAAGTAAACGTGCTGACCCAACAGATACCATTTTAATAAATAAAGCTGCGGTGCAAGATGATCTTAAATTCAGTTTTAAAAAAAATGCTCGAGTAGGAACCTCTTCAGCAAGAAGAAAATCTCAATTGCTCGCCTTTAGACCCGATGCAACCATTTCTGATTTAAGAGGAAACGTGCCTACACGAATTGAAAAACTCAGAAAGGGAGAATATGATGCCATTATTTTAGCTACCGCAGGAATTGAAAGGTTGGAATTAGACCTAGATGATCTTTATGTAGAACAATTAAGTCCTGAAGTATTTGTACCGGCCCCCGCACAAGGTGTATTAGCATGGCAAACCAGAGATGATGACGATGCAACCATTGCCATGATTGATAAAATAAGTGACTTTGATGTCTTAGTTAAAATCAATATAGAGCGAAATATTTTGCAGGGATTTGACGGTGGTTGTCAACTACCACTTGGTGTATACTGCGATGCAGACCCGGATGATGACGATCGCTTAAAATTTAAAGTGTGGTTAAGCGTAGCTGAGGCTTGGGACAAACAACCAAAGCAATTGTATTTTGAAACCTTAAATACGGATGGATTTGCTGATGAGATTGTGGATAAAGCAAAAAGTATACAAGGTAAAAAAGTGTACATTACCAAAAACCTCAACGAACAAAATTATTTTCATTCAGCTTTAACTAAACTTGGTTACACTGTAGAAGGAAAAAGTTTAATTGAATTTAAGGAGATAAAAATAAAAGAACAACCAAAAGCTGATTGGATTTTCTTCAGCAGTAAACACAGTGTAAGGTATTTTCTTCAACAAAAACCGGATGTAAAAGGTGTAAAGTTTGGCTGTGTTGGGGCAAGTACCAGTGCAGAATTAAGAGCTTTTGGTTACAGAGCAGATTTCATTGGATCAGGTACCGACACCAAACTAATTGGCAAACAGTTTGCAGCAAAAGTAGGAAATGGCAAGGCTTTATTCCCGATAGCAAAAGACAGTTTAAAAACCTTTCAATGGCAAATGCCTAAACAAGATAATGTTATTAATTTAAATGTGTACTGGACGGTTAAACAGAGTGTGGACGTGAATGATGACATGGATATTTTAGTATTTACGAGTCCGAGTAATCTGTTGGCCTACATTGAAAAAAATAAAATCAAGCCTACTCAAAAAATAGTTGCGATGGGAGACGCAACAGGCAAAGAACTGGACAAACTTAAAATTAAAAATTACGTCAAGCCAAGGAGTTTTGATGATTTAGGACTGGTGCAGGCTGTGTTGGGGATATAATAAATTTTGTTTTAGGTTTATTATATCAGGTGCCACAAAATGTTTGATAATTCAAATCAAAATCAAATTCAGGAGGTTCCATATAATCCCGAATGTCATTTTGAGCTTGATAGGGTTTGGAAATAACACTTAAAAGCTTATTAAAAAGCAACAAGTTCCCATTTACTGCCTCATCAAGAGCCTCTTCTACTTTATGATTTCTAGGAATAACAATAGGATTTACTTCTCGCATTAATTTCAATGCGTTTTCCACTCCATCCGATTTATTAACAGCAGCTTTCCATTTTAGTAACCATGCTGTGAATTCTGAATTGTTAAATGAATCATCATCTGTTAATAGTGCCTTTGATAACGAACTAAATGTATTGGAATAATCCAATTTAAGTTTTTGTATGATGTTTAGGAGTTCAATTAACAATGACCGATTAAGCAAATCGTTGGTTTCAATTCCTATTTTCTTAAGCATCATCACAAAGTACTTTTCTTCCCAAATAGCATCAAATTCATTTATAACACTTTGAGCTATTTCCAAGGATTTGTCTTTATTATCATGAAGGATAGGAAATAAAGCTTCAGCAAACCTGGCAACGTTCCATTTAATAATCCGAGCTTGATTTCCAAATGAATACCTGCCGTTTTGATCAATAGAACTGTAAACTGTTGCAGGATGATAGACATTCATAAAAGCACATGGACCATAATCAAATGTTTCCGCACTTATAGATGTGTTGTCCGTGTTCATCACGCCGTGAATAAAACCAACCCTCATCCAATTGACAACTAAATCAATTTGATTTTTCATGACTTCGCGCAATAAACTTAAAGCGCAATTTTGATCTTCCATCAACTGAGGATAATGCCTCTTAACTGTATAGTCACAAAGCGCCTTTAAATCATTTACTGAGCCAAAATAAGCCGCATATTCAAAGGTTCCTACTCGAATATGACTTTTCATTACTCGCACCAAGGCAGCGCCCTCCTGAGCCGTTTCGCGGTAAACAGTATCTCCGGTTTTAAACACGGCCAAACTTCGCGAAGTAGGAACATTTAAATAATACATGGCTTCACTTACCAAATACTCTCTTAACATGGCTTTTAAAGTTGCTTTACCATCACCACCCCTAGAATAAGGTGTTCTGCCACTGCCTTTGAGTTGAATGTCAAAACGATTACCCTCTAAAGTTAAATGTTCCCCAAGTATGATTGCTCTTCCATCACCTAATTTTGTAAAGTTCCCAAACTGGTGTCCGGCATAAGCTTGTGCAAAACATTTTTCAAATGTGTCAGACGCCTTATTAGATATCAAGCTTAAGAAATCATCTTGAATACCATTATTTAAATTTAGTGAATCACCGAGTAATTGATTAAATATAAACACCTCCGGTTTTGGAAACACCTGAGGCTTAACAAAGCTATAGAATTTATCCGGAAGAGACAGATACGAATAATCAAAATTAAAAAGGCTATTTTTTTGCATAAGCTGTTAATGATTGTTCAACAGAAAATTCAACTTTATTACTTACCAAAAAATTGCTTCATGAAATCACTTGCAAAAACAAATTCAAATAGCTCCTTATTATCAGAATTTAAAATTTTTGATTTGTCGCCAGTCCACCAGTTTTGGCCTTTATGAACAAACATGATATTTTCACCAATTTGAATGACACTATTCATATCGTGCGTTACAATAATCGTTGTGATGTTGTATTCTTTCGTGATATCACTGATTAATTCATCAATTACAATACTTGTTTTAGGGTCTAGTCCGGAGTTTGGTTCATCACAAAACAAGTAACTTGGGTTGTTGGCAATAGCCCTTGCCAATGCAGCACGCTTCTTCATCCCACCACTCAATTCTGCTGGATACAATTTATTTCTTCCGGTCAATTGCACACGTTCTAAACAAAAATTAACCCGATCCATTTTTTCGGCTTTGCTTAAGTCCGTAAACATATCCAATGGGAACCGAACATTTTCTTCTAGTGTTTGCGAATCAAACAAGGCCCCACCCTGAAACAACATACCTATCTTTTTTCGAATTTCCTGTTGCTCCTTTTGCTTCTTGGCAGCAAAATTATCGCCATCATATAATATTTCGCCGCTATCAATTTGATGTAAGCCAACCATTAATTTAAGAACTGTGGTTTTACCACAACCACTTTCGCCAATAATTAAATTAGTTTTACCTGTTTCAAACTTAAAACTCACGTCTTTAACAACGTGCCTGTCTCCAAAAGTTTTATTAATGTTTTTAATTTCAATCATATTAAACCAACATCAATTTGGTAATGATTAAATTAGTAACTAAAATAATAATGCTATTATAAACAACTGATTTAGTGCTGGCCCTGCCAACTTCCAGCGCGCCCCCCGAAGTATAATATCCATGATAAGCCGATACAGAGGTGATGATAAAAGCAAAAATAACCGTTTTAGTTAAAGCATAAACGATGTTGTAGGGTATGAAAAAACTCTGAATACCAAAAATGTACTTTTCCGCATCGCAAGCACCTGAAAACACACCAAACAAAAAGCCACCGAAGACACCAAGAAACATACTAATGGTAATTAAAAACGGATTAATAAACATGGCAGCTAATATTTTAGGTCTTATTAAATATCCTGCCGAATTTATCCCCATAATTTCAAGCGCGTCAATTTGTTCAGATATGCGCATAGTTCCAATTTCGGATGCAATGTTAGATCCAACTTTGCCGGCCAATATTAAAGATACAATGGTTGGAGAAAATTCTAACACAATACTCTCCCGTGTACCCAAACCAATGGCATAACGCGGTATAAATGGACTTGTAAAATTATAGGCAGATTGAATGGTAATTACGCCGCCCATAAAAATGGAAATAATAGCAATTAAGCCCAATGAACCTATACCAAGGGAATTAACTTCGTACAAAAATTGATTGAAATAGACTTTTAAATTTTCCGGTTTAGAAAACACCCTTTTTATTAATAAAAAATACCTTCCTATGTGATAAATGGGTTTCATTAAATGGTATTACTAAATTACGAATTAAAAGTGAATTATAGGTCAAATTTAATGCCTTGCGCCAATGGCAAAGTGTTTCCGTAATTAACTGTGTTGGTTTGTCTGCGCATGTATGCTTTCCATGCATCACTGCCACTTTCACGTCCACCGCCGGTTTCCTTCTCTCCACCAAAAGCGCCACCAATTTCTGCACCACTTGTACCAATATTTACGTTGGCAATACCGCAATCGCTGCCGGCTGCGCTTAAAAACAACTCTGCTTCACGAATATTTAGTGTCATGATAGCACTTGATAAACCTTGCGGAACTTCATTTTGCATGGCAATGGCTTCTTTTAAAGTTTTGTACTTCATGATGTATAAAATCGGCGCAAATGTTTCGTGCTGAACAATCTGCATATCATTTCTGGCCTCTGCAATGGCAGGTTTTACATAACAACCACTTTCATAGCCTTTCCCCTCCAACACACCACCGGGCACTATAATTTTACCGCCTTCGCTTATTACACGTTCAAGCGCATTTTGATAGGCTTTTACTGCTTGTTGATCAATTAAAGGTCCAACATGGTTAGCCTCATCTAATGGATTTCCAATTTTTAGTTGAGCATACGCTTTAACTAATTTCTCCTTTACCTTTTCATAAACACTTTCGTGAATAATTAATCTACGCGTGGTTGTACAACGCTGCCCTGCCGTACCAACTGCACCGAATACGGCACCAATTAGTGTGTTGTCAAGGTCTGCACTTTCTGTAATAATGATGGCATTATTTCCCCCAAGTTCTAAAATACTTTTTCCAAAACGTTCGGCTACTTTTGCGCCAACGATTTTGCCCATTCTGGTTGAGCCGGTAGCAGAAATTAAAGGCACATGCACATCTGCAGTTAACCATTCTCCAACTTCGTAATTACCGTTGATGATGCAACTGATCCCCTCAGGTAAATTATTTTCTTTAGCTACTTCGTTCCAAATATTTTGACAAGCTACCGAACAAAGCGGTGTTTTTTCTGATGGTTTCCAAATGCAAACATCGCCGCAAATCCATGCTAATGCTGTATTCCAGCTCCATACAGCAACAGGAAAATTAAATGCAGATATAATACCCACAATGCCTAACGGATGCCATTGCTCCATCATACGGTGATTTGCTCTTTCGCTTTGAATGGTTAAGCCATATAACTGACGTGATAAGCCAACTGCAAAATCACAGATATCAATCATTTCCTGTACTTCTCCTAAACCCTCTTGGTAAGATTTCCCCATTTCGTATGACACAAGTTTGCCTAAATCAGCTTTTTTTGCTCTTAACTTTTCGCCAAACTGTCTTACATATTCCCCGCGTTTTGGCGCCGGTATTGCTCTCCAAAATAAAAATGCTTCGCTTGCTGCGCCAATCACCTTGTTATAATCTGCTTTTGTTGCAGTTTTAATTTTTCCAATTAACTTTCCATCCACCGGGCTGTGCGACTCAATTACTTCGCCACTCGAGAACCAATTTAAACCGGTGCTGCAACCCTCGTTAACTTCCTTAATTCCTAATGATTTTAAAAAATTTTCCATAGTAAAAATAAGTGTCTAATTTACGATTTATTTGTTTATCAGTGCCTATAATAGTCCCTTAAGTTCTATTAAATCAGAAACTGTTTGATAATCACGATGCTGTATTGGCGTGTACCAAACTGCACGCCATCCGGCACTGATGGCACCCAACACATCATTCTCAAAATTATCGCCAATCATCAAACATTCTTCCGGATTGGCGTTGGTTAATTGTTGAGCGATTTCGAATAACTTCCTATCCGGTTTATTGGTTTGATAATCTTCACTGATAATAATTTGATCGAAGAATGGCGTTAAATTACAATTGTTGAGTTTAATGGTTTGAACTTCTTTAAACCCGTTTGTAATAACGTGTAGCGCATATTTTTCCTTTAAATACATTAATATCTCCAGCGAATTTGGCTTTAGCAACTTGCCCTGAGGAGAATGCGAAATATAGTCCTCACTAAATGCTAATCCCATTTCGTAATTAGAATAATTTAAGGTGTTAAAACTCAATTCAAAACGGTGATTTCTTAAATAGTCTTTCGAAATTAACTTGGCAGAATATTGCTGCCAAAGGCCGGCATTAATTTGTTTGTAGTTCTCAAAAAAGGTCTCAAACGAGGTGTTTAAATGATATTCTAATTGATAATTGTTAAATAACAACCGCATGACATTGCTGCTGTTGCCCTCAAAATCCCATAAGGTATCATCTAAGTCAAAAAAAAGGTGTTTTAGCCGGTTAGTAGCCATTTACATTTATACTTATAGAATTTTATCAAAAATACAATCTTTATAACTAGTTACATTCGTTATCTATTAACAATTAAATTTGCAATTGCATGTTAACACTTTATGTTAAAGAAATAAGAAGCTTTTTAAGTTCACTCATTGGATACATTGCCATTGGCGTTTTTGTTACGTTAATTGGTGTGTTCATGTGGATTATCCCAAGCGAAGGAGGCGGCTCCAACATTCTTGATAATGGTTTTGCCAACATCGATCCTTTGTTTGCTATTGGTCCATGGGTTTATTTATTTTTAATTCCGGCTATTACAATGCGTACATTTTCCGAAGAAAAGAAAACAGGTACCATCGAATTATTACTTACCCGCCCTTTAACTGATTTGCAAATTGTACTGGCAAAATATTTAGCAGGCTTTACATTGGTGATTATTTCTCTTTTACCAACTTTAATTTATTATTACAGCGTTCAAAAACTAAGTGTGAATAAAGAAATTGCCGGAATAGACATTGGTGGCATGTGGGGCTCCTACATTGGCTTACTTTTTTTAGGCGCCGGCTTCGTAGCCATTGGCACCTTTGCCAGTGCCATTGCCGAAAACCAGGTAATTGCTTTTATCATTGCCTTGTTGCTTTGTTTTTTAAGTTACATTGGATTTGATTTTGTAGCTCAAAGCGGTTTTTTTGGCAAGCATGACGCATTTGTTAAATCGCTGGGAATTAACGAGCACTATGTAAGTATGAGCCGCGGCGTGTTAGACACCAGAGACATTGTTTACTTTTTATCGGTTATTGTAGTGTTTAATTTATTTACCAAACTAGTTTTAGAGAGCAGAAAATGGTAAAAGCAAAACAACAACTCAACCAAAGTAGTAGTAAACGACGAAACATTTTAGTGTTAATTGTTTTATTAGTCATTGTCATTGTTTTTAATTACGTGAGTTCATTACTATTTAAACGTTTTGATTTAACTACCGAAAAAAGATATACACTAGCTTCAACTACTAAAGATCTTCTAAAGAATATCAATGATGAAGTATATTTAAAAGTTTATCTGCAAGGTAATTTCAATCCGAGTTTTACACGTTTAAGAAATGAAGCGAAAGAACTTTTAGATGAATTCAGAGCCTACTCCAATAATCAATTGCAATACGAATTCATTGTTCCGGGCGAAGGACTCAACGAAACAGAAAAAGCTAATTTAGAAAAGCAGTTGTATGAAAAAGGATTAACCCCTGAGCAAGTGGTTGAAAACAAACAAGAAAAAAAATTAGAAACCCTCATTTGGCCGGGTGCCATAGTAACTTATAAAGGCAAGGAAACTGTTTGGCAGATTTTTAAACGTCAGGTGGGCATTCCTCCTGAAGAGTGCATTAATAACAGCGTGCAGGAACTTGAGTATAGTTTAAGTAATGCCATTCGTAAACTCCAACGCACTAAAGAAAAAGAAGTTACATTTATTGAAGGGCATGGTGAATTAGATACATTACAAAATTACGATTTCGCAAGAGCCTTAAGTGAATATTACGAAGTAAACCGTACGCCCATCATGGGAAAACTGGGAACTTTAAAAGAAAGTGACTGTATCATTATTGCTCAACCTGATAGCGCATTTACCGATAAGGATAAATTCATCATTGATCAATACATCATGAATGGCGGTAAAGTTTTATGGCTGATTGACCCTGTGGACGTGAATCGTGATACACTTTATTTGAAAGGCTACAGCATTGGTCTTCCAAAAAACTTACGTTTGGAAGACATGCTTTTTAAATATGGCGTTAGGTTAAATAATGTGTTGGTTCAGGATTTGCAATGTGCAACCGTTCCAATTAATGTTGGATTTAAAAACGGACAACCAAATTTTAAACAATTTCCTTGGGTTTATAATCCATTAATATTACCTGAGGTTGCACACCCTATTGTGAAAAATCTGGATTTGATTCGCATGGATTATAGCAGCACCATTGATACAATTCGTGCAAAAGATATCAAAAAAACAATCCTTTTAAAAACATCCCGTTACACCAAAACACAGCCAACACCCGCTCGCCTCTCTTTAGCCAGTGTGCAGTATAAACCAAAACCTAAACTGTTTAATAATCCCTACCAGCCGGTTGCTGTTTTATTGGAAGGCAGCTTTAATAGTTTTGTAGAATACCGTTTACCATCTGCTTTGTTAACAGACTCCACTTTTAAATACATTGATAAAGGTAAAGTGACCAAACAAATTGTTGTGGCCAATGGTGATATTGCCCGTAACGATGTGAGCAGAAGCACCGGACAGTTGTTTCCGCTGGGTTATGATAAATACAGCCGCCAAACTTTTGCCAATAAAACGTTTTTGGTTAATTGTGTAAATTATTTGCTGGATGATGATGGCATGTTGCAATTACGCACCCGCGAAGTAAAACTCCGTTTATTGGACAAGAAAAAAATTGATGAGCAGCGCAGCTATTGGCAGCGTTTAAATGTACTTGCGCCATTAATTTTAATTGCGCTTGCAGCATTTATACAATTTTACTGGCGCAAACGTAAATTTGCCCGCTAAACATTATGTTTATGAAAATAGTATCTCTTAAAATTATATGTTTCATTTTATTCATCTCTTTTACAAACCGCATGATGGCACAAACTGCATTACCTGAAAGCATAGTTCAAAAAAATTTAGATTGCTACAACAACCGAGATTTGGAAGGTTTTATGAGTTATTTTGCCGATAGTATTTCTTTAGTTAATTTTTCGGATCAAAAAATAGTTGCAAAAGGTAAAGAAGAAATTAAAGCCCTTTACAAAGGTTTATTTGAAAGCTCTCCAACATTACATTCTACAATTTTAAAGCGCATGGTGCTTGGTAATAAAGTAATAGACCATGAAAGCATTGTTGGGCGCAAAGGATCTGCCGATACACTAGAAATAGTGCTAATTTATGAAGTTGAAGGAGGTAAAATTATAAAAATGACAACGGTGAGGAAGTAAGAATTTTAGAAAATTTCTCAAGCTATCTAACAAAATTAAATTAACACCTTTTGGCATGTTTTTTGCATTTAACTGCTCATGAGAGTAATTATTTTATTTTTCTTTTTACTAATTGTACTTAAAATCTCTTCCCAAACAACCTGTCAATCAGCAATACCTTTTTGTGCAAATCCAGGTTACTATAATTATACAGCAAGTACTAATAATGGTGCAGCACCCACAGGTCCCTCATACGGTTGTTTAGGAAGTCAGCCTAATCCAGCATGGTTTTACCTGGAGGTAACCTCGACCGGTTCATTAGGAATTCAAATGTCAGCGAACCAAGATATTGATTTCATTTGTTGGGGACCTTTTACTAATCTAAGCAGTATGTGCAATAATTTAAACGCATCAATGATTGTTCCGAATTCGGGAGGAAATAATGGTTGTAGCTTTTCTGGTTCAGCCACTGAAACACTATCTATTGCCAATGTGCAAGCCGGTCAATTTTACATGCTGATGGTAACAAATTTTTCTAATAGCAATCAATCAATTAGTTTGACAAACTTAAGCAGTACAAATGTGTTGAGCTGCTCATCGGTTAGTTTAACGGGTAATCAACAAATCTGTTTTGGTGAGACAATTAATTTGAATTTTGTTACAAGTAATTTATCTAACATAAGCAGCACAATTGTCCCGGGTTCAATTACATTCATTGGTTCTGTTTATTCTTTTACACCTGTCGCTTCTGGAAATTATAGCGTAATAACCTCTGGTTTAAATACTATTAATAATACCTACACTACTTTAAATACTTTTATAGTTAATCCTACACCAACATTATCACTTGGGGCAAATAGTCCTAGTATTTGTCTCGGCGATTCTTTAGTGATCTATTACGGTGGCGCACCAAATATTTTTTGGACCGATGGCATAATAACAGGAGGTTTTGGTGTAACAGTTACACCATCTGTTTCCACAACTTATACTTTTGTTGGCATTAATAGTTACAGTTGTCAATCAAGTGTTACAGCTTTTAGTGTGGACGTTTACAATTGTTTCACTTCTCTTACAAAAAACATAAATTCAAATGATTTAGTTAGTTTTTATCCTAATCCCACACAGAATGAATTAATAATTTTTAGTGATCATAAAATGCATTCCATAAATGTCTTTGATAAAATTGGGAATTTGGTTAAGGTATTTATCTTAACTGGTTTGTCGAACAAAGAGCAAATAGAAATAGGTTTTCTAACAGACGGCATTTATTTCCTTGAAGTTAATTTACAAAGTGGTTTTAAAACAACTAAGAAGTTAATCAGACTTTGAAAACTCTCTTCCGAATAAAGCTGATAGTTTACAAATTATTCACCGGTGGTTTTTGCACAGGAATTTTAAATTCGCTGAGCATACTTGTTTTAATGTTAATGGTTAAAAAATAACTTTTTCGTACACCAAAAGGCACCCAGTCAATCCGCGCTTCCCAGCATTTTAAATCACGGTAAATGTTTACACTGGTGTAACTTAATTTTTGAGTAGCAAAGTCAAAACCACTTGTAATGCCTATTTTCCAAAATTTGGTTGGTTGAATGTTTGCGCGCCAGTTCAAGGCATGCGTTGGCAAAATTACAGCACGTTGGTGATTTTGAATTAAACTTAAATTATAATTAAATGTAATATCCCAAGGCAATTTTTCTTCAGTTTCCTTTTTCTTGATTGCTCCGGCTTCCGCCGAATTATTTTGATCCGGTGATTTACGCAAATTCTGCAAAGCCAATAGTTTATCGCTCCCAAAACTGGTGTTTACGGCCACATTTGCCGAATTAAACTGCGCCAGTGTTCCGTTATTCTCCAACAGTAATTCATTAACCCGGCCGCCGGTGATGCGATTGCGTTTATAAGGGTCAAAATCTGCACTGGCTACCACATCAAAATTTTTAAACAAAACCGTTCGTGCACTTAAACCGATATTGCTCATACGAAAACTATCGGCAGCAAAATTATAGGCGCCACTGGCACTTAAGTTTTGTAACAAAGTCACCTTTCTGTAGGTTATTCCGGTGTCGGTTTTTTGTTTGAATTTAGCTTCAATATTGTTATTTAAGTTCAAACTCAAAGCATTTTGCTCTCCCTGCGCGGGACCACCAAAAATAGAATTCTGAAAAATAGAATAGCGTGTGGTAGCTCCCAAACTGTTAGTCTGCACACTTTTCCAAAAACCAACATTATCTGCGCCTAAATCAGGCCGGTAAGTATAAGCCAAAGTTGGAATCATTAAATGTCTGATTTGTTTCAAATTTCCTTTTTTATACGCGTAGTCAAAAAAGACTTTAGTGTTTAAACTGGTGGTAAAATTGGCGTCATAGCCCCCAACAAACCCATTCACTGTGTCGGTTTCGATGCGGCCTCCGTTAATCAGTGCATTGTCTGAAATAAAATTCTGACGAATGGTTTTGGTGTACATTACTGAATTAAAATTTAAAGCCGGTGTAACTGTAATGTATTTTGCAATGTTAAAATTTGTACTGATAGGTAACGAATGCCTTACGCCATAGGCCAAGCGGTTTTCAAAATCAGACGTTCTAAAAATGGTGCTGTCATAGCCTTTTAATGTGTTGCGTGCTTCAAATAAATAACTGATACCAATTTTATCAAATACGTTTTGTTTAACGGCATTTTCGCGCTTAAACGGGAAAAAACGATTGACGTTATAGGTTAGCTGCGGAAATGAAATTTCAACCGGTTTTAAATTGTTGACAGAACTTTGATTATGCGTTGCATTGATGCCCAGCGACGAATTTTTAAAACTTTTACTAAAACTTATGTTCGACTGAAAATTGTTCTGTAAGAATTGCGCAGAGTTTTGTGCGTTGATTCGGTTAAACTGCTGGTTCTTTACAAAATTAACGTTTGCACTAAAACGAACAGTTGGGTTGTTTTTATTATCCATACTGTGTTGCCAGCCCACACTGTAACCTTTTTGTCTAGAAAACTGAGCAGGTATATCTTTATCACCAACATTTAAACTGTTATAGGCTAAATTTACGACACCAACTGATTTATAAAGAATGTTGTAATTGTTAACTGTTCTTATTGCAAAACTCCCGTTTGTGTAAATATCTGCATAGGCAATAAAATCTGTTTTATCATTAATGCCCCAATAAAAACCGGCATTCCTCAAGTTAAATCCTTGGGATGCGTTGTTGCCAAAAGTTGGCATTAAAATGCCATTTTTTTGTTTTTTAGAGTTTGGAAAATAACCAAACGGCAAGCCTAATGGTGTTGGCACTCCTCCAATTTCCAAATACATAGGCCCGGTTACAATTTTATCATTTGGAATAATTTTAGCCTTGCCCGCTCTAAAACGTGTCCGCGCATCTTTCTCCAAACAAGGAATGCAGGTCATGTTTTGCATGTAAATAATATTGCTGCTGTCTTTTTTAATCTGTTCCCCAATTACTAAGAGCTCACCCTGCTTAGTCATGGCCTGGTAAATTTTCCCTTTTTTGGTTTTTAGGTTATAGAGTATTTTTTCGGCCTCCATGGTTTGTTCACCATCTTTGAACACGGGATTATCAACTAACTTGCCCGTACTATCTTTCTTACCATAGGCACCTATAACATTTTTTTTGATGTCTATTTCAATACGATCGGCTGTAATATCCATTTCACCATAAAGCACATTGGCTTTCCCATAAAGAATAACACGGCTGCTGTCATTTAAAAACACAATACTGTCTTTGGCAGTATATTTAATGGTTTCATTTAAAAGCGCCCCATCCTCTTCTTCCTCTTCAATTGATTTTGTATTAATGGCAGTGCTGCTTGGCGTGGACTTTATACTATCACTCACCGTTTGAGCCGTTAAAGAAGGTGTAACACTCAAAGATATTAACATTATAAAGAAGAAAACTACTTTGCTATGTTTAGTGATAATCAACTGATTAGTAATAATTTTAATGCAATGTACAAAGCTACAATAGTTTATTAATTGTTTTGAGTTTTAAGTAATGCAGAGCGTTAAAAAATATAAATATTTGCTAGTTAGTGCCTTGTGCATTTGCACTTTAGTTTTTTCGTCATTTATTCTAAAAACAAGCACTAAAACCCACAAACCCGGTCAAATCAAAACCATTGTAATTGATGCAGGCCATGGTGGTAAAGACCCCGGTTGTAATGGTTTAAATCACAAAGAAAAAGAAGTGGCACTTGCCGTTGCACTTGAACTAGGTAAATTAATTGAAGAAAACTATAAAGACATTAAAGTCATTTATACACGTACTACAGACGTTTTTGTTGAATTAGAAGAGCGAGCGCAAATTGCCAACAAGGCCAAAGCCGACTTATTTATTAGTATTCATTGTAATGCTGCGGGTAAGCCTGTTTATATAAAGGACCCCAAAACCGGAAAAAAGAAAAAGAAAACTTACAAGAATAAAAAAGGAAAAATTGTAGTAGTTGAAAAACCCAACCCTGAGCCATTTGGGACAGAAACCTATGTAATGGGATTAAAAAACGAAGAGGGGAAAATGAAAGTAGCAACCCGCGAAAACTCTGCCATTTTTTATGAAGATGATTACGAAAAAAAATACGATGGTTTTGATCCTGACAGTCCGGAAAGCTACATTATCATGAGCAATTACACAAGTGCTTACGTGATTCAAAGCGCTAATTTAGCCATGAAAATTCAGGAGGAATACACTAAAAAAGCCGGTCGAATAGATAAAGGTGTTCACCGTCAGAGTATTTGGGTATTATGGCGAACCGCCATGCCAAGCATTTTAACAGAAATTGGTTACTTAACTAACCCCTTAGAAGAACAATTTCTTGGAAGTAAAGAAGGCCAAAGTTACCTGGCTAAAGCGATTTTTAGAGGGTTTAGAAAATATAAAGATGAGCTGGAGGGAAATAAAAAAGACTACAACGATGAAATCGAAAATCAAAAACCACTCGAAAATGAAAATATTAAAGCGGGCAATATACCCGGACAACGGAAGCTAATTGATGAGGAGGATGAAGAGGATGAGGATGAGAAAAAAACGACAACTATAAAGGATACTACCAAAGTTAAAACAACGCAGGCACCAAAAACAGAAACGATTACACCTGTTAAAGCCGTTGAAACAACTACTACATCAACTCAGGCTGCAGAAACTAAAGAACCCGTTAAAGAAGACAGCATCGTAAATGCCAACAGTATCATTGAAAAATTCAAAGAAAAAAACAAAGAGACCACAACGACTAATACTATTGCGGCTGTTCAGAGTAAAACGGTTTCAACACAACAAAAAAATAATGAGCCAGTAGCAGCATCTAACGACATTAAATTTAAAGTTCAATTTGCCAGCAGTGGTGTAGAGCTTAATTTAAAGCAAGAAAAGTTTGCAGCAATTATAGAAGGGGCTTATTACAAATCTGGAAATACGCTGAAATATACCTCCGGTAATTTTTCTGATTTTAAAGAAGCCGTGAAACACCAAAACAGCCTCCGCGAAAAAGGTTTTAAAGATTGTTTTGTGATTGCTATGCAAAGCAACACAAGGTTAGATGTGAATGAGGCGAGAAAAAAAACCGGCCAGTAGCTACTCTTTCGTTTTTTGTTCTTCTTGAACTAAAGGCTTGGTGTAAATGATATCTACCCTACTTCTTCTTGATTTATCTGATTTCTTAGGTCCTTGAAAAGTAATGTTAGAATAGTCTCTTGCTTTACGCACAACCACCAAAGCAATATCATCAATTCGTTGCTTTGCAATATCCTTAAATTCACTTTTATCATAGTAGGCGTGTATTTCTACATCAGATTTGGAACCTTTTAAAGTAGCCGCCCAGTTACCTATTTTAACTTCGTTGCTATCTAAAAGTTTAGTTGCAAGCCCACTGTAATATAAACGAAGTGTATCTTTTTGTCCAATTAATTTAGCCGAACAAATTACCAAAGCCAAAAGTGTTACTTTTCTGATAAACATATAAACTACTTGTTCTGCGTAAAGCTTGCGCTCATGTATTCTCTGTTCATGCGTGCAATGTTTTCCAAACTAATTTCTTTAGGGCATTCGGCTTCACAAGCGCCTGTATTTGTACAATTTCCAAAACCCTCTTCGTCCATTTGCTTAACCATGTTTAATACACGATCTTGTTTTTCTACTTGGCCTTGAGGTAATAATGCTAACTGACTAACTTTAGCACTTACAAATAACATTGCGCTACTATTTTTACAAGCCGCCACGCAAGCGCCGCAGCCTATACAAGCCGCTGCTGCAAAAGCAGTATCAGCATCGTCTTTTGGAATTAAAATGTTGTTTGCATCCTTAACATTACCGGTATTCACGCTAATAAAACCACCCGCAGCCATGATTCGATCAAAGCTGCTTCTATCAACAGCTAAATCTTTGATTACAGGAAATGCGGCACTTCGCCATGGCTCCACTACAATAGTATCGCCATCTTTAAAACTACGCATATGCAATTGGCAAGTGGTTACGCCTTGCTTTGGTCCATGTGGTCGGCCATTAATATACATACTGCACATACCACAAATACCTTCACGGCAATCATGATCAAAAGCAATAGGCTCTTTACCATCGTTAATTAATTTTTCATTAACAACATCAAACATTTCCAAGAAGCTCATATCCGGGCTAATGCCTTTGGCTTCAATGGTTTCAAAACGACCTTTTTCGTTCTTGTTTTTCTGTTTCCAAACCTTTAAGGTTAAGTTCATGTTTCCGCTCATAATAGTTATTGGTTAATTGGGAATAGTAATTAGCCTACGCCACATTTAAATTTCTTATTTTTTGATTAATACTTTTAATTAGCCCTTGAAGAATTTTACCAACTTCTTCTATTTTATTTTGTGTTTCAATAAACTCCTTTTCACTTATAAAATTTAGGTTTTTAGAAATTAAAACCATTGTTTCTACTTCCATCAAAGAACCCCTCGCAATTCTCAAAAATTGCAAGTAGTTTTTAGATAACTCCCTCCCCCAACCCTCTGCAATATTGGATGGTACAGAAATTACTGCTTTATTCAATTGACTTACTAAACCATAACGTTCATCAATAGGGAATTTTTTAGTTAAGGAATAAACATCAGTTACCAAAGCAATTGATTTTTGCCAGGCAATTAAATCTTTGTATGTGCTGCTTTTTAATTCCACTTCGTAGTCTAATTCCTATTTACTAGTTGCTAATATCTACTTATAAGACCTCTGTGCAATTTTAATATTCTCGTATTTCAACTCTTCTTTATGTAACTCAAATTGGCTTTCTCCTTTGTATTCCCATGCAGCTACGTATGCGTAATTTTCATCATCGCGTAAAGCTTCGCCTTCTTCGGTTTGATATTCTTCACGGAAATGCCCTCCACAACTTTCGTTACGGTTTAGTGCATCAATACACATTAATTCGCCTAACTCAATAAAATCTGCCACACGGCCTGCTTTTTCAAGCTCCGGATTAAACTCATTAGCATCTCCGGGAACACGCACGTCACTCCAGAATTCTTTACGCAATTTTTGAATTTCGGCAATAGCCCAGGTTAAACCTTCCTTATTACGGGCCATCCCGCATTTATCCCACATGATTTTTCCTAAACGTTTATGAAAATAATCTACAGACTTGCTACCTTTAATTGATAAAAACTTATTAATCTGATCCTGAACATTTTTTTCTGCCTCCACAAATGCAGGATGATCTGTAGGAATTGCTTTCGTGCGAATTTCCTCACTTAAATAAGCTCCAATAGTATAAGGAATTACAAAATAACCATCTGCCAAACCTTGCATTAAGGCACTAGCACCTAGACGGTTTGCGCCATGGTCGCTAAAGTTAGCTTCGCCCAAAGCATACATGCCCGGTACTGTTGTCATCAAATTATAATCTACCCATAAGCCGCCCATGGTGTAGTGAACAGCAGGATAAATACGCATTGGAGTTTCGTAAGGATTTTCTCCGGTAATTTGCGCATACATATCAAATAAATTACCGTATTTCTCTTTTACAACTTCCTTACCCAATCGCATAATCTCTTCTTTAGTTGGGTTTTGAATGTTCTTTTTTGTCGCTTCTGTTTTACCGTAACGTTCCGTGTTGGCCGCAAAATCTAAATAAACAGCTAACTTACTTGAACCAACGCCATAACCTGCGTCGCAGCGCTCTTTAGCAGCACGACTGGCTACATCGCGAGGCACCAAGTTACCAAAAGCCGGGTATCTTCTTTCTAAATAATAATCTCTCTCATCTTCCGGAATATCGGTAGGCTTCCGGTTATCATCTTTCTTTTTTGGAACCCAAATACGCCCGTCGTTACGCAATGACTCGCTCATCAATGTTAGCTTGGATTGATGATCTCCACTTACCGGTATACATGTTGGGTGAATCTGTGTATAACAAGGATTCCCGAAAAATGCGCCTTTTTTATGTGCTTTCCATGCTGCAGTAACGTTACTACCCATAGCGTTAGTGCTCAAAAAGAATACGTTTCCATAACCACCTGTACATAATAAAACGGCATGTCCAAAATGTCTTTCTAACTTGCCGGAAATTAAATCCCTTGCAATTATTCCACGTGCTTTTCCATCAATTGTTACAACGTCTAACATTTCGTGACGAGCCAACAAAGTAACTGCTCCCATACCAACTTGACGCTGTAGGGCAGAATATGCGCCTAACAATAATTGTTGTCCGGTTTGGCCTGCGGCGTAAAACGTACGTTGAACTTGTGTTCCACCAAATGAACGATTACTTAAAGTTCCGCCATATTCTCGGGCAAAAGGAACACCTTGACCAACACATTGGTCAATGATGTTTCCGCTCACCTCAGCTAAACGATGTACATTCGCTTCTCTAGCTCTGTAATCTCCACCTTTAATTGTATCATAAAATAATCGGTAAATGCTGTCGCCATCATTTTGATAATTTTTAGCAGCATTAACACCACCTTGAGCGGCAATACTATGGGCTCTACGAGGAGAATCTTGAAAACAAAATACTTTTACTTTATAACCCATTTCGGCTAAGGTAGCAGCCGCAGAAGCGCCAGCCAAACCAGAACCAACCACAAGAACCTCTAAGCTGCGTTTGTTAGCAGGATTAACGAGCGGTACAGTTGAACGATACTTTGTCCATTTATTTTCTAAAGTACCTTCTGGGATTCGGGAATTTAATTTAGGAGAACTTGCCATATAATTGAATTATTTTATTTATTACATTGATCTTACAAACATTAAAACAGGCATTGCTGCAAATAATAAGCACACAATAATGCTGAACCAAATACCGGTTTTCTTAATAATTGGCGTGTATTTTTTGTGATTGATTCCAAGAGTTTGAAAAGCAGACTGAAAGCCATGTAATAAATGATAGAGTAAACTGATAACTCCCACCAAATAAATAGCAACAACCCACCAATGAGAAAAAACCTCTAACATTTCGTTATATGTGTTGTGTTGGTCTGCTGTGCCAGAAAAAACAGCAACCTTAGTGTCAACCCAAAAATGAGCCAAATGAACAACCAAAAACAATAACAACAAGGAGCCTAATACTCCCATACTTCTGCTATACCAAGAACTGTTGGCGGCTCCATTGATTTGCGCGTAGGCAACCGGACGAGCCTTTTTATTTTCGAGTGTTAAAATTAAAGCTTGATAAATATGCAATAATAAACCTGCAAACAAACCAATTTCCATAATGCGAATTACAGGATTGGTTGCCATGAAATGGGCGGCAGCATTAAAGGTTTCACCATTATCCGGAATAAAAATACAAGCATTAATACTTACATGGACGATTAAGAATGAGATTAAAAATAACCCCGTTAAACCCATTACTAATTTTTTGCCAATTGACGAATTAAGAAAACCTTTTTTACTCATAACTAATTTAAACTAAAGCTTGTTAATTAAAGCTTTGCAAATTTAGTAGTTTAACAATCATTGCCAAATGCTTGTTTATATATCTGGTGGTTTTTTTTTAGTTGATTAATTGTTTTTCAAAATTTAAAACTAAAGAATCCTGTAAATCATAGCCTAGCATTGATCCGTATTGGTTATTTAGAACTGTTTTAAATAAAATTTTGGCTGTAAATTATAACGTTATTCGTTTGAATTTATGCACTAATAATTAATTTCAAGGAGATTAACTATAAACTCTTCTCGTTCGTCTAAATAACATGCGTTCCAAAAAATTAATCATGTGATGTTTCTTTTTTACTTAATTTTGAACCTTGTTTTAAACAACACCCAAAATGGGAAATCATCAACATGGCTCGCTCAACAAAATCACCTTTGGCGGCCTACTGGTTACACTCGGTATAATTTATGGTGATATTGGAACTTCTCCATTATATGTTTTAAAAGCCATAGTTGGCGATGGGCCAATAAACCCTGATTTAGTTAAAGGAGCTATTAGTGCCATTTTTTGGACTTTAACGCTTCAAACAACAATTAAATACGTTGTGCTTACATTGCGTGCTGATAACAAAGGTGAAGGTGGTATTTTTTCATTGTACACACTGGTTAAACGAAGTAAATACAAATGGTTAATAGTTCCAGCCATTATTGGCGGGAGTGCATTACTTGCCGACGGCATTATCACGCCTCCTATATCTGTTAGCTCTGCCATTGAAGGTTTGAAAAAAAATTATCCAACACTCAACACTGTTCCATACGTTATTGCTATCATTACGGCGCTCTTTTTTATACAACGTTTTGGAACCAAGTTCATCGGACGTGCCTTCGGACCTATTATGTTTATTTGGTTCACCATGTTAGGCATTCTTGGTATAAGTAAAATGGTATGTAACTTATCAATTTTCTCTGCATTAAATCCATATTACACATACAAATTACTTCAAACTCACCCAAGCGGTATGCTAATTTTAGGAGCAGTGTTTTTATGTACAACCGGAGCAGAAGCTTTGTACAGTGATTTGGGGCATTGTGGGAAAAAGAATATACGAGTTAGCTGGTTTTATGTAAAAACAATGTTGGTTTTAAATTATTTTGGACAAGGAGCTTGGTTAATTAGTAACGAAGGCAAATCCTTAAATGGCGCAAATCCTTTTTATGAAATAATGCCTCATTGGTTTATCATTCCGGGAATTATTATTGCAACTAGTGCCGCTGTTATTGCTTCGCAAGCTTTAATTTCTGGTTCATTTACCTTAATCAATGAGGCGATGCGACTTAACCTATGGCCCAAAGTGCGAGTAAAATACCCAAGTGATGAAAAAGGGCAACTTTACATTCCCTCGTTAAATACTATGCTCTTGCTCGGCTGTATTGGCGTTGTGCTCTATTTCAGGGAATCCGGAGCTATGGAAGCTGCGTATGGCCTTGCAATTGTATTGTGTATGATGATGACAACTGTTTTGTTGAATTTCTACATGCACATTAAGCGATATAATTATATTTTCATCGTAACAATAATTACCATTTATGCAATTATTGAACTATCCTTCTTCTACGCCAATATGGATAAATTTACACACGGCGGATGGATAACCCTAGTCATTGCAGGTACGCTCATGTTAGTTATGACCGTTTGGTTTTTAGCCAAAAAAATTAGAATGAAATATACTGATGTAGTAGCTTTAAATGATTACAAACAATTTTTAATTGATTTAAGTAGAGATGAATCCATCCCGAAATATGCCACACACTTAGTTTATTTAACCTCAGTAAATGATACTAAACTTATAGAACAAAAAATCATTCACTCTATCCTTCAAAGACGACCAAAACGTGCAGATATATATTGGTTCGTACATGTAGATGTGATGGATGAGCCATATCGAATGGAATATAAAGTAGATCATATTGCTGAAGATGATATCATTAGGGTTGATTTTAAATTAGGTTTTAGAGTGGCACCAAAAATCAATTTAATGTTTAGAAAAGTAGTTGAAGATTTAGTAGAAAACAAAGAAGTTGACATCCGAAGCCGTTATGAATCTTTGCAGAAAAATAACATCAGCGGCGATTTTAAATTTGTAGTGGTAGAAAAATATTTAAGCTACGATAATGATATGCCTTTTTTCAGAAAAGTTATTTTAGAGATTTATTACTTCTTAAAGCATTTGAGTTTAAGTGAAGCAAAAGCTTTTGGTTTAGATAGTAGTAGTGTTAAGGTAGAAAGATTCCCAATGATCTTTAAAGTGCCTGAATCTATAAAAAATCTTAAAAGGATTTCAACTAAATAGTTTAAGTCAGCCCTCCTTGTTTTGTTCGTACCATTCGTCGACAGATAATTGCGCCGATTTACTGGCAGCTACCGCCAATTCATCGCAGCGGTTATTTTCAATATTAGTGGCATGACCTTTGACCCAGATAAATTGATGTTTATTTTGATTATAAATTTTTAAAAAACGCACCCACAAATCTGCATTGGCCTTACCTTTAAATTCCTTTTTAACCCAACCAAATACCCATTTTTGATTAATAGCCTCTACCACGTATTTGCTATCTGAGTATATAAGCACACTTAATTCTTTTTGCTTTATTGTTTCCAAACCAACAATTACCGACAACAATTCCATGCGATTATTTGTTGTTTTTCGGAAACCTTGACTCATTTCCTTCCTATGGCCATTAAAAAGTAAAACTAATCCGTAACCACCGGGACCGGGATTACCCGAACAAGCTCCATCCGTATATAAACTTATCGTGTTATGCAAATGCCATAAAAATAGCTAAAATGTTGCCATGTATAAAAAAATGTCGTAATTTTATTGAAATGAAACCTCACAAAGCCTTACTCATACTGTTGCTAATTATGCCTTTGGCGTTTTTAAAGGCAACCCATAATAGAGCAGGAGAGATTTTATACAAACGAATTGCTCCTTACACTTCGCAAGTTGGTGGCGTAACAGTGCAAGTTTATACTTATTCATTTACTATAATTAAGTATACCAATGATGGGTCAAATATTGCCGACAGATGTGTAGATACTCTTGATTTTGGGGATGGCACTAAGGGTGTTGCGCCAAGAATTAACGGCGGCTCAGCGCTATGCGGCAACAGCTGTGCTAATTGTGGAGAAATCATATTAAACGACCCCGGTTTTATAGTTAAAAGAAATATTTATACAATTATTCACACATACCCCGGCCCCGGAAATTATTTAGTTAAATCATATGACCCAAATAGAAATGGTGGTGTTATAAACATACCAAATTCAATAGATAAACCTTTTTATATTGAGTCCTTACTAATTATTACACCTTTCAGAGGTGCGAATTCCTCTCCGGTTTTTAATTTTCCACCAATCGATAAAGCATGTACGAATGTCTGTTTTTATCATAACCCCGGTGCTTTTGATCCGGACGGAGATAGCTTAAGTTATGAAATTACAACCAGCAGAGGTCAGGATGGAAACACCGTTCAGGGGTATACGTTTCCTGCAACAGGGGGCGGTTTTTATGGCATAGACGCAGTTGGTGGTACTTTAAGTTGGTGCACGCCTCAACTTCAAGGTGAATATAACTTAGCTTTCATTGTAAGAGAGTGGCGAAAAACAACTGACAATAAAACCTATGAACTAGTAGGCTACGTGATGAGAGACATGCAAGTGGTTGTTGGAAATTGTGTTTCCAATCAACCACCCTTGATAAGTATAAGCACCGAAACCTGCGTTGAAGCCGGTATTCAAGTTGAAGAACCCTTTACGGTTACTGACCCCAATAATGGCCAAATAATAAAATTAGAAGGACAAGGAGGGGCATTTTCATCTGTTTCTCCTATTGCTAATTTAAGTAGTACTTCATTTACAGCTAATACTGTTATAAATGGGATTTTTAATTGGCAAACTACTTGTAATCACATAAGACAGCAGCCTTACTTAAGCACTCTAAAAGCAACTGATAATGGTACACCAATTAAATTAGTACATTTTACTACCTTTGGAGTTAAAGTGGTTCCGCCAAGACTAACAGGCCTATCTGCACTGCCATTAGGTTCTGCCATCACTCTCACATGGCAACCAAGTCCTTGTAATCCGCAATCTAATCCTTTAATTCAATATAAAATTTATAGAAAAAATGAGTGCGGTACTTTTACTTATACACCATGTAAAATGGGAGTAGAGCCAACAAGTGGTTACGTTCAAATTGGCACAACAAATTCTGGAATTACAACATTTTTAGATAATAATAATGGCAATGGTTTAGTTGTTGGTCAGGATTACAGTTACATAGTTATTGCATTATATACCGATGGCTCTCAGAGTTTTGCAAGCACTGAATCATGTACCAGGTTAAAAAAAGATGTTCCAATTATTACACATGTTGATGTTGGAACTACTTCAACAACAACCGGTGTTATGAATGTAAAGTGGGTAAAACCGCTCGCAAACGCTGCCAATTTTGACACATTGATTTATCCGGGCCCATACACCTTCAATCTAAAGCATCGTTATAATTCTCAATCAGTATTTACAACAATCTATACTGTTACACAACCAAGCTTTCACTTATTACCAACAACCGGCACTACAACAAGTGCATATACGCATAGCAACATTAATACAGTTGGAGAAGGCAGTTCATATTTGATTGAATTTGTTGCCGGAACAGTTACTGTTGGGAATTCACAAAGAGCCACCTCTGTTTTCCTCACTTTAAGTCCTAACGACAGGAGAATGGACTTAAGTTGGCAGAGCACAACACCGTGGATAAATTATAAATATACCATCTATAAGCGCAAACCGGCACAGAGTACATTTAGTATTATTGCCACTACTACTTTAACAAGCTATTCCGATAATATTGACGTTAAGAATGACAGCACATATTGTTATAAAATCTTAGCTGAAGGTCAATATTCAGATGTTTCTTTACCTCGTCCATTACTTAATTTTTCTCAGGAGGTTTGTGCAACAGCAATAGATTTAACACCACCATGTACCCCAACTATCTCACCTACAGTTGATTGTGATAAAGGTTTTTTGCGTATCGATTGGACAGATGTTATAACCCAATGTCCTGGAAGTGATGATATTTATAAATATTTGTTGTACTACAAAGAAACAAAAGATGCAGACTATGCCCTCGTTGATTCATTTCCGTTCAATACCACTGCGTATGTAAACGATAATAATGGTTTTATTTCTGGCTGTTATAAAGTAGCGGCGGTTGATAAACGGTTAAATGTTAGCCCATCCGGTACTGAGTTTTGCACTGATAACTGCCCTATTTTTGAGTTACCAAACATCGTAACCGTAAATGGTGATGGCGTTAATGATTTTTACAAGGCTGTTAGAGTAAGGCAAATTAAGGAAATTAATTTACAAATTTGGGATAGATGGGGAGGCTTGGTTTACGAAACAAAAGACCCTTACTTTAAATGGGATTGTGTAAGTCAATTAAGTAATCAACGCGTTAGTCAAGGTGCATTTTTTTACGTTTGCGAAGTATTTGAACCAAGGCTAGATGGTGTAAAGAAACGCTTGTTAAAGGGTTATTTACATGTGGTTGAATAACAGATTTTAAAGTTAAATCTTTCCTTAATTCTTAAATCAATTATCTCACTTTTTTTTTGTTTCTTTACGTTTTAAAATTTTAAACATGGAATTGTATTTAGATAGTGCCAACCTGAAAGAAATTGAAGAAGGATTTAAACTCGGATTTTTGAATGGTTTAACAACTACACCAACCTTCATGCAGAAGGAAGGTATTACGGATATTGATGGCACCATTGTGAAACTTAGCAAAATAGTGCCGGTTTTACAAATTGAGGCATTAGGGAATACAGCAGAAGAAGTATTAGCAGAAGCGGAAAGACAAATTAAACTTGGGCTTGACCCAACCAAAACCGTTTTCAAAATACCGGTTAGCTTAGAAGGCGTTAGAGCTTGTAAATTATTAAGAGACAAAGGATATCTTGTTAATGTTCACTTAGTTTACACTTTACAACAAGCCTACATGGCTATGCAGGCGGGGGCTACATATGTTTGTCCGCTTGTTGGCAGATTGCAAGACCAAGGGCATGACGCGTTAGCACTTGTTCAACAAATTGTAGATGCAGTTGATTTATATGGATATGATACAAAAGTAATGTTCTCATCTGTTAGAACAACCGAACATGTTAGAAATGCTATTAATATTGGAGTTCACACGATTACAGTTCCATTAAAAATTTTAAAACAATTAACTGAAAATAATTTTACTACTGTTGGTACCGATCAGTTCATTATGGATACCCGTTTAATGATGGTTAAAGTAAAAGAAGCTATAAATGGCGTTAATCCAATTGTTTCGGAAGACACAAACATTACCGATGCGCTTGTTAAACTAACTGAATTTAATTTTGGTGCAATTACAGTTGTTAAAAACGACGGTAGCATTAAAGGTGTTTTTACTGATGGAAGTTTGCGTAAATTATTAAGTGATAAAGGAAAAGATATTCTAAACAAAAAATTATCTGATCTTGAATACAGAGAACCAATTACAATTGAGGGCAATGTATTGTTAAACGAAGCAAATAGTTTGTTTAAAAAAACTAACGTTGACACGATTGTTGTGACTGATAATGGTAAACCGGTTGGCATGTTGGATATTCAAGATCTTAAATCGTAAGGATGGGCGGCGTCACCGAAAAGTATACAACTATTGGTGGAAAATTTCTGACCTCAGAAGATTTATTGCAACAAAAATTAAGGGATGTTAAAGCTTTTGTTTTTGACTGGGACGGTGTATTTAATTCCGGTGAAAAATCAGGCGGCGGAAGCAGTAATTTTAACGAAATTGATAGCATGGGAACAAACCTCCTTCGCTTTAGTCATTTCTTAAACAAAAAACAACTACCCATTACTGCTATCATTAGTGGTGAAAAAAACGAAAGTGCTTTTTGGTTTTGTAATAGAGAACACTTTAATTACTCTTTTTACAAATTTGCTAATAAGTTAAATGCCATTAACTACATTTGTCAACAAAACAACATTCAACCTCAGCAAATTGCCTATTTTTTTGATGATGTTTTAGACTTAAGCGTTGCTCGTATTTGCGGTATTAGAATTTTTATCCCACGTAAAAACAATCCTTCTTTTAATCAATTTGTATTTCAAAATCAATTGGCAGACTACGTTACAGCTGGAATTAGTGGTGAGTTTGCAATTAGAGAATCCTGTGAATTGTTAATGGAATTATATTCCAATTACACACTAACGATAAAGCACAGAATGGATTTTACAGAAGATTATACACAATATCTTAATACGAGAAACACAACAGTGACATCATTCTTTACTTTCGTTAACGGCGAAATTATTAAAATGGAGAACTAATCTCGCTTTAAACTGAATAAACTTTTGACGTCGACTAAGAACTTCTTTTGACTTAGTAAAATAACCAACACTTCGATTTGACTAATTAAACCCCAATAAAAGGCGAAATCAAATATCAATTGCGTTTTATATTTAGCAATTACACATAATACACTAAAGAATAAAAGCACAGCCCAAAGTTTAGCACTATACGTATGCAGAGCTAAACTTTTTCCATACTTCAGGTAAGCAAACACCTGAATTGCTATTTCAGAACAAATCAATATAAAAAGTTTTAACTTATTGTGCGAAATAAACTCCGGATAAAACCTAATAAGCACTATACAAACACTCAACCAAAAAAAACTGTCTGCGCGACTATCCATTTGACGAAGTTTTTCGGTGCTACAATTATATTTTCTAGCAACAATACCATCAAAAACATCGCTTAAAAATGCAACGCAAATAAGGCCCATCAGTACTTTAGGAGATTCATAATTTAAAAAGCTAGCCAGTATTAAAACAACACTAATCACAACTCTTAAATAAACTAATTGTTTTGGTAATTTGTTCATCGTGTTTTTTTAGCAAAACTAAGAAGTAAAAATTGAAGTAACTTATTGAAATTTGATTACTAAAGTTTAATCGTTGTGATTTTCGATTTTAATCAACTCTACCATTTAATTTGATTACCAAATTATTATTTTTTGCAACAAGCCGCTGCGTTTTTTGGAGTTTTTGCAATTAAACAGTAAATTTACTTTGAAATATGCAAAAGAAAACCAGCCCTACTCCAACTGCAACCAAGCTTAAGATTCAGAATCTTTTTTTTACAAAGTTAAAAGAAGTTTTGCCCGAAAGCCTTGCCATTGCCGACGAGATTGCTGATTTACTTGGAGTGAGCATTGATAGTGCGTACAGGCGCATGCGCGGTGAAACTGAATTAACGATAGAAGAAGTTTATACCATCACTCAAAAATATCCCATAAGTGTTGATGAAGTATTTGGTAACTTAAATAACAGAGTTACATTTAGCTACACAAAATTGACAGACAGTAAAGAAAACTTTAAAAAGTATCTTGAAGACTTATTAGGTCAGTTAAGGATTTTATCTAAAGCTCAAAACAAAAAGCTCTACTATGTTGCCGAAGAAATGCCGATTTTTTATTCGTTCTTTTCAAAAAAATTAACTGAATTCAAATTGTTTTATTGGCAACGCAGCGTATTAAATTTACAAGAATTCCAAAATGAAAAATTCAAATTTAATTTAGTTGATGAAGATATTGTAAAAATAGCTCGCGATTGTTTTGAAGAATATTTAAACATACCAAGTGTTGAGATTTGGACCAATGAAACCATTCAAACAGGCATTAAACAAATCCAGTTTTACTTCGAAAGCGGCATTATCACCAAAACACAAGCTTTTGAAATACTTACCGAGTACAAACTAATGATTGAACTTATTTTTGCGAATGCAACAGATGCGCGCAAAAATAAAAGCGACAAAGAAGAGACCTTTTACTTCTATTGCAGTGAAGTGGTGCTGGGCACAAATTGTATTTATGTGCTATATGATAATTCTAAAATATCATATATTTCATTTAACACGATGAACTCACTTGCAACAGCCAATCCACAGTTTTGTGAAGAAACAGAACATTGGCTAAAAAATCTTGAGAAAAAAAGTACTTTAATAAGCGGAGTAAGTGAAAAATTAAGATATAAATTTTTCACAACCATGCTTAATACAATCAATGAACAATTAGAACAATTTAAATTATAAATTACATGCTATGGAAATAAATATCTTAAAGGAAATGGCTGACATGAGCCATAAAATAATCAAAAGTTATGAAACACTAAATGAAATAAATGAAATAGACATTGCTACAAGTCCAAAAACAGAAGTATACGCTGAGGATAAGTTAAAACTTTATCGTTATGATAGAGATACAGAAGCTACATATAAAACACCCGTTTTGATAGTATACGCACTAGTTAATACTTACAAAATGTTAGATATTCAGCCAGACAGGAGTTATATCAAAAATTTATTGAATGCGGGTTTGGATGTTTATCTGATAGACTGGGGTTATCCTTCAAAAAGCGATAAATATCTTTCAATTGATGATTATGTTAGCGGCTACATCAATAATTGCGTAGATTTTATCCGCAAAAAACACCGCATTGAAAAACTAAACATTTTAAGTATTTGCCAAGGCGGAACACTCAGTGTAATTTATGCGTCGTTATACCCCGGCAAGGTAAAAAATTTGGTTACTCATGTAACCCCCATTGATTTTAGCACCAATGACGGATTACTTTTTAAATGGAGCAAAGACATGGACTTTGATAAGCTGGTTGAAGCAAATGACGGCTTAATTCCTGGTGATTTTTTAAATCAAGGCTTCGACATGTTGAAACCGATGATGAAAGTTCAAAAACAACAAGCCCTTAGCGCCAGTATTGATGATAAAGATAAATTGTTGAATTTTCTCCGAATGGAAAAATGGATCTCTGAAAGCCCTGATCAGGCAGGAGAGTGCTATAGGCAATTCATGAAAGATTTATATCAACAAAATAAATTAGTAAAAGGTGAATTAGAAGTTGGAGGGAAAAAAGTGAATTTAAAAAACTTAACCGCAAACTTACTTAACATCTATGCAACAGAAGATCACTTGGTTCCTCCGGCAGCTACAACTCCTTTAAATGACCTAGTTGGTAGTAAAGACAAAGAGTTGTACAGTTTTAAAGGTGGGCATATTGGTGTTTTTGTGGGAAGTAAGTCGCAAAAAGAGCTAGCTCCAGCCGTTACTACTTGGCTGAAAAAAAGAGACGCTTAGGTTTCAAACCGTTGTAACTTACTATTTATAAATCCACAGCAAAGTAGGCAGCTTTGATTTTTTTAAAAGTGAGTCAACTTTAAACATGCTCTTGTTGGAAACAACCGGGCAACCCATACTCCACCCTAAGGGTAAATGCGAAGGGTAAATTGCTGATTCCGGAACTTAACCGTAGTTATGTAGGACGATTAAACGTTTATAAGCGTTTGTAAAATCTATGCTTGCCGGGATGTTCCGAAAATCAATTTAAAAACAATAATCTGTGTTTAATTTTTCTTTAATGTAAAATGTTTTTACTTGCGCAAAAGTATTTTGAGCCACATTAATATTAGTGACATTAATTAAAGTTCCTAATAGAAAAAGTTTATACAACTTCATTTAATTTTACAATATCATATTTATGTATATCCGTCACAGAAACTCTTATTTTCCCCTGTTTATTTTGATTTGTTGGTAAAGGATTAAATTTTGCACCAAATATAAGTTCATGCGCCTTATAGGATTTTCTGCTGTATACCGTTTGAGAAAATGTATCATTAATCGCTCTTATCAAAATAATTACCTCAGCGTGATTCCTAGAATAATCTTCTTCCCTCCAGCCAAACACAGGACTATTATTGTCAATCGGATGAACAATTGTCCAACTTAGAGGGATAAAATTAATCCGGCTTACCTCAAGGTTCAGGCGCTCAAACTCCCTTTTACCACTGATTGGATTAATAAAGGAAATGACAATATTCGCCTCTAATTCGATTAGTTCATATTGTTTTTTGTTCGCGATTCTAAACATTAAACCATTAATATCATCATATGGCGCAACAACAATTTTTTCACTATAAAGCAAGTCAGCCTTTGGTCTTGAAAATCGCCCATACAAAACGCCTGTGGCCAATGCAAAACTCATTAAGCCCAAAAGAGATTCTAAAGCTGCTATAACACTTGCAGAATTACTTATAGGATGCATGTGCCCATAACCTAAAGTTGTTAATGTTTGGGCGCTGAAAAAGAATAAATTAAAAAACTTACCCATTTCAGTAACAGCAGTAATCCCGCCGAAGTTTTCCGGACCAACCAAATAATATCCTACAGCAAATACAAAATTAACCAAAATGTATCCGGTTAAAATTACAACTGCTAAATTAAAACTTGATGTAGTAATTAACCAGTTATAAAAATCTATATTTTCCATTCCCATACCGGTTCTTTTAATGTTAACAGAACCATCTTCATTTAGGAAACGACTGTTACTAGAATAAGCCTTTTTGCCAAAACCTAATTCTAATTCGCCTGTTGCTTTTTTAGTAAAGAATGCCATATTATTTTTATGATTAAATTTGCTAACTATATGATAAACAAAATTAAGTATTCTTTCTTACTCTTGATCTTTCCTCTAGCCTTAGTTTTGTTTTATTTTATTCAAAAAAAACAAAATCAGCCTTTACGTGAATTGGCTGTGTTTGGGCCAAAAAATTATTCAACCAAAAAAGATACTATTTTCCATACAGTGTCGGCATTTAGCTTTACAAATCAAAATAATCAGATAATAACAGACAAATATTTACAAAATAAAATTTATGTAACTGAGTTTTTTTTCACAACCTGTCAATCTATATGCCCCATAATGAATAAGAATTTAGAAAAAGTGTATAATACTTTTTTGAATGATACTTCAGTTTTTATCGTCTCGCACACTGTCGATCCTGAAGTAGATTCAAGCAAAGTCTTGAAAGCGTATGCTGATTTGCATGGCGTAAAAAACAATCAATGGCAATTTTTAACAGGAAGTAAAAGGGAACTTTATAAAATGGCGCGACAATCTTATTTGTTGAATAACGAAACCGGAGACGGTAGTGATGAAGATTTTATTCATACCCAAAACTTTGCCTTAGTTGACAGAGAAAAAAGAATAAGAGGATTTTACGACGGCACCGATACTGCTGAAATCAACCGGTTAATTATAGACATTAATTTATTAAAACAATATTATGAGTTTACAAAAAAGTAATTATAGGTTAGTATTAATTATCATTTTAATTGCCCAAATTACTTTTGCTCAAAAAGTTGCAGGTGTTTATAAAATTAATGACTTATTAAACCGCCTAAAAAACAAAGATACTACCTATGTTGTTAATTTTTGGGCAACATGGTGTAAGCCTTGCGTCAAAGAACTTCCGGCTTTTGACAGCCTTCTAAAACAAGACAGAAATTTGGTAAAAGTTATTTTAGTCTCTCTTGACTTTAAAGAGGACATCGAAAAAAAAGTAAATCCGTTTCTTATAAAAAACAAAGTGAAATGTGAGGTAGTTGTTTTAGATGAGGTAAACGGGAATGATTATATTAACAAAATTAGTACTGAATGGACAGGAGCCATTCCGGCAACCTATTTCAAAAACAAAAAGAAGGAAATTTTTGCAGAACAACAAGTTAATTTAAATGAGTTAGTTCTTAACTTAGAAGAATTAATGAAGAAATAACTTAATTATCGCGCTCATTTAGTTTTATTTTTAATTATAGTAATCATAAACTTGTTTAACGATGAATATTTAAACTCGTTGATTTTGTTTAATTTAGTTATCATTCTATAGATTATTTTTTTGATAAACGGTAAGTTATAACGCTTGTAAATGACTAAATTTGTACTAATAAGCATACTATAAAATGAAAAAAAGTTGGTTACTTGGGATATTAGTGTCATTTACACTTAACTCAAACGCACAAAAATGGGTGGATATGATGACTGATTCCACGGCAAATTTCTACGACATCGTTGCTGAATTTGATAATTATTGGAAGGATCGCCCATATGAAAGAGGAAAGGGTTATAAAGCTTTTAAGCGCTGGCAATGGTTTATGGAACCACGAGTTTATCCAAGCGGCAACATGAAATTAGCAACGCGTGGTTTAGCTTATCAAAATTATATTGCCGAGATTGGTGTAAATCAAATAGGAAAAACCAATAATAATAGCTCTGCGGTTGTAATTGCTACCACTGCAAACTGGACACCCTTAGGCCCATTTGGCTCTCCGACAGGTGGAGATGCCGGCAGAATACAATGTGTTAGAGTTGTTCCTACAAATACCAATCTAATTTATGCAGGAGCGGCTGCGGGTGGCTTCTGGATGAGCAACAACGGTGGCGTATCATATACAACTACAACAGATTACTTTGCGTCTTGTGGAGTTTCAGACATTGCCATACACCCTAGTTCAACGAACACACTATTTATTTCAACTGGTGATAAAGATGCAGGTGATACACATTCAACAGGAGTTTTTAAATCGACTGATGGTGGTTTAACCTGGGCGGTTACAGGCTTAACGTGGACACCATCTCAACAAAGAAGAATCTATCGTTTACTAATTAATCCTTCAAATCCTGATATAATGATAGCCGCTACAAGTGTAGGAATGTATTATACCAGCGATGGTGCAGTAACTTGGAGTATAACCGGCAGCGGTAGTTTTGTTGATGCAGAGTACAAGCCTGGAGACCCAAATACAGTTTATGCTGCTACAGCTGCTGGCGTGAGGGTTTCAACCAATGGCGGTTTAACTTATACAAATACAACATTTAATCCAGCTACTGCAGCAAATAGATTAAGTTTAGCTGTTACACCAGCTAATCCTAATGTACTTTATGTATTGGCCAGCCGCAGTAGTGATAATGGTTTTGGTGGCCTTTATCGCTCAGTTAATTCCGCTTCTTCATTTACAACTATGAGTACAAGTCCTAATATTTTTGATTGGAGTACAAATGGAAGTGGTTCCGGTGGTCAAGGTTGGTATGATATTGCTATTGATGCTTCCCCAACCAACTCCAACGAAATAATAGTTGGTGGTGTTAACACATGGAAATCAACCAATGGTGGAAGCACATGGGTACTAAATACTCATTGGTATGGTGGCGGCGGCAAACCATATGTGCATGCTGATTTACATAGCGTTAAATACTTAAGCGGAACTGTTTGTTACCTTGGAACTGATGGTGGAATAGCAAGAACCACAAATAGCGGAGCAACCTGGACAACCATTAATGGTAATATGAATATTGCTCAAATTTATGAGTTAGGATTATCAGCTTCCTCAGCCAGTAGGATTGTTACAGGACATCAAGACAATGGCACCAATTTACTAAACGGTACCAGTTGGAGTCAAATTTATGGAGGTGATGGTGCTGCTTGTTTTATTGACTGGGGAAATAACAATACTATTATCGCATCATATATTTATGGTGATTTTCAGCGTTCTACAAATGGAGGAAGCTCCTGGACTAACATTGTAAGCGGTTTGCCGGCGCAAACTTCTGCTAACGCGCCTTGGATAGCGCCAATAGTGCAACACCCGACTCAACAAAATACTTACTATTGCGGGTACAAACAAATTTATCGCTCTACGAATCAAGGCTCAAGTTGGACACAATTAGGGAACATTGGAACCAACATCGATCGAATTAAAATCGCACCAAGTAATACAAATGTAATTTACGTCACTTCTAACAGTGGTGTATACAAAACTATTAATGGTGGAACAACCTGGAGTAATGTTGTTGGCTCAATCCCTGTAAGTTCTGGTAATATATCTGATGTAACCGTTAGCAACTTAAATGAAAATACTGTTTTTGTTACCTTATCAGGCTATTCGTCCGGCAATAAAGTGTTTCGCTCAATAGATGGCGGTGCTACTTGGTCTAATTATTCATCCGGTATTCCGAATCTCCCGGTTCAATCAATAGTTCATACAAATAACTCAAATGATGCCCTCTATGTTGGAACAGATAACGGCGTATTTTATCGCGATGGAAGCATGTTAAGCTGGATGCCATACAATCAAGGCTTACCAAACATAGAAGTTAGTGATTTAGAGATTTATTATCCTACCGGTAAATTAAGAGCAGCAACTTATTCAAGAGGCGTTTGGGAAACTAATTTGTATTCAAATCCAACTGCTGTGCCTGTAGCTGCATTTAATACAGCATTTAGCAGTGGTTGTGTAGGCACACCACTCCAGTTTAATGATATGTCCGGGAATACACCTAATTCATGGAGTTGGACATTTAGCGGAGGTACGCCATCCGTATCTACCAATCAAAATCCAAGTGTAACTTTTCCATCAACAGGCATTTATACGGTAAGTTTAATTTCTACCAATGTTAACGGACCAAGCACACCATATACTACTACTGTTTCAGTTGTCAGCCCGGCAACCATATCACCAATAAATGCCTCTGTATGTGCCGGATTTAACGCTAACATAGGCGTTATTACTAATGGAAGTTTAGTACAATGGCAAACAGGACAATTAGGCATAAATATTACAGTTTTAACACCAACCAACGCATCATACAACTTTACTGTTTATAACGGCGCATGTGTTACAACGGGTTCATCAAGTGTTACAATAAATTCAATGCCATCTACACCAACTATTGTGTTGGTTGGTAACGCATTAACAACAACTGTAATTGCAAGTGGTTACCAATGGTATTTAAATGGCAGTCCTATTCCCGGCGAAACTGCCAGCACCTTAACGCCAACAGTTGATGGCTTTTATAGTGTTTGGGTTAACAATGGAGGTTGTGTTAGTTCCTCTTCTTCGTTTGAATACATTGCAGCCTCAGTTGTTCAAAATTCAGGTAATTTTATTAATTCACAGGTAAGCCCAATTCCTAGCAAGGATAAATTACAAATTAAATTGGATAAAAATTACCAGAATATCAATTACTCAATTACTGCTGTAAATGGCCAAACTATTAAAATGGGAACATTGAAATTGATTGGCAATACAGCCCAGTTAAATATTGAAGATCTTGCTTCAGGTGTTTATTTCTTAAAGATTAATTCAGAAAATAAAACCGGAATTTATAAGGTCATCAAATCTTAATTTAGAATTATTCTAAATAATATACTTCCATTAAAACTGTTGTATTTTTTAGTCTGTTTTGTTTGAAGATTCGTTTAAAAATCGCTAATCTTACAGTCTAAACTACAACAGTTTTTTTATGGATACTTTTTCATCACCTTCGCAGTTTTTACCAATTTTACTAATGTTTCTTGTGGCGCTTGGCTTTGTTGTAACAACCATGGTTGCCTCTCATGCATTAGGTCCCAAAAAAAAATCTAAAATAAAGCTTGACACCTTTGAGTGCGGTATCGAAAGCCAGGGTAACGCCCGCGTTCCTTTTGCCATTAAATACTTTTTAGTGGCCATCATTTTCGTGTTATTCGATATCGAAGTTATTTTTATGTACCCATGGGCTGTTAATTTTAAAGAATTAGGCATGGTGGGAGTTGTAGAGGTTTTTTCATTCATTATTTTACTACTTGTAGGTTTTTATTACATGCTATCTAAAAAGGCAATTAAACATGAAGAGTAAAACATTGTTTATTTAGAAAACACATTATTCAAATGAAAGATTTAACAAAGAGAACAAAACTAGAAATGGCCAAAAGCCCTCAGGGAATTGAAGGTCCTGGTTTTTTCGCAACCAAATTAGAAGACGTTATAGGTTTAGCTCGAGCCAACTCACTATGGCCTCTGCCATTTGCCACTTCGTGTTGTGGTATAGAGTTCATGGCTACTATGGCCAGTAATTATGATTTAGCAAGATTTGGGAGTGAAAGATTAAGTTTTAGTCCAAGACAAGCTGATATGCTGATGGTAATGGGTACCATAGCTAAAAAAATGGGGCCAACATTACGTCAGGTTTATGAGCAAATGGCTGAGCCAAAGTGGGTACTATCGGTTGGTGCTTGCGCCAGCAGTGGTGGTATTTTTGACACTTACTCCGTTTTACAAGGAATCGACAGAATCATTCCGGTGGATGTTTATGTGCCGGGCTGTCCGCCACGTCCTGAACAAATAATTGATGGTGTTTTAAAAATTCAAGAACTTGCTAAAAATGAAAGTTTAAGAAGAAGAGATTCCCCTGAATATAAAAAATTGTTGAATAGCTACGGAATGGAATAAATAATAAGTCAGAATTCAGATTTTAGAAATGAGAAGTAAAAATCTTAAATCTTAAATTTTAAATCCTAAATTAAAATGGAATTATTAGAAAAAGTTAAAATAGCAATAACAGCAAAGTTTCCGGAGGCTATTGAAAAATCAGAATTGAGTTACGATTTTCCAGTATTTTATATTAAAAAAGAAGAAATTCATCAGGTACTTGAATTTTTAAAGCAAGATCCCGAGTTAAATTTTCATTTTTTAACCGACTTAACCGGTATTCAATCAGAGGATGAAAAACAATTAGGTGTTATTTATCACTTACACAATATGTTACTAAACACACGCATTCGTGTTAAAACCTATTTTGATATCAATAAACCTGAAATCCCAACAGCTACTGATTTATGGCCTGCAGCTAATTGGATGGAACGTGAAACTTATGATTTTTTTGGTGTTCGATTTAAAGGACATCCTAAATTAAAACGAATATTGAATGTTGATGAAATGGATATTTTTCCATTGAGAAAGGAATTCCCGTTGGAAGACCAAACTAGAGATGATAAAGACGATAAAATGTTTGGACGCTAAAACAGTTTTTGTGTTGAACCATTAAAAACTAAAAACATATTTAAAATGAGTAAAAAAGAAAATAATTCTAACCATTCAAATAACGACTTTGTTGAAGAAAAGGAGTACTCTACCCTTAATCTTGGCCCTACTCACCCGGCAACACACGGGATTTTTCAAAACATCCTTAAAATGGATGGTGAAATTATTCATGAAGCTGAGCCTACTGTTGGTTATATTCACCGTGCATTTGAAAAACTCTCAGAGCGCAGGCCTTATAACCAAATCAGACCCATTACCGATCGCTTAAATTACTGTTCATCACCAATCAATAACATGGGTTGGGATATGACTGTTGAAAAATTAATTGCTTGCAAGGTTCCCAAAAGAGTAGACTACATGCGTGTTATCATCATGGAGTTGGCGCGTATTGCCGATCACTTAATCTGTAATTCAGTTATTGGTGTTGATACCGGTGCTATGACAGGGTTTCTTTACATTTTTCAATGGAGAGAAAAGATTTATGAAATATATGAAAGTATTTGTGGAGCACGCTTAACAACTAATATCGGACGTATTGGAGGTTTCGAAAAAGAATGGTCAAAAGAAACGTGGGATAGAATAAATCATTTTGTAGAAAATTATCCAAAAGCACTTAAAGAATTTGCCAATTTATTGGAACGAAATAAAATCTTTATGGATCGCACCATTAATTGTGGACCAATTAGTGCAGAGATGGCTTTAAGTTATAGTTTCACCGGGCCAAATTTAAGAGCTGCCGGAGTTGATTATGACGTACGTGTAATGAATCCATATTCATCTTACCAAGATTTTATATTTGACGTACCTATTGGTCAAAGTGGTGACACTTACGATCGTTTTATGGTTCGTCAGCACGAAATGTGGAACTCATTGGAGATCATCAGACAGGCCATCAAGAATATGCCAAAAGATGAACCAATTAAAGCTGATGTGCCTGATTTCTTCTTGCCACCAAAAGAGGAAGTTTACAATAACATGGAAGCATTAATTTACCATTTTAAAATTATAATGGGTGAAATGGATGTTCCTAAAGGTGAAGTATACCACTGCGTAGAAGGCGGTAATGGAGAACTTGGATTTTACTTGGTAAGTGACGGAGGAAGAACACCTTTCAGATTGCACTACCGCCGCCCTTGCTTTATTTATTACCAGGCATATCCTGAAATGGTAAAAGGCATTATGTTATCAGACGCTATTATTACCATGAGTAGTATGAATGTAATTGCAGGAGAGTTAGACGCATAATAAAATGATAAATGATAAATTTTAAATTAAATTGAAAATGAAACTATTTTAGATGAGAAACTGATATCCTACATTTATCATTTATCATTTAAAATTTAAATTTTACAAAATGGGAAGTCAAGTACACGGAACACAAGAGTTTAATAAAGCAAAACGCGCTGAAATAAAGTTTAGCGATGAGGCCATGAAAATAGTGCAAACTATTATTAGCCATTACCCACAAGGTAAACAAAAATCTGCTTTACTGCCTGTATTACATGTTGCACAAGCTGAATTTGGCGGCTGGTTGAGTCCTGAAGTTATGGATTATGTTGCATCAATTTTAAACATCAAACCAATTGAGGTATTTGAAGTAGCTTCGTTTTATACAATGTATAATTTAAAACCTGTTGGGAAATGTGTGTTAGAGGTTTGTCAAACATCATCATGCTGGCTAAGTGGTGCTGAAGATATTGTAAAATACATTGAGAAAAAATTAAGTATAAAAGTTGGAGAAACTACTAAAGATGGCATGTTTACTTTAAAAGTAGCTGAGTGTTTAGGTAGTTGTGGTACGGCGCCAATGCTACAATGTGGTGCTAGTTTTCATGAAAACTTAACATACGAAAAAGTAGATAAAATTTTGGACGAGTATAAAACTGTTGGCAAACAAAGAAGTTATACTGATTTAGATTATAAAAATACATTGTAACAAATGGGCAAAAAATTATTAATACATAACGATAAAGTCCCGGGCATCGAAACACTGAATGTGTATCTTGCTCACGGCGGTTATGCTTCTGTTGAAAAAGCTTTAAAAACAATGACACCGGACCAGGTTACCGAAGAGGTTAAAAAATCTGGCTTACGTGGTAGAGGTGGCGCAGGATTTCCAACAGGGATGAAATGGAGTTTTCTTGCTAAACCTGAAGGCGTTCCACGTTACTTGGTTTGTAATGCAGATGAGTCTGAACCGGGCACATTTAAAGATCGTTACTTAATGGAAAAGATTCCACATGCCTTAATTGAGGGCATGATTACGTCCTCTTATGCACTTGGAGCAAATCTTTCTTACATATACATCAGAGGTGAGTATTTTTATGTTGCACGCATTTTAGAAACTGCCATAGCCGAAGCTTATGCTGCAGGATGGTTGGGTAAAAATATATTAGGTACCAATTATAGTTTAGATTTACATGTACAAGTAGGTGGTGGCGCTTACATATGTGGCGAAGAAACTGCTCTATTAGAATCTCTAGAAGGTAAGCGCGGAAATCCACGCATTAAACCACCTTTTCCTGCCGTTGCAGGTTTATGGGGATGCCCAACAGTTGTAAACAATGTAGAAACCATAGCAGCTGTATGCCCAATTGTGATGATGGGCGGCGAAGAATATGCGAAAATTGGAATTGGTAAATCAACCGGAACAAAATTAATTTCAGCCTCAGGACATATTAATAAACCGGGTGTTTATGAAATTGAATTAGGTGTGCCTGTAGAAGAATTCATTTACAGTGAAGAGTATTGCGGTGGTATTCGTAATGGTAAAAAATTAAAAGCCGTTGTAGCCGGTGGTTCATCAGTACCTATTTTACCAACCGAGTTAATTTTGAAAACAGCAAAAGGCGAGCCTCGCTTAATGACCTACGAAAGCCTTGCTGACGGTGGTTTTCAAACAGGCACCATGTTAGGTTCAGGCGGATTTATTGTAATGGACGAAGACACCAGTATTGTTAAAAATTTATTTACGTTTACGCGTTTTTATCATCACGAAAGTTGCGGACAATGTTCGCCATGTCGTGAAGGAACAGGCTGGATGGAAAAAATATTAAAGAAATTTTTAAACGGTACTGCTAATGAAAGCGACGTAGAATTATTGTGGGACATTCAAAGCAAAATTGAGGGCAAAACTATTTGCCCTTTAGGTGAGGCTGCTGCCTGGCCTGTTGCTGCAGCTATTCGTCACTTTAAACATGAGTTTTTAGAAATAGCGAAAAGCAAAAAGTTTGTGGACATTAGCCATTACGAAAGATTAAATAAAATTAGAGTTTAAATTTTGAGGTCACAAATTGTGTCTTTAAAAAGAATAAATGATAGTAAAAAACATACATAGTAAAATTCACGAAATCCGTCATCAAAAAGTGATGTTAGATTTTGATTTGGCTGCTTTGTATGAAGTTGAGACCAGGGTTTTAAACCAAGCAGTTAAACGAAATATTGATTTATTCCCAGTGGATTTTATGTTTCAACTTACATTAGAAGAATCGGAAAGTCTGAAATCACAAATTGTGATATCAAAAACTAATGTGAGTATGTCATCACAAATTGTGATGACATCAAAAAGCAAGAGACCCAAAGCTTCTTTACCATTCGCATTTACAGAACACGGAGTAAGCATGTTGGCAAATGTTTTAAAAAGTAAAAAAGCACGCCAAACCAGTATTGCTATTGTAAGAGCATTTATTGCTTTGAAACAATATATCGTAAATTATAATGAATTACAACAAAAACTAGAGGAGCTAGAAACCAAATACAACAAACGTTTTAGCGATGTTTACGAAGCATTAAATTATTTAATGGGAATTAAAAAGGTAGAGGCAAAAACAAAAAAAAGAACTAAAATTGGGTATAAAAATTGAAGTTGATTCTTTACATATTTATTTTTGTTAACCTTTACAGGGTTCATAGCCAAACAACTATAGCTGATACTAATTGGTTCAATGACAAATGGGAAATTTGTAATAAACAAAACGCTAAATATTTTAGAATCTATAAAAAATTGAACTATAACTATATGGTTTACGATTATTTTTTGAATGGAAAAGTTCAAATGGTTTCAGGGGCAAGGGAAGTAACACCACTTTTAAAGCAAGGTTATGCAGTATATTATAACGAACAAGGTTATAGGACATCAAGGGGGTATTACGATGATAACAAACAATCAGGTAATTGGGTTCACTACTTTGATAATGAAAAAGATTCATCATTGTACTCAATTAATAATGAAGGAAAATGGGTTTATTCACGAAAATGTAAAGCAGAGGAAGAAGAAGAAAAAAGAAATCAAAAAGACATTATATACACTATCACTGAGGTTAACGCAGAATTTCCTGGCGGAATAACTCAAATGGCAAAGTACATTCAAACAAATTTAATTTATCCTAAAAACGCACGCAATAATAGCTATGGAGGCAAGTGTTTCCTAAAATTTGTTGTTAACATCGATGGAACAATTTCTGAATCATCAATTATTAAAACCACTGGTTTTGAAGAACTAGATAAAGAAGCCATGCGTGTTGTGAATGAGATGCCAATATGGAAACCTGCGGAAATGTCTGGAAAAAAAGTAAGATGTTATTTTAACCTTCCTATAAACTTTGCAATGGATACTCCTTATTTTATTTTTAACCCATTCAACAAAAATGAAAAGTACATCATTGCAAATAAAAAAGTTTTAGAAAATAATCTTAATGAAGCATTAAATTATTATTACGAAGATTTTGGTGATATTGAGGCATGGTATAATATAGGTGTCATACATTATTTAAAAAAGAATAAAAAAGAATCGAAAAATCATTTTGAAAATATTTTAAACAATATAAATGATTCCAAGAATCAATATTATGTTGCATCTTCAAGATTTTTACAAAATAATTTTTAGTAAAAAAACAAAAATTAAAAATGAAAGTAACAATAGACGGAATAGAAATTGACGTGCCAAAAGGAACAACTATCCTTCAAGCCGCACGTATGATTGGTCCGGAGGTAGCTCCTCCTGCCATGTGTTATTATTCTAAACTAAAAACCAGTGGTGGTTATTGCCGCACTTGTATTGTAAAAGTTACACAAGGCAGTGCAGCTAACCCTAATCCAATGCCTAAGCCGGTAGCAAGTTGCCGTACCGAAGTGATGGATGGTATGGTTGTAGAAAATTACATTAATAAAGATATTGTAGAAGCACGCAAAGGCGTTGTAGAATTTTTATTAATGAACCACCCCTTAGACTGCCCTGTTTGCGACCAGGCCGGTGAATGTAAGCTACAGGATTTAGGTTACCAAAATGGCTCTGAAAAAACACGTTATGAATTTAAGCGCCGCGAATACGAAGTAATTGATATTGGTGATAAAATAAAATTACACATGAATCGCTGTATCTTATGTTACCGCTGTGTTAAAACAGCCGAACAAATCACAGATGGTCGCGTACATGGTGTAATTCACCGTGGTGATGCTGCAGAAATTTCTACTTATATCGAAAATGTAATTGACAACGACTTTAGCGGAAATGTTATAGATGTATGTCCTGTTGGTGCATTAACTGACAGAACGTTCCGTTTTAAACAACGTGTTTGGTTTACTAAACCGGTAGACGCTCATCGAAACTGCACTAAATGTAGTGGTAAAACCCGCGTTTGGCTAAAAGGAGAAGAGGTTGTGCGTGTTACTGCTCGCAAAGACCAATGGGATGAGGTAGAAGAATTTATCTGTAATTCTTGCCGTTACGATCACAAAAAGAAAAGTGATTGGGTTATAGAAGGGCCTTCGCCAATTCATAGAAATTCTGTTATTTCACAAAATCATTACGAGAATTTAAATGAATTAAAAGTTAACTTATTAAAACAACAAAAAGCCTTAGGTTTTATGCCTATTGATAAAAAACCATAATCGTATGCTAACAGTTATTTTAGTTAAACTCATCACCTGCGTCATTGTATTTGCAATTTCTTTGGGCGTTGCTGCTTACGCTACCTTATGGGAGCGTAAATTTTCGGCTTTATTGCAAGATCGTGTAGGACCTGACAGAGCCGGACCAAAAGGCTTACTTCAACCCTTAGCCGACGGTGGAAAGATGTTCTTCAAAGAAGAAATTATTCCGAATGTATCCAACAAATTTTTATTCATTCTTGGCCCTAGCTTATTCATGATTACGGCCTTAATGACCGGTACTGTAATTCCTTGGGGCAAAGATTTTACAACAGCAAACGGCACCACCTACTCTTTTCAAATTACCGATATCAATATTGGTGTTTTGTATTTACTCGGTGTTGTTTCGATTGGTGTATATGGCATTATGATTGGAGGATGGGCATCTAATAATAAATACGCATTACTTGGTGCTATTCGCTCTTCAAGCCAAATGATTAGCTATGAAATTGCAATGGGTATCAGTGTTATTGCTTTAGTCATTACCGCAGGTGGTACTTTAAGTTTAAGAGAAATTGTTGGGCAACAAGATGCCGGCTGGGCTAACATCGTGTATCAACCGTTGGGGTTTTTAATTTTCTTCGTTTGTGCTTTGGCAGAAACCAACCGTGCTCCTTTTGATTTACCTGAGTGTGAAGCGGAGCTGGTGGGTGGTTATCATACCGAATACTCCTCTATGAAATTAGGATTATTTTTATTTGCAGAATACATTAATATGTTTATTTCATCCGCTGTAATGAGTGCTTTTTATTTTGGCGGTTACAACTTCCCGTTTGCACAAGAACTCTATCATGCAATGGGTTTACAAGATGGCAGTATTTGGATTTCAATTATTGGTTTTGGTGCTTTCTTTACTAAGATAGTTATTTTTATTTGCGTGTTCATGTGGATTCGCTGGACCCTACCACGTTTCCGTTATGACCAGTTAATGAACTTAGGATGGAAAATCTTATTACCACTATCGTTGTTAAACCTTGCAATTACAGTAGGGGTAGAATTTTTAAGAGGAAATTTGCATTTTTAATTTTAAAAAATTAGTAAAATGAAACTTACAAATAGAAGCAAAGTCGTATCGAATAAAGAACAAAGCTTTACCGAACGTTTATATTTACCGGGCATTATTAAAGGGATGGCCATTACAGGCAGTCACTTATTTAAGCGCAGGGCAACTGTAAAATATCCTGACGAATTAAGACCAATAGCTGCTGTTTACCGAGGCCAACACGTGCTCAAACGCGACGAAAATGGCGCTGAGCGCTGTACAGCTTGTGGCTTATGTGCTGTTGCTTGCCCGGCCGAAGCCATTACAATGGAAAGTGCAGAGCGCAAAAAAGGGGAGGAAGGACTATACCGTGAAGAAAAATATGCGAAAACATATGAAATTAATATGTTGCGTTGCATCTTTTGTGGTTTATGTGAAGAGGCTTGCCCTAAAGAAGCTATCTTTTTAACAGATAGAATTGTTGACACAGAATATGAAAGAGAAGATTTTGTTTATGGTAAAGATAAATTAGTAGAAAAGGTTGACAAGAGAATTGATGTAAGCAAACGTCAAACTTTGGAAGTAGCAGAATTCAAAAAAATACCTGGATTAAAACACAACGAAGTTTGGAAAGGAAATAAATTAAAATAAAAACATAAGAAGTTCGATTTAAGAAGTAATTACTTTTTATTTCCAATTTCTAAAATCTAAATAGAATATGTTAGGATATACGATAACTCAGTGGATTTTTGGAATACTTTCTTTCTTGGCAATCATGTTTGCTTTAATGGTGGTATTTAGCCGCAATCCCATAAACAGCGTACTTTACCTGGTGCTCACCTTTTTTTGTGTGGCCGGTCACTATTTACTTATGAATGCTCAATTTTTGGCTGTCGTTCACATCGTTGTATACTCAGGTGCAATCATGGTATTGTTTTTATTTGTGATCATGTTAATGAACTTAAATGAAAATACCGAACCACAGCGTACATGGTTAACCAAAATCATAGCCGGCGTTGCAGGTGGTTTACTTTTAGTTGTGTTAGTTGGTTCCTTAAAAGGGGCAGAACAATTACAACTAGCAAGTTATGGTGCCAGTCAAATAGGATTAGTTAAAAACCTCGGAAAAGTATTGTTTAGTGAGTTTTTATTCCCTTTTGAAATTGTAAGTGTATTATTATTGGCAGCTTTAGTTGGTGCTATTATGATAGGAAAGAAGGAAATTAAATAATTAAAATTAAGATTTTAGATTTTAGAAGTAAATGAATTACTAATATTTAAATGGAAAAATCAGATTTAAAAATAAGAACTAAAGCTTTTGCTATTGAAACGATTAGGTTTTTAAATACAATTCCTAAATCAAAAGCAAACGATGTATTAACTTATCAGTTGGTTAAATCGGCAACCTCTGTAGCTGCCAACTATCGTTCTGCCTTAAGAGGAAGATCAACTGCAGAGTTTATATCTAAATTAAATATAGTGCTTGAAGAATCTGACGAATCTCATTTGTGGTTCGAAATAATAGAAGAAACTAACTCATCAGTTAATATTCAGAAATTAAAAACATTAAAAAATGAAAGTCACGAACTTACCGCTATTTTTACTTCATCTTTAAAAACTGCGAGAAATAATTATAAATCTAAAAATCTAACTTCTTAAATCTAACTTCAAAAATGATAAACGGAATCTCTATAAACTATTATTTATTATTAAGCACCGTGCTTTTTATAATTGGTGCAGTTGGTGTAATGGCTCGCCGAAACTCAATTATTATTTTTATGTGCGTTGAGTTGATGTTAAATGCAGTTAACCTACTACTAGTTAGCTTTAGCACTTTGCATAACGATGCAACCGGACAGGTATTTGTGTTTTTTATTATGGCCGTTGCTGCCGCTGAGGTTGCAGTAGGACTTGCAATTTTAAGTATGATCTACAGAAATTTAAAAACCATTGATACTGACATTTTAAGTAATCTAAAACATTAATATAATATACCAATTAAGAACGTTTTTCTATGATAAAATTAATCCCATTAGTTCCTTTGTTTCCCTTACTAGGCTTCCTGGTTAATGGCTTCTTCGGCAAAAAACTATCTAAGTCTCTAAGCGGCAGCATAGCCTCTATTGCTGTATTGGCCTCCTTTATTATTTCAGTTCTTGCTTTTATTGAATTAAATGGTTCAACAAACAAAAGCAATGTAATCGACGTGTTTTCCTGGATTAATGCTGGAGACTTAAAAATTCCTTTTCAGTTTTTATATGATAATTTATCATCCTTGTTTTTGTTAATCATTACGGGAATTGGTTTTTTAATCCATGTTTATTCAACCGGATACATGCATGATGATGAAGGCTTCTCGCGCTTTTTCACCTATTTGAATTTGTTTGTATTCTTTATGTTACTGTTAGTTTTAGGTAACAATTATTTAATCACCTTTGTTGGCTGGGAAGGTGTTGGTTTGTGTTCTTATTTACTTATTGGTTTTTGGTTCAAAAACACCGCCTACAACAACGCAGCCAAAAAAGCTTTTATCATGAATCGTATTGGTGATTTAGGTTTTTTATTAGGCATATTTTTAATTTACATCACATTTGGCAGTATAACCTACACAGATATTTTCGATAAAGCGGGTTCTGTTCCTACTTCTACCATTACCGCAATTGCACTTTTATTATTTGTAGGCGCCATGGGTAAATCGGCACAATTACCATTATACACTTGGTTACCGGATGCCATGGCTGGTCCAACCCCGGTATCTGCATTAATACATGCTGCAACCATGGTAACGGCTGGTATTTTTATGGTAGTACGTTCTAATATATTCTATTCTATAAGCGATGTGGCCAGTGAAACTGTAGCAATAGTTGGTGGAATAACTGCATTATTTGCAGCTTGCATTGGTTTATTGCAAAATGATATTAAAAAAATATTGGCGTATTCAACCGTATCTCAATTAGGTTTAATGTTTTTGGGATTGGGTGTAGGTGCCTATAGCAGCGCCGTATTTCACGTAACAACGCACGCATTTTTCAAAGCATTATTATTCTTAGGAGCCGGCTCCGTAATTCATGCCATGGGTGGCGAACAAGATATCCGTAAAATGGGAGGACTAAAAGGTAAAATCAAAATTACTTTCCTTACAATGTTTATAGCAACCATTGCAATTAGTGGTCTACCTCCATTTAGCGGATTTTTTAGTAAAGACGAATTATTAGCGCATGTTTATGAACATAGTAAGGCTTTATGGTTGGTGGGGATGCTTACTTCTATTCTCACTGCATTTTATATGTTTAGAATGTTGTACTTAACTTTTTATGGTAAATTCAGAGGCACACATGAGCAGGAACATCATTTACATGAATCTCCGCCTAGTATGACCTTTCCTTTGATTATTTTAGCCATTCTTTCTGCATTAGGCGGATTGCTTGGTTTACCGGAGTTTTTACATTTACCAAACTGGATGCATCATCAAATTGGAGAAGTCATCATCATGAAAGGGAAATCTTTAATAACCCTTAGCCATGAAGTCGAGTTGATTTTAATGTGCTTGGCTGTAGCTGCTGCTGCCGCTAGTATCTTTTTTGCTTACAATTTATATTTAAAAAACAAAGTGTTGCCGGTAGCTAACGAAAGTGAATTAAAAAGCTGGCAACGTTTAATCTACAACAAATTTTATGTTGATGAGATTTATGAAGCTTTAATACGTAAGCCAATTGATGCTGTATCTGATGTATTATATAAGTATGTGGATGTTGCGATAATTGATGGCGTGGTGAATGGTGTTGGCTCAGCTGTAAAAGGTGTAGGAAGTGTTGTAAGATTAGCTCAAAATGGTAATATTGGCTTTTATATTATTAGCATGATAATGGGTATTGTATTTATTGTGTTATTTACATTGTTATATAGATAAATTAAAATTATAGAATAAAGAATTTCAGATATGTTATCACTTTTATTAATAGTTGTTCCGTTTTTAAGTGCATTGCTTTTATTTGTAAGCAAAAGTAAATCAACCAAACAAATTTCATTGTTTTCAACCATTATTACGTTTGGTATTGCAGTGGCAGCCATGTTTATGGTTAAACACAATCCTAATACAAATCTACTTCAGCTTGACCTTAATTGGATTCCGAGCTTGGGCATTCATTTTAATATAGAAATTAATATGCTAAGCTCTTTGCTGGTTTTGTTAACAGCATTCCTTCTGCCGCTAATTGTTTTAAGTGCTTTTAAAAACGAATACGCTAACGAGCATCAGTTTTATGGGTTAATGTTAATGATGCAAAGCGCCCTAATGGGTGTATTTATGACCAATGATGGATTTTTATTTTATGTGTTCTGGGAGTTGGCATTAATTCCAATTTACTTTATTTGTTTATTATGGGGTGGCGAAAACAGAGCGGCTATTACTTTCAAATTCTTTGTTTATACCTTATTAGGTTCGTTGTTTATGTTGGTTGGATTAATTTACGTTTACAATCATACCAATATAGATGGCATGAAGTCTTGGAACATCAATGCATTATATGAAGCAGGCCGTTCACTGAATGCCGATCAACAAGGAGTGGTGTTTTGGTTAATATTTATTGCATTTGCCATAAAAATGCCAATTTTTCCTTTTCATACCTGGCAACCTAACACTTACGTTAACGCACCAACACAAGGCACTATGCTCCTTTCGGGTATTATGTTAAAGATGGGAACTTTTGCTTTAATAAAATGGTTACTGCCACTTACACCAATTGGATTGCAAGATTGTGGTCATACAGCCATTATTTTATCTGTAATTGGAATTGTATATGCTTCATGTATTGCAATTGTACAAAAGGATTACAAACGATTAATAGCTTATTCGTCAATTGCCCACGTGGGATTAATTTCTGCAGGTATTCTAACTGCTAATCAACAAGGCCTGCAAGGTGCTATCATGCAGATGTTAGCTCACGGTGTTAATGTAGTTGCTTTGTTTTTAATCGCAGATATTTTATTACGCCATACAGGTACCAGAGAATTAGATAAGCTTGGGGGAATACGCAATATGAATGGAAATTTTGCTGTGCTTTTCCTTATCGTAGTTCTGGGTTCAGTTGCCTTACCGCTTACCAATGGTTTTGTTGGTGAATTTTTATTGCTAAGCGGCGTTTACAAATATAATGCGGCGATTGCCGGCTTTGCAGGACTGTCGGTGATTTTAGGTGCTGTTTACATGCTTAGAAGTTATCAGCACATCATGCTCGGAGAACGTATAGATAATCACAACACCTTTGGCGCATTAGCCACATCAGACAAAGCTGTTCTTATCATTGCATGTATTGCGATTGTAGCTTTTGGTATTTATCCGGCACCACTAAACAGCATGGCCGAGCAAGGAATCAAAGAACTATTAGCAATTATTAAACCTAACTAGTAATAAATCATCATCTAAATATAAAGTAACATGAAGGGACTATTAATTATCAGCGGATTGGGAATTGTAGCGATGCTGGCTGAAATATTTAAATTCAAAAAAGCCTTACTTCCAATTGTTCTATTAGGAATTGTTGCAGCCTATGCTACTAATTTCATAGAATGGAATTCGCCGCAAAGTATTGTATACTTTGACAACATGATTGCATTTGATAAATTAGGCATTGCTTTTTCCGGCATAATTATAGCCACAGCTTTTCTTTGGTTTATTTTAGCAAACGATTATTTTGAAGATACTAATAACTCAGTTGATCATTTTGCGCTTGTATTATTTGCGTTGGTTGGTGCACTCATGTTAACCGCCTATAAAAACATGACCACCCTATTCCTTGGCATTGAAATCATGAGTATTCCAATGTATGTATTAGCCGCAAGTAAAAAGAATAATATAAAAAGTAATGAGGCCGGATTTAAATACTTAATCATGGGTTCATTTGCAAGTGGTTTTCTTTTGTTTGGAATTGCTTTGGTTTATGGTGCCTGTGGCTCGTTTGATTTATTCATGATTAAGAGTTACATCACCATTAATAGTGCCACCCTGCCATCTTTCTTTTATGTTGGTGTTCTAATGATTTTGATTGCCATGTGCTTCAAAGTAAGCGCAGCTCCTTTTCATTTTTGGGCTCCGGATGTTTATGAAGGCTCACCTACACTTATTACAGCTTTAATGAGCACTGTTGTTAAAACTGCTGCTTTTGCTGCATTCTTAAGATTGTTTATGATTAGCTTTAGTGGTGTTAGCGAATTATGGACCATGGTATTGGCAGTAGTTGTTGCTTTATCTTTAATTGTAGCTAATTTATCGGCGGCCATGCAAAGTAATGTCAAAAGAATGCTTGCGTTTTCAAGCATTAGCCATGCAGCTTTTATGTTAATGGTTATTTTAGCCAATGTAAGAAGTAACCTTTCCGTAAGTGCATTGATTTATTATTCTTTAGCTTACAGTATTGGCAGCATTGCGGCGTTTGGCGTTGTTTATAATGTTGCACTTAAAGCTAACGAAGACATTACTTCGTTTAACGGTTTATCTAAAAGGCATCCGTTACTTGCTTTTTGCATGACAGTATCTATGTTATCGTTAGCCGGTATTCCGGTTACCTCCGGTTTTTTCGCAAAGTATTTCGTGTTTACGGCAATGATAGGAACCCACTACAAATGGTTATTAATCATAGCTGTATTGACATCCGCAGTAGGTGTGTATTATTACCTTAAAGTTGTGATCGCCATGTATTTTAAAGGTAACGAATCAGATAATGAAAAACTAATCGTCGAAAAATCCCAAGCAATTGTAATTGTTTTAAGTACCATTATTACTCTGGTAATTGGAATTGTACCTAATTTGGTTGCAGATATTTTTAGTTTTTAAGGATTAATTAAATTTATCTATTCCTTAATTATTTTTTCCTGAAGAATGGTTTTGTTATCCAATTCTAGGTTCAAGAAATAAACACCTTTATCAAGGTTGTTTAAATCTACATTTACCTGTTCGGTTGTTTGAATATAATTTTGTATGTCAACCATTTCACCTATTAAGTTGAACAACTTTACATTAATATTTTTTCCTTTTAATGCTGGATGATAAATATTAATAAAACTTTGACTTGGGTTTGGCGCAATGATAAAATTATTTTTGTCAAAAACATTTTCAAAGATATCTGTCACTGTATAATCACATGCTAAACTATATGTGGGCGACTGGAATGTTGAAAAATTATCATCTTTGTAACACCTAAAACCACCAAAGGGATTTTCATTATGTGTAATAACTGTAACTTGTGTAATTGCTTCGCAATAAGATGGATCAAAACGGCCAAATATATCTCCGATCTTTTGGTAAGCAATTGTGGTACTTGTGCTCGCCGTATTGGTTAATGTTTCAACAGCTTGAAACTCATAAGATAATTTTAACCACTTTAAATTTACAGAATTAATAATTGAATGACCGGTATCCAATACGGTAACCGTTCTGCGAGAGGTTGCACATTGTGACGGTATGCCAGAAAAGCCGTGACCTGGTCTAACACGCAGCCATTTATCACCAACATTAGCATTAAAATTATACAATGTATCTAAACCCATGTATACAACATTGTTTTGTTCGCGGGTTAAATAGTAACCTTGATTAGTTGTATGTATGCCTGCTCCAGTCATTGGATTATACCCAGTGAAATTACTTTCAATCATTTGATATGTTTGCCCATCAACTATTGTGTTTCCTTTAAAGCTAAGTTTATAATAACCCTTCACCGGCGTGTAAAAACGGTAAGCCGTAAAATACCACTCCGCGCCCGCTGGACACCAACTTTGTGCGCAAGTGTTGGAAATGATAAAAACGGGTAAAGCAATTATGAATAAAAGCTTTTTCATTCTTTGATGATTTTTGTAGTGTAGGTTTTATTATCCTCATCAACTAATTTTAATAAGTAAACCCCTTTTGGTAAAGTAGCTAAATTAATTTGGGTTATGCCATTTGTAAATTGAGCCGATGTGTTTAATACTGTTTGTCCTAAAATATTGTTTAATGTTAGTTGTGATTTTTTATTACCAAACAGGCTTGAATTTAAATTTAAAAGTTGTTGGGCGGGTTGCGGAAAAATATTTATCTCGCTACGATTGTATTGTTGGTTATTAAAACCCACACCAATACTATTACAAAAAGCCTGGGTACTATCGCACAAGGTACTATCCACAACTGTAAATGAAAATGGCATGCCACCGGGCTTTTGAAACAACCAATAGCTAATTATTGCACCTTTATTGCTTAACAAATTTAAACTTTTTGTAAACTTTGAATTAGCAGATGCAGTATCGTAACTGTAGTACCTTCGTTTTTTTAAGTAACCGTTTTTATCGGTTTTTATTAATCGTAAACCATATTTAGAAATCAAGTTGTAGTTATTCAAGGTATCATAATGCCCTGATATTAAAAGATCACCATTTGAATACTCTTGTATACTACTGAATTGATTGTAAATGGAAAGGGTATCGTACTCTTTGGTAAAAATAGTATTTAAGTTGTTGGCTCCAAATTTAACCAAGTAACTTTTATTACGTCTACTTCCTAAATCGTTACATTGATCTTTATCTCCTATAGCAATAAAATGTTTGTCTTTTGTTTGAAGACCATCAATAAATGTACTACCACATCCACCGCCAAATGCTTTAGACGCTATAAAATTACATAAACTATCAAATAAAAAAATAGTGCCGTAATTACTGTACCCCTGATTAGGGTGGCCGTCATAGATAAACTGATTTCCAATAACATAAATCCTCTTTGTTAAGCTATCTTGAATAATTTTTTTAGGCTCAATAAAATAAGGCGCAACGGGTTTGCTATAAAATTTGCGCCATTGCTCATTACCATTAGCATCTGTTTTAATATTAATTATCGCATGATAAGTGTTGCTGTTATAACAAACACCGGATAAAATAAAGCCACCATCTATTGATTTTGTCGCTGCTTGTAGTGTTATAAATTTATTATTCTCATAGTATTTTTTTTGCCATAAGGTGTCGCCGTTGTAGTTAAATTTAATAAAAACCCCTAATTGATTGTTACTACTATCTTTTACATGGCGGTACAAGTAAAAAGCATCACTATCTATAATTCCTGCCCTACTATCTAATAACTCAAGTAAATACATAAATTTACTATTACCATAATTTTTTTCCCACAATTTATTCCCATTAGCATCTGTGCCTATGATTTTTAAAACATTAAAAATACCATTTGTTCCCAACCCTACGGTAATTATATTGCCGTTGGGAGCTTCAAATGCATCTAGGCATTGCGATGTTATAACATTATTTAAAAAATAGTTTTTACTAAAACCACCTTGGGCAAAGCTTAATTGCCTTGCCCATAGTAGTAAAATGTATATTATCAAATTAAACTTCAAGGTATCACTAAGGTACAAAAATTAATTGATTTTAACTAATTTTTGCTGATCAACTACTGTTTTGCCATTTTTGCAAACTAGGTGGTAAACTCCTGCTGGTAATTCTTGCATGGATATTTGAATCATTTCGCCGTTTTTAGATTTTGTTTCGTAAACTAATTTTCCTAAAGTGTCAAAAACATTTACTTCTAAAACGCCAATGGCCTCACTTGTGAATTGATAATTAATGAAAGTGTTGGACGGATTAGGGTAAACAATCACATCATACTTACCCATCAAGTTATATGCGGCTATGCTTTCTAAATTACTTAAATTATCAGAACCGTTTTCTAATTTTGGCAACTCTCGCGGAATGTAATAGTCAATTTTATTTACGAGTTTATTTAGCACCTTAACACCCGGCAAATCGCTGTTAAAATTAGCAGCCATCATTTTTGAACTGTTCGATTGATTTGACCCAATTCCTGAATAAGTTTTATTTGATGTTAAATCAATTAAAGCATTTTGAAAGTTGGATAAATCAGGGTTATTACTGGCGATTTTATTTGATTGCTGCCTTGCCTTAGCAATCTGTCCATTATTTAAATAAGCGTAAGTTAATAGTTCATCTTTGTCGGGCATAGGGTTATTAACGTCTAACAAAACAGCAATTACACTATCATTGTTGGCCTCAAGAGAGTCTGTTAAGTAATAGTTGAGTTTTTCAGCATAATAACCTTGCAAATCAGGGTTGTTATATATAAACCTACCGGCAACATTCTTCTCATTTGTCGCTAAATTAGTAATTGAATTGTTAATGTTGATAATTCGTGAACTGCCTCCTCCACCACCGCCACCGCCGGAGCTTTGCGTTTCTGGGCAATGATTTGGGCTATACACACCCCCGCCGTTCAAAACATTCAACAATGGATCTTTACAAGTAGAGTTTGGTAAGTCCGGCCTTGATTGGGCATCTCCAGTCGTTGGATGATTGTATGATTTTATGCTTATGCCTTGTACACCCCATTTTTGTTCGCCACCACAACTTGCAGCATAACGGTTTCTCACAAATGTTAAGAAATTCCCAGTCATGCCTTGATTTGTCATAACCGTTGGGGCTACACCTCCTGTTGAACTTTGCGTTAAACTTATATCAAATGCGTTGTTAACTACAGTAAAAACATTACAATTCATTCTTAAACCATCAGTATTGTTTGTACTGCCACTGTTGTTATTCATTGCCAAAATCCCGGTGAATAAATTAGAGAAGGTGTTTCTGTAAATTTGATGTAAACCATTTGTACTATTGTTGCTGGCAACTCCTACATTAAAAAAACTTCCAACACTATTATTAAAAATATTGTTTCGTACATTATATAGTTTACATTGATTTAAATACAATCCGGTAGCGCTACCTATACCAGGACCGTTAATGTTATTTTTTTCATAAATAAATGAATTGATATTCATAGCATAGGTACTATTGTAAATGATATTGTTGAAATCTGTATTTGCGATTACCGGCACCCTTAATGGGTTTGTGTTTTCAATGTAAATACCATTACTTAATCCATTAAATATATTTTTTGTGAAACCGCCAGAACAAGGTGTTATGTTATTATTACAAACATGGTCTACTCTAAAAGTCGCATCACTTGCATAAATTCCTGTTCTTCTTTGATTAATGTTGAATGTATTACCAGCTAAATATTCAAATTTACATCGGGTAAAGTTAATACCGGTAACCTGTGCAAGATTCACGTGTTCAAGCGGCAATGCATTTGCTTTTAAAACACCGGTTGTTCTAAAATTACAATTATTAAAATATGATTTGTCCGTAAATGAATAACTAACCATTACTACATCTCGTACATTATTTATAAAATTAGCATTATCAGCCAAAATTACACCACCTGTAGTACCGCCTATTACAAAGAAAGGGCTACCAATAGAACTTAAACCATTAAAAACTCCTATTTCAGCATCTCTAATAGTTCCCCCATTGATAATATTTATCATACCTTGATTGATGGCATATCCTCCACTGTAATTTTGGTTTAAGGAACTAGTGCCGTGTAGCTGAACACCTTGCCATCTTCCGGATTTACTCCAAGTTGTTACCTCACCACCATCAATCACTAGTTTTGCACCTTTTTCTACTTTTATAACGCCTTCTTTCGCCATGTTTACCCTACATTTTATTGTTAAAGTGTTGCCAGTTTTAACAACTATGTCTTCATACATTTGAATGTCAAAATCCCATGTTTCATTAGCAGTGATATTCCAAGTGTTTGTATGATCGCTAGGCAAATCAGCTGCAAAGCTTCTAAGGGGGTTTACGGGCAAACCTAAATCAACAGGATTAAGACGCATAGCTCGAATTCTTCTCCCCATTTGTAGTGGAGAGAACCAATCCATATTACCTGCTGACATAACATTATTACTTAAATTAATCCCTGCTATTTTCTCATAACATGAATTGCATGGGGAATTAGAAGGAGGAGCTGTTCCATAAATAGGAGAACCATCATTAGCACAGTTACCTGTCCATACTTCGCATGTTGTCTGTCCGGGAACAAACACATCACTTAGATAGTCATTCGTTCCACAAGGAGAGGCAAAAGCAGCCCAGTCAGCACCTCCATTTCCACCACCGCAACCATGATCTTGATAGATATGTCCAAGCCCAAAACAATGCAAGATTTCATGTCGCAAAGCTGCTCTGAAAAATAGAGGGTCATAGTAGGTAACTGAAGTTTCGATTGCGGGTTTATTATTCCAACCACTCAATTGGTTTTTACCATTCATTGAAATGATTATTGGAAGGCCTTCTTCTAGTCTCCCTGATGGATAATAAGTTTCGATGAAACTAAACTGATTGAATCCAGTAGCGTTAATACCATAATACAAGCTTGTATTTGGGTAATAGTATACGTTCGTAACGCTGTATTGTATTTTTGAATCTAAATATTGGCTAGTCATAAAACTAGGGGCATAGTTTGCGCTTCTCAATACTGAGAATCTGTCTGAATTTCCATTAATCATAGGAGCTAAATATGAATTCAATAATGCAGGATTACCAACCGCGGAAGGGTTGCTTTCCCAACCACCCGGCAGCGCAGTACCATCACTATTTGTAAATATATGGAGGGTTATATTTAATGTTATTAATGCTGTATTTGCGTTAGGAATGTATGAAGATTGATTCCTATATTTGTTTGTCCATGTACTTGAGCTGGGTTGGCAATTTACATTTTGGTTCTGAACCGCAGTAACTGCTGCTAAGGGAGAAATTCCTGTACATTGTGTTGCAATGTTTTGCGAGTTTAGTAAACTCACACCAATTATAAACATTGGAAAAACGATTTTTTTTGTAAATGATAAATTCATATATTTTTTAAGCTAAATTAATTTGCCTAGACTATTTATTTTAGGCGAATTTTGCTTAAATTTGGATTAAAACGAAAAAAATGATAGGTCATCAAATAAGAAAATTAAGAGAAGATAGAAAAATCAAGAGAAATGATTTAGCTGACAGGCTTAATATTGATGAATCTACCTTGGGAAAAATTGAAAACAATCAAATTAAAGTTTCGGCTGATCGTTTGTTGGAAATTGCAAAAATTTTAGAAGTACCTATTAATGATTTTTTCGTATCAATGCCATCTGTAAACTTTAATAATAATCACATTAATATTGCTTATATCAATCAATTCATAGAGGCTCAAAAAGAAAATACAGAACAACAAAATAAATTCATTGAAGAGTTAATCTCCCAAAATAAAATTCTGACAGATAAAATTGATTTTTTAGTTGCTAAAATTAAATAAACAATTCTGATTATTGATGTTTTCCATTTAATAAATAAAAATTTAATCGTTTCCGGTTAAATAATCATCTAACCTTATAGGTTGAATCGCTTTAAATTTTGTTGGATTACTTTTGTGTTCCTTTTTTTCTGGAACCACCTTTTCAGTTGGATTCTTGAATTTGTTTACACCAACCAATACTCGCTTTTCTTGCTTGAAGTCAGATATCAATTGTTCTCTATCTGAATCGATGATGGATTGTATTAATCCACTCTCTATGCCTTTAATAAATCCACCGTTTGATTCTAGCGTTTTAAAAGTGTTCCAGGCTTTTTCAGCTAGTTGCTCCGTGAGTGTTTCAATAAAGTAAGATCCTTTAGAAATGTCATTAACCTTATCCAAATAACTTTCTTCTTTTAATAAATGTTGCTGATTTCGTGCAATTCTTTCAGAAAAACTGTTTGATTCTTCAAAACCAATATTATATGGTAACACAGTCAAACTGTTACATCCGCCAATAACCGCACTCATACTTTCAGTGGTGCTTCTTAACAGGTTTGTATAAGCGTCCCTTTTACTTTTATTAAGCTGAGCGGTATTTGCATGAATATGTAAGTCGAAATTACAATCGTACTGTTTTAACAACAAAGCGATCAAACTTCTATAAGCCCGCAACTTGGCTACTTCCATAAAAAAATCACCACTAACAGCGCAAGAGAGGTGAATAGTTTTTGGATTGTCTAATTGGTTATTTATGTTAAAATAATGGAGATATTCATTCAGATGCGTTAGAGTTATTGCCAATTCATTTATAGTATTTGCACCGCTGTTTCTATAGAGATCTGCATTAATGTTGATAGATGTAAGATTCAAAGTGCTCCCCAAATCAGCTTCTTGATTAGCATGCCACTCTCCGTAAAAAGCAAATAAACCAAGCACATCCAAAAGAACAAAACATTTTTGCTTACCGTCGTATATATTAGTCTTACCCAACCATGGTTTTAAATCCTCTATAACATTTATAGCATCACTTGTTATAAAAAATTGACTGTAAATGTGCTCAAGCGAAATGTTCGCTATCAATTTCTTTATGTCGATTTTATGATGGATATAAAAACACAGGCCTGTTGCACCTCCCTTTAGTGCTTCCAACGCTTTTAGATTGGCTGTTTTTTCATCTTTCACAACGATATGTTCGCATAATTCCCATCCATTGTGATTAAAATAGTTAGAGGGTTTCCCTGAATTTTCCTTTACATAGTAAGGTTCAATAACAACCCCCTCTAATGAAGTTTTGATTAACTGATCAACACTAATTCCTTTAAGGTCTTTTGATAATTGAAGTTTCCACGATTCGTAAGTTGTTTCAGGGAAATTAGAAAACATGTTATCCATTATTAAAATGCTTGAGCGATTTCTTTTTTAATATATTCCAAAGCAATTTGATTTGGCATTTTCTTATCAAGGTTAGCAACCAAATTTAATATCATCATCGCAAGTTCGTTACTGCTGGTATCATGCGGCACTTTTGTAGAACTAATGTTGATGGCTTTAATTATTTCCTCCTTAGCATTTTTAACTAACTCCCAGGCACCATAACTTATATAAATTTGTTGTGATAAATTATGCTCATACTCACTTTTAATGGCCTTAATTAACTCCTGGTGTAATTGATGGGCATTCATGCCATGTTTATTAACCCTAACTACCAAACTATTAGGATCTATACGCTCCAAAAAAATAACAACACGTTCATATGCCTGCAATTTTAAAGGGGTAAATACTGATTGAGCTGATTTTTTTAACTCATGTTCTCGTCTTTTTTGATCATTGTCCAAAAAACGATTGACTAAGAAAAAAGTCGCTAAAAAAACAACAGCGGCCGGCAAAAGGATTTTCAAAATGTCTATCAAAGCTTCCATATCTTCTTAATAATTGCGTTTTTACGAATTGGTAACAAATTGCCTTAAATTTCGCTATTTATTCCCAATTCTTCAACTTTAAATAGCATTAAATCACTATTTACATGTATTTTTTATGTTACTTTTATGGAAAAGCCAATTTTGTTACATCTCAAAAATAAAAATTTATATGTTATCCAAAAAACTGATCTTAATTTATTTGATTGTTATTTCAACAACCGTTTTAAGTTTAAATTTTATAATAAAGAAAAAAGTGAAATCAACAAATAACACTGAAATTGGGCCCTATGATACTTACGAGGGTCTTTGGAAACAATTGCAAGCCTTTGAAGATAAAGGACTGCCCGAAAGTGCCTTAAAAATAATCTTACAAATTTATGACAAAGCTAAAAAAGATGAAAATGCCCCTCAATTCGTTAAAGCTGTTATTTACAAGCTCAAATACAATCAAACTAAAGAGGAATTTAGTCAACAAAAAAATATCGATGAACTAAAAGCCGAAATTAAAGTTGCAAAGTTTCCTATAAAACCCATTTTACAAAGTTTATTGGCCGAAAATTACTGGCAGTATTATCAAATGAACCGTTGGCAGTTTTATAACCGCAGCCAAACCGTTTCATTTAATAACGACGATGTGGCTACTTGGGACTTAAAAAACATCATCAATGCATCCATACTTTTGCATAAGTCCTCCTTATCGGAAGCTAAACAACTTAAGGAAGTAAAATTAGATTTGTTTGATGAAATAGTTGCAAAAGGAACTGCAGAGACTCGTCAATGGCGCCCGACACTCTATCATTTTATAGCACACAGAGCACTTGATTTTTTCAAAAACAGCGAAGCTGATGTTACCAAGGCAGCTGCTCAGTTTGCAATCAACGAAGAGGAGTACTTAATGCCTTATACAAACTTCATAAATTTTAAGGTTAATCAACCAACAGATAGTTTGGAACTAAAATACTACGCCGTAAACTTATTTAAAGATCTGTACGACTTCAACTTAAAAACAAATAATCTAGGAGCTATTGTTGACTTAGAGTTTGAGCGATTGGATTTCTCCTATATGTATTCAAGAAATGAAAACAAAGATTCAATTTATCTTAAAACTTTAAATCAATTGCAAACTGAGTTTGCAAGTAGCAAGCGTGTTGCGGAAATTAAGCATAGAGTTGCCATTTGGTATTATAAAAAATCTTCATTGTATAAACCACTTGAGTCAGATCAGTATAAGGACTACAAACAAATTGCGCACCGTATTTGTAAGGATATCATCACTAATCATCCTAATACCCGCGGGGCACAATTGGCCAATAATAGCATTAATGATATTGAATCAAAAGTATTGCAATTAACTGCCGAGCAAAGTAATGATGTTGATTTACCAAATCGTTTATTGGTAAATTACACCAACCTCACAAAAATTTATTTTAAGTTGGTGAAAACAGATTACTTCAGTTACACAAAACTTCAAAATAATCACTATGGAGAAAAATTATTTGAGAAACTTTTAAATTTACCAACTGTTGCCACCTTTGATCAAATGCTACCTAGCGATAAAGATTTTAATAATCATAGCGTTGAGATTAAAGTACCAGAAATAAACGCCGGATACTATTTGTTATTAGCTTGCAACAATGCTGATTTTAAAACAAGCAAAAGTGTGTTTGCCTATCAAACTTATATTGTAACTGACATTGCGACAGCCTACAAACGCAAAAAAGGAGGCGAAATTGACTTTTTTGTTTTAAACAGAAACAGTGGTCAACCGATTGAGAATGCAACAATTCAAACCTACTACAATAAATACAATAGTGCCACTTATAACTATGAAGTAAAAAAAGGAGCTGCTTTTAAGACCAATCTAAATGGTAAAGCAACCATCAACGAAAAAGGAACTGAATACTACAACAGTTTTTTTGTTGAGGTTATAACCGAGAAGGAAAAACTTGTTTCAAATTCGGGGTTATACAATTACCGAGATTACGAGCAGACAGCGGGCAATATCACTACGCATATTTTTACAGACAGAGCAATTTATAGGCCCGGACAAACAATTTATTTTAAAGCACTGATGATGCAAAACAACACCAAGAATGATTATCAGTTGCTAACTAATAGAGCCACCACTTTAACGTTTTATGATGTAAATCATCAAAAGATAAGCGAACAAAAACTTACGACAAATGAATATGGAACTGTGGCCGGATCATTTATTGCGCCAAATGGTGTAATCACAGGCCAAATGTATATTTCAGACGGATATGGCTCCACTTACATTTCAGTTGAAGAATACAAGCGACCTAAATTTGAAACTTATTTTGATACACTTAAAGGCAGCTATCGTTTAAATGATATAGTTAAAGTTAAAGGTCTTGCAAAAGCATACGCAGGTAATTGGATTGACGGCGCCTCCGTTAAATTCCGTGTTGAAAGAAACGTAAGTTATCCTTATTGGTGGTATTGGTACAGGCCATATTATAGCCAAAGCACATCGGTTGAAATTACAAATGGCATTACGCAAACCAATCAAAATGGTGAATTCATGATTGAATTTAAAGCATTACCAGATCCAACAGTTTCCAACAAAGATAACCCAACCTATAATTTTACAATAATTGCCGATGTTACAGATAGCAATGGCGAAACGCGCAGCACCAACACCTATTTCAGAGTTGGAAATCAAGCACTGGAACTAAGTTTGAACGTGCCTGAGATAATGAATACAACAAAAAATTTGGAAGTTAACGTTCGTGCACAAAATTTAAACGGCATTGAAGAATTTACTAAGGGTGTAATGAACGTATATTCCTTAAAGCAAAACAATAAAGTTTTCAGAAAACGTTTATGGAGTCAGCCTGATAAACACATTTTTAGCAAAGAGGAATACTATAAATTATTCCCAAATGATTTATATGCTGATGAAACAAATCATTATAAATGGGAAAAATTAAAACTCGCATTCTCAAAAAGCTTCGATACTAAAATTAGTAAAATAATAAATTGTTCAGAGTTTAAAACCCTCGAACAAGGCATGTACCTGATAGAATCAATCTGTAAGGACAAAAACGGACAGGAAGTAAAAGCACTTAATTATGTTACCATTTACAATCCTTCAAAAAATGAATTACCGGCTTCTAAACCATTTTGGACCTTATCGATTCAATCAACATGTGAGCCTGGAGATACAGCTAAAATGATAATTGCATCTTCATATAAAGATGTTTATTTACTTAATTCTATTGAAAGTGATGAAATAGATGAATTTAAATTAACAACCACTTCACTAAAACCTATTTTAATTCCAATTGCTGAAAAAAACAGAGGAGGCTTAGTTAGTCATTATACGTTCATTAAAAACGGTAGATACTATAGTTATACGGATTATATAAATGTTCCTTTTACTAACAAATCCTTAGATATCGAATATGCCACATTCAGAGACAAGCTATTACCGGGTCAGCAGGAACAATGGCAGCTCATCATCAAAAACAAGAAAGGTGAAAAAGTTGCAGCGGAAATGTTAGCAAGCATGTACGATGCAAGTTTAGATGCTTTTAGGCCTAATAATTGGTACCTTAATCCTTATCATTCTTATTATGCCAGATACAATTGGGTTAATGAAATAGAGCGCGTTAGTTCTGCTGCTGTTTATAATAACACCGGAAATACCTATGTGAATGTAGACTACCTTTATTATGATCACTTAAACACGTTCGGTTTAAGTTACTATAATAACTACTATGGCTATTATGGTGATGATGACTATAGAAATGAAGGCGTTTTAGCTGAAGCTCCAATGGAGGCCGAAGAAAAATCAAAAGATAAAGAATCTGCTCCTAGAGCGAAAAAATCTGCTGCACCTATGGGTAAAGCAGATGCACTCGGTGGACTCGCTAAAAGTGAAGTTAGCGCATCAACAACAAAAGGTGGTGAACAAAATGAGTTTCGTAATGATGAAAATAATGGAGACAACCACTCTTCTAATGCTAAACTATCAGAAATAGTACCACGTAAAAATTTTAATGAAACTGCATTCTTTTATCCTCAACTACAAACAAATGAAAAAGGAGAAATCATTATTAAGTTTACCATACCTGAAAGCTTAACTAAATGGAAGTTGATGACCATGGCTCATACAAAAGACTTAAGTATTGGTCAATCTTACCGTGAAATCATAACACAGAAAGAATTAATGGTGCAGCCAAACCCACCTCGCTTTTTCAGAGAGTTTGATACTTTAACTTTTGTTAGCAAAGTGGTTAACTTAAATAAAAATCAGGCAAAAGGTGTTGCTGAATTAAGATTGTTTGACGCCATTACGGAAGAAGACATCACTACAAAAATCTTAAACAAACCTTCTAAAGAATTTGTTGCAGAAGGAGGCCAAAGCACTACACTTAATTGGTCGCTTATTATTCCAACAGACTATCAGGCAGTGAAATACAAACTTATTGCTAAAGCCGGAAACTTCAGCGATGGCGAAGAAATGGTGGTTCCTGTTTTAACCAACAGAATGTTGGTAACGGAAAGCATGCCATTACCGATTAGAGGATTCCAAACCAAAGAATTTACGTTTGCTAAATTTATCAATCAAAATAATAATTCTAATACTTTAAAAAATCATGCCTACACTTTAGAATTTACGGCTAATCCCGCATGGTATGCCGTGCAAAGCCTACCCTACTTAATGGAATACCCTTATGAGTGCAGCGAACAAACTTTTGCTCGCTATTATGCAAATTCATTGGCATCTCACATCGCTAATTCTAAACCAAAAATTAAAGAAATTTTTGAAAGTTGGAAAACAAACAGTCCTGAAACTTTTTATTCTAACCTTCAAAAAAACGAAGAATTAAAAGCAGTGCTCTTACAAGAAACGCCTTGGGTGCTTGACAGTAAAAATGAAAGTGAAAATAAAAAACGTGTTGCTTTATTATTTGATCTTAATAAAATGAGTAACGAATTAAACAACGCCTTGCTTAAACTTCAGAAAGCACAATCATCAAACGGTGGCTGGCCATGGTTCAAAAATTGCCCTGAAGACTGGTATATTACGCAATACATTGCCACCGGCTTTGCGCATTTACAAAAACTTGGTGTGATTGATTTCAACAAAAACTACCAGATAAAACAAATGGTTGATAAAGCTGTCTTATTCTGTGATCGCAAAATTAAGGAAGACTATGATTACATTAAAAAACATTACAAAGTATACTTAACAGAAAATCATTTAGGATACATGCACATTCAGTATTTATATATGCGCAGTTATTTTACTTCAAACCAACTTCCAATCAGCAAAAATAATACAGAAGCAGTTGAGTACTTTAAAAAACAAGCTAAAACCTACTGGCTACAAAACAGTCGCTATATGCAAGGAATGATTGCTTTAAGTTTAAACAGATATGGTGACAAGAAAACGGCTACTGTCATAATGAAATCTTTAAAAGAGAATTCTCTTAACAAGGAAGAAATGGGTATGTACTGGAAAGATAATTATGCCGGCTACTATTGGTATCAGGCGCCTATAGAAATGCAGGCGCTAATGATTGAAGCTTTTGATGAAGTAAGTAATGATTTAAAATCGGTTGATGATTTAAAAACCTGGTTAATTAAAAGCAAACAAACACAAAACTGGGGAACTACGCGCGCTACCTCTGAAGCAATATATGCCATGTTGTTACGAGGCTCTGACTGGTTAGCAACAGAACCAAATGTGGAAATCAACTTAGGTAATATTAAAATTGATACTAAAACTGATAAAAGTTTAAAGGTTGAGGCTGGCACAGGTTATTTCAAAAAAGTATTTACCGGCACTGAAATTCAACCTCAAATGGGCAAAGTAAAAGTAGTGAAAAAAGATGCAGGCGTTAGCTGGGGAAGTGTATATTGGCAATACTTTGAACAGCTTGATAAAATTACACCTCATGAAACGCCTCTAAAACTTACTAAAAAATTGTTTATTGAAAAAAATACAGCCAGTGGTCCGGTAATTGAGCCAATTGATAAAAATAAATTAAAAGTTGGCGATAAAATTATTGTAAGAATTGAATTAAGAGTTGACCGATCAATGGAATATGTGCATTTAAAAGATATGCGCGCAAGTGGTTTTGAACCGATTAACGTGATAAGCACCTACAAATATCAGGATGGATTAGGTTATTACGAGGCTACAAAGGATGCCAGCACTAACTTTTTTATATCGTATCTACCAAAAGGCACCTTTGTTTTTGAATACCCCTTGTTGGTAAGTCACAGCGGTAATTTCAGCAATGGCATAAGCAGTATCCAATGCATGTACGCGCCTGAATTTACAAGCCACAGCGAAGGATTGAGAGTTAAGATTGACTAAAAACAAACAAGATAGGTAAAGACGTATTGGTTTGGGTAAAACTAAAATAAATTCTACTTTTGTGGCTTCATTTAAAGTTGTTAATTATGTCAGTGAAGCCCGAAGATTTTTTTAAAAACATCATCTCGCATTCTAAAGAATACGGTTATATTTTTCAAAGTTCAGAAATTTATGATGGCTTAAGTGCTGTATACGATTATGGACAAAATGGTGCCGAACTCAAAAAAAATATCAGAGAGTATTGGTGGAAAGCCATGGTTCAGTTACACGATAATATTGTGGGGATTGATGCTGCTATTTTTATGCACCCAACTGTTTGGAAAGCCAGCGGACACGTGGATGCTTTTAACGACCCTTTAATCGATAATAAAGACAGCAAAAAACGCTACCGCGCAGACGTTCTCATTGAAGAACATGTTGCTAAAATTGAAGATAAAATCAAAAAAGAAGTAGAAAAAGCAGCAAAGCGTTTCGAGAACTTTGATGAAGCCATGTTTAGAAGCACCAATGCTCGTGTTGTTGAATATCAAAACAAAATAAACGAAATTAATAATCGCTTTAAAACCGCGTTAAACGAAAACAATTTAGCAGAAGTTCGTCAAATAATTATTGATTGTGAAATTGTTTGCCCGATTAGTGGTAGCAGAAACTGGACGGATGTTCGCCAGTTTAACTTAATGTTTAGCACCGCGATGGGAAGCGTTAGCGAAGAAGCCAGCACCATCTATTTAAGGCCTGAAACTGCACAAGGTATTTTTGTAAATTATTTAAATGTGCAAAAAACCGGGCGAATGAAAATACCTTTTGGTATTGCACAAACAGGAAAAGCATTCAGAAATGAAATTGTAGCACGTCAGTTTATTTTCAGAATGCGTGAGTTTGAGCAAATGGAAATGCAGTTTTTTGTGAAACCAGGCACAGAAAATCATTGGTACGATTACTGGAAAGAAAATCGTTTAAAATGGCATTTAAGTTTAGGACTTGGCAAAGAAAATTATAAATACCACGATCATTTAAAACTAGCGCATTACGCTAAGGCTGCTTGTGACATTGAGTTTCAATTTCCATTTGGCTTTAAAGAATTAGAAGGTATCCATTCCCGCTCAGATTTTGATTTAAAGCAACACGAAGAACACAGCGGTAAAAAATTACAATACTTTGATGTTGAAGAAAATAAATCTTATGTGCCGTATGTAGTAGAAACAAGTGTTGGTTTAGATAGATTGTTCCTGTCAATTTTAAGCGCTGCATACAAAGAAGAGCTATTAGAAAATGGTGAAACACGCGTCGTGTTGAGTTTACCACCTGCATTAGCGCCAACTAAAGTGGCCATCTTTCCGTTAGTTAAAAAAGACGGATTACCTGAGTTAGCTGAAAAAATTGTTAGCAAACTTAAGTTTGATTTTAATGTTGCTTACGATGAAAAAGACACTGTTGGTAAACGTTACCGTAGACAGGATGCTATTGGCACACCATATTGCATTACTGTTGATCATCAGAGTTTAGAAGATAATTGTGTTACCATTCGAAATAGAGATACCATGCAACAAGAGCGCATAAACATTGATGCATTGCATGCGTATTTAGAAGATAGAGTGACTTTAAAAAGTTTATTGAAACAATTATAAACCATGAACGTTTTAATTTTAGGCTCAGGTGGCCGCGAACACGCCTTTGCATGGAAAATTGCTCAAAGTAAATTGTTGAATAATTTATACATCGCGCCGGGTAATGCAGGTACTGCCAACTGCGGTACCAATGTAAATATTGCCGTTACAGATTTTGAAGCCATCAAAAATTTAGTTTGGGAAAAAGATATTAATTTAGTTTTAGTTGGCCCCGAAGATCCTTTAGTTAAAGGCGTTCACGATTTCTTTTTAAACGATGATGTATTAAAAGACATTCCCGTTATTGGTCCTAAAAAAGATGGTGCACAATTAGAGGGAAGCAAAGATTTCAGCAAACAGTTTATGCAGCGCTATAAAGTGCCAACAGCACAATATGCAACGTTTACTAAAGAAACACTTGAACAAGGTTGTCAGTTTTTAGAATCCTTAAAACCACCTTATGTTCTTAAAGCAGATGGCTTAGCTGCGGGAAAAGGTGTCCTAATTTTGAATCAATTGCAGGAGGCTAAAGAAGAATTAAAGTCAATGCTGCTTGAAGCTAAATTCGGAAATGCAAGTTCGAAAGTTGTGATTGAAGAATTTTTGCACGGCATTGAACTATCGGTATTTGTTTTAACTGATGGCATTAGCTATAAATTATTACCTTCTGCTAAAGATTATAAAAGGATCGGTGAAGGCGATACCGGGCTTAATACCGGCGGAATGGGCGCTGTCAGTCCGGTGCCTTTTGCAGACAATACTTTTCTTTCTAAAGTTGAAGAAAGAATTGTAAAACCAACCATCGAAGGTTTAAACAAAGAAGGAATTGATTACAGAGGATTTATTTTTATTGGCTTAATGAATTGTGGTGGGGAACCATATGTAATTGAATACAATTGCCGAATGGGCGACCCAGAAACAGAAGTTGTTATTCCAAGAATAGAAAGTGATTTCTTAGATTTATTGGTTGGTGTTGGGAATCAATGTTTGGAAGAAAAAGTTTATAAAACGTCAGAAAACACTGCTACAACCGTTGTACTAGTAAGTGGTGGTTATCCTGAGGATTTTAGTAAAGGTTACGAAATATCAGGTTTAAATGAGGTGAAAGAATCGCTTGTTTTTCACTCAGGCACTAAGTTTGAAGGTGAAAAAGTGGTTACAAACGGAGGAAGAGTTTTTGCGCTTACCAGTTTTGGAAACACAATTGAATCTGCGGCAAAAAAGTCTTTCAGTTCGGCAGAAAAAATTCATTACACAAATAAATATTACAGGAGAGATATCGGAAGAGACCTGATTAACTTCTTCTAGAAATTTGAGATTTTGTACTTTAAGGTTTTCAATAAATGCAAATTTTTTTAAGACAAACTATAAATCAACGATTGTATCATTTTTGTAGTAAACACTGTCTTTAACGTTGCCTTTATCATCGTAATTTTTCCAAAAACCGTTTCTTTTCCCATTTGAGTAGTTGCCTTCCTGCGACCATATCATTTCTGGCCCATTTTTTTTATTTAAAACAACAAACCTAGTGATTATCCAGCGACCTTGTTTTAGATTATGACAGTCAGTTACATTAATTGTGTCTTTAGAGCCTCCGAACATTTCCCAAGATTTTCGACAAGGTGCGCTCTTAAGATGAATACCCTTTTCTTCGGCTACTTTTGTATTATTAGAGCAAGATTGAATTAAAAACAAAATTACTGTAAAAATATATTTGGTTAGTTTCATTTTTTACAGATTGACAATAAAGAAATTATTTCTCTATCTGTGTATCGCCAATATACTGACCGTCTTTATACATGGCTATCCTGATTAAGATGCCATCCTCGTTATAAATATATGCCTTGCCTGTCATAAACAAGTTGTCTTTAAACTCTCCGTCTTTAGTTATCTGTTTATTTCGGTTATATAAAATGTGTTGACCATTTAATACAGTTGGCTTTTTGGTTGCATTATTCGGCATCTCATCTTGCTTAACAACAATTTTTGGAGCATTCTTAATTGGCGCCTCGTTAGTTTTTTGAATAGGTTTTTTAGGCTCGAATTCTTTGATACTGGCTACATCAACATTTCCATCTGCAAAGTTTTTTTCAGCTTTAATGTCGCCTGTTTCATAATATTCCTTTATTAGACCTGATTCCTTTCCATTCATAAAATTCCCTTCGATAGCAATCTGCCCATTATCATAGTAATATTTCTGCTGACCTTCCCTTTTGCCGCTTTGATTAAAAACAAACTCATGTTGTACCTGTCCATTTTCATAATATAATTTATAATTTCCAACCCAGCGATTCATTTTCCAATTCCCTTCTTCACTTATCTTTCCATTCTCATGATACATGATTGCATAACCATCAGGTCGGCCATTGTTAAAGGTCAGTTTGTTTTTCATGTTACCATTGCAGTAATATTCTATCCATAAGTCTTTCTTACGATTATCCTGATATTTCCCCTCCTCTATTTTAGAGTCCGAAGCGTAACATGTTCCGGGTTTGTGTTTTCCAAGTAGAATCCACTTACCCTGTTTTTTATTTTCTCCATCAACACGATTAATACTATCCCCTTTGTAAACCTCGGGTCCAATTTGTGCGTAAGATGAAGCAGTTATAAAAACTAAAATTATTAATTGTATAAATTTCCTCATACTGATACTCAAATGTAATTAATTAATAACGAACTTCTATCAAAAAATAGCTTAATAAAGAGACATTTAGATAAAACTAAGCCCAAATTCGATGAATTTATTATCTAGGTTTACGCACAAAGCCTTGTGAAAGTTACAGTTTTTTGCAAGTTTTTAGAAGAAATTCTATTTTTTTGCATAATTACTTGGTAATGAAAGGAAATTTAACAACTTTAGCTCTAATTCCTTTATCTCTGATAGAAATAAAGATTTCAGTATCAGGTTTAGCAAAAGGAAGCGAAACATAGCCTAATCCAATGGCTTTGTTTAATGATGGTGATTGAGTACCAGAAGTTACTTTACCAATAGTTGTTCCATTTGCATCAGTGATAATATAATCATGACGAGGTATACCACGATCAACCATTTCAAAACCTACCAATTTTTTTGAAACACCATTGGTTTTATGAGCCTCAATAGCTTGGCTGTTAATGAAATTTTTTGTAAACTTAGTTATCCAGCCAAGTCCGGCTTCAATTGGTGACGTAGTATCATCAATGTCATTCCCATATAAGCAAAATCCCATCTCTAATCTCAAAGTATCACGTGCTCCAAGTCCAATAGGCTTAATGCCAAACTCAGCCCCGGCAGCAAAAATGGCATCCCACATGGCTTTAGCGTCCTTGTTCTTTACATAAATCTCAAAGCCTCCGGCTCCGGTATATCCGGTATTGGATATGATAATGTTTGACAATCCTGCCATTTCGCCAATGCAAAATGTATAATACTCCATCGCGCTTAGATTAACAGCAGTTAACTTCTGTAAAGCTAAAATAGCTTTTGGCCCCTGAACAGCTAATAAACTCCAATCGTTACTCTCGTTTTGCATATCAACGCCAAAGGTGTTGTGTTTGCTAATCCAGTTCCAGTCTTTTTCAATATTGGAGGCATTTACAACTAAAAAATATTCCTTTTCACTTACTCTATAAACCAATAAATCATCTACAATACCACCTTTATCATTAGGTAAGCAAGAATATTGCACTTTACCGTCAGTTAATTTTGATGCGTCATTACTAGTCACATATTGAATTAAATCCAAAGCCTTATCACCTTTCAACCGAAACTCCCCCATATGACTTACATCAAAAACACCAACACTATTTCTTACGGTTAAATGTTCTTCATTTAATCCGGAATAGGATACCGGCATGTTATACCCCGCAAATGGAACCATCTTTGCGCCAAGGGCAATGTGTAAATCGGTTAAGGCTGTAGTTTGCATAATTATTAATTTAGATTTCAAATATAGGTATTGTGCAGAACAATTGTTAGGTGAAAAATAAAAAAGCCGCAAATTATCTGCGGCTTAGTTTAGGTTAAGTGTTTTACTTTTTTAGTGCATCACGAATTTCCATCAATAATTTCTCTTGTGTACTAGGCTCTGGTGGTGAAGCTGGCGCAGCTTCTTCCTTTTTCTTTGCTGCATTCATTCCTTTAACGATTAAGAAAAGTACAAAGGCTATTACTATAAACGAAATAACCGAAGCAATAAACTTACCTACCAGTAACCCTCCCGGCTTCCAAGAAGCAATGTCTTCGGCTCCGGCAGCTTTTAAAGCAGGTTGCAATAAAATTGGCGTAATAATATCTGCAACCAATGAGTTAACAATTGAGCCGAAAGCTCCACCAATAATAACCCCAACAGCTAAATCAACAACGTTTCCTTTCATTACGAAGGACCTAAATTCTTTTATCATTCCCATAATTTATTTTTTTGCAAATATAATATTCTGTTTATTTAAAAAACTCTAACTTTAATTGTTTCCTAAAACTTTCAATAATTCATCTAGTTTAGGCGTTAAAATTAGCTCTGTTCTTCTGTTTTTCTTTCTGGCCTCTGGTGTTTTTGCTGGATCCAAAGGGAAAAATTCACCTCTCCCTGCACTGGTTATTCTCTTCGGGTCGATGTTAGCTGCCCCAAGCATAATCTTGGTAACAGATGTTGCTCTGATCACACTCAAATCCCAATTATCTTTAATTTCCCCGGCTCCCTTCATTGGCACATCGTCAGTATGACCTTCTACCATAACGTTGATATCCGCATTCTGTTCTAAAACCTTAGCCACATTTTTTAAGGCCTCAACTCCTTTAGGCTCAACATTTGTTTTGCCACTTGCAAACAATAAACTTTCGTCCATACTAACGTAAACTTTACCGTTCTTTTGGGTAATTGTCAATCCCTTACCTTCAAAGGCGGTTAAAGCATCACTTAACTTTTTCTTCAAATCGGCAGTTGCCTGATCTTTTTGCTTAATAATGGCCTCTAATTCATTTACGCGTGCTTCTCTTTGTTTGAGTGCTGCAGCCAATGCGTCTAATTCTGCTTGTTGTTTTAATAACTTGGCTTCCAAAGCTTTTAATTCATCTTGCTTTTTAAGTAATTGTTCCTGCGTCATCTGTAAATCACCGCTTAATCTTGAATTGTCTTTTTCACTACCTGCTAACAATTTGTTTAAGCGATCCATTAAACTTTGGTTCAACTGATCTAACTTGTCATACTTGCCGGTTAAGTTTCGGTAATTACTGCCAACAATGTTTGTGTCTCGGCGTAAACCTACATTCTCCTTTTCATTCTTAACCATTTGCTCTTTTAGCTCGGTAACCTTGGTTTCGCATTCTTGGGCTGATTTTTTAAGGTTAGCCAATTCCGTTTGAGCTGCATTTTTTTCGGCATTACATTCTTCCAGTTTTCTTGCAGGGACGCAGGAAGATATTAATCCAGCAACTGCTATTATGTATACAAAAGCTTTTTTCATGATAAGGTAAAGATAGTTTTTTTTACCTATTTGGGCTTAGTTGTATACTATCTTTTTAAACATTGTAAATGTTAGTAAATTGCATTATATTTGAAATAATGCGTTTTTATTTGATAATTCTATTCATTCTGGTAAATACCTGTGTTAAAGCAAAATCAAGGCAAGACTCGTTACCGTATCTGAAGTTATTTAAATCCTACTCTAATTTAGTTAAATCTAATGTAGATTCTGCTGAAAAAATCAATAATCAACTTGAGGCAATTGCCATCAAGCTAGGCGACAACTATTTTTTATCGTTATTTCAATTGAATAATTCCATTTTGGCATATTACCGGAGTGATTTAAAAGGATCTAAACAAAACGCTTATTTGTCCCTTAAAATGGGTAAGCAATATGAAAATTACGATGTGCTCATGCGTTCACAAAACATTTTAGGTGCAATCTTTTTTATAGAAGGAGACGTGAATTCCGCTGAAAAATGGTATCTCCAAAAGATCGAAACAGCAAAAAGTATAAATGATACCTCAGCAGAAATGGAAACGTATTATAATTTAGGTTTAATTTATGCGCAAACAGGAAAATATTTAGAATCTGCCAACACAAGCTTTAAAGCCATTAAATATTTTGAAAGGCGGAAAGACACCGCAAATTTGATTTATCAATATCAATCTATTGGAGTTACATATTTTAATTTGGATGACAAACCTAGTTCACTAAGGTACCTTTATAAGGCAGCAAATTTATCAGAAAAGGTAAAGGATTACTATCAGTTAGCCGGAATTTATCTGGATATTTCAACTTCTTACTTTGATACCAGTTTTGTTATGAATTATGATTCCGTTATAAAATATACAAAACTTGCATCTGATATTTCTACACGTGAAAAAGATGATTTTCATTATGCAATTGCATTAAACAGTTATGCTGAGTTTTATTCTAAAACACATCAAGATTTGAAGGCAATAAAAATAGCTAATGAGGCGATGATAATGAATATTAAAACGGACAGATTATTGGGCCTCACTCAAAATTACGATGTTTTAAGTCGTTCTTATTTGAAATTAAATGATCCTGATTCTGCAATTTATTTCGCTAGAAAAGGTTACACGGTGGCACTTCAACAAAATCAAAAAGTCAACTTGTTAAGTATTACATTAACTATTTCTCAAGCTTTTGAAAAAAAGAAAAAGTACGACAGCTCACTCCATTACCATCAATTATATTTTACTTATTATGAAGGCATACAAAAATCGGTACAGTTAAGAGGAATTGCAAAGCAAGAATTGATGTACGAGAAGGAAAATCAAGACATGTTGAGAGCCAAGGAGCAATTAATTTCTCAAACAAAACTCGAAAAACAAAAACAAATAAATACGATTATAATTATTGCCTCAGTGCTACTTAGTGTACTTTTGGTTATTAGCTTTGTTAACTACCGTCAAAAACAAAAAGCAAGTGCGGAAATACAAAACAAAAAAGGATGCTGGAAGAAAAGCAAAAGGAAATACATGACAGTATTGTTTATGCCAGCAGAATTCAGAGAAGTTTAATGCCAACAAGTATTTATTTGAAAAAGAAACTACATGAAAACAGTTAAATCATTAGCGGATTATCAGAGCGAGTATCAAACAAGTGTTGAACAGCCTGAGAAATTTTGGGAAAAAATTGCGGATCAATTTTTATGGAAGAACCGCTGGAGTAAGGTTTTAGATTGGAATTTCACAGAACCGACCATTCAATGGTTTGTTAATGGAACTTTGAACATTACTGAAAATTGTATTGACAGGCATTTAAGTAAAAATGCCCATAAAACTGCTTTTATTTTTGAACCCAATGAACCATCCGAATCAACACAAAATATTTCCTATCAAACCTTGTATGATGAAGTTTGCCGCTTAGCCAACGTTTTAAAAAAACTTGGTGTTGAAAAAGGTGACCGTGTTTGCATATACATGCCCATGATCCCGGAAGCAATCTATGGCATGCTGGCTTGTGCCCGAATTGGCGCCGTTCATTCAGTTGTTTTTGGTGGATTTAGCGCGCAAGCATTAAAAGATCGAATAAACGATTCGTTATGTAAAGTTGTACTAACAACGGATGGGGCTTTTCGCGGTAACAAAAAAATACCAATGAAGGCAACTGTTGATGAAGCATTAATTGAATGCCCATCTGTAAAGTACACGTTAGTATTTAATCGCACAAACGATACTATTAAAATGCAAGAAGGTAGAGATTTAAACTGGAAAACAGAAGTTCAATCTCAACCTGACCATTGCGAGCCTGTTTATGTAGATGCAGAACATCCATTATTTATTTTATACACCAGTGGCAGCACCGGTAAACCAAAAGGTGTTTTACACACAACAGGCGGTTACATGGTATACACAGCTTATAGCTTTGCCAACGTTTTTCAATATCAACCAAATGATATTTATTGGTGTACTGCCGATGTTGGCTGGATTACAGGACACAGTTATATTACTTATGCGCCATTACTAAATGCTGCCACTTCAGTAATCTTTGAAGGCATACCAACTTATCCCGACGCCGGTAGATTTTGGCAGGTAGTAGATAAACATCACGTAACTCATTTTTATACTGCACCAACTGCCATACGCGCGCTTGAAGCTGCAGGATTAGAATTTGTTAAACCTTATAAATTAACTTCTCTAAAAGTATTGGGCAGTGTTGGTGAGCCTATTAATGAAGAAGCTTGGAATTGGTATTCGGCGAATATTGGTAAAAATAAATGCCCAATTGTAGATACTTGGTGGCAAACCGAAACCGGAGGGATATTGATTTCTCCTCTAGCAGGCATAACACCCACTAAACCAGGATTTGCAACCTTACCATTACCAGGTATACAACCGATATTGGTTGATGATAAAGGAAACGAAATTACCGGAAATAATGTTGAAGGGAATTTATGCATAAAATTCCCATGGCCATCCATAATTCGTACAACATATGGTGATCATGAACGTTGCAAACAAACTTACTTTTCTACTTATAAAGGACTTTATTTTACCGGCGATGGTTGTAAACGAGATGAAAACGGAAATTACAGAATAACCGGAAGAGTTGATGATGTTATAAATGTTAGCGGCCATCGAATTGGAACGGCAGAGGTTGAAAGTGCATTAAACATGCACGAAGATATTGTTGAAAGTGCTGTAATAGGTTACCCCCATGAAATTAAAGGTCAAGGAATTTATGCCTATTGCATTTCTATTAACGAACACATAAATAGCGATGATCTAAAAAAAGAGCTCATCGACCTAGTGAATAAACAAATCGGCCCCATTGCTAAGCCCGACAAAATACAAATCGTTAGAGGGTTGCCAAAAACAAGAAGTGGTAAAATCATGCGTCGGATTTTAAGAAAAATTGCAGAAGGTGATTTTGCTAACCTTGGTGATACCTCTACCCTTTTAGATCCAACTGTCATTAATGAAATAATTGAACCGCATTTGAAAAATAATAATTAACTGTACCTTTCTAGTATTCCAATCACAACTTCTATCGAATTAAAAAGCCACCTGTCGGTGGCCTTTAAAATTATATATTTTAATTATTATTTAGATGCAGATGTATTTTGAACCTTTTCACGTATACGTGCAGATTTACCTGTACGCTCACGGATGTAGAAAATTTTAGCGCGACGAACCACACCTACTTTATTCACTTCGATTTTATCAATGAATGGTGAAGCTACTGGAAAAATACGCTCTACACCTACACCGTTACTCATTTTACGAACAGTAAAAGATGCTGTTGCCGCTTCATTTTTTCTCTGGATAACAACACCGGTAAATTGCTGAATACGCTCCTTATCACCCTCTTTAATTTTGTAAGAAACAGTAATGGTGTCACCAGCCTTGAAAGCCGGGTGCTTGCTTTCAGCAGTTAATTGCTTTTTTACGTAGTCTAATAATAAACTCATAATTGTTTGTTTTAATCGTTAACGTTTTTAGCATTCTTTACCTCGTGTAAACAGCGGCTTTAAAAACGGGATGCAAATATATTGAATTTTTTGAAATTCAATCAAAAAAAGATGCAAAATCATTGCTTTTTCCCATAAATTTAGGCAAATCAAACGATTTTTTATACCTTAGTAAGATATTTATGCTGCTTAATCGCTACACACTTGTTGGTTTTTCTGCAATTATTGCTTTAGGAGTTATTATCTTTTCATCTTGTGCCAAAAAAGACGAAGTTACCAAATTAACAGGCGAACCAATATCAGGTAATGGCTTGGTAGATAATAGTTGGACATTTGACAAAGCTCACAGTAATGTGAATTGGGAAACCAACTATTTAAACTATTCATCAGGTAAGCTCACCGGCCGCTTTGATAATTTTAATTTCAACCCTAAATTTATTTTTAATGAAAGCGATTTAAGCTCATGTAAATTAAATGCTTGGATTCAACTTTCCTCCATTGATTCTGGGGAACCCGGAAGAGATGCCCCCGGCAAATGTATACGAAGTTACTTAGGTGTAACTTACTTAGACACCTTAAAAACAATTGTTAACCCACAAAGCGATTCTGCATGGTTTAATAGCACTAAATTCTCCAAATCTGGTAGTGGCTACGTTGTATTTGGGAATTTAAGACTCAATAAATACCGTTCTCCCAGTGGGTTTAGTGATGGAACGCCTATTGTAAAGCCTGCCATACTTTACTTAACTTATAATGGCACTGCTGATTTTGACACGAATGGAGATAATGTTAATGACCGTTACCGAGCATCATTTACTGGAAAACTTAAATTTCTGAGATCTGACTACATGGACACGCAATCTAAAGTGCAATGGGTGCCTGTTCCATCTTTGGCAGATCAAACAGGTAACTTAAGTGCAGCAGCCAATAAAACCTATGGCGTTTGGACTACCAATGTTGCAGATGAAATGAACCTGACAATTAACACTCAATTTTTTAAAAATCATTAAACCATGAGAGCTAAACTAATAACCTGTCTACTTATGGTCATTGTTTTCCTTTACGCTTGTAAAAAAGCGGCAGGTGTTGGCGGCAAAAACGAGATTAATGGCAGTGTGATGTATTATAATCCGGTAACTGCATCTAATAATCCTGCACCGAAAGCGACTATTTATGTAACTTATGGAAGCAACACTTCTACATCACAATATAACCAAGCAATTTTAACCGACGACAATGGTAAATTTATAATTGAAGGGCTCGAAAAAGGAGATTACTATTTACGTGCCGAGTTTAAAGATGAAAATGGCTTTAGTTACTCATCTCCCGGATACGGCATTATATTAAAAAATAAAAAAAACAAAGTAGAACTTAACTTTATTGTTGAATAACCTGATTATGAAAATACTTAATGTTAAAGCCATAGCAATTATTTTGTTATTCGTGATGCAAAGCATTTATGCGCAAACACCCAGCTGGCAATGGGCTTTTGGAGCAGGATCAACCGGAGCAGAAATGGCCACTGCAAATGCAACGGATGCAGCCGGTAATTTATACACAGTAGGTTGGTATACAAGTAGCAATCTAACTTTTGGTTCTATTACCTTAACTAATCCCGGCGTGGGCACCAGTGATATCTTTATCACTAAACATTCAGCAACCGGCACTGCCCTTTGGGCAAAAACATTTGGAGGAAGTGACGGCGAAATTGCCAGCAGTATTTCACTTGACAGTAATGGTGACATCTATGTTACAGGATGGTTCTCAAGCTCAAATGTTACTTTTGGAACACAAACCCTTACTAACAGTTCGGCGGGTAACAGCGATGTTTTTGTTGTTAAATTAAATTCTACAGGCAATGTTGTTTGGGCTAAATCGGCTGGCGGTAATGCAACAGACAGAGGGCAAAGTATTTGCGTAGATGCAAATGGAAATGTTATTGTTGCAGGCTTATTTATTAGCTCTACCATTAATTTTGGTGCTGTTAATGTTAACCATTCCGGTTCAGGTAACAACGATCTTTTTATTGTAAAATATGATGCAAGCGGAAATCCATTGTGGACAAGAGGCGCCGGAGGAAATGGCTCGGATGTAGCTAACAGTATTGCAACAGATTCCGGTAATAACATCTATGTGACAGGTTTTTTCTCCAGCGCAAGTATTAATTTTTCAGGAAATACCTTAACGAATAGTGGCATAGGATCTCAAGATTTGTTTTTAGTGAAATATAATTCTTCAGGCACCTTACAATGGAGCGTAAAAAGCAGTGGACATCTTGATGAGTATGGCGCAGCTTTGGTAGTTTCGGGAACAGGAGTTTATTTGACAGGTGCGTTTAGCAGTTCAGTTACAACTTTAGATAACGTTAACCTTACTAATAATGCGGCGGGAACCTATGATGCCATTGTTGCAAAATACAACCTCAGCGGCGGCTTGTTATGGGCCAAAAAAATTGGTGGTGCTGATGCTGATGTTGGAATTGACATAGACTTGGATGGACAGGACAGGGTATTTGTGAGCGGAAATTTTGCAAGTGGCAGTATTAATGCAGATGGCATCATCCTCATTAATGCGCTTACCGGCTATAGAGACATGTTTTACGCAGCCTATGATGCAACCGGGTTTAATTTGTGGGCAACTAAAATCGGTGATTCTTTTGATGAATCGGCAAATGGTATAGCAGTTAATGCTCAGGGTAGTACAATTTATGCTGTTGGTATGTATAATAGTAACTCTGTTGCTTTTGGCTCAAATAGTGTAATTAAATTTTGTGCAGACGATGTTTTTATAGCGAAACTGGGAGGTCTTAGTTTAAACTTAAATGAACAAGACATTTCAGAAATTAGTTTATTTCCAAATCCGGCTAAAAACTTTTTTTATGTTAACGGTATAGTGCTAGATAAAATTGAGGTAATGTCTTTAGACGGTAAAACAATTTTTACAAAAGAAATAGAAAACCCCACTTCTAGAATTGAACTTGACCAGTTGTCTCATGGTATCTACCTTGTGAAGTGCTATAGCAAAGAAGACATGTATTATCAAAAGATAGTGGTTGAATAGCATTTAGTAATTATCAACTATTTTTTACCAACAAATTATTTTTTGATTTGGGTTTATTTCACCAAATTTGTGCTTGATTCTCTAGTGTTGTGAATTAATTCACAGTAATTGGGGTAATATCCAATTATTTGCCTCAGCTGTTGCTGAGGGTATACTTTTGCCCAGGTGTTGGAATTGGTATACAAGTACGCTTGAGGTGCGTATGCCGCAAGGCTTAGGGGTTCGAGTCCCCTTCTGGGTACCAAAACGAAAGCCGCATTTTTTGCGGCTTTTATTATTTTGTATTCACTGTTAAGCTTTACTTTGTTTATTCCTAGTTTTCTTTTTGTGCTCAATACCAAATTCCTTCATTAATTATAAGCTGTAATTTTTGATAAACTCAACCACTTCTATTGATCTTATTCCAAGCTTAGTTAAACCGTATTCTACTTTTGGCGGAACAACAAGATAAACCTTTCGGTCCATAAAACCCTCCTCTTCCAGCTCCCTCAACTGCGATGTTAACATTTTATGCGTAATGTGCGGTAGGCCCTTTATTAATTCACTATATCGCTTTTTTTGATCTTTTAACGCCATAAATAGGCATTTTCCAAGTACCTCCAATTCTATCCATGGCAAATTCTATCGGGTTATAATAAAGTTTATTCTTCTCAGGCATAGTCTATAAGTATTAATATTGTTAATTCTTTTCGAAAAGAAAGTAACACTAATTTAAGTAAGTAAATGAAATTATCGATTTAATTATAGTAATTTACATATAAATTAATCCACATGAAAATTGCAGTTATAGGAACAGGAAACGTTGGTGGTGCCTTAGCCACCAAATGGGCACTAAAAAGCCATCATATTACTTTAGGTGTAAGAGACACCATTAACTTTAAAGGAAAAGAATTGTTGAATAACCCTCACACTAAAGTGCTAAGCATTACAGATGCAGTAAAAAACAGTGACGTGATTGTAATTGCTACTCCCGCACCAATGGCAATTGAAGTGGCTCAATCGTTAGGAGACACAACAGGTAAAGTCATTATAGACGCCATGAACATTCTGATGGGTAGGGGTCCGGTTGGATATAGCAATACGAGTGAGGCCATTTTGGCTAATACACAAACTAAAGATGTTGTAAAATGTTTTAATACAACCGGATTTAATAATATGCAAAATCCTGTTTACAACACAATTGCTATTGATGCCTTTGTTGCTGGGGATAGCACAAAAGGAAAGGAAATAGCCATTGAACTGGCAAAAGATGCAGGATTTGCTGAGTGCTATGTTGTTGGCGGAAATGATAAATTTGGTTTAATGGAACAATTTGCCTTTTTCTGGATTAATTTAGCCATGCTTCAAGGACAAGGACGTGAAATCGCTTTTAAATTATTGAAACGATAAAGTCTAAATCAATTTGTACAATCAATAATATTTAAAGCCTTATAACGAAGCTTGATTTCAAATTATTGGGATTTCAATAAACCCATTTTATTCATTTGGAAAACCAAATGAATAAACGATGTAAGAAAATCAACCCTTTGTTCAGAAATACATGAAACCCAAAGGGTGATTTTCTAAATCGGGCTTGCCTGCCTTTAGCAGGACTACCTGCAGCAGGCAGGATAAACCCAACTAATACAATTAGTTCGGCTCATGCTTCGCCTTCTAATGCATAATTTGGGATAAACTTACTCCTCCTCTACTTTCTTCTCTTCATTACCGTAAGCGCCTTTACGCTTTAATTCGCTCAAAAATTTGTCCTTTCTACCTCTAGCATAATCAAATTTGAAGCTTGGGCCTTTTTCAACATCCATTTTTTTGGCTTTGCTTTTCATTTCCTTTAAATCCTTGTTAAAAGCTTCATTACTGCTTTCAACCAATAAAACACCATTAGTATAGGTGAAAAAATACCATGTTAACCCGTCTGGCTCTAAATATATATTAAACACATCTTTATCTTTAGCCCTGCTCTTTTTTATTTCGATAACACTGTTAGGCACATATCTAAAGATTTCCGTTTTTCCAATATTCCCAACACCAATATCGCCACGTGAAATATAAGACTTTGTTTTAGAGTTAAACTCCATTGTAACATTGTTTAAAACTAAAGGCTTCTCTAACTCATCAGGAAACTTTTTGAAATTACCATATAAATTCAATTCAGATAATGCACGGTCACCTCTTTCTTTTCCAAGCAATTCAATTAAACCATGATTAAATAAATCTCCTTCAAAAGGTGTTGGCGTTAAATTCCCCAAATACAACTCAAAATCCTTCGCCATTTTTTTAGTTAAGCCATTGTCAAAAAAGAAATCAAAGATCATCATCAAATTAAATGTAGCACTGTCATTAATAGTGCTGTGAACTGCATTTCCGATACAATTTAATTTAACCTGTCCTAAATCCTTACTGATATTATATTTCCCTTCGGTACTAACAACACAGTTTTGTGTATTTAAACTTACATAATTACCGGGTAAACTCATCTCAGATAACTTTTCCTTATTTGAAATTTCATACATTTGATTTTCCTTATCAAAACTTAAAACCCCATCAGCCTCGATAATATCTTTACTGCTGCGTGCACCTTGCAATGACAAGAAAACAGAAAACACTTTATTAGTGTCCGGATTAAAAAACAAGCCTGTGCCTACAGGAGCTCCATTAATATCAGCAGCCGTTTTACTAATCGGAATCAAAATGTCCTTTGGATTAATTTCGCCACTAAACTTCAAATAAGATTTACCGATTTTATTACATCCATGAACAATTTTGGTTCCACCATCGAAAGTTAAAAACTGTTGCGTAGCTTGTAAATAAACCTTACCGGCAAAACTAAAATAATCGTTGAACTTAAAGTTTGCTTTTTCAGTAATCTCACCTTCGCTAATCGTTTGTCCCGATGTGTCCGGTTTAATAGTTTTAAAATTAATTAAATAGGCTTTATCGTTTTCATCAATGTATTGGTATTCGCCGCTCGCTAAATAACTGCGGCGACCATAAATATTCGTAGTTGCATTTCTAATGTTGTGAAATTTAGTAACTGTATTGGCAAGTATTCCCGATCTGCGTAAGGTATCCATAACTGCATTCTTAAATATCTTAACATCGCCATTGTCCGGAAACACTCTGGCATCTGCTACATCAATAAAAGGTACATTTTTACAATCAATAATGTACTTTCTTAAATTATATTTTGCCCCGGGTGCAAAAAAACGAAGTGAATCTTGTTTTGGATGAACGCTAATAAACTGTGGGCCTTCCAAATCCAAACCACTTTCTGTTGAACCATCTACGTCTAACTTTTTCTGAGTATCGCCTAACTCAATATCTTCAGAATCCATAAACCATTTGAACCGATCCATGTATGCGATATACTGGTTTTTATCAAACTTAACGTAACTTCCCTTACCGTTAGAGATGAATTCCCCTTCACGCTTATCAAAATCTATTTTTGAATTAACATTTACCGTGCTGAAAGTAAAGCCCTCTTCATCAAATGCCTTTAAGTGAAAATTGGATGTATCGCTAAAAAATCGCCGTTTGACAAACAAAATTTTCCGACCGGACAAATCTGCTTTCTCAAAATCTACCTTGCCATTACCGGTTAATTCTTTATTGGTTAAATCATAACGTCCCCTAAAACTTACACGTTCCTTATAGGCTTTAAATGGTGTTCTTGTATTATAGGCCTGCAACACCTCTTTGTATGGCATAAAATGCAGTCTAACCGTATCACCATGAACAACAGGAAACTCAGGAGAATCACCCTCCTTTATATCATAGGTATTAGCAACCCCATTAGCACTGTCGGGAAAAAATATTAAATCCGGAACAACTGAATGACTGCTACTAAAATCCAGATCACCTCCCCCGCGTAAGCCTTTGTTACTTAATCTAATTTCATTACTGTATTTGGCTTTTCCACCATAAGCATCAAAACCACCCGGAGGTGTTTGTCTGATAAATCCTAAAGAATAATCTTTTTGCAAAGTAAGCGTTTCTTTAAAAGTTGGGAAAATGCCGGCAGAAGAAAAATTTCCTTCAAAGCGTAAAGCCTCATTTCTAAAGTCATCCAAACTATCAATACTGAAAGGATCTAACTTAAAATAGAACTTGTCGCGATTATAAACGCCTTTAAAAATGGTACGTTTATCATAATAGGCATAACTGTCTTTAAAACTTGTGAAACTTGGAAATGTTGGTGCTTTGCCGTAACCACTTTTATTTTTTGGGGCATCTATGCGAAGTTCACCGTTCACATTTTCAATTAAGGTTTGTACTTTTTTAAACGGAATGTTTCCGTTAATGTCCGGTTCAAAGGCTTCCACATAAATCTTAATGGAATCAATTGTCTTCATGCTTATTTTAAAAGCATCATAATCAAAAATATAATCTTTACCTACAAATTCAAATTTACCTGAAGCGACTGTACCACTGAAATCCAGACGCCTGTTCTTTTTCAAAATCATTTCCCCGTTCTTTGGGAAAACAAATACTTTTTGCGTATCACTTAACAATACTGATTTAATACCCTTCACTGTAATGTCATAGTTCATTAAGTTCATTGTGGCGTTATCCTGACCCGGTAATACGGAGTGCAACGTAATGATGTCATAATCATGTTTGTGGCGTCCGTTATCGGCGAACTCAAACAATTTATCTTTAACTGTTATCATGTCCGATTGTGGATCAAAATAAATCAAACCAAAAATAGCCATCTTAAAAACAATAGGTCTTAAATCATTTGCCAACCATTTCATGTACTTGGCCAATTCTATTACCGAAAATTGTTTAGGCTTGTTATTAGTATTATAATAATCAATCACCTTTAACACCGGGCTAACGTTTTCCATACCTTTTAAGGCATCGGCTTTAGCTCGTGTGTAAAAATCCTGAGATTCAAAATAGGCCTCTCCTTGAAAATTAGTCGGTAAAAAATTAAACTTCATTAAGGGCTCATCAATATTCCAAACTAACTGCTCAAAGTGCATATCCATTTTATGGAAAGTATTTGAAAATGGCGTTTTTTGAAGGCCGTCATCACCACGCAAAATAGTTACCGTACGTTTTTCAACCTGATACAAAAAACTTAATCCGGGGTGATAAATCGAATCTTTCTCGAGAAAAAATTTAACTACGCCGGGACTAGCTGCAATTTTATCTTTACTCATGGAGAATGCATTGGCAGAAATTTCTAAAAACCTAACACCATTTCGCCTAAAAACAATTCGAGCAGCATTAGCACCGGTGCCGGAACCAACGAACTTATCCCCTCGCATGCCAAAGCCACCTTCGTAATCCACATCAGGATAAATATTTTTTCGTGTAATACGTTTACTGTATGAATCAAATTGCGGATAGGTAGCTTGACCGTTCTGCGTAATAATTCTATCCGTTAACTTCCCCAGTTCGGGTTTATCAAAATACTGCTTACCCGTAAAAGTTGCGCTGTCACTTGTGTAATTACCGGTTTTACAATCAATGGTGTAGCGCTTTAAGGTGGCATAAACATCATCCGTTAAACCCACACGGGCCCAGTTTACTTTACCGCCTTTACCAACAAATTTACCGGAGGTTGGGTAAAAAACACCGTTGGTTGCCTCAATGGCTATACTGTCGCCGCGCTGGTTAAGTCCAATTAAAGTAATATTTTTAAATACCACTTTTGGGATGCTGTCGTACTCAAAAGCGAAAGAATTTTCGGGACAATAATACATGTAATTTGGCGATTTATAAAAGGCATTTAGTTTGAATAAATTTTCGCTCATTTCAAAAAATTCTTGCACCCCTCTGATGCTTTTACCGGACAACACTTTATCCACACACTTTTGCCAACTCTTAAAATTCTCGATGCTTTGTTTGGATTCAATACAATTAATAAGTGTATTAAAATAACCGTAAAAATAAGGATAGGGCTTCATGCGTTTATTAAGCATGGCATTAGCCGTGGTAATTGAAACTTCTTTGTAATACCCGGCAATCACATTCTCATCCCAAAGTTTTTGAAACTTAAACATGTATTGCGTAGCCTCTGACTTATTAACCGTATTGTCAATAAAATAAGCTCCAAGGTCTTTCACAAATTTTGCAGTATCATTTGCGAACTGGGTAAATTTTTGTGCTTTGGTAAAACCAACTATAAAAATTAAAACAATAACAAGTTTAATGCTGCGCAGCGCCATAATTAAATTTTAATAAAACCAAATATAAGGTTTTGGTTGGAGATTTGGAAAGATAATATTGAAGGTTTCCTCAAACTTAATGAAAGATTTAAACTATAGTTTACTACAATTCATAGCCATACCCAGCTACTTTTAAAAGTACCTTTGTTTTGTATGGCAGTAAATACCAAAATAAAAAAAACATTTTTTTGTCAAAATTGCGGCGCTCAAAGCGATAAATGGCTGGGCAAGTGCAACAGCTGTGGTGAGTGGAACACCATTGTGGAAGAGGTGGTTAAAAAAGAAAGTAAAAACGACCGTTTACAGCTTTTTACAGGCAATAAAAATCCAAATTTAAAAAGTAATCAGCCTGTTTTGCTTCAGGATGTTGGTTTGGTAGAGTACCCGCGTATTCCTGTTCCGGGTAAAGAATTAACACGTGTTTTAGGTGGTGGTATTGTGCCGGGTAGTTTGGTTTTATTTGGTGGAGAGCCGGGTATAGGCAAATCAACTTTAATGCTTCAATTGGCTTTGCGCTTAAAAAATTTAAAAGTACTTTATGTTAGCGGGGAAGAGAGTGAACAACAAATAAAAATGCGTGCAGAGCGCATTGGCGTAACAACAGAGAGTTGCTTTATTTTACAGGAAACCAATACACAAAATATTTTTCAACAGATTGTCGAAATTCAACCTCAATTAGTAGTGATTGATTCTATCCAAACCTTGCATACTGGTTATGTGGATAGCAGTCCCGGTAGCGTAAGCCAAGTAAGAGAATGCGCTGCCGAGTTTTTACGTTTTGCAAAAGAAACCAACACGCCTGTTTTTATGATAGGGCACATTACCAAAGAAGGCAGTTTGGCGGGGCCGAAAGTATTGGAGCACATGGTGGATACTGTTTTGCAATTTGAAGGCGATAGAAACCATGTTTACCGTTTGTTGCGAGCCACTAAAAACCGTTTTGGAAGCACCAATGAAATGGGCATTTATGAAATGAATGGGGACGGTTTACGTGAGGTTATAAACCCCAGTGAAATTTTAATTACCAATCGGGAGCAAGCCACCAGCGGTGTTGCCATCAGTGCCACCATGGAAGGAAACAGGCCCATGTTAATTGAAACACAAGCTTTGGTAAGTACGGCGGCATACGGCACGCCACAGCGAAGCAGTACCGGTTTTGATTTGAGAAGGTTATCGATGTTGTTGGCTGTATTAGAAAAGCGTTGTGGATTTAGATTAGGGGCAAAAGATGTGTTTATTAACATGGCAGGCGGCATTCGGGTTGAAGACCCGGGTATTGATTTAGCCTTGGTATGTGCTATTTTAAGCAGTAATGAAGATATTCCCATTCCGCAAAGTATTTGTTTTGCGGGTGAAGTGGGCTTAACGGGCGAAATAAGGCCGGTAAATAGAATTGAACAGCGGATTAGCGAAGCGGAAAAATTAGGATTCGAAAAAATAATTGTGAGCAGTTACAACTTAAAAGGAATTAATGTAAATTCATACAAAATAAAAATACTATCTGCCTCTAAAATGGAGGATGTGTTTAGTTTAATTTTTGGATGATGAAACATTTCATTAGTTTATTTTTTTTATTCTGCACTTCGCTGATTCATGCTGAATCAAAGGTTGATAGTCTTAAAAGGATAATTAACGAATCTAATAACGATTCGCTGAAAATTGAGGTATTAAATCAGTTATCTATTCATTACGAGTTTTCATCAGACCTTGAAAATGCGGCTAAATATCACAACCAACGTGTTTTACTTTTGCAAAAATCACCAAATCCAAAAGGCTTGGGAGACATTTATAATTACATTGGACGACAACATTATTATAAACAAGTGTACGATTCGGCCATATTTTATTTTGAAAAAAGTGCAGGTTATTTTGAAAAAGCCAACTTTAAAAAAGGTATCATTAGTGCTAGAAACAACATTGCGGCGATATACAGTGAGCTGGGTGATTATAAAAAAAGCATTCGCCAACATCATAAACTAGCAGCCCTAAATACCGGTAAAAATATGGACAGGTCTTTACTTGCTTCTTCCTACTCCAACTTAGGTTATTGTTACATGGAAACATCGCACAACGACAGTGCCCTTTTTTATTTCACAATGGCGGCTAAGCTAAACAAATTAACATCGGACTTTGCGAGTCTGGCTTCCAATTATTACAACTTAGCAACCATCAATACAAATTTAAAGTTTTATGACAAGGCTTTTTACTTTTTAGAAGAAATCAAAAAAAATCAACTTCCCTTAAAAACCAATTTAGAAAATTTAATTCTTTGTTTAAAATCTACCATTTACCGAAATTTAAAAAAGAGCGATTCGCTATTTAAATATGTTTTGTTGGCTAAACAAAAATGTAGAGCGTCTAATGACAACTTAACATTATTATCGGTAATAAGCAACGAAGCAGCTTATTACCAAGAATTAAAAAATTATGGCTTAGCAGAAAATTGCCTGAAAGAAGGATTAAGATTATCAGAAGAAATTGGTTCTCAGCCTTTTGTTGCAAGGTATTCTTCAGAGATGGGAGGATTTTACAGTTCACAAAATAAAAACAATGAAGCCATTTCTTATTTTGAAAAGGCACTAAAAATAGAAAAAGAAAACGGGAATTCTACCCCAATTATTAATATTTTGAAGGGATTAGCAACTGCTCATTCTAAACTTGGAAACTTTGAAATGTCCACTAAACTATTGGACAGTTTAATTAGATACACAGAAACCATCAATTCACTATCAATTTTTAAAGCTACCAAAGAATTAGAAGAGCAATATTTATCTGAGAAGAAAGATGCCCAAATTAAACTCCAGGAAAAAGACATTGAAGAAAAAAAGAAACAAAACCAACGTCAACAGTATGCTTTGTGGCTTGGCGCTTTGGTAATAGCCATTATGACCTTGTTAGCCTATTTAGCATTTAAAAACTATCAAAAAAGCAAAAAACAAAATTTAATTATTGAGCAACAAAAATCGGTTGTTGAAGAAAAACAAAAAGAAATCATTGCCTCCATCAAATACGCTAAGCGTATTCAGCAAAGTTTATTGCCTACTAAAGCCTATCTTGATAAAAAAATTAAGCCAAATTAATAGCTAAGTAAAAATTAAAAAATACTTTTATAATTTATTAGATCTGCAAATGTTGAAATTCAACATGTGAGTAAAAAAGATGAAAAATAAACTTCCTATACTAATAACTCTTTTTTTCATCAGTTTTACCTCGCTTGGTCAAACCAATGCTACTAACTCTTTGGTTATAGCGTTAAGAAAAAGCAATAGTGATACAGCTAAAGTAAATTTATTGTGTAAAATCTCAGCGGTATACTATTTTCAATCGAACGATTCGTTGGCAAGGATAAATGCTAAAAAGTTCGCCGAAGAGGCATTCATAAAAAGTAAAAAAATAAACTATGAATATGGTTTAGCCAACAGTTATTACCACATGGCTAATGCAGATTACAACTTATTGAAATATGCCGATGCATTAGAGAATTATCATCAGTCGTTATTAAAAGCAGAAAGCCTTCAACTGGATGAATTAAGCGCAAATAATCTAAATAAAATAGGATACATCCATTGTTTTCTAATTAAGAACTATAACAAGTCATTAGAATACTTTCATCGTGCTTTAGCAATACGTGTCAAATTGAATCAACAAAAAACAATTGCAAAAACACTCACAAATATTGCTAATGCACATGCGCTGCAAAAAAACATAGACAGTAGTTTGAATTATCTTATGAAAGCCTACCAGATTGCCAAAGATTTAAACGACTCAACAACTCTTCAAGTTATTACAGGTAATATTGGTGACCAATACATGGCTTTAAAGCAATACCATAAAGCGATCAAATATGTCAATTATTCGAAAAACATAGCCGAATTAAAAAATTCAAAATTAGGCCTGGCATACAGTTTTGATAGGCTTGCAAGAATTTATTACAATTTAAATGAACTTAAGTCGGCCAAAGAATATTCTGAAAACGCATTAACATTGTCACTAAAAAACAAAGAGTCCACAATCAGTTTAAATTCTTACGATAATTTATCCAATGTATACAAGAAGCTTGGAAAGAAAGAAGAAGCTAATCATTATAAATTTGAATTTTTATTATTAAAAAACTCTATTCAGAATTCTGAAAGTAAAAATGCTATTACGCAACAAGAAAATGAACGTGAACTAAAAATTTATGAGTTAAAAAAAGAAAATGAACTTAGGATAAATAAACTACAGAATCAAGAAGATCTAAAAAGAAGTCGAATAATTGTTGTTTCAATTTTATTTATTTTAGTTTTGTTTATTATATTTTTAATTATTGTATTAAATCGTTTGAAGTTTATCAAACAACAAAACCAAACCATTCAAAAGCAAAAGCTAGAGGTTGAATCCAAAAACATAACGATTGAAGAAAAACAAAAGGAAATATTAGATTCTATTAGATACGCTAAACGTATTCAATCAGCTCATTTGCCAAATGTACAGCAAATTAAAAAAATGATGAAAATCAATAATTAGCCCTTCTAACAATTTTTAGGCATTTTGCTGCGTTATTATATTTATTAAACACTAACTTTGAACTATGCGTATTTTGTTGCTTTTTTCAATACTTGGTATTTGCTTAACACTTAAGGCACAAGACGATGATTATGTGAACGATAAAGTGTTAAAATACGACGATTATGTTTATAGGCCTAACATCAAAACAGTACAAATTTACGAATCGAATTGGGAGGGCTCGCCTGCCATCATTAACTTAAATTCCAGTGAACAGCTGTATTTAGAATTTGATGATTTAGATGGGGACCAGAAACAATATAGTATTACATTTGTTCATTGCAATTACGATTGGACTCCCAGCGACTTAATGATAAGTGAATACCTCAGTGGTTTCTTTGATTTAAACATTATCAATTTTAATTTCTCCGTAAATACCATTCAAAAATTTACACATTATAATATAAAATTCCCTCAACAAAATCTACAATTCACCAAAAGTGGTAACTACCTTGTATATGTATACAAAGACGGCGATAAAAAAGATTTGGTGCTAAGTAGAAGATTTATGGTTTACGATGCCCAAACTACAATTGCGCCAACAGTGAGACAAAGTGCCAATAGAGACGAACAATTTAATAAACAACAAATTGATTTTACCATTTATCCCGGTAATTATAATGTAACCAACCCTTTTGTAGATCTAAAAGTTGTAATTGCACAAAACAATCGTTTTGATAATGCGGTGACTTCGATAAAACCAACTTTTTTAGGCAACAATAATTTTAGTTACTCCTTAGATGCCGCTTCCAACTTTAATGGCGGCAATGAATTCCGACACTTTGATTTAAGAAGTTTACGATTTGTAACAGAAAATGTAAAAGAAATATATAGAGATCAGGAATTTAAAAATCACGCCACTTTAAATCCAGAGCGTAACAGAAAAGTTAGTCCATATGTTTTTTATAACGACTTGAACGGTGGTTTTCTTATTCGGAATTCTAATGCAATGGGTAGTGTAAACACGGATACTGATGCAGATTATGTTTACGTTGATTTTTTTCTGCCATACCAAACCCCTGAAGCAAAAGGTAACTTTTATTTAATAGGTAAATTAACCGACTGGCGCATGAATAAAAACAGTAAGATGACCTATAATACTGAACGTTATGGCTATGAATTAAAATTATATTTAAAGCAAGGTTATTACAATTATATGTATGTTTTAAGTAATGATGCTAATTCAAACGGCGATGAAACAGTAGTTGAAGGTAACCACTGGGATACAGAAAACGACTACTACTTTTATGTATATCACCGTAAAATAGGCACTTATTATGATGCTTTAATTGGTTACAAAAAATTTAATTCTCTGAAAAAATAAAATCGTTTAATTTCCCAAAACATCTAGTATTTCCAGCATTTCAGGGTACAACTCGTTGATGTGTTTCACAGCATCCTTAAATGGTGTAAAAGCAGGTTGCTTGTTTATTATTCCAATCATAACTTTACTTTTGCCCGAAATCAAGGCTTTAACGGCATGATAGCCCATTAAGCTGGCATTAACCCTTTCCATACAGGTTGGGTTTCCTCCACGCTGAATATGTCCTAAAATACTCACCCTAACATCCAAAGAAGGACACTCTTTTTTTATTGCATCTGCAACTTTAATAGCGCCGCCGGACTCATCGCCTTCGGCCACAATAACAATTCTACTTGATTTACTATTACGCCAACTTTTGATTTTAGAAATCAAAGACTCAAAATCATCCTTTCTTTCAGGAAGCAGCATCGCCTCTGCACCACTACCAATTGCACTTCTAAGTGCTATCAATCCTGCGTCTCTGCCCATGACTTCCACAACGAATAAACGATCATGACTCTCGGCAGTATCTCTAATTTTATCAACTGCGTCAACAACCGTATTAATGGCCGTATCATATCCAATTGTAAAATCTGTTCCTACTAAATCATTATCAATGGTGCCGGGACAGCCAACTAACTGAATAGGACACAATTCACTTAAAGCTAAGGCCCCTTTAAAACTACCGTCACCACCAATAACAACAAAACCATCTAACTGATGTTTTTTAATGGTGTTAATGGCCATGTATATGCCTTCCTTGGTCATAAACCTCGGGCTCCTTGCTGTTTTTAAAATCGTTCCGCCTCTATGAATGATATTTGATACTTTATCCGTTGTTAGTTCAACATGTTGATCGTCAATTAAACCATCGTAGCCCCTATAAAATCCTACAACTTGTATATCAGTTGCCAAACATGTTCTAACCACAGCTCTAATGCATGCATTCATTCCAGGAGAATCTCCTCCGGAAGTAATGATACCTATTTTTTTTATTGTTGCCTTTTCCATTCTTAATTCTTAAGGTGAAACTATTATTTTATTTGAGGTAATTACTTAATTGAAAGTTTTTGAATTAACATAAAGCTTAACTTCAATTAAACTTTAAAAATGCTTTTACCTATTCAATAGTAAGAATTTTTTTACATCATGTATAGATTATTTGTTAAGCAATTTTAAAAATGTTTTACTAAATTTAGTCTTTAAATTGTTTTCCCTTAAAATGGACTTCTCAAAATACAACTATACTGTAACAGAGCGTTTTATACGTTACGCTAAAATTGACACACAAAGTGATCCAACTTCTAATACCTGCCCAAGTACTGAAAAGCAAAAAAACCTTGGCAATCTTTTAGTTAAAGAGTTAAAAGAAATGGGTATTGTTGATGCAGAGCTCGATGCGCACGGTTATGTATACGCAACTTTAAATTCCAATAGTACAAAAACAATTCCAACAATTTGTTTTTGTAGTCACATGGATACTTCACCTGACTGTAGTGGCGCAAATGTTATTCCCATTATCCATAAAAACTATAATGGACAAGACATTGTTTTGCCAAACGACACAACACAAATTATCAAGGCCGCAGATCATCCGGCTTTATTGGAACAATTGGGGAATGACATCATCACGGCTGATGGCACCACCCTTTTAGGTGCAGATAATAAAGCAGGTGTTGCAGAAATAATGGATGCAATACACTATCTTTTAAATAATCCACAAATTAAACATGGTGATATTAAAGTTTTGTTTACGCCTGATGAAGAAATTGGAAGAGGAACTGACAAAATTAATCTACAAAAACTAAATGCAAAATATGCCTACACCATGGATGGAGAAACATTGGGACATATTGAAAACGAAACATTTAGCGCTGATGCTGTAACTATTACGATTAAAGGTTTTCCAACGCATCCCGGGTTCGCAAAAAACAAAATGCAACACGCAATAAAAATTGCAGCAGAAATTATACAGCAGCTTCCTAAAAATAAAACACCTGAGACAACAGAAAAAAAAGAGCCATTCATCCATCCAACTTCTATTAACGGTGGTTTAGAGCGAATAGAAATTAAATTTATCATTCGTGCATTTGATACAACTACCTTGCTCGAATTGGAAGAAGAATTAAGATTAATTGTAATAGATGTATTAAAAAATTATGATAAATGTTCTTACGAATTTAATGTAACTGAGCAATATAGAAACATGAAAGATGTGTTGGATAACTGTCCGCATGTTGTTGAATATGCCATTGAAGCCGTTAAACGAAGTGGGATAAAACCTGTTCTCTCAAGTATCAGGGGCGGTACAGATGGATCTCGTTTGTCATTTATGGGTCTTCCGTGTCCGAATATTTTTGCAGGCGAACATGCTTTTCACAGCAAACAAGAATGGGTAAGCGTGCAAGATATGCAGAAAGCAGTTGAAACTATTGTACATCTAGTTAGTATTTGGGAAGAAAACGCAGCATGAGCTTTACAGAATTAAATATATCTAAACAACTTCTAAATGCCTTAAATGATTTGGGTATAACAAGCCCAACTCCAATTCAATCGGCTGCTTTCTCTGTAATTATGAGTGGGACTGATTCAGTTGGAATAGCGCAAACAGGAACAGGTAAAACATTTGCATATCTGCTGCCAAGTTTAAGACAGTTAACCTACTCTGAACAAAAAGCACCTCGCATAATTATCATCGTTCCTACCAGAGAACTAGTTGTACAAGTTAGTCAAGAATGCGAAAAACTTTGCAAATATCAAAGCGTTAGAATTGGCGGAATATATGGTGGCGCTAATATAAATACGCAGAGACAACTTCTATTTAATGGGCTAGATATATTAGTTGCAACACCCGGAAGGCTATTAGACATGATACTAGACAAAGCCTTAATAGTATCATCACTGCAAAAATTAATTATTGACGAAGTGGATGAAATGCTGAGTCTCGGGTTTCGTCCACAATTAACAAGGGTTTTAGAATTGCTTCCGGTCAAAAGACAAACCATATTGTTCTCAGCTACCTTAACTGAAGAAATAGAAAGCATCATTAATTCGTTTTTTAAATCCCCCAAGTTTATAGAAGTTAACAGGCGCGGTAGTCCAATTGATAGAATTACTCAGGAAGTTTATTTTACTCCGAACTTTTATACAAAAGTAAATTTATTGGAACACCTTTTATTAAACAATACTCAAATACAAAAATGCATTGTGTTTTGTAAAGATAAACTAATGGCTGATGAAGTTTATAAAGAATTGTCTCCGGTTTTTAATGAGAAAATTGGTATCATACATTCAAATAAATCACAGCCTCAGCGTTTTGAAGCCATTATAAATTTTGAAAAAGGAGTTCATCGAATTTTAATAGCAACAGATGTTATTTCACGTGGTTTAGATTTGGCAGAAGTAACTCATGTGTTTAATTTCGACACACCACAGGTCCCTGAAGATTATATTCATCGAATTGGTAGAACCGGCCGAGCCGATAAAAGCGGAAATAGTATAACATTCGTCAATCCACAGGAAAAAGCGGCATTAAAGGCTATTGAAACATTAATGAAAAAGAAAGTTTCAATATTGGAATTTCCTAATGAGGTTGAAATTAGCGATGCATTAGCGAAATGGGAAAAAAAGGCCAAGCCGGATAAGAATTTAAAAAAGATTCCTAAGGTTGAAATTAAAACAGGAGCCTTTCACGAGAAAAAAGCTAAAAACAAAAAAATTCAGTTGGGCGGCAAACGTAAACAAGAATCTTTAAGGCGTAAAAGAGAAATTCAACGAAAAAAAAGAGGCATTTAACATGGTAAAAACAATTAATAAACTGGAAAACATTCTATTTCTTGACATCGAAACCATCCCGTCAACTTATCAATATAAAGATTTAGATGACGCAACCAAAGAACTTTGGGATAAAAAATGGGCTTATTCTAAGGATCAAACAGCAGAACAACATTACGCTAAAGCAGGAATTTATGCAGAGTTTGCCCGAGTTTTGGTTATTGGTTTAGGTTTTTATCATAACGGAACATTCAGAGTTAAAGCAATTTCAAACCCTAACGAAAAAAAGCTTTTAGAAGAATTCTCTGAATTGCTTGAAAAACATTTCAACACACCTAATCATTTGTTATGCGCCCATAATGGCAAAGAGTTCGATTTTCCATTTTTATGCCGTAGATTTTTAATTAATAATTTACCATTGCCTAAAATTCTTCAACTACAGGGATTAAAACCATGGGAAGTTAAGCACATTGATACAATGGACTTATGGAAATTTGGTGACATTAAAAATTTTAGTTCTTTAAATTTATTGGCACATGTATTCGGTATTCCCTCTCCAAAAGATGATATAGATGGTAGCATGGTTGCAAAAACTTATTATGAGAATAAACAACTTGAAAAAATAGTAACTTACTGTAAAAAAGATGTTATTACTTTAGCGCGTGTTTACCAGCGTTTCATTGGAAGCGGTAATTTAAACGAAGAAGATATTACGTTTGTAGATGAATAATATGAAAGAGAAGCATCAAAATAACGTGGCCATTATTGGCAGCGGCAGCTGGGCAACTGCGCTAGCCAAGCTCTTGCTTAACAATTGCTCAAACATAAATTGGTACATACGAAATCAAAACGATATTGATTATTTTAAATCGCACCATACAAACCCTAAATACTTAAGCTCCGTAAAATTTGATTTGTCCAAAATTACATTTTATAATACTATAAGCGATTGCATTCTAAATGCTGACTTTGTAATTCTCGCTATCCCATCGGCGTTTGTGCATGATGAGTTACTTCAGTGTCCTTCTGACTTATTAAACACTAAAATCATTTTTTCTGCCATTAAAGGAATTGTGCCTCAACACAATTTAATTGTAGGAGATTATCTTAATAAAATACATCAAGTACCAATCCAACAGATTGGTGTTATTACAGGTCCTTGTCATGCAGAAGAAGTGGCCTTAGAAAAACTTAGTTATTTAACAATAGCCTCACAAAGCAATCAATCAGCTGAAACTATAAGTAAATTAATTCATTGCGATTACTTGTATACAACAACCAGCGATGATATTTATGGCACAGAATATAGTGCAGTGCTTAAAAATGTGATTGCTGTAGCTGGTGGTATTTGTCACGGACTTGGTTATGGAGATAATTTTTTGGCAGTATTGGTAAGTAACGCAATCCAAGAAATTGAGCGGTTTGTATACAAAGTACATCCTATTACAAGAGATATTAATGACTCTGCCTATTTAGGTGATTTATTGGTTACTGCCTATTCTCAGTTTAGTAGAAACCGGATGTTTGGAACAATGCTTGGCAAAGGTTATGGTGTAAAGCAAGCTCAGTTAGAGATGAACATGATAGCTGAGGGTTATTACGCCGTAAAATGTGTTCATGAATTAAATGTTACTTATAAAGTAAATATGCCAATAACAGACGCAGTGTATAACATTATATACAAAAAGCAACCTGCCAAAATACAAATGCTTGAACTATCCAAAAAATTAGCCTAATTATCTTGAAGACACTAGCGCATTTTATTTCCTTTCTTTTTCATCCTTGTTTTATTCCAACATATGCAACAGCAATCATGTTTTACGGTTTAAATAATTCTGTTTATGAATTACTCACTCCAAGCGAAACAAAATGGAGAATGACACTTTTAGTGTTTTTATTTACAGGTGCATTCCCTAGCATGAGCATACTTGGTCTTTTACTTTACAGAAAAGTGAGCAATATCTATTTATCTGAACAAAGTGAAAGGTTCCTCCCCTATTTGGCAGGAGCACTTTTTTACCTGTTCTTTTTCTATTTTTTATCAGACGTTCAAATTTGGGATAGCTTAAAACTATTTATTTTATCAAGCGGACTTACAATTGTTGTTGCATTATTAATTAATTACCGCATTAAAGTGAGCGCACATGCATTGGCAATAGGCGGATTACTTGGTTTTATTTTAGGAATTTCTCATTTAATTAAACTTGATGTAACCTTTGTTTATGTAGCAATAATAATTACTGCCGGATTAATTGGCTGGGCAAGATTATTTTTAAATGCTCATCAACCAAAAGAAGTTTATTTGGGTTTTTTTGTAGGTGTTCTTATACAAATTAGTTTGTTTTTCATTTTTCAAAAATCCACCTTTGCATAAATAAATAATTTGTGAATTTAGTTACCGGCAGTACAGGCATATTAGGCGCCAATTTAATTTGGGAACTTGTTTTGCAGAACAAACCGGTAATTGCTGCAAAACAATCTACCAGCAGTTTAAACAACATCAAAGAACTCTTTCGAATAAATAATAATACTGAACACGAAAATTATTTCAATAAAATTACTTGGATAGATTTAGATTTATTTGATATTCACGAAATAGAAGAAACATTAATAAAATATAAAATAACCACTGTTTATCATTGTGCCGGATTGGTATCTTTCTCTGACAAGGATAAAGAAAAGTTATTTAAAGTCAACGAATATGCAACTGCAAATCTTGTAGATGCATGTTTAGTCTTTCCATCAATCCATTTATGTCATGTGAGTTCTATTGCAACAATTAATAACTCAGACTATCAATCAACATTAGATGAGTCTGTTTTCTGGAAAACCTCAGGACACGAAAGCTTTTATGCTATTAGTAAATATAATGGAGAAAGGCAAGTTTGGAGAGGAATTGAGGAAGGTTTAAGCGCTGTAATTGTTAACCCGGGAGTAATTTTAAGCTTGGGATTTAATTTACATGGCAGTAACAAAATATTTGAATTCAGTGAAAAAGGTAGTGCATATTACCCAACTGGTTTTAGCGCATATGTTGCAGCTTCGGATGTTGCGCAATGCATGATAAAATTAATAGAATTAAAGGTAAGCGGGCAACGCTATATTATATGTGAAAACAATTACTCGCATAAAGACATCATTCATACCGTGCAACATCAAATAAATAAACCCCTTTCAACCAAAGAAGCTAACTTTACTCACCTTTATTTATTGTATTTGACAAGCAAATTTCTAAACTTTTTTAGATTTCGTGCAATTAGCTACTCCAAAGCTTCTATTTTTTCATTGCTAAACCGCCAAAACTACAGCAACGCCAAGGTTATTAAAGAAACCGGACATATTTTTAAACCTGTTAAAAATCTAATATTGGAGTTTTACGGCAATGTTTCGACTAAAAGGCTAAAAAATTAGCTATTACTTGATTTTTCGTCTATTATTTTCTACTTTTATCGATTATTATTTTTTTTTAATAAGTAAAATACATAATTTAGTCTATTATTTTAACAAGTTAATATGCACATTGCCATAGCAGGAAATATAGGATCAGGAAAAACAACGCTCACTTCACTACTAGCTAAACATTACAAATGGCATGCACATTATGAGGATGCAGACGATAATCCTTACTTGAATGATTTTTATGAAGATATGCAACGCTGGTCCTTTAACCTACAAGTGTATTTTTTAAATAATCGTTTTGGACAAATTTTAAACATACGCAAGGGTAAACACACCGTTGTGCAAGACAGAACCATATACGAAGATGCTTTTATTTTTGCTCCAAACCTTCATGCGATGGGACTTATGACCACCCGCGATTACGATAATTATTTTAATTTATTTAAATTAATGGATGGCTTGGTAAAAGCCCCTGACTTAATTATTTATCTGCGCGCAAGCGTTCCTACGTTGGTAAAACAAATTCAAAAGCGTGGTAGAGATTATGAAAACTCCATCCGTTTAGATTATTTAAAACGACTTAACGAACGCTACGAAGCCTGGAGTTCTTCATACGAAGGTAAGATGTTAGTAATAGATGTTGATGATGTGAATTTTAGTGAAAGTAAGGAGGATTTAGGGAAAGTAATTAGATTAATTGACGGAGAATTAAACGGATTATTCAAATAAACTTGAGCAACCAATCAAATACAATTGACCAGTTTTTTGACAAACAATTTGAGCAAGAATTGTCTAATGCGGGCTCTAACGTGCTTGTAGCCTACGATGGAGTTTTAAATTCAGAAACTATCTCTAAGCTTGAAACTGAAATTGAAGGTAAAATACTTGATAAGAATTTACCTAAATCCGTTGTAAGAAAAGTATTTTTCATCTGTGTGGAAACACTTCAAAATATGTTGTTACATGGCTTTAAAGATGAAAACGGAGCCCAACACAATTACATTGTTCTTTCTATTAGCCCTACCCACTTAGTGCTCAATACGGCTAATCTGGTTGGTAACTCTTTTGTGCCTAAATTAACTAACGATATTAACACTATTAATTCTTTTGATGATCCGGCTAAACTAAAAGAATATTATTTGGAACACCTTGAAAATAATGAATTAAGTGATAAAGGCGGAGCCGGACTTGGTTTTATTACGATTGCCATGAAAAGCGGCAATAAGTTAGGTGCAAATTTCAATTCACTTAATGATAAGTTTAGCCACTTTGCGCTTGAAGCAAAAATTAACATTGAATAACACCAGCATTTTTAATGCATATATTAGTTATTTCTTCTTGGTATCCCAATAAATCAAGGCCAACTCATGGTATTTTTAATAAAGACTTCGTAAAAGCAGCATCTTTGTATCACAAAGTTTCGGTTATACATGTATGCTCCAATCATAAGCATAATGCACACGCCATTGAAATTGATGAATTTACCGAAGACAACGTTTATCACTATGTAACATATTATAAAAAAATTAGTACGCCAAGCATTTTTGGAAAATTTCTAAAACTAAGAACAACAAACAATTTATATCATAATGCTTTTCAAAAAGTAGTTCAAAAATTTGGTATGCCGGATATCATACATTTAAATGTTGTTCTGCCGGCAGGTATTGGCGCTTACAAACTATCAAAAAATTATCAAATACCACTTGTAGTTAATGAGTGTTGGACAGGATACATGCCAGAAGATGGAAATTATAAGGGTTTTATAAATAAGTACTTTACAAAAAAAATACTTAAACACGCCAAAGTAGTGATGCCTGTTTCGGAAGATTTAAAACAGCACATGATTCAACATCAATTAAATTGTAACTACCAGATTGTGCCAAACATTATTCACTTTGAGTATCAACCTGCATTAGTTAAAGAAGCAACATCAAAATCTTTACTCCACATTTCAACGCTGGATAATCAACAAAAAAATATTGAAGGCATATTAAGGGCATTCGCCATTGCACGCAACACAGAAAAAGAACTTTTTTTAACCATCGTAGGAGCTAATCCAAACGCGTTTCTCCTAAAGCTTGTTGAAAGTCTTCAGCTTTCGTCTGCGGTTCAATTCCTTGGCATTATTGATAAAAATGAACTATCGCTACAATATCAAACTTGTATTGGATTAGTTATGTTTAGTAATTATGAATCATTTGGACTAGTTCTTGCCGAATGCATTGCACATGGCAAGCCTGTTATAACTAGTATATGTGGCGGCATCACAAATAATATAAGTGATAAGTTTGGATACACTGTTAAACCAAAAGATGAAGTTGCTTTGACAAGTGCCATACTGAAGCTCTCTAAAAATCCTTGGCTAATTTCCGAAAAAGAAATAAAAGACTTTTTAGGCGATTATTCGCTTGAAAAAGTTGCACAAAAATTAGACGAGATTTACAAAGCAACCTCATTCGGTAGTTTCAATAAATAACTATTAAACACATTTTGTTAAAATTTGGGTGATTAAATATTAATTGATAACTTTGCATTTGGTGATAAATAATAAATACATAAAATTAGCCTCCAATATTTTATTACTTGCAGTTGCATTATGGACCGCAACACCTAAATCTTATATCCATGAATTATTAGATCATCATCATGCTTGTGCAGTTCAGCAAGATCAAACAGAGCTGAATGAATCTCATGCTAACGACGATTGTGAGTTTAATAAATATAATTCACCCGTTAACTTTAATTCTTTTTCATTTCCTTATACTGCTGAATTTTCTTTTGCGCAAAAATTCGAATTTAATGATTACATAAATGATTATCACTTTTTAAGAAGTAATGTCATTTATCAATTGAGGGCGCCCCCTGCAACTGCCTAAAGGCAGAACCATTTCTTACTTTTTTTCCAGGTACATCTGCCAAATTCTTTTGGTATTAATCTAATCTAAGTTTTATTAAAAAAATTTACAAAATAATCATTCTAATGGTTGTCGTTCAAATTGCTAAAAGTCAAAACTGCAATTTTGTATTCAAAGGCTGTATAAACGATGCTTTAAACAGTGAGCATCTGGACTTTGCCAGTGTAACTATCCTTGAATTAAACAAAAGCACTGAAACCGATGAACACGGCGAGTTTGAATTTGATGGAATATGTGCCGGAAGCTACCGGTTAAAAGTAAAACATATTGGATGCAAAGACACTGTGTTTAGTTTTAAAGTACCTTCCACTAAAAGAGTAGTTTTTAAAATCCCCCATAGCGAAATTAATCTTGGAGAAATAGATGTAATGGACAAACGCATAGAAATGAAATCTACTCAAACTGAAAACAAATTAACCAATGAGGAATTAGAAAAAGGGAAAGGACAAAACCTAGGAGATATTTTAAAAAATGTAAGCGGAATGACAACACTTAATTCAGGCGGTACAATTAATAAACCAATGCTCCACGGCATGCAAGGTTATCGTCTGTTGATTGTAAACAATGGTGTCCGTCAAGAAGGCCAAAATTGGGGTAACGAACATGCTCCGGAAATTGACCCATTTATGGCTAAGCGCATATCGGTTATAAAAGGTGCAAATGCCATACGCTACGGTAGCGACGCAATAGCAGGCGTTGTGTTAGTTGAAGCAAATGAACTGCCTGATACTATTGGAACAATTGGAGAAGTTAATTTGGTTGGATTAAGTAATGGTCGTACAGGCGCAGCCAATGCCATGTTTGAAGGAAATTTTGAAAAAATAAAAGGTTTTTCCTGGCGTATTCAAGGTTCATTAAAACAAGGCGGCAACATCAAAACGCCAAACTATTATTTAACAAACACAGGTATTAATGAATATAACTATAGTTATGGTTTAGGATATCATCGCAAAAAATGGGGTATTGAAGTGTATTATTCTCAATTTAATACAGAAATAGGTATTTTCAGAGGGGCACATATTGGAAATTTAACCGATCTCCAAAATGCCATAGAACGAGGAAAACCTGCTGATAGCAATGCGGTCTTTAGTTATAAAATTGATCGTCCCAATCAAAAAGTTGCACACGAATTAATAAAAGGTTTAGCACATTATCACTTAGCATCAAAATGGCGCGCAAAATTACAATACGCTTGGCAATATAATGCAAGAAAAGAATTTGACTTACGGCGATTAACCAATGAGGAGCGAACCACCGGCATTATTTACCCGGACTTGGATTTGTACATTACCTCACAAACAGGAGACTTTGTGCTTGAACACGACAACATTAATAGTTTGCGAGGCCAATTTGGCTTAAGTGGCATGTATCAGGAAAATGTGTATCAGGGGCGTTTTTTTGTGCCTAATTTCATTAATAAAACTATAGGTGCTTTTGCAACAGAGCGTTTGGTTAAACCCCATCATGAATTTGAAGCAGGTTTAAGGTACGATTATAAAAACTTGCAATCGTTTTTCTATAATCTCAATAACGTTTGGTCCAATGAATTACTTCAATTTAGTAATTTAACATACAATACAGGCTACATATACAAGCCAAATCAAAAATTTAATCTTTTTGTAAATGCAGGCAGTGCTTGGAGAGCGCCTGCCCCTAACGGACTTTATAGTAATGGCATTCATCAAGGCTTAGCTTCAATTGAAGTTGGCAATAACCAATTAAAAACAGAAAAATGTCTGAACATCACTTCTACAGCAATTCTAAGACTTAAACGACTTAACATGGAGGTAAGTGTGTATACAAATGAATTCAAAAACTTTACATTCTTAAACCCCGGAAAAGAATACCAATTAACAGTACGAGGTGCGTTTCCGGTTTTTTACCACACACAAGCTAACGCTAACATAAGTGGGCTTGATTTAAAATCTGAAATTAATATTTCAAAATACTTCTCAACTAGTTTAAAAGCCATGTTTGTAAGAGGTTGGAACCGAAGTATCAATGACTATTTGATGTGGATGCCTTCTGATAGAGGAGAATTAACCCTTAATATTTCCCTACCTGAAAGCAAATTCTTAAAGAAGCCTAAATTTATTATACAAAATCAGTACGTCACCAAACAATGGCGTGTGCCTACAAACACAGATTTTGCATCTCCGCCAAACGCTTATTATTTACTCGGCCTTGAAATTGCATCAAATGTGACTTTTCAAAAACAAGAAATAAAGCTTTCTTTTTCAGCAACAAATTTACTAAACCAACAATACCGTGAGTTTCTTGATCGCTTCAGATATTTTGCAGATGCAGCAGGAACCTCTTACAATTTAAGAATATCTATCCCTTTCATAATACATCAAAAAAAAACAATCAAAAATGAAATCAATAATCAATAAACTAAAAACAATTGTGACACTGAGCACAATAGTTCTTGTTAGTTGTAAAAAAGACAAGGACTTAAGTCCTTTACCTGCTCCAGTTAACAACCCTCCTGAGTTAATAACGAGCGTGCACTTAACATTCACTGATTCCAGCAACACAACTTTAGTGAAGGTATTTAAATTCAGAGATCCGGACGGCGATGCAGGCAACCCACCGGTTCAAAAAGACACTATTAAATTGTCAGCAAACAAAACATACAGTTTAGCGATAACATTTTGGGATGAAACTAAAACACCTAATGTTGATGTGACTCCTGAAATTAATGAAGAGGCTAAGGACCACCAAGTATTTTTTAACTTCAGCGGGTTAACCATCAACCAATTTTATCTAGATAAAGATGCCAACAATAATCCACTTGGTTTATTAAATAAATGGCGCACAAAAAATAACGGTACCGGTGCGGTTAACGTTGTTTTAATGCACCAGGTTGATGTAAAAAATGGCTCCCAATCCTCCGGCGAAACAGATGCCAGTGTAAACTTTCCAATCTTAATACAATAAATATGAAGAATACAATTAAACTTTTAAGCATCGCTATTTTAATAATAACATTTGCGTGCAGTAAAACAAAACGTTACAGTAAAAAATTAGATGACAATAAATGGGAAGTAAAGACATTAACCGTTGATGGAGTTAGTGATGCAAACTTACCTGAACTTAAATTTAATGAAAGCGATATATACGATAAAGCATCAAAAGGTTGGTGGTATTGGGGCGAAGAAGGGCACGCTGAAATAGCCTGGCAAATCAGAGACAAAGGAAAAACCTTTGAGTTCAGTAATCAGGCAGATCACGTTCACGGCTTCGAAGATGTAAAAGCATCCGAACAAGCCATCAATTATTCAGGCGTCTATAAGATTATAAAGCTAACCCGAAATTCTTTTGAGATAGAAAGCAATGAAACCTACGGAAATAAAGGCAAAAAAGTGATTATAAAAATGGAACGAAAAAAATAAAACAACCAAAATATAAACCCAAAAAACAAAACAAAATGAAAAAACAAATCAAAATTGCAGCCGTTGCTGCAGCAGTAGTTTTAAGTTTAAGCTCATGTAAAAAAACTTATGAATGTCATTGTGATAAAGTTGGTGGTGGCGATGAGCATTTTGATATCAAGGCAAAAGAAGCCGACGCAGAGACAGAATGTAAAGCAAAACAAACTGCATCTCCTACTGTATATTCTAAATGTATGCTTGAGTAATTCTTAAGAATTTAAAAACTTAAGCCCTCCAATTCATCGGGCCATAGACTGCTTAAGCAGCGCCTAGATGAAACTAAAAAGTAATTTTTTCGTGTGTGTAAAATATCGGAGGGCTTTACTTAAAAAATCCTACATAATTTTTAAATTATTTTTCATGTGTGTGTAAGCATGGTAGGATTTTTTTATTGCCCAAAAACTGACAACACTTTAAAATTAAACAAAAAATGAACATTAACAAAAAACTACCTGTTACGGTACTCTCCGGGTTCTTAGGAGCAGGTAAAACCACCTTATTAAATCATATTTTACATAATAAACAAGGATTAAAAGTTGCTCTTATTGTAAATGATATGAGTGAAATAAACGTTGATGCGAGATTAGTTGAAAACGAAAACGTTCTTTCAAGAACAGAAGAAAAATTAGTTGAAATGAGCAATGGTTGCATTTGTTGTACTTTGCGAGAGGACTTAATGATTGAGGTAGAACGATTAGCTAAAGAAAATCGATTTGATTATCTAATTATTGAAAGTACTGGTATTAGCGAACCCATACCGGTTGCACAAACCTTTACTTTTATAGACGAAGAAAAAAGTATTGACTTAAGTCAGTTTAGTTATATTGATACCATGGTAACCGTTGTTGATGCTTACAATTTCTATAAAGATTTTGGAAGCGCAGACACCCTAACGGATAGAAACCTAACTAACATGGATGGAGATCACAGAAATATTGTAAACCTTTTAACCGACCAAATAGAATTTGCCAATGTGATCATTCTGAATAAAACGGATTTAGTTGCGAAGCAAGACCTCGCCATACTTAAAGCAGCTTTAACCCGTTTAAACCCCGGTGCTAAAATCCTCGAAAGCACTTTCGGTAAAATTAATCCAAAAGAAATTCTTAACACCAAGTTGTTTAATTACGAAGAAGCTGAAAGTAGTGCCGGTTGGATTAAGGAATTAGAGGGTGGCGTGCATAAACCTGAAACGGAAGAATATGGCATAACCTCCTTTATTTTTAGAAGTCAAAAACCATTTCACCCGGAAAGATTTTGGAACTACATTAATGAAAAATTTGCGCATGGTATTATTAGAAGTAAAGGCTTGTTTTGGATCGCATCACGACCCGAACAAGCTATTAACTGGAGTCAGGCCGGAGGAAGTTTAAGAGCCGAAGGAGCCGGCGTTTGGTGGAGCAGTATGCCAATGAGTGAGCGATTGAAATACGCCTCCTTTGTAAACAATAGAGAAAGTATAGAAAAAAAATGGACAAAAGACTTTGGTGATAGGATGAACGAATTGGTATTTATAGGCCAAGATTTGAATAAGGATGAAATACTTTCAGACCTAGAAAGTTGTTTGTGCAATGATGAAGAAATTATTCAACTAAAGCATCAGAAATTCAGTGGAACTGACAATTGGCCGGTAGAAAGAGCCGTTAAGGAAAAAGATTTAGTAGGCATTTAATTTATTCTAACAAACGTGTTTAAGTATATCTGCATCATTTTGTCTGTAATTATTCTTTCACACAAAGAAAACGCACATCCACTTAAACTAAGTGCCACACTCATCTCCTACAACCAACATAATGGAAGTGTTTATATCGAAACTAAATTCTTTTGTGATGACTTTGCTTTTAGCATAAACAAAATACGACAAACACCTATAAACCTTGATAATCTCTCTAAAGAAGATTTAAACTCAATCAACACATACTATAATAATGACTTTGTTTTAAAGATTAATGAAAAACCAATTCGCTTTGAGGTAGAAAAAACGGAACTAATTACAGATTTCAATGTCATCGTATTAAAGTTTAAATTACTTAAACTCAACTTAAAATTAAAAGACAAGTTATTCATTAAAAACACGTTAATGTTAAAAGAATTCAACCTTACGCAAATAAATCGCGTTACGCTGAGAGTGCCGCCCTATATTAATGAAGAAAATTTAGAATTTAGTTACGATATCCCATCTAACACGTATTCATACAATGAGTAATACATTTATTTCATTCTTTAATAATGGTTGGAAACATATTGTTGACTTGGAGGCTTATGATCATTTGTTATTTGTAATGACACTTTGTGCCGCCTTCACCATCAAAGAAATAAAAAGCATACTTATCATTGTAACTGCGTTTACAATTGGTCATTGTTTAACACTCATATTATGCGCTTTTAACCTTATACCAACAGATCCTAAGATAATTGACAAAATAATTCCGCTAACAATTATGTTAACTTCTATTAGTAATGTTTATACTTACAATTCGAGAAACAAAAAGTTAAAGTTAAAATATTTCATTGCATTGATTTTTGGATTAATCCATGGACTGGCGTTTGCGGGGAATTTTACAGCCATGATGTTTGATACCAATATTATATTACCTTTATTTTCCTTTAACCTTGGTATTGAAATTGGTCAGATATTTATCGTCTCAATTTTTATTCTAATACTATTTATTTACACTAAATACATCAAAGGCAACCACCTAACTTGGAACACATTTATTTCAGGAGCCGGCTTTGGCATTGCCGGCACGATATTTCTAAATTCATTTACACAATAAAATGATTAATACCTTTATTATAACAGGATTTTTAGGCGCCGGAAAAACAACGTTCCTAAATTTTTTATTAAAACAACATGCTTCACAATCTAACATTGTAATTGAAAATGAATTCGGTAAAGCTAACATCGATTCGTTATTAATTGACGAAAAAATTGACCAAATTGTTGAATTAACAAGCGGTTGCATTTGTTGCTCGTTAAACAATGAACTTGTTGATTCATTAGCCAAACTAAACAAATTGGCTAAAAAACCAGATAATTTATTTATTGAAACAACGGGCATTGCAGATGCCGGCAACATTATTTCAATTCTAAAAAGTCCATTATTTGAGGAAAAATTTAAATTAATTAATGTGATCTGCATTGTGGATGCAGAGACTATAGAAGATCGGTTAGTTGACACATTAGAAGCCGGCAAACAAATTGCAGTATCTAACCTCATTTTAATTAATAAAACCAATTTGGTTAACAAAGACTATCTGAAAAAATTAGTGCCACTGATCAAAAATGTTAACCCATTTGCAAAGGTGTTTGAAAGCGCAGATGGCTCAGTGGACTTTAAACAAATTGAAACAATGAACCTTTATTCAGACCATCATTTGCCTGAATTAACCACAACTCCTGTTACTGAACACAAAATAAACACGGTCATGTTTAAAACAACAGAAAAATTCGACTTAAAAAAACTTGACTATGCCCTAACAGTTAATTTTATGTTGTATCCACATCAATTATTCAGACTTAAAGGATTTATTGCATCAAATCAAGACCAGAAAATTTATTGTGTTCAATCTGCAGGCAGCAATATAACATATAATGTAGCCTCAAACAATCCAAATATTAATAAAAATGAATCGATTTTAATTTTTATTGGCAGAGGTTTAAAAACGGAAACCATTAACCGAATATTAAATCCTACCTTAATTATAAAAGAAATGGCTTAATTGTATGAATAGTAGCATAGCCATATTTAGCTCGTTTTTTCTTGGTGCGCTGCATGCTTTTGAACCGGGGCATGGCAAAACTGCTTTAGCGACTTATACACTAGGAAATAACATAACTACTAAGCAATTGCTTCAACTTGGCCTAACAGTCTTTTGCTCGCATGTTTTGGTCTTACTCGGAATAGGTTTAGCCTTGCATTTCTTTTATCCTGAAGCCGATTTGCTTCTTTTAGTGCATAAATTTAAAATCATGGTTCCTGTATTAACCATATTAATCGGAATATATTTATTCATCAAACACAAAAAAGGACATCAAAATTGCAATTGTGTGTATCATAAGAAACCTACTAACATTGCGCCACACTCCTTAAAGAAAGTTGATTTTAAGCATTTAAAATTAACAGCAAGTGAAGAAGAAATAGCCCCTATAGATCATACTCGCGAACATGCTATAACAAGTATCGGATTTGTAAGCGGCATCCTCCCTTGCCCAACAGCGCTAGCCGTTTTCATTAGTTCGTTAAGCAATTTAAAAATAATTGATGGTTGCATAAATTTAATAATTTACGCGTTGGGCTTTGCTGTTATGATGTGTAGTTTGGCCATCCTGATGTCTCTTTTTCGGAAGAAATTCCAAGGTTACATTAGCCACAGCTTTTCAAATCACATCGCTGTATACAGTGCCATAGTCATTGTATTAATCGGACTTATACAATTGATTGATATTTTATTTGTTAAAAATTAGCAAATTAAATTTCGGCTTATTAACTTTACCGCAAACAGCGTGTGAAAAAAATACTATTCATAGTTTGCCTAATTGGTATAATTTCTCAGAATTTTGTGAATCTTTATTCTATTATTCGTTTTACCATTAATCAAGAAGAAATAGCCAAAACAAGTTGTGTTAAAAGAAGCGAACCTAAGTCGTGTTGCAAGGGTAAGTGTCAATTAGAAAAAGAACTGGTTCAAAATCAAACTCAAGATAATAACCAAAAACCTGGTACTCAAAAAATTGAAAAAGTAGAGCTCTCCCCATTTACATCGGTTGAAAAATTTAAATACATGATTGGAGTTGATGCGACTAAAAATTCATATAACAGCCTGAGATATTTTGAAATCAACGGCCACTTAACTTCGATTTTTCACCCTCCCCCAATTCTGTTTATTTAATTATTCTTAGCCAATTGTTTTAATCATTTGATTTAAACAAATTATTAATCTTAATTACATTAAAGTATGACCATCACGCTATTTTGCATAGGGTGTTTTTTGGTTTATCTTTTATTCAGACTTGTAAAAGAAATTGCTTACATTAAAATGTATGTGTTCATTCTCAAATTACAAGCTGAAGGCAAGTTAACACCAGAAAAAGATCCGAATAACGAGGCAATAATTGCCAAAAATCAACTAGAAAAAAATGCCACCAAGTGGCTTTAACTTAAAAACAAATAAAAAATGAAAAAATACACAACCATTCTTAGTGCTTTATGCATCTTATTAGCTTTTACAAGTTGTAAAAAGAAAGAAACAATTAAAGAAGTTGAAAAAATCGTATACGTAGATAACACCCCACAACCTATTCAACAAGAAACAGGAACCGTTGAATTGATTTTTGAACCAGTAGTTAATGGTGCCGCATATACCATGAGTACTAACTTTTCTACACCGGCAGGCGAGAATTTTAAAGTTACAGACTTTAAATTCTATTTAAGCTCCATTGGGTTAGCCACCGAAAACTCTAAAGAGTCTAAATCTATGCCGTATCCAGGTGATCAAGAACAATCAAATATTTATCTGGCCAACTTTACAAATCCTAATTTTAACAATGGAAATGGTTTAAATAGCCATAAGATGCGATTTAAAGTTGCAGTGGGTAATTATTCAGATATCCGTTTTAAAATGGAAGTTCCTTCCGATTATAACTTAGCGCTGATGAGTACTAATCCATACCCGTTAAATGCAAGTAATGGAATGTATTGGAGCTGGAACAGCGGATACAAGTTTTTAGTTGTAAACGGCACAAGTACTAACGTTGCGAGCCCAGGTGCTATTCACCTATCAATTGGAGCAGATAAAAATTGTGTTTTCAATTTTAGAAGCCTGATTTTAGCTCCTAGTTTACCTAAAATAATTGTGCAAAAAGATAAAACGACACAAATCCGCTTTCAGTTCGACTTGGCAGCAATGTTAAAAAATACGGATGGAACAAACTACTCATTTAACAGTGGAAATCCTAACATAAGCAATTCTCAGGTTCATGGAGGATCAAACGCCAATGTTTTACGTGGAAATATTCAGCAAGCACTAGAATTAATTAGTTTTTCTAATCCACAATAAATAAATTATGAAAAAAAATTATTTTTTTATGTTGATTACATTAATCAGCATAATTGCAAGCGCTTTTGCATTAAAATTTAGTACCCGTGGTTTTGGAGATAGTACAGGAGCTCCCACAAAAACTAACATTGTTACTCAATACAAAGGATGCGATAATGTTGGGTGTCACACTGGCAAACCATTAAATGTGCTAAGTGAAGGTTTTGTAGATGTAGTAAGTGATATTCCTCTAAGCGGCTGGGTGCCAAATACTGTATATAATGTAACAGTTACGGCCATTGCTAAAAACAGATTTGCATACGGCTTTTTGTTTACAGCGTGGGGTAAAAATGACAGTGCAAGCAGGGGAACACTTCTCACACCTAACTCGGATGTGCAAGTTCTTAAATCTTTATTAAGAAACAGTGCGGCTGTTAAAATTGATAGTAACTATTATGCCACACATAAGCAAACTTCAGTTGCTCATTCAAGTGGTAATAGCAAATGGACTTTTCAGTGGCAATCTCCGGCAGTAAAAAATCAAGAAATTAGATTCTTTCTAACTGCTGTTTGTGCAAATGCTAATGGTGCTCCGACTGGTGACTTTGTATACAGAATTAATAAAAATGCTGACAGCTCTGCTATATCAGGTGTAAACCAATTTGCTGTTGGAGTTGACGAAATGTCCCTTGAAAATGAAGTTAAAGTTTATCCAACATTTGTTAATCAGGCTCTCCACATCGCTATTAACAAATTAAATAAATTTACATCTTGTCAAATAACTGATATTACCGGTAAAGTTGTTTTAAACGAAGAGTTAAAAAGTAATACCCAAAGTATCGACGTAAGTCATTTGAAAGAAGGAACCTACTTATTAAAAGTATTCGGGACAGATTTGTTTTATACTACCAAAATTTTAAAGCTATAATTTAATCCCTCATAGTTATACAAGTAATTATAACTATGAGGGTTCTTATTTTGAATACTTATTAAGGATGTTTTTTAAATCAAATATAAAATGTCATTTACTATTGATTATAATTTTAATCAACTATTCGTGTATTAAGAAAGAAATTCCAAAATCTAATTCAGAAAATAATGAAACTGATGAACCTTACATTTATAATGCACCAACCTACTATCCTAAGTTAGTATACCCAACTGCAAGCTATCCCACTAAATTCAGATTCTTACTGGGTAAAAAATTATTTTACGATAAATTATTAGCTAAGGACTTTAGTGTATCATGTGCGAGTTGCCATCTGCAGGAATTAGCCTTTGCTGAAAATAAAGAATTTAGCACAGGCTTTAATGGAGAAATCGGAACAAGAAATTCGCCATCATTAAGCAATGTTGGATATAACGCTAGTTTTTTTTGGGATGGCGGTGTACCCAGTTTGGAAGCCCAAGCATTTGCGCCACTGGATAATCATAAAGAATTTAATATGCCCTATGATAGTTTGATTTTGCGCTTAAATGCAAGAAAAGAGTATAGCGACTTTTTTAAGAAGGCATTTAACGATGAGCCGAACTTAAACAATTACAGTATAGCACTTGCTATATTTCAAAGAGCGTTGATTTCTGGCAATTCTAAATTTGATAAATATTATTATCAAGGTGACACCACAGTTTTAACTTCCTCTGAAAAAAATGGTTACGCTTTATTCTCGAGTACTGTTACAGGTTGCAATAACTGTCATAGCGGTTTTAATTTCACAAATAATAGTTTCCAAAATAATGGATTATACCTCAATTATGCTGACCAAGGCAGATATCTTGTAACAGGTTTTATTACTGATTTTGCGAAATTCAAAGTCCCTTCTTTACGTAATGTAGAGTTAACAAAACCTTACATGCATGATGGCTCACTTAAAAATTTAGAAGAGGTCATTAATCACTACAATAGTGGTGGCGCTGCGCACCAAAGTAAATCCATCCATGTAAAACCTTTAAATTTAAACCCACAACAAAAAACTGATTTAATTAACTTTCTGAAAACATTGACAGATGAAGAATTTATTAATAATAAAGAATTTAAACCTTAACTATTTTTGTCTATTAGCCATACTACTGTGTTGCACAAATTGTACAAAAGACAAAGGTAAAAAGCCAGAACAATTAACTAATACAAACACTAATGGTGCGCCTGTTAATTGTGATACAATCACTTTTACATATGGATTAAAGGTAAAAGAAATTATCAATGCCAATTGCAGCAATTGTCACTCGCAGGGAAGCTCAAATGGTTACCTGTTAGATTATGCCAGCTTAAAAACATATGTAACTAGCGGAGAATTAAAAGGGCGGTTAAATGGCACTACTGGCAGTGTTATGCCTCCCAGCGGGAAATTAAACAATTGCGACATTAAAGGTATCGAAAATTGGATTGCGAAAGGAGCATTAAATAATTAATGTATTTTGTTGCACTTTAACTTAAAATAAATATAGATGAGAAATATTATCATAACACTTTCCTTAGGAATTTTAAGATTTTTGAGCGCACAAACAACTGTTTGGACACAAACAGCGCACGTTGACGGGAACCAAGTTAACGGTGTTGCTTTTTTAGCCAATGGCACCAAAATAATGTCCGGCACTGAGTGCCATCCGTCGGTTATACGCCATTACAATACAACTAATGGTAATATTACATTTGATTATGCATTAAGTAACAACTTAATGTGCTTAATGGGTGTTGGCTTTAGCGGTAACTCTAATCATTTTGCTGTTGTAGAAGAAATGGGCAATATTCTTGTATTTGATAACACGTTAACCACCCCGGTTATAACAAGCACAATCTCTATGGGCACCAGCTATGCGTTCTCAATGGATTTTAGTCCTAATAGTCAAAAACTAATTGCAGGAGGCTCTAATGGAAAAATGCAAGCCTACCGACTCTCCAACAGTAGTTTGGTGTTTAATGTGAATGCGCATAGCTCTTGGGTAACTGCCGTAAATTGTTCGCCAAACAATATGCGTATTGCTAGTGGCGGAAGTGATGACTTAGTAAAAATATGGGATACAACAGGTACACTATTACATAATTGCATAGGACACACGGGTGATGTAACATCTGTTAAATTTACAAAAGATAACTCTAAACTAATATCTGCCTCCATAGATGATAGAGTGAGGATTTGGGATGTTAATAACGGTGCTTTATTACAAACTATTACACCCACTGCAGGTGATATTTTTGGAGTTGACGTCTCACCAGATAATAACTACTTTGCCACAGTGTCGAATGACAAGTTAATCAGGATTTATAGCACTTCAACCTACAGCTTAATTGCAAGTTTTGGCGTTACATCACAAGGAATTCCAAAGTGCATTGCTTGGTCCCCGTCTGATGTTACCAAAATAGCAGTTGGTTATAGTAACGGAATTGTTATTCTATACAACTATGGAACAACCACGCGTGTTAATGAAATCGGCAACGCCACGCCGTTTTCGGCTTTCCCTAACCCTTGTACCGATTATTTAACAATAAGCGGATTACCTTTGAAAACTCAAAAAATAACCCTTACAGACTTGTATGGTCAACTAATAGATCAAATACCAGTTAAGGAAGGTGAGACTGAAATCAACATCAGTAATTTAAAAATTAACAGTGGGGTTTATTTTATTAACGTTTTTGCAGATGGTAATATCATGACTAAAAAGTTATTGAAAGTAGAATAAATTTTATTCTTTGACGATCACTTATTGATTTGATGATGCTCATTAAAGCCTTCTAATTCTTTGGTTCCAACCTTCCAACGAATCCGTTCGATTCTAAGTGGTAACCGTTAGCAAAGGTGAAATAATAAGGTATACAAAATACACTGGAAAGACAGGAGATGATCGTTCGACCCGGATGCATCCGGAGACGATACTCTCCTGTATAAAATTGGTTGTTTACTACCTGAACGCCGGCACCTGAAACATATTTTCGTTCAGACTTTGGTGTGCTATAAGGATTTATTCTCTCTTCTGCTTTTTTATACTGTCCGTCATTACCGTCAAAAACCGCATATTCAAATGACTCTCTTGACTGTTTACCGGACTTCATGGTTCGGTATCTTTTTTTAGTTGCGTTAACTTGAAAGGCTGAGCCATAAATAACATAATACTTATTGTTTCTTTCTATAGCTTTTAAATCATATATAAAATGCCCTGCGTAGGTCATAGATCTATCTAGGTTAGACATCCAAACAATATCTCCGTTAGCTTTCAATTTAAAAGCGGTAACATTGCTTCTATTGCAACGCGGTTCCTGCCTACAAGTCTGACCATAACGGCCATTACTGGTGCATACGGTAACATAATAATTAACCATTCTGGATGCAAATAAAACAACATCACCATTATTGGAATTAATTGCTTGTTCGATTATATAATCACTTGGCATTGAGTTCTCCTCTGAATCCTTTTTCTTTTTCGTCTTAAACAACTTACTGTCGTGTCTGTCCTCTTTATCTTTTGCAAACAATAAATCTAATTGAGACGGAGTAAAGTAATTTGCCTTTTGTGAAATTGGCTCCAGTGTTTCAGCATTCAAATTAAAAAAATACAATCCATGCTTATCATTACCTCTGGGATCCTTTTTTAAATCCGTAAAATAACCAACTAATTCAACAGTTTTATCAGTAGGCAAAATATAAAGCGACTGGATGTATATATCTTTTAGCTTGGCAGAAAATGTGTTGATAGTGCCTGATTCAGGATCTATAGCAGACAAGAGACAATAATAATTTTCCAATTTACTGTCGTTTCCTTTTAACTCTTTATATTCGTCACGTGTTAAACTAATATTGTTTTTAATATAAAGGATGCCATTGTCTTTATATTCATAGTCGGCAACACTAGCGCCGTTTCTTTTAGAATTTCCGGTTGAAACTACCGGCAAGGTAATGGTGTTACTTGTAACAATTGTTAAATCAGGATTAATTAATTTATATTCCAATTTGAAATTGGATTGTTTGGCTACACTTGGCTCGGCACATACTAATATTTTACCGTTAGAGTTATTGTTTGCAACAACAAAATAATCCGCAACAGATGAACCACGTTCGTTTCCTGTTTTAACGCCATAAAGCTTAGTTAACTTCTTAATTGGTTTCATTTTAGAATCATAAGAAGCTGCAAAAATCTGAAGTGAACCATCCTCCTCTTTTAACCAGAAATCATACAAAATATCGCCTGAAATATAACTTTTAAAATGGCGCAATCCTTTGTATTTCTCAAATTTACTGTCCTTTTTATAGTAAATCGTTTTGGTGGTTACCTCTTTAAGCGTTGATTTTTCAAATACTTTAATTTTTTGCAAAAACAATTTGCGCCTGAAGAATCCTTTATAGCGATTTAATTCAACAAACACATTTGAATTATTCTCACCAATCACACGATTATAAAATCCTTCTTTATAATTGTATTTTACTTTTCCGCTCCAGATTGCATTGAAATTTTGTCCGGTAGAGTTATGGACCAATAATATTAATATCGATAAAACACATTGTTTAATGCCAGCTTTCATACTACTAACTTACAGAAAAAATTTTATCTACAACCTCCTTGTGTTTAGCCAAAATGATTTTTCGCTTCAAACTTAACTTTGGGGTAATTTCACCTCCATCTACAGTCCAATTAGCTTTGATAATTTCGCAACGTTTTAATTGTTCAAATGGCGCCAATACTTTGTTAATTGTTTTAACATGTTCATTAATTAGCTTTTTCAGTTCATCTGATGTCAACATGTGCTCGTTGCTAACCCAATTAATACCCGTAGTGGCACAATAATCTTTAAAATTAACCATATTAGGAACAATTAGTGCTGAAACAAATTTTTCACCTTCACCAACAACCATGCATTGCTCAATAAATCTGCTTTCCTTTAATTTGTTCTCTAGTTGGATAGGCGAAATGTACTTTCCTGCGCTGTTCTTAAAAATTTCTTTTTTTCGATCTGTTATTTTTAAAAATTTATTCTCAACCATTGTACCAACATCGCCGGTATGAAACCATCCGTCGGCATCAATACTTTCTCTGGTTGCCTCTTCGTTCCTATAATAACCAAGCATTAAACTTGGTCCGCGCATTAAAATTTCTCCATCTTCTTCCGCAATTTTTACCTCAATATTTTCTACAGGTAACCCAACTGTTCCAAACATCATATCCCCTTTGGTTAATCGGTTAACTGCAACCACTACGCATGTCTCTGTTAGTCCATAGCCCTGCAACATGCGGATTCCTGCGCAGGTAAAAATTCTCTCCAGTCTTGGGTTTAATGCTGCTCCGCCACTAACTATACAAACTATCTCTCCACCAATTGCAGTGCGCCACTTTGCGTAAACCAACTTATCCAAAATTTTTCGTTTAAGTTCATACAATGTTCCGTTCTTCCCTTCTAATTCATACTGCTCTGCAAGCCTAACACTCCAATCAAACATCTTTCTTTTAAATCCTGTTAATTTCTCGCCTGCTGCTGTAATTTTTTCATATACTTTTTCAAAAATCCTTGGCACAGCAACAAATATCTGAGGATGAATCTCTTTACAATTATCTCCAATTGTTTCTATGCTCTCAGCATAATAAATACTTACACCATGATAAAAATAAAGTGTATTTAAAAACCGTTCATAAACATGGTTTAAAGGCAAGAAACTCAAGGCTTTCCATGATGTGTTAAATGGTGCAAAATTTTGACAAGCCAAAACATTACTTAATAAGTTTTTATGGGATATCATAACCCCTTTTGGAAATCCGGTTGTGCCGCTGGTATAGAGCAAGGTAAGCAAGTCGTTTTCTGCGATTTTATCTTGTATACTTTGTAATAATTGTAAATCTAACTTGTTGTTTCCTCTCTCTATAAACTCATCAAAATGAGGGACTGAATCTTGTTTATTAAAGCTAATAACTGACTTTAAATATGGTAATCGTTCCTCAATAGCCAGCAACTTTTGATAAACATTTTTATCTGAAATAAAGATTGCCTTCGCTTCACAATGATTAAGGATAAATTCTAAATCCTCATTGTTTATAGTTGGATAAATGGGCGCTGTTACAACACCGCATTTTTGTGCACCATAATCCACAAAATTCCATTCAGGTCTATTATTTGACATGATTGCAATAACATCCCCTGCCTTTAAACCCATATCAATCAGGGCACTGGCAACATAATCTGATTTTTTTATAAAATCATCCGTGCTGTATTTTATCCATACTTTATTTTCTTTACCTGCAATTAAATCCGGTTTATTGGCAATTGCCTTTAATTTTGGTAATATATCAAATACGCGTTTTATTTCCATAACTAATTATCTAATTTCTTAATTATTTTGCTAGAAAGCAATAAATTTAAACACATAATCATTAAATTTGTTTTTATGATAGTGGTTACAGGTGCTGCGGGTTTTATTGCAAGTTGCCTCATTTCTAAATTAAATTCTAATAACATCACAAATTTAGTGTTGGTAGACGACTTTAGTTTTGACATAAAGCAAAAAAATTACGCAAATAAAAAATATATTCAGGCAATAGAAAGAACTGAATTCTTGAATTGGTTTGAAGAAAATGCTAAAAACGTGTCAGCTGTTTTTCACATTGGCGCGCGAACAGATACTACTGAAAAAAATCTGGATGTATTAAACGCTTTGAATCTTAATTATACTAAAACCATTTGGGAGATTTGCTCAAAACATCAAATTAAATTGATATACGCATCAAGTGCTGCCACGTATGGATTAGGTGAGAATGGTTACAAGGATGATGAATCTATACTTGATTTACTTAAACCCTTAAATTTGTATGGTGAAAGTAAAAATAATTTTGATAAATGGGCGGTTAAACAAAACGATAAGCCTATTCATTGGTATGGCTTAAAATTTTTTAATGTATATGGGCCAAACGAATATCATAAAGGTCGCATGGCATCTGTTATATTCCATGCATACAATCAAATTAAAACTAATGGCATTGTGAAACTTTTTCGTTCACACAATCCAAATTATAAAGATGGCGGACAATTAAGGGATTTCGTTTATGTAAAGGATGTAGTAGATGTTCTGTTTTTTCTTTACTCTAAAAACCCAAACAATGGAATCTACAATTTAGGCAGTGGCAAAGCGCGTTCCTTTTATGATTTAGCTTTAGCAACATACATTGCCATGAATCAACCACCTTCAATTGAATTTATTGATACCCCAATTGACATAAGAGAAAAGTATCAATACTTTACTGAAGCTGATATGAGTAAATTAATTCATGTGGGATACAAACAACCATTTACTTCACTTGAAGAAGGTGTAAAAGACTACGTATGCAACTACTTGATCCCTAACAAAATTTTGTAATGAAATACCTTAGTTTTATTTTCATTTGTATTTTCAATTGTGTTGATGCGCAGGTAAACCTTTGTCAAAACAATAAGATAGCAGCACCATCTCCGAGCTTATATTACAGTATAGAAAATACACGTAGCGACACTTTTGACATTTTTAATACACTATTGATGTTGAGCTAGGAACAACTACCAACAAATATATTACAGGAAATACCAATATTAAATTTGCTCCAAAAGTTAACAACACAACATTCATTCGTTTAGATTTATTAAAACTAATTGTAGACTCTATTAAAGAGGGTAGCACAACATTAGCTTATACATATAACGACACAATTATTAAAGTAAATTTTACGGCACCAAAAAACAATAATGATACTTCAAACATTAAAATTTACTATCATGGTTTGCCTCAAACTGATAATAGCGGTTTTGGTGGTTTCTATTTTAATAACACGCAAAGTGCACAATATGCTTATAACATAGGCGTTGGCTTTAATGCCAAACCACACAATTATGGTAGGGTATGGTTTCCATGCTTTGATAATTTTGTAGAAAGAAGCAAATACGATTTTAAAATTACGAGCGATAGTGCCAGACGTGCCTATTGCAACGGAGAGTTGGTTTCAGATATTACATACTCTAATCTGCGAACCAGACGATGGTATTTAAACAAAGAAATCCCTACTTATTTGGCCTGCGTTGCTTTAGCGAAATACAACCAGGTTAACTGGACCGTTAATACCTTAACTGGAATCAAACCTATTACACTTGTTGCTGTAGGTAGCGATACCAGTGCAATGAAAGCCGGTTTTGTTAACTTGCCAAATTGTGTTGCCGGTTTTGAAAATTATTTTGGACCTTACGTGTGGAATAAAATTGGTTATTACTCCGTTCCATTTAATGCCGGCGCAATGGAGCATGCAACAGCAATTGCTTATCCAAAAGCTGCTTTAGGGAACATGGGCTACGAAAGTGAATTGATGGCGCATGAATTAGCTCATCATTGGTGGGGCGACCTGATTACTTGTGAAACGCAGGAAGATATGTGGATTAACGAAGGTATGGCGACATTCTCGAGCTACCTCTTCTTAGAATGGAAATACGGTAAACAAAGCTATTTAGATAAATTCAAAGCAGAACATGATAAATTAATTCATACACTACATAAAAAAGAAAATGGATTTAGAGCAGTTTCGGGCATTCCACATAATTTAACTTATGGAGACCATGTTTATAAAAAAGGGGCGGATGTTGCGCACACATTACGATCTTACATGGGTGATACAGCTTTTTTTAATGCTTGTAAATATGTTATGCTAAACCATGCTAACAAAAGTATTAATAGTTTAGAATTACGAGATCTAATGCAAACCTCCAGTGGTCAAAATTTAATCCCATTTTTTAATAACTGGATTTTAAATGGGGGATGGAGTCATTTTAGCATTGACAGCATTAATTATGTTTCTGCTGGTGGTGGAAATTATAATGTAACAGGTTACATTAAGCAAAAGTTGCATGGCGCTACATCAATGCATACAAATGTGCCTGTAGAAATTAGTTTTTTTAAATCGGACTGGAGCAGAGTAGTTAAAAAAGTTATAGTAAATTCTGCTACAACTGTGATGGCTACAAGCTTGAATTTTTTGCCACAATTTGCCATTATCAACTTCGATTCAAAAATTGGAGATGCAAGTACTACACAATTTAAAACCATTAAAACAACAGGCAACAATAGTTATAGTCTAGCTAAAGTTACATTAAATGTTACAAATGCAGGTGTAGATAGCAGCTTCCTTCATATAGCTCATAATTATGTTAAACCTGATGGGTTTTTAAATAACCCGCAAGGACACAAACTTGGCAACCAGCATTCTTGGAGTGTTAACGGGAAATTAAGCAATGGCCTTCATAGCTTTGCTACCTTTTCTTTTGATGGTAATAAAACAATTGGTGGAACCAACTCATACATGGATACATTAATTACGATTGTTAATTCAGATAGCGTAGCTTTGTTTTACAGACCTAACACTAAATCAAATTGGGTTTGGCAGAAACACGCGACTAAGCTGGTTGGCTCGCTCCGAACAGGCTACATTAAAGTTGATACTTTAAAATTAGGGCAGTATTGTTTCGGTAATTTAGGTGATACAAATCTTGTTTCTATTAGCAAGCAGATTAAAAATACCTCTATAGAAATTTTTCCAAATCCAACTTCTAAAAAAATAACTATTAGAACAAAGGATGAATCTCATTTGCCAATTCAAGTTACAATAGTTGATTGTTTTGGTAAAGAAGTTGAAAGGCTGCAAATTACGCAACCAGAGCATAAATTAACGCTTAAGGAAAGAACACCCGGTGTTTATTTAGTTGAGTTAACCACAAAAGAAAGACACAAACTGATTAAAAAGTTAGTCATAGAATAATTCTCAAACTACCTTATGAGTTTCATCTCATTTAATAGATAACCGGCGCCTGCATATTTATCTACTATCCAAAGGGTGAATCTTACATCCAGAACTATATTTCTGCAAAAGTCGCCATTGTACATAATGTCACTCATGGTACCTTCCCAATTACGGTCAAAATTAGTACCAATTAACTCTCCTTTAGCATTTAATACGGGGCTTCCACTATTTCCGCCTGTTGTATGATTACTTGCTATGAATGCAACGTGCAGCTTACCATCTTTATCAGCGTAAGTCCCAAAATCTTTTTTCTCATACAACTCAATTAGCCTTGGCTTAACATAAAAATCTTCCAAACCTGTTTTGTTTTTTTCTACAATGCCATCTATTGTTGTATAATGCATGTTGTGAATTCCGTCTTTTGGTGAATAATCACTTACCTTACCAAAAGCAACTCTTAAGGTACTGTTGGCATCAGGATAGAATTTTTTATTTTTTAATGTCTCCCTTAATCCTTTTACATACTCCTTTTGAAGCTCATTAATTTGAATTTCGTAATAAGTCATTTGAGGAATTGTTGTTTTTTGGTAATGTTTTAAAACATCAGATGCAACGAGAAACAAAGGATCTCTTTGATACAATTGAAAATCCTTCTCGTAATTCTCAAACATACTTGCTGCTTTAAAATTATCCACAAAAGAAGAATTGTTGTATAAGAAATCTGCTATTGCTACACAATTATTATTATGCACTGTGTATAACGAATCAAGCATACGAGGCCTTAAAACAGATTCAATTTCTTTGCCATAAATTTCAAGTAGGGCAATGCACAACTCACGATCAATTTCTTTTCTGAAGTTTTTAAAAGGTATGCTCTTCTTGTATTCAGCTAATTTACCATCAAAATTGTTTGTGGCTCCGGCTTGTTTCTTCTTTAATTCTGTTTGAAGCGTTAAACCTGCATTAGCTGCAAATTTAAAAGCTTCGATACCCCATAAACACTCTGTAAAATAATCATACTGTTTGCTAAGTGGCGCAAAATCCTCGTATACCTTTTCAAATTGGCCCATTAATTTTGTGTATTTCTCTTTCTTGGCAGGATTAGCGGATAATGCTGTTAGAAACTCACTTTCCAATTGCTGTTTCTTTTGTACGGCATTTGATTTTTGTAAACCCATCATCTCCCCTTTCCATTTTTTATAATAGTTGGCAACCCCTGCATATCTTGCAGTATACATTAATCTAATAGTGTCGTTTTTCTTCATATAACGATCCATTATATTTAAACGTTTTTCTCTTAAATTAACTTTGATTGGATCTTGTTGTTTTACCAACAAATCAACAGCATAAGAAGTTAAATATTCTTGTGTCCTTCCGGGAAAACCATACACCATTGTGAAATCGCCCTTTTGAGTGCCTTTTAAATTGATAGGGAATGAATATTTTGGTGTATAGGGCACATTGTCTTCGCTATAATCAGCAGGTTTGTTATTCTTATCAGCATAAATTCTAAACATACTAAAATCAGCATTGTGTCTTGGCCATACCCAATTATCTGTTTCGTCACCAAATTTACCAATGCTCTCAGGCGGTGTGCCAACTAAACGGATATCCTTATACGTTTCCGTTACAAATAAATAATACTCGTTTCCATAAAAAAACGGGCGGATAAAAACATCGAACCCAAGTTCCTTTTTGGTCTCAGTTTCAAGTTGCTTTACTTTTACTTGGATAGCAGAATCACGTTGATTTTCGTTATAAGCCGGATTTAAATCAGCTAAAACTTTAGCTGTTACATCGTTAATTTGTTTTATGAAAGTTACAGTTAAGCCAGGGCATTTTAATTCCTCCTTTGTATTCATTGCCCAATAGCCATTCTTTAAATAATCATTTTGCACGGTACTTAAGGCCGCAATATTGCTAAATCCACAATGGTGATTGGTTAATATTAATCCTTTGTTAGAAATAATTTCAGCCGTACATCCACCACCAAAAATTACAACAGCATCTTTCATGCTGGCCTTATTGATATCATATATCTGGGCAGCTGTTAATTTAAAGCCGTTCCTCTTCATATCTGAAATGTTTAAAGCCTGAATAAGTTGTGGCATCCACATTCCCTCATCGGCAATACTTAGTGTTGATTTGCTAACTAATATTATAATTAAGAAAATTATTTTTTTCATGGTCTTTAATTTTTAATGAAACCTGCCATAATCATCGCATCGCGCTTAATGGCACTGTCTAAAGTTAATTGATTTATTTTACTATAATTGGTTGACTTCTTTAAAAGCAAAGGCGTATTTCTGATTTGTTTAGCATATTCCTGAATCTGTTTATTTACAACCACTCTAGCAGAATAGGTTTTTGGCGATGTATATAGTTCATATGCATCCTGTATAAAATTATTACCAAACTTTGGTAAATTACCATCACTGTAGAGGAGCATAATAACCTGATTGCTTTCAATTTCTGTTTTCAAATCAAGTTCCCACGCTTCCACTTTTTCTCCGGGTTTAGGAGATGGTATAACCTTGTTGTAATAATACCAAAATTGTCCGTTCCCAAAACTGTTTTGTAAAATTTGCATATAAACCTGATCATAAAAATAGCTATCTGATATGGTTAAAACCCGCACCTTATTTTTAGTGCTATCCTGCTCCCACTCTATTTGAGGATAGGCCAATTTTAACCCTTGAGGCGGATTGAATTTTAAATTCATGCTTTTAAGGACATCTGCATCTCGACTGCGCGCAGTATCAACAACTTCAATTTTACTCCATAGAAGACGTGGCATTGGTTTCCCATGCAACTTTTCAATGTGTTTTATTAAAGTGTCCGCTGCGATACATGCGCCATAGTAACTCCAGTGGTGTCCAAACTTTGGAAACAGTGGATATGGGGTTGTTAGTTTAAGTTTTTCAAAGTAGGTCAATAAATCCAAATGATTTACGTTAAACTTTTTACTGTTAGATACAAAAACCGCATGATTAGTTGTTTTAATTGGGTGTTGGTATTTATCCTGAATATATTCCTTGCAGTAAGATCCTTTACCTGGCGCATACACAAGCAATAAATCAATGTTTTTTTTCTTTAAAGTGTCTTGCACAACTTTTGCTTTACGCAACAGTTCACTAATTTCCGATTCGGGAATTAAATCATCGCCAAAAGCTGAAAAAATATAATTTTCACTAAATACGTAATCGTCTTTTCCAGCAACAAAACCATTAACTCTGAGTTGATTGAAAAGCTTGTAGTACAGTTGATTATTCCATCTCACCATACTCTCCCTAAAAGCCCAATGGTCAGAATTATAATCTTCTCTTTCATCCTGATAAGTTCCATCGAACCAACTTTGCCTCGACAATTCAGGTTTTTCCTCACTTATAACAATACCAGTTAAATCAGGCTTATTGTCCTTTTTTAAAATGGTAGCCAACAGAGGAATAAGGATCGCAACAAATGCTAACCAAACAGGCAATGTGAATATTTTTGACTTGCAACTCACTAAAATCTAAAATAAATAAACGGATTAAAATTAAGTGCGCTAATAAAACTGAGTGAGAGGTAATATAAAACAACACCCGCAATTACCAGTGGCCAGGTCATCCTTGCAGAAAAATTTATTTCGTAAATAGGCTGTTGGAATTTTGTTGTTTTTGAAGTAAGCGTAAAAAATGAAATCAAACAAGCCGCAACTAACATAAAAATAAAATCATTGTTTAGTGCAAATTTGCCATCCACAAAATTAAAAGTAAACATTTGTTTTAAGCAATGAATGGCCATTTCAAGATTTTCATTTCTAAATAGCACCCAACCACATACAACTATCATAAAGGTCAATGGAACAGCAACAAATTTACCAATGCCTTGCAATAATTTTAACAAAAATAGTTTATCGAGGATTAAAAATAAACCGTGAAATACACCCCATAGAATAAAATTCCAACTAGCGCCATGCCAAAATCCACTCAAAACAAAAACAACTGCTAAATTTCTGTATAATTTAGTTTGGGTTACCTGATTACCCCCAAGTGGAATATAAAGGTAATTCTTCATCCAGGCACCAAGCGTGATGTGCCAGCGTCGCCAAAATTCTGTAATGCTTGAGGAGGTGTACGGATTATTAAAGTTCTCCGGTAAATTAAATCCAAATATTCTGCCCAATCCAATTGCCATGTCGCTGTAACCACTAAAATCGAAGTAAATTTGAAAGGTGTAAGCTAATCCTCCAACCCAAGCAGCGGCGGTGTCTATTTCGTTCAAGCTTAATACGTAAACAGCATCTGCCTGCATGCCAAGTGTGTTGGCTAATATGCATTTTTTTGCCAGACCTATGCAAAACACCACAAATCCACTGATTTTATAATTTGATGTGTAGTTTTTTTCACGATTTGTTATTTGGTCTGCAATGTCGTGGTATCTGACTATTGGTCCAGCAATAAGCTTTGGAAAAAATAAAATGTAAGTTTGATAGTGCCAAAAGTTTTTTAAAGGTGCGTGTATTCCTCTGTATACATCAACCATGTAGGTAATACTCTCAAAGGTATAAAATGAAATACCAACAGGTAATATAACCGCTAACCATTTGATATTGGCCCCCGTTGCAGCATTAAAATTTTCAATGAAAAAGCCGCAGTACTTAAAATAAAATAAAAGCCCTAAATTTAAGATTAAAGAGCATAGTAAGAATTTCAGTTTTTTCTTCTTCTCCTTTTGCTGATGCATAGATTTTACCAAAATAAAATCCACCAGGGTTGTTCCAAGAATTACAAATATAAACTTTGGCCCTCCCCAGCTGTAAAAATAAATACTGGCTGCCAATAAAATTCCGTTCTTAAACTTATGCGGAACCAAATGATATAACAGAATTATAATCGGTAAAAAATATACGAGAAACGTAATGCTACTGAATACCATTTAATTTTTGCAGAGATACAAAAATAAAGTTTTTAGTCAAACTTTAGTGTTTTAATTGGCGTTAATTTGCTAATAATTATGGTAGGTAGTAATAACATAAAAAAACAGGTTAAAAATGTCCCAATATTAAGCAGAACAATTAATTGCCAGTTGATCTCAATGGCAACAAAATCAACATAATAAACATCGCTGTTCAACTTAATTGGTTTCCAAAACTTTTGGATGTAACACAAGGTCAATCCAATTAAATTACCCCAAATCAGGCCCTTTAAAATTAAGTTTAAGCTTACCCTTACAAATACTTTTCTAACATTGGCATTAGACATGCCTAAAGATTTAAGCATCCCTATCATGTTAGTACGCTCTAATATTAAAATTAACAAGGCTGTAATCATGTTGATAGTCGCAACCAAAATCATAAGTACTATGATTATAATCCCGTTAACGTCTAGCTTGTCTAGCCAGACGAAAATATTGGCGTAAATCTGTTTTACATTAGCAACACTGTAACTATATCCAAAAAATTCTTGCAAAGTTTCAGTATTGCTTTCTAGTTGATTATAATCCGCAACTTTTATCTCATAAGCTCCAACCGCCTCTTGAGACCAATAATTGACTTTTTGTAGTTGCTTCAAATCTGCAAAAATTAAGTTTTCGTCAAACTCTGCGAATGTGTTTTTAAAAATTCCTTTTACTTTAAATACGCGCGTTCGTTGTTCTGACTTTAGGACATTGGCGCTTAAACTGCTATCGTAACTTAAGCGTTGAATGATGAAGTAAACCGTAAATTTTTCATTTAATTTGATTTGTAATTTAGAAGCTAAGGATGCACTTATAACAACTTCTTTACTGATGGAATCCTTTGAAAACACTGGGATTTCACCCTCAAGCATATTAGCGTTAATTAAACCAAAATCATATGCTGCATCTACTCCCTTTATTACAACACCTTCATTCACCGAATTCGTTTTTAGGATGGCGTTTTTAATGCTTGTCGGTTGTAAATGCTTTATTAATGAATATTTTTTAAGGATGTTTAAAGAATCTTGAGACATAACTATTGGTTCCGGCTCATTACTCGTGTTAAGGTTAATATTACTAATTATAATGTGCGAAGTTAAATCTGTTATTTTATTAATTATTTCTTTTTTAAATCCCAACACTACTCCTAAGGTTAAAATCATAACCGAAACACCAATTATGACACCAATAGTTCCGATTTTAACAATTGGTTTACTAATAGCATTGCTTTGTGTTTTAGAATTGGTAATTTTATCGGCTATAAGTTTTTCTATACTCAAATAATGCAGATTTTGTTTCGTAAAAATACTAATTTGATTGCCTTTTGCCTACTTATAAATGCATTATTTTATTTGGCAAAGAGTCAAACCTGCATCTTAAATTATTCAGCTGTCACAACCGGTGCGCAGCAAACAGAAAAATACCTTCCATTACTTAAAGGCAAGCGTGTGGCTGTTTTAACCAATATAAGCGGCACAATTGGTAAAACCTCTATTGTAGACACACTTCTTTCTTTAAAAATTAAAGTTGTAAAGGTGTTTGGGCCAGAACATGGATTCAGGGGGAACACCGAGGCCGGAGACAAAGTTGCAAATGATAAAGACATAAAAACCGGGCTTCCAATTATTTCATTGTATGGCAATAATAAAAGACCAAGTCAAGAACAATTAAAGGATGTGGACGTAGTGCTATTTGATATTCAGGATGTGGGCGTTCGATTTTATACATATATCTCTACCATGTGTTATGCGATGGAAGCATGCGCTGAAATGAAAAAGGAATTTGTAGTGCTTGATAGACCTAATCCAAATGGGTTTTATATAGACGGTCCGGTAATGGAAAATAAATACATGGGTTTTTTGGGATTGCACAAGGTACCTGTTGTTTATGGGCTTACCATTGGGGAATACGCCATTATGGCAAATAAGGAAGGGTGGTTAAAAAAGAAAATAAAATGCAAACTAAAAGTTATTCCACTTCTAAATTATAAAAGAACATGCAGCTATCAATTACCTGTGCCGCCATCTCCCAATTTGCCAACAATTCAATCTATTCTATTATATCCGTCTTTAGGTCTTTTTGAAGGCACCAAAGCAAGTGTAGGAAGAGGAACAGACTTACCTTTTCAGGTAGTTGGGATAACAAAACCAATTCAAGGGACTTATACATTTATGCCTACTGCCAGCTTGGTTAGTAATAATCCAAAACATAAAGGTTTAATTTGTTATGGCTTAAACTTGAGTGAGAATGTTTATTTAAGTCAACATCCCAGTAAGATAGAAATTAAATGGTTAATACAATTGGCAGAGTTAGATGGTGGAAATGATTTTTTTGATAAAAATTTTAATTACCATTGTGGAAACGACACCCTCGTAAAACAAATCTATTTAAAACAATCGGAAGTAGCGATAAGAAAAAGCTGGCAAAAATCAATTGATCAATATAAGAAAATTAGAAGTAAATATTTATTATATCCTGATTTTTAAGTTTATTCAAAATCCAAATAAGGCAGCAACTTATTATATAATTCCTCATCTTTAAGAATATCCCTAACTAAATCTGTAGTAATTAAAGTTTTTCTTCTTTGATTAAAAATTTCCTTAGTGTGCTCGTAACTTAAATAAGGGTGGTTATTGATTGTTTTAAAATCATCCTTGTTCACATTAATTTTTTCAATGCTGATTGGCTTAACTTCAATTTGATTCTCAATTTGGTTATACATCTCAGGTGTAAATCCATACACCTCCATTAACTGCTTTTTGAAAATGAAGCCGCCTAACATAGCCCTGTATTTAAGTATGCGCTTCGCAAAGGATGGGCCAATCCCTTTCACGTCTAGTAAGGTTAAACTATCAGCACTGTTAATATCTATAACTATACCACCTTTTGATTTTGAAGAGATAGGAGTTTTATTCAGATTAGTTAAGTTTTGTGAAGTAGAATTGAGAACAATGTATGCTTCTAACCTTTGATATAAATAATCATTAACGCCATATATTTTTTTGAGATCTTCTTTTTGTTTGAATACAAATCCTTTAGCCCGGAACTTTAAAAAAGTTTTCGCAGTTTTTTCTTTAAAACCAAGCTTTAATAATTGTTCATAATTAACAGTATTCGGGTTAAAGGCAAACAACTTGCCAAACCCTACATTTTTATTAGAATAAGCGCCAAACTTCTGTTGTTGTTGAAAGTTACTATCTAAGTCTTCTTCAATTTCAGTAAGATTAGTTATTTCAATTTTAGCGGGATTTATGAAACGGTGTAAGTTAAGTCGTACTATAAACAATACAAAAATGATAGAAATTAAAGCGAGCAAGCCATTACGCTGCTGCCTATTAAATCCAAAATAACTATTAAAAAATTTACGCCACACTATTTTTACGTTTAAACCAATAGTAAACAGGTATGCCAAAAAATATAATCACCAAACCTATTCCGCAATTTAATGTTTTAAACCAAAGTAAATCAATGCAAATCAGCGAAGTTAATATGATGTAAGCTGATGGTAATATCGGGTATCCAAAAGCTTTATACGGGCGTTTTAAGTTCGGTTGCTTTCTTCTTAAAACGAATAAAGCCATGATGGTAATAATATAAAAAATTAAGGAAGAAAAAGTGCAATAATCTAATAAACTGCCATATGAGCCACTCAAACAAAGTATAGATGCCCAAACACATTGCAGCTTTAGTGCATTAATTGGAACTTGATTAGTATTTTGTTTTTGGCATGTTTTAAAAAATAATTGATGGTTGGCCATGCTTTCAAATAAACGAGCACCAGCTAATATTAAACCATTATTACAACCAAAGGTTGATATCATTATTAAGGCAGCTAAAATATACTTAGCCGTATTACCAAATACAACCGAGAGTGCAGCAGTTGCAACTCTGTCTTTATCTGCAAAAGCAATCCCTTGCCCTATTGCAGTAGTTGCGCTGGCATCACCCTCAATTGGCAATAAACATAAATAAGCGAAATTGGCAAGAATATAAATAACAGTTACAATTAAAACACCAAAAAACAATCCAAGTGGCAAATTTCTTTCCGGATTTTTAATGTCTCCGGCTATAAATGTCACATTATTCCAAGCATCGCTGCTAAATAATGATCCTATCATCGCTACACCAACTGCGGCAAACAAGGTCAAACCAGAAAGGTTTTCTTTTGTCCATAAGGATGTGCTATTGGCTTGTTTGATTTCTTTCCATTGAAACCCTGACCATAAGTTAGATAGATTTGTTGAAAGTACGTCGCTTTTAAATGCAAAAACTAACCCAATTATGATTAATCCAAATAAAGCTATCAGCTTGGTTACGGTAAAAACAGACTGAATAAATTTTCCTTTACTAATTCCAAGGCTATTGGTGTATGTTAGTAATATAATAGTTGAAACAGCAAGTAATTGTGATGAGGTGATTTTAAGAAAGCCTAAATTAATAAGTACATTTCCCTCTTCAAAAAAAGAAAAATATACCCCCGTAAATTTGGCGAAAGCCATTGCAACAGCAGCAATAACACCGGTTTGAATCACCATAAAAACAGTCCAACCATACAAGAAAGCAATAAACTCACCGAAAGCCTCCTTAATATAAATAAACTGTCCTCCGGCTTTAGGCATCATGGCAGCTAATTCACCATAACTTAATGCAGCAAATAAGGTTACAACTCCACTTAATAGCCAAACCATCATTAACCATCCGGATGAGCCAACCGTTCTCGCAATATCTGCACCAACAATAAATACACCTGAGCCAATCATGCTCCCTGAAACCAACATAATGGTGTGAAACAAATTAAAGCTAGGTTTTTGATTCATGAATTGAATTTATGTATTGTAGATAAAAATACTAACTAAATTTTATTTTCAATAATAAATCTTAAGGTTACCTTTTTTTTGTCTTGGTATCAATTAATAAATCAATTGCCATGAAAAACTTTACTAATGGTTTTGGTTCACCTAGGTTGTGGGCCAAATCTGGACATTCCATGCCTCTAAAATATTTTACATTTATTTTATTGTTTGGTGCTTGCGGGCATACCTACCAAGAAAAAAACAATAGTGAAGAAAATGCAGTACAGAAAAGTAAAACGACTCTCTTCGCAGATTCTCTTTCTACTTTTGAGACTAAGCCTATTACAGATACAATTAATGGGATCGGTTATAATTTTATTAAGAAAGCCACTCTAAAATGTAAAGTCAATCATGTACTAAAAACAACGGAGAGAATAGAAGACATTATTACCTTAAATGGTGGTTATGTAACATTTAACGATTACAATTCAGACAATTGTTACACGTCAGAAATAAGGCATCAAAGAGACAGTTTATTAAAAATAACTCACTATACCCCCCAATGCACTCTAAGTGCAAGAGTTCCGACTAAACTTTTAGATAGTGTAATAAGAAAAATTGTAGCCTTAGCAGAATACATTGATACCAAAAAATTAAGTGCAGATAACGTTAGGTTAAAATTAATGGCGAATCAACTATTCGTTAAGCGAAAGCTGACTACAATAAAACAAACTCAAATTGCCGAAAAATCAATTGCCACAAGATTTAAAGACAAAGAACGGGCGATAAATAGCGAATCAGAGAACCGAAGTCTTGCCGATGAAAGACAACTAAACAACCTTGAATTAATTGATCAGGTTAACTATAGTGAAATAAACTTAATGCTTTACCAGGATATGGCCTTGTATACAAAAACAATTGCAAAACCTGACATAATCAAACCATACCAAACCCCTTTTTTGAACAGGCTTGGCGATGGCATCCTAAACGGTTTAAAAATACTTAGTGAAATTATTATTGCATTGATTAATTGTTGGGGTATTATTGCTTTATGTGTTGCTTTGTACTTTGGTATAAAGTATTTTTACCAACGTTCTACCAAAAAAGTATTGCATTAATAGTATTAATAATTGAATGTGCGCTATTAATTTTGGACAAGTTTTTGATCCAAATTAATAGCGCTTCAATAGAAGTGATCTAATAAGTTCCGGTTTTTCGTAGGTTACCAGGTGTCCGGCATCTTTAATCATTAGAAGTGTGGTATCACAATTGATTAAATGCTTTTTAGCGTAACTAAAATTAGACGTGTCGGCGATTCTATCTGCTGCACCGGTAACCACAGTTGTGGGAACATATAAACGCTCCCATTCCTTTTCAAACTCTGTCATTTCCTTTGCATGCGCATACTTTTCTTCTGTAGCTACATTTAACATTTTAGGCAACATTAGTTGAATTAGTTTACGCTTTCCTAATTTACTGAACCAATAGAACTTTTCTTTAGTTGGATCAATAACAGGCGACACCATTACCAGATGATTAACCTCATCAAAATAATTAATACAAATTTTTGCGCAAATAGGTGCGCCATAACTTCTACCCAAAAGCGTAACAGGTCGATGGTGTTTGTTTTCTTTTTTTATTACTTCATGAATACATCTTGCTTGTAAAGCAGTATTCAATTCCTGTTTGCCATAATTTGATTTTCCATAACCTACGCGGTCAACAGCAATAATATTAAACTTTTGTTGCAGGAGTGAGTCATCCATTAAATTTAAAAACCCATACCAAGCCCCAGGCGCACCATGAACAAAAATTAAATACGGCAAGGTATCGTGAATAATGATTTTGGCATAATGAATTTTATAATCTAAAAAACTGTGTGTTTCAAATACCGGACATACCACCCTGGACTTATAGTGCTCATTGATTTCTTTGTCAGTATATATATACTTGTTAAGTACGAAACACTTTGAGAATAAAATCAAACAAAGCGCCTTTATTAATATAATTACGAAATAGCGCATGTGTTTATGCTAACTTAGATTTAAATCTGAGTTTGTTATCAGAATAATCCAACAAATTTAAACAAGACAACTCTCCGTATAGGGTTCCGAATTTTTCATTTAGTTGCAATGCTTTTGCGCCATTGTATGTAGCAGCTTGTAGAAGTTGTTCCAACGTAAAAACACTACTGGCATTTAAAATCGTGTTTATTTCGCTGCAAACATCCAAGGCTCCATTACTGGCTAAACTATCAGTGCCAATACATATCTTATCTACCTGGTCTTTAAACAAGCTATAATCCGGCAGTTTATTTTCAATATAAAGGTTCGCATTTGGGCAAAAGCACCAGTAAAAACTCTTTCCAACTAGTTCAAGATCTTTTTTGCTTGTAAAGGTGTTATGCACTAAAATGTTTTGTTTTGAATTAAAGCGATTGTAATAATTAGCCAAACTAGTTGATTTTGGTGCAATGAAAAAATCAATCGGAATTTTCAAAAAAGAATACAAATCATTGATTTGACTTTTATTCCCCATAAAAAAATGTGCTTCTTCTTCGCTCTCCTGATTATGGATGGAACTAACTGCTCTACCATTTTTTTGTTCAACTAAGTCTATTAATTCATTGGAAGTACTGTACGGAGCATGTGGGGCTAAACTTGCACTTAACCCTACATCGTCAAATTCCCCCTTAAGTATCAAGCCATTTTCTACTATCTTGTCTTTATTATTCGGATTAAGGCCTATCAATTCAATAAAACTATGATAATAAATTTTGCTCTTGACCTTATGTCCAATGCTTAAACTGGTATTACATATATCGCCAACTGCTACAATTCCATTTGAAATCATATCTCTATCTGCCATCATTGCCGCATCCTTTATCACGCTTTCTGTATAATTTGAACGATTCGATACAATTAAACGAGCAAATTCAACTAATCCAGTATGCTGCGGTATTACATTTTTCAGATGGCTTAACTCGGTGTGGCAATGAGCATTTATGAAACCAGGGGCTATAATGCCATCCAAGTATTCAATCTTATCGGATGGAACATTCGTTTCGTCAACAATGTCTGTCACTTCATTGTTACTAACAACTAAAACGCTCCCCTTTTTAAGGAAGCTAGTTTTTTCAAATAATGCTATGGCAGATAAAAAACGCAAAACAAAGTATTCAAAATTAGTGTTTTAAAGCGAATTATTCTGGACTACTTTGCGTTTGTTTTGGTAAATTTGATGCTTGAATTTGACCACTAAAAAAGATATTCGATCCTTAACCTTGCAAGATTTAAAATCCCTGCTGGTGGAATTAAATCAACCTGCTTTTAGGGCCCAGCAAATCTATGATTGGTTATGGTCTAAACGAGCCACTTCTTTTGAAGAGATGAGCAATCTATCAAAAGAATTGAGGCAATATTTAGAGTCTCAGTATGTTTTTAATCCGGTTACGGTTTCTGAAACACAATTAAGTAAAGATGGCACGGTTAAATGTGCCATGAAACTTTTTGATAATTATGTTGTTGAGAGTGTTTTAATTCCAAAAGAAAAAAGAATGACTGCTTGCATAAGTAGTCAGGTTGGCTGCAGCTTAACCTGTAAATTTTGTGCGACAGGTAAATTAAAACGTATGCGAAACTTGAATGCTGACGAAATTTTTGATCAGGTGGTTTTGGTTAATGAAATAGCGCGTGAACATCACCAATTACCACTTTCAAATATAGTTTTTATGGGGATGGGCGAACCATTGTTGAATTACAAAGAGGTACTTGACTCAATTGAGAAAATTACATCTCCAAGCGGACTAGGCATGTCTCCTAAACGAATAACAGTTAGCACGGCAGGTGTGGCTAAAATGATTCAAAAACTAGGAGATGATAAAGTCAAATTTAACTTAGCTTTAAGTCTTCACGCCGCCAATGATAAAAAACGTAATGAAATTATGCCTATCAATGAAACAAATAATCTGGATGCTTTGGCAGAGTCGATTGCATACTTTTATGAAAAAACCGGCACACGAACCACCTTTGAATACATTGTTTTTAAAGACTTTAATGATAGCTTAGAAGACGCGGCAGAACTTGCGGCTTATTGCAAAAAAGTAAAGAGTAAGGTTAACATTATTGAATATAATCCTATTGACGAAGGCGAATTTAAACAAACCACTAGTACAAAATTAAAAGCATTTACTGATTATTTAACAAACAATGGTATAATTTGTAATGTTCGTAAAAGCAGAGGGAAAGATATTGATGCTGCCTGCGGGCAGTTGGCAAACAAAAACAAATTAGCACAACTAAATTTAAAATAGTAATTTAAAGCAAACATTGAGTAAAGCAGTAGATAATATTAAAGAACCGGTGTCTGAATACATGGCCGAATTTGAAAATAAATTCAAAGAGGCGATGAAAAGTACTGTGCCCTTGCTTGATAAAATTACTGCTTATATTGTTAAACGAAAAGGTAAACAAATAAGGCCAATGTTTACTTTTTTGAGTGCTAAGTGTTATGGAGAAGTAAATGAAAGCACCTATCGTGCGGCTGCATTAATAGAATTACTTCACACAGCAACCTTAGTACACGATGATGTTGTAGATGATAGTAATGAACGCAGAGGATTTTTTAGCGTTAACGCATTATGGAAAAATAAAATTGCGGTTCTGATTGGTGACTTCCTTTTATCAAAAGGGCTTTTGTTATCAATTGAAAACGAAGATTTTCATTTATTAAAAATTGTTACTAATGCCGTCAGAGAAATGAGTGAAGGCGAATTGCTTCAAATTGAAAAGGCGCGTAGATTGGATATTAGCGAAGAGGTTTACTTTGAAATTATCACTAAAAAAACAGCTACACTTATTGCGGCCTGCTGTGCTGCCGGTGTTGCATCTGTTACCAAAAAACAAGAGTATATAGATACTGCCAAAGAATTTGGAACCCTTACTGGTATTGCATTTCAAATTAAAGATGATCTGTTTGACTTTGGCTCTGATGAAGGAATTGGTAAGCCAACGGGAATAGATATCAAGGAGAAAAAAATGACATTGCCATTAATCTATGCTTTAAATAATAGCTCATGGATTGAAAAACGCAAAATCATTAATTATATTAAAAATCATAACGAAGAAAGCGAAAAAGTTAAGGAAGTAATTGATTTTGTAATTAAAAAAGGAGGCGTTGAATACACAAAACAAGTAATGAATACCTATAAGGAAAGAGCGCTTGATGTCCTTAAAAAATTTCCTGATAGCGAAACCAAAAACAGCCTTGAACAATTATTAAAATATGCGATTGAACGTAAAAAATAAATTAATTGCAGCATGTGTTCTTTTGGCTGCTTGCCAAACAGAGAGTGCAAAAGACAAGCCATTGTCAAATGCTGAAAAAGCCAGAATTGATTCTGTTTCTAAAGCAAATCAAAAAAGAGTTGTCGACTCCTTAAAAAAATTAAATCCCTTATTAATATTACCGCCTGACTCAGAGTATACCGGTGATTACGAAGACCGATACAGAAATGGTATTGTAAAATTTAAAGGGCAGTATCGGTTTGGTCAACGACATGGCATGTGGCTAAGTTTTTTTGATAATGGGCTTAAATGGAGTGAGCTAGAATATGACAAAGGTAATCGAAATGGCTTAAACATTGTTTATTACACCAATGGTAAAACCCGTTATAAAGGTTTCTATAAAAATGATTTAAGAGACAGCGTCTGGCAATTTTTTGACACTACTGGCACACTTATTCAGACCATAAAATATAATAAGGATAAAGAAATAAAGTAACTGTTTATACTCTCTTATTCAGCATTTGTTGTAAAAACATCACTATTTTGCTTACTCTATAAGCAATTTTAATGTATTTGTTTGGCCTTGGATATCGGTTACTCGTATAAAATAAATACCACTAACCAAATCTAGTTTTAATTTAACATCAGTTCCTTCCATTATGGAAGTGTGTATCAATTTTCCTTCCATACTAAATATTTCAGATGTATACTTACCATAATCTTTAAATCTTAAGTTAACATAACCATTACTAGGGTTAGGATAAATATCTATGCTGAGAAATGCATCTTTTTCAGATAAACCTGTAGTTGAACAAGGAGTATACGAATAAGCGGTCACACTTCCTGCGGGGGTATTAGGAAGCATTGTAGCAGTATTACTGCAATTTACATACGGCAACAAAAAGTCTCTGATAAAATTAATTGTACTATCCATGTAGGCTGTGTTGCTTCCATACGGTACATGCCCTGCACCATACCAGGTATAAAATTTATGCGGCACATTAGAAATTTGAGTTCCTTCAAACAACATTCTACTACCATCTAAGTACAAAGTTTGAAAACCAGGGTTTGCTTTACCTCTTCCGTATATTACAGTTCCATCATTCGTACCATGCATTGAGCATAAAGGCACATCTCCGCTTTTCATCCACCAGTATTTTCCAAGTGCACCACACAAATTAATTACCCCTTTAACTTTTGAAGGATAACCTGGGTTGCCACTGTTTCCTGCAATACCGCCAAGGCCATTAATAGTTGAAGTGCTCATGTATGGTTCCATTTCGCATTGCTCATCTAAATAAGCAACATGTAAGGCAGTTATGGCGCCCGCAGAGGATCCGCCAATATAAATTTGGTTTGTGTCAATTTTATATAAATTAGCTGTTCTCGCATCTTTATAAAAAAAGCGAATAGCAGCCTTCATATCGTGATAGGCCCTAATTAATGCAGGAACAATTCTTGCAGAATCCAAAGGGAAAAAACCTGTACGATAGTCAATACTACTGGTAACATAGCCTTTCTTTGCAAAAGCGTTACACAGAGCTACCTGATCACCATCGGTTTTAGTGCCGGCTAAAAAGCTACCACCATGAGCAAAAATAAGTAATGGTCTATTTGTAACAACATCACCACTCGGTTGATAGACGTCTAAGAATAAATTAGTGGTTGAACTGCCGTTCCAATTTGTATTTGAACCAAACTGAATATTACTGCTAACAGTTACTGTAGAAAACACATCACTGTAATACCGTGTACAAATTTGAGAATTTAAAATGTAACTCCCTAAAAGGCTAAATGCCAAGTATATTTTTTTCATATTATTATTAATAATGAGTAATGTTACTAAATTTTTTATGGAAATACAACCCCTGGATATTGATTTGCATTAAGCTGAGGAATTCTACTTTTATACTGTTTGTTAATTGCTTTAATACACTCGTTGGTTAATAAGGCATTTCCAATTGGGTTTAAATTAATCCCATCTAAAGAAAAAGCTCCGCCTTTAACAAATTGCGCATTGATAGTATTTCCATTGTATATTATCCCGTTAAATAATGAATTATAAAAAGTAAATGCGTCCACCAATGCAAGATTCTTTTGCTGACATACACCTTTTAATTTGTCATTATAAGCTGCGATTGTTGTTCTGATGGCAGCAATTTCGGTTAATGATAGCACCATTCTGTTCTCAAATGGATTTAACGAACCTAAGAAATTACATTTTACAGAATCTAACGGCGTGCCTAAGGTTACCATTTCTCCATCCTTCAGTTGCCTTGCACCAATCGGCGCAGAAGGGTCAAAAGCAACAAAAGCATTTGCGCCAACACTAAAGGAAATTGATCCATTAGATATAACATTATATACAAGTGTTAAATCATTTACCTTAGTTTGATCAAGAGTGAGACCATTGTATGGAATCGTATTGAAATAAGGAAATTTTGTAACATCTGGCACATTAATAATAACGCCTTTAGCTCCATTCGAGGTTAATCTATTTACAAGTGCATCAATAGCGTTATTAAATCTACTTTCTGATGTTAAACTATCCGAAGCACCACCGTTTACTGCATATTGCAAAACATCATGTAATCCGGGCTGAAGAACAAAAAAACTTGGATTTGTTGAAAGCGCATCATCAATAATTGACGAAGTACTTTTGTTTTTTGCAAAGCGTTCGAAAAAAGGATTATAATAAGTGTTACCCGGATTACCATAACCAGTTAACAGCATTTGGTATGACTTTGCGAACGGAACACTAAAATCAGTATACGATGCTGATGGGACAGATGCCTTTAAATCTGAAAAGGTAGCGTTTGAATTTGGCTTGATTGGGGATAATGAGGTAATTCCTTTGCAATCTACTTTATTGTCCAAAAAACTTTTGGCTGTGACAACAGTGCTATTTAAACTACTTAAACCAAAACCATTAAATTGATTGCCAACTAAAGGCTGTGTTAATTTTTCTCCACCGACCAAACCTAATTGTTGCGCAAGTAAATTGGATACGCTGTTCTTCTGAGCTTCTAAATTTAAAGCGCCATCCGCATAGTTACCTAAGCCATTTCCGCCTATAAAAACAACACTTGCAGGATTCATTTCACCGGTAATTGGTTTACTTTCTTTTAATTTAGGCTTACAGCTAAATATAAAAATCAATATGATTAAAATGCAATTTTTCATGTTTAAAACTGATATCTGATGCTAATCCCTGGGGCTAAAACTGCGGTTTTAAAAGTGCCTCTTAAATTACTTTCGTAATTAATTGCAGCTCTTGTAAATTGGGTAAAATACATGGAGGCATCCACTTGTAAATTTGTGGCAATTAAATAGCTTACTCCGGCAGTAAAAATAAAGCGATTGGCATCAGGAGTTTCAGGTGTAACATACCCCTGTTGAACTGGAGATATGCCATAAGCTGCGCCAGCTCTAAACTGAAACTTCTCGTTTACAGTATATTGTCCTCCTAGTCTAAACGCAAAGGTGTTCTCATAAAGTCGTGGTGATTTTGTATCCAAAAGTGATGTTGTGTTGGTTTCGTAATCAAAAGCCAAGGTATCATAAGCTTTCCAACCAACATAATTAATGTCTGCCACCAAATTTATTTTTTCATTAATTTGATAATGCGTCCCAAATGTAAATACTTGAGGCAAAGGCAAGGAAGACGTAAATTTACCATTCGGGAAATTAGGTGCTAATCCTTCAGGTACATAAAAATTAGCTCTACCATCCTTCACCTTCATGTTTACCTGCGAACGATAAGATAAGGCAAGATTTAATTGTTTAGTCGCTTTAATATAAATTCCTATGTTAAACCCATAACCGTTAGCTCTTCCATCAAGTTCTGCTCTTCCGTAAACCCCATTGCTGTTAATAACCGGTATATCCTTTTGTAAATTAACACTTCCGATCGCGTTTACAAAGCCTGCACCTATGCCTATACGGTTGGTTACCTGATAACTTAAAGTTGGCTGAAAAAAAATTGTTTTTAACTGCAATCGTGTGATGGCAAACCTGCCTATCCACTCTGAAGGCCATTGGACAGTACTCCCAAATGGTGTGTAAACAGCCAGGCCGATTCTAAATCTACTCGTGTCTTTTGGAGAAAACAAGGCATAAGCTGCAAATGGTGTGCTAACGGGTGATTCTGTTCTACTCATGATTTGTGCGGCACTATCAAGATAAACAGTATTTGGAATGGTAGGACTTACGCCAACGTTTAAGCCATTCTTCATCACAAAAGCTGCTGAACCGGGATTATAAAACAACAAACTTTCGTCTTGAACAAATGCAGAACCCGCGCTCGCCATGCCTTGTTGCTTTTGGCCTTGCAGGTTAACTTGAAAACCTTGGGCCTTCAACGTAACTGAAGCAAGACTTAAAGCAATAAACAACCCTTTAAAAATAGACAAATGGTTTTTCATTTAGAATTTAAAAATAATAATAATGGAGGTAATGACCAACTTCCGTGAAGTATTTATTGCTTTAAATCCAAACTAATTGCCAACTAATTTGTTTAATCAATAGTTATATGCTGCTTGTTGCAAAGGTGCTTTGCATTTGTATTATATAAAATACTGTATATTTGTGCCATAAAATTACACTTATGTCTAATAATTTGTTAAAAGGTAAGCGCGGAATCATTACCGGCGCTTTGGATGAAAACTCCATAGCTTGGAAAGTAGCACAAAAAGCCCATGAACAAGGTGCATCATTTGTTTTAACCAATGCGCCAATAGCCATGAGAATGGGTGAAATTAATAAGTTAGCGGATTCAACAGGATCAAAAATAATTCCTGCTGACGCTACAATAATTCCGGATATTGAAAAATTATATTCTGAAAGTATGCAGCACTTGGGCGGAAAAATAGATTTTGTGCTTCATTCAATTGGAATGAGCGTGAACATTCGCAAAAACATTCCATACACAGAATTAAATTATGACTTTTTTAATAAAGGAATAGATGTTTCTGCCATGTCATTCCATAAAATGTTAGCTGTTGCACACAAAATGGACGCAATAAATGATTGGGGAAGTGTTGTTGCTCTTACATATATTGCCGCTCAACGAGCTTATCCGTTTTATACCGATATGGCAGATATAAAAGCAATGTTGGAGAGTATTGCACGCACATTTGGTTACCATTATGGTATGCAAAAGAAAGTTAGGATTAACACAGTGTCTCAATCACCAACTCGTACAACTGCGGGAAGTGGTATTAAAGGATTTAATGAGTTTTACGAGTTTGCAGACAAACAATCTCCATTAGGCAACGCATCTGCAGAAGATTGTGCAAACTATTGTATAAGCTTATTTAGTGATTTAACGAGAATGGTAACCATGCAGAATCTAATGCATGATGGTGGTTACTCTTCTACCGGTGTTAGTCAATCTCAATTGGATGCATTAATGAAATAATTGATATGGAACTTTTACACAAACAAAACGAACGTACAGTAAAATTAGTTGTTTATATCGCAACAGTGCTCGTTTGTGCAATCGTTGTGGTGCTTAACCAAAAATGGATACCACATCCTGTAGAGTTTCCATCCTTTATTTATAAGCTTCCAGCGCTTAACGCTTTTCTTAATGGTACTTGCAGTGTTTTGTTAATTGCATCTCTTGTTGCAATAAAAAAGAAAAACATAGCTTTGCACAAGAAATTAAATGTTACTGCGTTTGTTTTAAGTGCGCTGTTCATTTTAAGTTATGTTACTGCACATTATTTTATTCCTGATACAAAATATGGTGATCTTAACCATGATGGAATGATGAGTGCAGAAGAAAGCGAACTGGTTAGTGGGATTAAACCTATTTATTTAGTTATTCTTCTTTCGCATATTTTTTTAGCAATTATTGTTTTGCCCTTAGTATTGCTTTCGTTTTACTATGGCTTAACTGATCAGCGAGAAAAACACAAAAAACTTACCAGAATAAGTTATCCGGTTTGGTTATATGTAACCGTAACCGGCGTTGTTGTGTACTTAATGATTAGTAAATATTACAACTACTAAAATCAAACATCTTATTGCTTGTTTAGTTGTTTTCTTACGTAGTTTTCGTTGGGAAGTATAGATTGTTGTATACGCTTTGCATAATTCATCGATGAAATAATTTCATTAGCCTTTTCTTCTATAATGTTCTTTTGCGCCTCAATTTCTGCTTTTTGTTTTTGAATGATTTTAAATCTTTTATAAAGCACTGCTAGAAAGGCAGCGACGATTAAAATAATAAGAATCATAAAATATTTAATGGTTTGGCTTCGTTTTATTTCCAAATTCTTTTCTTTAATTTTGGTTGCATTTAATAATGAGTCCTTTGCCATTGAATTTTTAAACTCGGTTAACTTTTCCTGGTATTCAACGTCCTCTAAAGATTGAAATGTACTCAAAGAGTCTTTAACCAAATAAGATTTTACGAGAAAAAAATTAGCTAATTTAAAATTATTTAATGCGCTGTAAACACTGTAATATTCGTAATAATACCTTTGCAAGGATAAAGAATAATCGTTTGTGTCAATAAATTTCTTGCTTTCGTTTATATAAAACAAAGCCTTGTTGTAATTCCTAAGTCTATAGTAAGGATCCGATAAGCTTAAATTCACCTCAGCAAGTAAACCGCTGTCCTTTATTATTTCTTTAAAATATTTCGATTTCTTAAAGTTGACAATTGAAGAGTCATATTGCTTTAAGTTATTGTAAATTGTTGCGATGTTATTGTAGTAATATGCGATACCAGAAGTATCTTTTGTGAGATTAGCTAAATGGTATGCTTTTAGCATATGTTGCTTCGCCACTTAGTAATTTTCGCCAGTTGCGTAACATATACCCAAATTATTGTAAGTATCAGCCAAAAGCATGCTATCTTTAGATTTATACACATAATTCAAAACCAACTTATAATATGTTATAGCTCTTTTGGTGTCGTTTAAAAAATAATAATTATTCCCATAGTTAAAATATAAACGTGCCAACTCTTTGTTGTTGAGTTGTTGTTGCCATATTATGGCTGCTTTTTCATAATACTTTCCACCAGCCACATAATCCTTCAAATAACTGTGATTGCTGCCATACTTGTAATAACACAAGGCGATTAGATCTTTACGTTTCGTGTATTCAGCAATACTTAGCGCTGTATCAATTGCTTTAAAGCTATTCGCATAATTTTTAATTTCATAATACTCATCTGCCAAACTAAAGTACCTGCGAACTTTAATACTGTCGTTCGCACTTTTAATGAGATCAGAATAAACGTTTAAGATTTTATTTTGTGAAATAATAACTTCGGAGGTCAGGCCTAACAGGAATGTCAAACTAATTTTAATAATCAAACCACTTATCTTGTTTATATAAGTTGGTAGTATATTACTCTTCATTCCTCAAAAGCGTTACATGACCAAATCTAACCTCTTTCCGTTTAGTAACCGCATTAATAAACTCTGCACGCCAAACATAAACATCCTGTTTACAAGGTAGTCCTTTAAACTTGCCGTTCCAGCCTTGAAGGAAGTCCGTCGTAGTAAAAATATTCTCTCCCCATTTATCATAAATTTTTAACTCGTAATTTTCGGTTCCAACGCAAATTGGTAAAAAAATATCGTTTAAGTTGTCACTATTTGGTGTGAATGCATTGGGCGGCCAAAATCTAAACTCAGGATTAATTACAACCAACTGATAACTCGTATCTGTACAACCAAAATTATTTTTAACAATTAACTTAACATTATAATTGCCGTATGTTTGATACAAATTACCTGTAAAGGATTGATAACTGTTATTACCATCATTAAAATCATAATACCATGAAATAACATCCGGACTTGATCGATTCTGAAAATTAATGTACGGATCAAAAATAGTGGTTACGCTTGGCGAGGCAATAAAATTAGCAATAGGACTTGGCACAACATTCACCAAAATTGAAGCATTAGAAGTATCTGCGCAAACGGAAGTTGTAGTAACTGTTAAATGAACGGTGTATATTCCAACACCATTAAAATAAACAATTGGATTTTGAAGTCCGCTCACAAAGCCGTCAGAAATTGACCAATTGTATTTGACCGGGAGTTCACTAATAGTTCCATTGCTCAAAAATACTTTCCCGGGATTACAAATTTTATCCGGTAAATTTTCAATAATGGCCTTTGGTCGTTTATAAACAACTATAGTGTCTAAGGTTGAATCTCTGCAGGAAAATTGTTTCCCTTTCAACTCAATTATATATGTACCGGGTGAATTAAACGTAACTCCTCCAACAGATTGAGTAGTTGCGCTTACTGGTGTAGCAGATGAAGTAAAATTCCAATTAAATGTAGCTTGTGGCTGTATTGAACCACTTGCTGAAAAGCTGAAACTGTTGTTACTCAAGCATTGATTAGTGTTTTTATTAAAATTAATTTCAAATGGCGGATATATTTTTACCTGTTTCTTAATCGTATCGGTACAGAACTTTCCCGGATTAACAACCAACGTTACAAGATAAGAACCGGTGTCCTGATAAGTGTATGTTGGGGAAAATAGCGAGCTTGTATCATTCGAAATTCCATTCACGCCAAAATCCCACGAATAGGATTGAGCGGTAGATGTGTTAACACTTTCATTTACAAAATTTGCTGTGTTTCCGAAACATTGAGAAGTGAAATTTCCAATAGCTGCAAGTACACTCACCTGACAAGGAACAACCTGAAACTGATATTCACGATAATGTGTACTTATTATATTTCCATTACGATATTCTTTAACACCAACACATACAAGATATATTCCTAAATTATTTGGCGTTCCTGAAAATTGGCCGGTTGAACCGTTAACAAGAAAGGATGGGTTACCCGGCAACTGATTTAAAACAGAATACGTAGATGTAAAAAGCGTTGTTGGATAAGGCGGAGACGGTGCAATTATAGGGCATGAAGGTGGTGGTGAAGCGCAACTATTATTTACACCTCCGTTTATAGAAGGACAACAATCATCCAGTCCGTCGAAGGAATTATAAAAAATATAAGCCAGAGAATCTCCATCCGGATCTGTTGCCGAGTAGTCAAAATTAAAATTCAATTTATTACACATGAACAGAGGCGGAAGGTTTTTAAATCGAGGAGAGTTATTTACCCCAAATAAACTTAATTGAGGCACATAACAATAATAGGTTGACCCAGTTTTTCCAGGTTGTACAATATTGCTAATAGAATTGTTCCTGCAACACCGCTGATAAACGAGATAATAACTATAAAGATTAGTGTTTAAGGTAATTGTTTTTGTGTAGACTCCTTCTTCAATGCATCTGTTAGGAGTTGTAATACAAGGGTTGTTTATAGTGTTTGGAACTAAACTAACAATAGGAATACCCATTGTAATAACTGTATCCAACAAAGGGTTATTTTGATTTTTTACAGATAAATAACAAGGGCCTGAATTCGAACTATTTCCATCAAATCCGGCAAGTCCATTATCACAATCCCTATAAACCTTAAGCGTAACCCTGTATTGATTTGCACCTAAATAATCATAATAAATTTCCCCTCCGACTACATGCGTAGCAAAACCATCAAAATAAGTTATGATTAGGATGGCTAGAAATATTAATCTTTTTAACAGTTGCACTAAGTTAATACAAATGACCAATATTTATTGAATTTCAGCGGGTTTTTAACATCTTTTTTTGTAAATTTGTTTATGCGCTATCTCAGTATTTTCTTTTTATTCTTTTGCCTTAACAATTATGCACAACTTTTTGTTGCGCACGATACAATTAACGTTATTGAGAATGGCAAAAGTTTAAAACTTGCCTGGGCCGGTGGCATCAACTATTCCAATATCTCGAATATTGATTTAAATTTCGATGGTAAGAAAGATGTGGTTGTATTTGATAAAAGTAATCAATTTGGCTCAGCCATTTTTAAATGTTTCATCAACGTAGGTTCACCCGGTCAAGTAAAATATGAGTTTAAGCAGTCTTTAAGTACCAACTTTCCTGCTGCCAAAGATTGGGCCGTTTTATTGGATTACAACAATGATGGAAAAGAAGATATTTTTACAAGTACTACCGGCGGCATTAAAGTATTTAAAAATACGAGTACTGTAGCAGGCGGAATCTCATTCGTACTTGCAAAAAACATGCTGGTATCGGATTACAATCCTACGGGTCCTCCCAGTGTTTCAAATCTGTTTGCTAGTAACGTAGGCGTTCCTGGTTTAAGTGATATTGATAACGACTCTGATATTGATGTTTTAACGTTCTCACCAGGCGGATTTTTAGTTGAATTTCACAAAAACATGAGCGTGGAAACTTATGGTCATTCTGATTCCCTTAATAAATTTATTATTGGTGATCTTTGTTGGGGAAAAATGCAAGAAAGCAGTTGCGTGGTTTCGTTTAGCCAGTGCCCACTAATGAAACTTTTCAACCAGCAAACCATTCAAACAAACTCAAAAACTCTACACGCCGGCTCTTGTTTAACCTGTATAGATATTGATGGGGACAATGATAAAGATTTAATCATGGGTGATATTTCGTGTGACGTGGTTCAATTGGCAAAAAACACAGGTAACTCAACACTGGCATTAATTTCTGACACCACTAAATTATTCCCGAATTCAGCCAATCAAATAAAATTTAATATATTCCCTTGTACTTATCTTGTTGATATTAATGGCGACAATAAAAAAGACCTGTTAGCTACGCCTAATGCGTTTGGTAGTGAAAATGTAAACTCCGTATGGTATTATGAAAATATTAGCACTACGCCAACACTAAACTTTAGTTTCAAACAAAAAAATCTTTTTCAGGATGAAATGATTGATGTAGGGCAAAATTCATTTCCGGTATTGTTTGACTATAATGCGGATGGTATTAGAGATTTACTGGTTGGCACATACGGCTATTATAATGGCACACAACTTAAATCACAGCTAACGCTTTATAAAAACATTGGCACAATAACAGCGCCAAGTTTTTCTTTGATTACTCGAGATTATGCCGGTATAAGCAGCTATTCATTTACTAACATAATTCCAACTGTTGGTGATATTGATAATGATGGAGATATTGACATCCTGGTTGGGACTTCTTTTGGTCAAATACACTGGCTTAAAAATTCAGCCGGTATAAGCAATCCTGCTACTTTTACACAAGTCGCAATTAACGCATTTAGTTTTACAACTCTCTCATCTAATATTGCGCCTCAACTTTTCGATTTGAATGAAGATGGTTTGTTAGATTTATTAATCGGCATGAAAAACGGCAGAATTGCCTATTATCGCAATAATGGAACCTCAAGTAATCCTTCATTTACGTTAGTTACTAACACCCTCGGAAACATAAATGTTCAAGGCGACATCAGCACGTTTGGTATTGATGGGTTTGCCTCACCTTATGCCTACAAATCCGGTACAGATGTTCGGATTTTGGTTGGTTCTATCAGCGGGCAGATTTTTGAATACAAAGTTCAAAGTCCTGTTAATCCCACTAGTACATTTACATTAGTTAATAACAACACTAACGGCATCAACGTAGGAGCCCAATCCTCGCCCTTTTTTGAAGACATTAACAATGATGGTAACAGAGATCTTTTTGTAGGTAATGCCTCAGGGGGACTAACCTATTTTGGATCTAACTCCCCTTTTATTACTGTGAAGGAAAATACAGCTTCAGATTTACCAATCTTCAAAATATATCCGAATCCAAATAATGGCGCCTTCAAACTCCAAACCAGCACTGACATTACATTTGTAGATATAGCGATTTATGACATTTACGGTCGTCTTATTTTCTTTAAAAATAATCATTCTGTTGGCGAACCCCTTTATACAAATTCTCTAAACAAAGGCATTTATAACTTGTTAATTAATTCAGCGTTGAAACAGAGTAAACAACTTAAACAAAGTGTAAAGCTGGTTATTGAAGAATGAGTTCATCAAAAAAGAACATATCTTTTTTTCTTGCTGTTCCTCTTCTTTTATTGTGTTATACTTGCACAAAACAAAAAGGTAAAATAAACTACGGCGAATTTCCTGAAGAAATAGGAAGCATAATGGCAAACAAATGTGCAACATCTGGTTGTCATAATGCAAAAAGTAGTGCCATTGCCGGGAACTATAATTTAGACAGTTGGGAAAGTATGTTTAAAGGCAGTAACAGTGGTTCTCCTGTGATCCCATTTAACAGCAACTTTTCCAGTTTATGCTTTTACATTAACACCTACCAAGAACTTGGGCTGCAAAACACACCCACTATGCCTTTAAATGGGAAAGCGCTGAGCTTTAATGAAGTTAAAATTATTAAGGATTGGATTGATGCAGGCGCGCCAAACTTAAACGGTGAAATTAAATGGCAAAGCGGTGCAAGAAAAAAATTATACGCAGTTAATCAAGGTTGCGATGTTGTAACAGTTTTTGATGCTGAATCACAGTTACCAATTCGAGTTATCCCAGTTGGAACAAAATCCGGACCGGATACACCACACAATATAAGGGTTTCAGGAGACGGCAAGTATTTTTATGTGCTCTTCATTAATAACAACATACTTCAAAAATTCAGCACCATTGATAACTCATTAATTGCGAACATTCCTCTATCTCCATTAGCTGCCGGAACCGGAACTGCAGATGCATTCGATTGGAATACCATAGTTCTAACGAAGGACAATAAAAAAGCATATTGTGTAAGTTGGCAAGCAGCAGGTAAAGTTGCTTGCGTTGACCTCGTCAATCATAAGCTGATTCACTTTGTTGGTGGGATGTATAACCCACACGGAATAGCACTCTCCAATAATGAACAAAGCATATATATTACTGCTCAATTCGGCAATTGTTTGTTTCAATTTGATACTGCTTTTACAGTAAGTAATAAATACAGTTTAGATGGACTGCCTCCAAACGAATTTAGTAATACTATAAACTCCCATGAATTAGTTATCGGAAAAAATCCTGATGAGTTAATTATAACTTGTCAAAAAAGCAACGATATTAGGGTATTTAACACTATAACCAATACTGTAACTACAATCATTCCATCCGCCGCAGATCCAACAGAAATTATATACTCATCACAACACAATTGCTACTACATTACCCATACTGAGGATACATTAAGTTTTTCAAATAGTAGGGGTAGTGTAACTAAACTAAATGCTACTGATTACAGTATGGTAAAATTAAAGTGTGGCTATCAGCCACACGGTATGGCAATTGATAAAACCAGCAATTTATTATATGTTTTGTCCAGAAACAGAAACACACAAGGCCCTGCTCCTCATCATACCAGTAATTGCATTGGTAGAAATGGTTTTGTTAGTTTCATTAATTTACAAACTTTCTCCATACTTAATAAGACATACGAATTAAGTGTAGACCCATATACAATATACGCTCAACCCTAATGGAATTAGAGAAATTACTAAACAAACAACCTATTTTACTTTACGACGGCGACTGTGGTTTTTGTAACAAAAGCATACAGTTTTTTTTGTCTCGTGAAAAAAATAACCAAATGCATTTTGCCGCTTTACAGTCAGAAACAGGGAAACAATTAAAACATTACTTTGAAATAAATGATAAAGTTGACAGCATGATACTAATCAAAGACTATTCTGCTTTCATCAAATCGTGCGCAGCATTAAGATTAACTTTATTCATGCGTGGTTTGTGGCCTGTACTAATAATTTTCGTAATTATTCCGCCATTTATTAGAAATATTGTTTACGATTTTATTGCAAGAAGAAGGAAAAGGCTATTAAAATCGAATGAAATTTGTCTCATTCCTACATCAGAAAATAGACAAAGATTTTTAGACACAATACTTTAATATTTATTGATCCTTCTTGAAAAACTTTGCTCTACCTTTAACAAACGGTGCTTGCTTCATATTCTCAAATTTTAACAATTAAGGTTCGAAAACTGTTAACGTTGATTAAATAAATTTTATACCTTGGTAATTATATTTTGATTAAATGAAACAAATTATTTTTACCGCAGCTTTATTATCCTTAACGATAGGTTATGCACAAACACAAAAAAGACCAGACAATTGGTTTAATTTAGACCCAACCATAGATAAGGTGAACGGTGTTGGAACTAATAGAGCTTACGATGAATTATTGAAAAACAAAACTTCCACTACAATTATTGTTGGGGTTTTAGACAGTGGGGTTGACTATGACCATGAAGATTTAAAGGAAGTCATGTGGACAAATCCGGGAGAAGTACCAGGGAACGGCATTGACGACGATAAAAATGGCTACATTGATGATATACACGGTTGGAATTTTATTGGAGGAAAAGATGGTCAAAATGTTAATGGAGATAATTTGGAAGTAACACGTTTATATCGTTTTTTAAAGCCTAAATATGAGGGTAAACAAGAAAGTGACTTTACCACCAAAATAGATAAATCAGATTATTTATATTTCAAAAAGGTAGAAAAAGAGTATCTAAAAACTAAAGAAGAATTTGAGTCAGGTTATAAACAACTAAGTTTTCTATATGAAGGATTAACTGCATTCAATAAGAAAGCAAAAGCTCAGTTAAATGTAACTGAAATTACATCTGAAAATATTTCAAAATTTGAAGCTACTGATAAAAAGGATAAGCAGTTTAAACTCATAGCCAGCAATGTTATTAAAGATGAAAAAAATTTAGATGCAGCCATAGAAAATAAAATTCAAGCAGGCTATGATCAGTATAAACAATTTGTTGAATGTGGAACAAACTTGGATTTTGACCCAAGAATAACTATTGTAAAAGACGATTATTCAAATAACACCGATTTTAATTATGGAAATCCGGATTGTAAAGGGCCTAACAGTTATCACGGTACACATGTTGCCGGAATTATTGCAGCGAAAAGAGGTAATTCGATAGGAATGGATGGTGTAGCCAACAACGTTAAAATTATGGCATTACGCATAGTTCCCGGAGGAGATGAGCGCGACAAAGATATAGCTGCTGCAATACGTTATGCAACAGATAATGGAGCAAAAATTTTAAATATGAGTTTTGGTAAAGCCTTTTCGTGGAATAAAAAAGTAGTTGACGATGCGGTTAAATATGCTGAAAGCAAAGGCGTTCTTTTGATTCATGCCGCAGGAAACTCTCACTTAGATATTGATACTGAAATACATTATCCAACCAAGGTATATGCCGGCGGTAAAATTGCCAGTAACTTTATTGATGTTGGTGCCTTAAGCTGGCAACCGGATTCTAAAATTCCTGCTACTTTTTCTAACTATGGTAAAAAAACGGTTGATGTTTTTTCTCCCGGCGTTGATATTTATTCTACTATTCCTGAAAATAAATATAAAGATGAAAACGGGACCAGTATGGCAGCTCCTGTTGTAGCTGGAGTTGCGGCTGTCATCAAATCGTATTATCCTGACTTAACTGCTCAGCAGATTAAAAAAATAATCATCAAAAGCAGCAACAAAACTTATAAGAAAACAAAAGTGTTAAAGCCGGGTTCCAAAGATGAGTTGGTAAAATTTACTGAACTGGGAAAAAACGGTGGGATTGTTAATTTATATGAAGCGATAAAATTAGCTCAGAAATTTTCAAAATTTAAAGGCTAGTTTTTATAATCCATTACATTCAAGGTTTTATCGCACATGAAATGTTCTAGCTTTATATTGTTAGAACAAATAACTAATGTTCGCTTTTGAATATTGGCACGTAATTGATTTTGATACCAATCTATAGAACGCTCATCCAAATTACTGATTGGTTCATCCAATAAAAGAAGCTGTGTATCCGCAAAAATTGCTAAACCGAGTTTAAGGCGCTGTTTCATGCCGCTGCTAAACTGTTTGATTAGCTTATTTGTTGACGACTTTAAATCCAATTCATTTATAAAACTTTCTGCACTTAAATTTTGAAAGAATGGCTTAGCTATGCGACAGTGCTCCACCAATTCAAGTAAAGTAAACTCCTCTATTAATTGTAAATACGGTGAGGCAAAGCTAATGTGTTGGTGAAGGGAATCTTCTGATATTAGGGCCTGTGCATTTTTATAAATAATCTCCCCTTCATTGTAACTTACGTAGCCGCTTATCATTTGTAGAAGCGTAGATTTACCGGAACCGTTATTCCCAAGAATCACAAGCCTGTCCGACTCATTAATATGATAATTTATTTTCCTAAAAACCCATTCCGATTTAAACTTCTTACCAAGGTTATTTAATTCAACAGAAATCAATTTTAGATCCCTTTAATGATACCGTCCTTTTGCGATTTAATAAAATTCAAAATCTGATTCCGTACCTCTGACTCTGCAATTTCATTTTCAACTATTTCTAGCGCATTAGAAATATTATGGCCTCTAACAAAAATAATTCTATAAATATCTTCTATCTGCTTGATTAAATCTTTGTCAAATCCTCTGCGGGCGAGGCCTATTGTATTAACACCAATAAACTGAAGCGGCTCTCTGGCTACACGAACATATGGTGGAACACTTTTTCTAACCAATGAAGCACCTGCTACAAAACTATGAGCACCAATTGTTACAAATTGCTGCGCTGCTACAACGCCTTCAATTACCACATAATCTTCAACTGTGATGTGTCCAGCCAAACTGCCATTATTGGCAATAATAACATTATTCCCAATAATGCAATCATGACCAAGGTGAGTATAGGCCATAATCAAGCAATTATTTCCTACTTTGGTGGTCATTCTATCAGCTGTTCCTTTATGAATAGTAGCATACTCTCTGATAACAGTATTGTTTCCAATCACAGTATTGGATTTTTCTCCTTTATATTTTAAATCCTGATTTACCACACCAATAATGGCGCCTGGAAAAATTTGGCAGTTATCTCCAATGATTGTATCAGGATAAATTACTGCATTAGGATGTATATAAACATTATCACCGATTACAACGCGATCATAAATGGTTGCAAATGCAGAAACTGTTACATTGTTGCCAATCTGAGCGCCGGCATGTATATTCGCAAGATTAGAAATCATTTATTAGGCTTCAATTGGTTTTTCAATTCCTTTAACTTTCACTATTTGAGCCATCATTTCGGCTTCCATTACCGGTTTATTGTTAACATAAGCAACCCCTCTCATGTGGCAAATTCCGCGCCTGATAGGTGTTACTAAATTAAGACTAAACACAACTGTATCTCCCGGAATCACTTTCTGTTTAAATTTTACCCCATCTATTTTCATAAAATACGTCAGATAGTTTTCAGGATCCGGTACGGTTTTTAAAACTAATACGCCTCCACATTGAGCCATCGCTTCAATTAACATAACGCCTGGCATCACCGGCTCACCTGGAAAATGTCCTTTGAAGAATTCCTCATTTAACGTTACATTTTTAACGCCAATAACATGTTCTAAGGACAGTTCCATGATTTTATCCACCAACAACATGGGTTGACGATGAGGTAATATTTTCATGATGTCGTTAATGTTTAATAATGGCGGTTTGTTTAAATCAATTTTAGGATAGTCTTTTTCCTGGCGCTGTTTTTTAATTGCTGCTTTTATTAATTTAGCAAAGGCAACGTTACCATTGTGCCCCGGACGAGCAGCAAGAACATGTATCTTTAAAGGCCTTCCAACTAAAGCTAAATCGCCGATTATATCCAGTAACTTATGGCGTGCCGGTTCGTTGTAAAAATGTAAGGCTGTATTGTTTAAAACACCTTTACCTTTCACCTCAACATGTTCTTTGTTAAATACTTTTCTTAAATGATCTAATTTATCTTTTGGTAATTCTTTGTCAACAAGCACAATGGCATTGTCCAAATCACCCCCCTTAATTAAATTATGTTGCAGTAAAGCTTCCAATTCGTGCAAAAACACAAAAGTTCTGCATTTACTAATCTCTGATTTAAATTGTGTTATATCATAAATACCAGCGTGCTGAGTTCCTAACACTTCGCTGTTGTAATCAACCATTACCGTGCAACGGTATGAGTCTTGAGGGACAGCCAGCATTTCTACTTTCTTAACCGGATCTTCAAAAGTAAGATTCTCTGTTAGTTCAAAGTACTCTCTCTCTGCATCTTGTTCCTCAATTTCAGCTGCTTCAAGCGCTTCAATAAATTTCCATGAACTACCATCCATAATTGGCATTTCTGCCTCTGTCATTTGAATTAAGCAGTTATCAATACCTAAACCAACCAAAGCTGCTAAAACATGTTCTGTGGTATATACTCTTACTCCATTTTTTTCTAAAGTGGTTCCCCTGCTTGTATCAACAACCAAGTCTGCGTCAGCATCAATGATGGGTTGCCCCTCAACATCTAATCGTTGGAACTTATACCAATGATTAACCGGGGCGGGATTAAATGTTATGGTCACATCTTTACCGGTATGTAACCCTTTCCCCGTTAAAGAAACGGCTTGTTTAATTGTTCTTTGAAAATTACTCATTTTTTAGCCTCCTAAAGAGGTAAATATAATCATTTTTCTTGATTATATCATCATGACTTTCACATTAATAAGCTCTTTAAGATTTAAACAAATACTCCGCACAGACTCAATCTATTAGCCCGGGTCGCCTGAGCTTAGTACGTTCTACACTTTTTTCGTGACGCCATTGGTCGATTTTGGCAGTGTTGCCACTTAGTAAAACAGCTGGCACTTCCCAGCCTTTATAATTAGATGGTCTTGTATAAACCGGCGGAGCTATTAGATTATCTTGAAAAGAGTCACTTAAGGCAGAAGTTTCATCATTTAAAACACCGGGCAACAAGCGAATAACCGCATCGCTTAATGCTGCTGCTGCCAATTCTCCCCCACTCAAGACAAAGTCACCTAAACTAACTTCTTTCGTTATTAAATGTTCTCTTACCCGTTCGTCAACACCTTTATAATGACCGCAAACGATGATTATATTTTTTAATAAAGACAAATTATTGCACATAGCTTGATTAATCACTTCGCCATCAGGGCTCATATAGATAACTTCGTCATACTGCGTTTTTAATTTTAATGCAGATATACATTTATCAATTGGTTCAATCATTAAGACCATACCTGCTCCACCACCAAAAGGATAATCATCAATCTGCTTCTGTTTATTGTCTAAAGCATAATCTCTTAAGTTAATTAAATTGACTTCAGCTAATTTTTTAGTTTGTGCTCTCTTTAAAATAGAATGGTTAAATGCACTTGAAATTAATTCAGGAACCGCACTTATGATATCAATTTTCATCTTTAGACAGGGCTTAATGTTTAATAATTAATGTTTTGCTTTCGGAAAAATAGTTATTTCAGAGATTAAACGCTTTGTAATTCCAAAACCGTAATCTCCGGCCAAATTCCTAATCGTCCCGGGAATCCTATGAATCCTAATCCTCTATTCACATATAAAAACTGTTCACCATCCTTATATAAGCCAGCCCAATTGCGATATAAATATTTCACCGGGCTCCATTTTAAATTTGGTATTTCAATACCAAATTGCATACCATGCGTGTGACCACTTAATGTTAAATCTATATCTTTATAATTATTTGTTACCTGCACATCCCAATGACTTGGGTCGTGGCTCAATAAAATCTTATATGGATAATCTTTAGTGTTTGCATGAGCCAAATTTAACTTTCCGTATCTCGGAAATCTACCTCTGCCTCCCCAATTTTCAACACCCAATAAGGCAATTTTTTCTCCTTCTTTTTCAAGAGCAACGTGTTCATTCATCAAAACTTTCCAACCTGCGGTTGTTTGAATATTTATTAAACGTTGTAGATTTTTTTCCTTTTCTCCCGGCTCCCAGCTGATATAATCACCGTAATCATGATTACCAAGAACCGAATAAATACCGTGTGGTGCATTTAAACTGGCATAAATCTTTTCATAACCCTTAGTTTCGTCTGCGGAATTATTAACTAAGTCCCCTGTAAAAACAATTAAATCTGCGCCTTGTTCCATTACTAATTTAAAAGCCTTTTCAAGTGCATTGGTGTTAAAAAAACTACCAGTATGGATATCGCTAATTTGTACAATTTTAAAGCCATTAAATGCTTTTGGTATTTTGTTGGATTTGATCTGAGCGCGATGGATTCGATACCGATAAGCGCCTTTAATAATTCCATACATAAAACCTACAGCAGGTACCACTGCAAATGTGATAGCTAACTGGCTTAAAAATTTAACTCTTGAAATTTTAATCGACTTATTCTCTCCTTCAACCTTTGCACTGACTAATAATTCATAAATAAATCTTAACAACCTATAAAAATCATCCATTATTAGTACTAAACAACCTAATAGCTTACAAACCAAAAGCACAAAACCAATAGAGGAAACATATCTGAACCAATCGCCCCATTTAGCAGGATGATAAAACATTCCTATAATGGGAATTAACATGTTAAAACCCATTAGAAAGTATTCGATTCCAAAAACTACTTTTTTCGTTTTAGGGTTGAATTCAGAAGAAAAACCTTTAACGGCTTGAAAAAAATAAAACTCAATTAAAACAACAAGTACTAAAAAAATGAAAAATCTAAAAAAATCCGACATCTTATTGCTTGGTTACTTGTATTGATTGATTTGCTTATCTAAATGCAGGTAGCTAAATTACTTAAAAAAATGCTTTGGCTATTTACATGTAGATGTTAATTATTTGCAAATTTGAAATGGAAGATGAATGTTCATTATCTTTATTTTTAAATCATGAGTAAAATTTCGATTGGCATTATTTTTGGGGGAAACAGCAGAGAGCGTGAAATTTCTTTTGCAGGAGGCAGAACCGTTTATGATAATTTAAACAAATCCATTTTTGAAGCAATTCCACTGTTTGTTGATAGCTTTGGCAATTTTGTTGAGTTAAATTGGGAGTTTGTTTACAAAGGTACTATTCGCGATTTTTATCCCCCGATAGAATTCTTGCCAAAAGACAACGAATTTCAGTTGTATGCCGAACAGTTAGGAGATCTCAACTTAAATCAACAACAAGCCTTAACGAAAAACATAGGGAAATCGGTAAGTGTTGATGAGCTCAAAACTAAAATTGATTTTGCTTTTTTATGTTTACATGGGCCTAATGGTGAGGATGGTAAATTACAAGGCTTATTGGAATACTATAAAATACCATATAGTGGCTCAGGAGTTTTAGCTTCTGCAATAGGTATTGATAAACAAGTGCAAAAGGAATTAATGGTTAACAAAGGCTTTAAAAGCCCTAAATACCTTGCAATAGAAAGATCCTCATACATCAACGGCGAATTAAAAAATTTATTCAGTAACGTTAAAACTAACATTGGTTTACCTTGTGTTGTGAAACCCGCCAATCAGGGGAGCAGTATTGGTGTTACAATTCTAAATAACGATAATGAAAAAGAATTTTTTGAAGCAATTGAAAAAGCTTTTTTTACAAAATGGGTTGATGCAAAAGATTGGCAGGTACTTACTAAACAAGAAAAATCAAATTTTGTAAAGCAGTGTTATGACATTCGTGAAGGCATTGGTATGCCCTTAATCATAAGTTATCCAAAGGAACTACGCGGCACTTTAATTTACCAACCAACTGAATTAATTGAATTTTTAGACAAGAATTTAACTACAGATGGTATTATTTTAGAAGCTTTAGACACTGAAAAGACAGTATTAGTTGAACAATTTATTGATGGTAAAGAATTTAGTTGCATTGTACTCGAAAACGAAAACGGTCTAGCAATTGCATTACCTCCAACTGAAATCAGGAAAGGAAAAGAATTATTTGATTACAGAAGCAAATATTTACCTGGTTTATCAAGGAAAATTACACCAATTGATTTGCCGGTTGAACAGATTCAAAACATCCGAAAAGATTGCGAAAAACTATTTTACGAATTACACTTTGATGTGTATGCCCGAATAGATGGTTTTTTAAGCAAAAGCGGTGATATTTATTTGAATGATCCTAATACAACAAGTGGTATGATGCCGTCCTCTTTCTTCTTTCATCAGGCTGCAGAAATTGGATTAAACCCTTCTCAGTTTTTAACTTTCATTATTCGCACTTCAGTTGCTAAGCGCATCAAAAATGATTCAACAAACAGGACTTATACTAATTTATTAAAGCATTTAGATTCATTGATTATTAAAGATAATAGTTCCACTGAAAGTAAAACAAGAGTTGCTGTTATTTTAGGCGGTTATTCAAGTGAGCGCCACATTTCAGTAGAGAGTGGCAGAAATGTATATGAGAAACTTGCCTCATCCGAAAAATATGCTCCGTTTCCCGTGTTTTTAACAGGCTCAAACGAAAATCATGCTTTACATCTTATTCCTATTAACCTCATGCTTAAAGATAATGCTGATGATATAAAGGAAAAGGCAGAGAACTACAAAGTGCACAGCGAGGTAAGCAGAATCATAGAACAGTGTCGGTCAATCACAAATAAGTATGCGGCCAAAAATGCAATTTCAGAACCAAAACAAATAACCTACCAGCAACTTAAAGGTATTGCAGATGAAGTATTTATTGCTTTGCACGGAAGACCTGGGGAAGACGGAGCTGTGCAAAGTAAATTGGATGAACTTGAAATTCCATATAATGGTAGTAATCAAAAAAGTTCTACAATTACAATTGACAAATACCGGACTAACGAAATTCTTAAACAACACGGGTTTTTGGTCGCTAACCACTGCTTAATTACTTTGGATGACTGGGAAAAATCAAAAGATACTATTCGCTTAAAGCTTGAGAAAGAAATCAAATACCCGTTTATCGCTAAACCCGTAGACGATGGATGCAGTAGTGCCGTTAAAAAAATAAAAGATTTTAATGAATTCGAAGCATTTGCTAAATTAATTTTTAGAACATCTGAAGAATTAGACCCACAAGCTTCACAAACCCTGCATATTAAGCCGAAAGAAGAGTTTCCTCAAAAACAAGTGATTTTGGTTGAAGAATTAATTAGCAAAAAAAACGCTAAACATTTTTTAGAAATAACCGGAGGAATGCTTACTCAGTTTAATGCCAATGGCCAATTACAGTATGAAGTTTTTGAAGCCAGTGAGGCCTTGGCGGATGGCGATGTATTGAGCTTAGAAGAAAAATTTTTGGCCGGGCAAGGACAAAACATTACACCAGCCAGATATGCAGTTAACCCAACAGAGAGGCAAAAAATTAGCACTAAAGTAAAAGAAACATTAGGCGCAGCAGCCAAAGTGCTTGAAGTAAGCGGTTACTGCCGAATAGACGCTTTTGTAAGGGTGTTTGACAATTGTGAAATTGAAGTGATTTTTATTGAAGTAAATTCCTTACCGGGCATGACACCAGCCACTTGTATTTTTCATCAGGCAGCCATTAATAACTATAAACCATACGAGTTTATCGATAAAATTTTAGATTTTGGTTTAAAGCGCAAAGAATTGATTTAATTTTTGCGATGAAAGGCTAATCCAAGGCCTATTACATCTTGTAAGTTAGCCGGACTATTAAAAATATTTCCGTTGGATAAATGAATCACATTCAAACTAAGCTCTACCTGTTTGTTTATAAATAAACTAAGGCTTATTTGGTGATGAAATGCAGGCCCCATCCCAACGAACCCATCAGAAGTGTTTCGTTTTACCACCTCACACCAAGCCAATCCCAGCTGATAATTAAAATAAAGTTTAGGAATTATCAGAAATGAATTCCTTAGACCCGCACCAATTGCATAATTGCCATTATTTGTATGGTGTAACAACAACACGATGTTGGATTTAAGTAATTTATCGTGGGCAATATTATTTAAATAATTCAGCGACCATTCAAACGGGAGGTAAATATTATAGGTTAAATTAAATGGGGCAAAATCGTTTCCCGGTGTTCTATTTCTATGTAACCCGGCAACTGCCTCACCGCGAAATGGTTTAATATATAAATTAAAGGCCCCTTCTGTTTTACGATTAAAATGGTTTATGCTATCCAACGTGTTGTTTTGCGCATAATATAAATCTAATAACGAAACCAAAAGTATGATTAATTTAGTTTTTTGCCGCATAAGCAATACTTCCTATTGAAATTTTTATCCCTTTAATGTCTTTAAACACTAGCCAAGCAGCTTCAATAGTTGCGCCTGTGGTTATAACATCATCTACCAAAAGTATATGTTTGTTTTCAAAAAATGTTGGGTTATGGAGTAAAAAAATACCTTCAACATTTTGCCAGCGCTCATACTTGGCCTTTTTTGTCTGCGTATCAGTATTAATCGCTCTGAGTAATGATTGGTTGTCGATAGAGATTTGGCTTAAATTATGAATTCCCTGTGCAAAGCAGGCGCTTTGGTTAAACCCTCTTTTCTTTAGTTTCTTCTCATGTAAAGGGATTGGTACAATAAGATCAATTTCAGATAATTCCTCCTTAAATTGAGCAGCAAACAACTTTCCAATGTATTCGGCCAAATCCTTTTGCCCCTGATATTTAATAGCGTGTAACAGTTTTTGGGTTTTCCCATCTTTCATAAAAACATACTTGCAAAGCATATGAACCACAGGAACACGCCCTGCAAAAACATGGTTAACTTGCTGTTGATAGTTTTTTATTGAGTCGCTTAAATTGATTTCACATTGATTACAAATGAATTTTTCATGCTCGTAAAGTAAATTAGAACAAGCTTCACAGTTTCTTGGAAAGATTAATGACAGTAAATCGTTAATAAAACCCATGCTTTACCTTCAAAAATACAACTAAAGATTTGTAATTTTATCCATATTTTTAAATTTAATGTCAGAGCAAAAGAAAGAGCGAAAAAACAACGCCATAATACTTTGGTTTTTAATAGTGTTTTTAGCAGCCACAAATGGTATAACTGCTTGGTTGTTATTTACCGAGAAAACAAAAATTGTTGAACAGAAAGTTATTACTGAAAAAATTATCATTGAACGGGATAACGTTAAAAACGATTTACTAGCTTTAAAAACTGATTTTGAAGGGTTAAAAACGAATAATAGCGCTATGCAGGCTGACATTGAAGAGAAAAAAGCCCGCATTGAGGAACTCATCAAAGAGGCTGAAAAGCACAAAGGGGATTCATATATAATAGCAAAACTTAGAAAAGAAACTGAAACCTTGCGTGAGATTATGAAGGGTTACGTTAGAACGATAGACTCACTAAACACCTTAAATCAAAACTTAGTTGCTGAAAAGAAAACAGTATTGAAACAATTGGATGAGCAAAAGGAAAAAGAAAACACTTTGATTAAGGAAAAAGAAGAGCTCAAAACAACAATTGCTAAAGGAAGTATTTTAACCTGCTTTAACATTAATGCTAAAGCGGTTCAGTTAAAACGTGGTGGCAAAAAAGAAGTTGAAACAAGTAAAGCTCGTAAAGCTGATAAAATTAAAGTTAACTTCTCACTTGGCGAAAATAAAATTGCCAAAGCAGGAGAGAAAACAGTTTATATTCGAATTATAACACCTGACGGTAAAGAAATGGCTAAAAATTACGATGATAGCTACAAATTCACGTTCAATAAAAGCTCAGGTTATTACGCAGGAAAAGAAACACTTAATTATGCTAATGTTGAAATTGCCGGTGTGACGTATTGTGAGGGGCAAGGCGAAATGGTGCCGGGTAATTATATCATTGAAGTCACTTGTGATGGCGTTGTAATCGGCAGCTCCAACTTAAAACTCGATTAGGCATTGAACCATCAATTCTTAATTTCGCATCCGCTTTCCGGCGATAGTTATTTTTCCCGGTCGGTTGTATACATTACTAACCATTCTGAGGAAGAAAGTTTTGGTTTTATAATTAATTTTAAAACACTTTATTGTTTGAGAGATTTCAGGCCTCAAATTAAAAATGGGAACATCCCAATCTTTGAAGGCGGGCCGGTTGGAAAAAATCAGTTGTTCTACATTCATACTTTAGGCGAAATTATACCTAACTCAGAAAATGTTGTAAATAACGTTTTTATTGGCGGTGATTTTGAAGAGATCCTGAAAGCAATTGAAGATGGGGTTGCTAATGAATCAAATTTAAAACTACTCATGGGATATAGTGGTTGGGGGCCTAAACAGCTTGATACTGAAATTGCCAATGAACATTGGTTAACAACACCGGCTGACCCTAAATTACTTTTCGAAACTAATATTGATAACCTTTGGAAAACCGGGTTAACGCGAGTTAATAAAAACTATAGCCTCTTTGGTGATATCGGAAGTCAGCCGTCTATTAATTAATCTTCATGACTTAAATGCGTTATTTAGCATTCTTCAATTATAGTTGATTACTTATAAAGAATCAATCAAAGTTCCAGTAAAATAAACAGGAACAAAATAATTTTGAATATTGGCTTGCACCATAAAACTTGCTGTAAATTTTCCAGAATCTTGTTTGTTAGCTTTATAGGTAACAGTAAATTTAATAGAATCTCCCTTGTATATGGGAGTATGTAAGAACCTGACATTCGTGCAAACACAGTTTGTACTTACAGTATCAACTATTAATGGATTCTCACCTATCGATTTCACATAGAAATTGAAAACATGTGTGTCGTTTTTCTTTATGTTGCCAACATTAAAAACTAAATCCTCAGTAGCCAATTTTGCGATTTTTCTGTCTCTTATTTCATTTCCGCAAGAAACTAATATTAACGTTACTAATTGCAATAACAGCTTACTGATTCTTAAGTGTCTCAATTTTTTCATAAATATTGTTTGGTAAGTTTTCATCAAAAACAATATGCGTTCCTTCTATACCTTTTCCTCTTTTATCAATAAGATAAAAATGAGGGAAAGTAGTAATGCCATACTTTTGCATATTACCTATCTTAGTGTAGTAATGATTTATTTTCGGTATCTTTTTTTTTCTCTCTAAATACTCATTATAAAACCAAGTTTTCGTTTCATCTTCCTGTATTGGACAGTACAAACTGATAATTTTTACATTTGTATCATTAATATAATCACTTTGTAACTTCTCAATAAATGGTAAATTTTTTATACAACTTGGACAGCTTCTATTCCAAAAATCAATTAAATAAACTTTCCCACTTTGTTTAAATGGAAAAACGATTTCAGTGTTATCTTTGTTTTCGAAGCTAAAGCCTTCATGTATTTTATTCGTTTGTTTAAAATCGATTTCGTTAAAAATTAAGGCTAAACTGTAATTCGAAACTTTTTCATAGAAAAGAAATCCGGAAAATGTAAAACAAGCAACAATAGCTAAAAGAACTTTTCTGTTGAAATTAAACTTACGAAGTGAAAAATAATAAAGTAAAATAAAAAGTAAATATATAGGAAATTCAATTGCCCTTATCTTAGCAGTATCTTTTCCAAAAACAATAAATAAAGAAAAGAAAACTTGTACACATGCAATTAAAAACAAATCCAAAAGTTTTTTTAATTGTAGTTTGTTTTGAATATAAAAAAACAATAAATAAAAGACGCAAAGATTAGTGCTAAAAAAAATGAAAAATTTATTAGAAAGTCCATTTAAACTTAAAAACTCAAAAGGAATCCAAACAAGAAGTTGAAAAGCAAAAATAATTAAGCTGAAGCCAACTAATTTCAATTTTTTGAGCATAGCATTAGTATAATAAGGACAAAATTATTAAAAGTTACTATCTTATAATAATCAACAAAGAATTTCGTCCGCTGAAGCAGAAGAAATTCTTTATTGCAAATTATAAAGTAAATTGTCTGGAATAAACTTTTTCGTGAACAATTAAATTTAGAGCTCGTCGTAATAATCATGAGTACCCCCTGGTCCTTGACCATATGGACGACCATCACATCTGAATGCCCATAAGAATCCACAACCACCATTCTTAACAGTGCAAGGATCTCCACAATATCTATGTTTCCAGCTATTTATAACAGAACCACGCATACATGAACAATCGATAAGGTTGCCTCCTCCATTTTGATTATCGTATGGCATTAATTCAAATCCACCTAAACCACTGGCTAAAAAAATGTTTACAAACTCATCCATTGGAACTCCCGAATTTGTAATTTGTGATACAGCCAATGGCAAACTAGCTTCTAAATTCATTCTTGCTGTTTCCGAATCAGTACCTTCTTGAAAAATAATTCTCCTAACAACAATATCACGATAATCTGATAAAAGAGTCTTTTGATCAGAAGTTAATTGTGTTGAATTATCAATTTTAAATGTAATTATATTGTCCCAATACGCAAATTTCTCCTCATTATTTAATAAAGAAAAAGCTGCTCTTCTATTTGAAGCTGGAGATAACTCGTATATTGCTCTTATTTTACCCATATCTACACTTCCGTAATCTCTGGCATTTGCGACATTTTTTTTATCAAACTCTACTAATGCTAATAACTTTGCATCTTTTCTGAAATCGTATACTTCTGATTTACTAAAGTTTGAATCAGTTCCTGGTTGTAATTTTGTTTTGCTGCAACTAAGAGTTAAAAAGCTGCAAACAACAGCGCATGTTAATGTTTTAATAACTTTTTTCATAATTAATTGGTTTTAATTTATTGTTACAACCAAAATTAAATGATGATATTGTAATAAATTATTTAATATATAAATAATTTATTAATTTTGTAAATAAAAACTATATTATTTATTTAAATTATGAATACAGTAGGGCTAAAAATAAAACAAATGCGTGAGCTTAAAGGCTTTTCGCAAGAAAATATGGCTAATGAACTTGGATTAACACAGCCATCTTATGCTCGTTTAGAAAAGGAAGATGACAGAATCTCTATAACTCGACTCATTCAAATTTCGAATGTTTTAGAAACAACAGTAAGTGAATTAATTAACGAAAAAGCCGCAAAAGTAATTAACCAGCAAAACTCAGAAAACCCTAATGCGTATGTTGATGTCGTAATTAATGCTGACAAAGAACACATAAACTCATTACGCAATGAAATTGACTTTTTGAGAAATCTCTTAAAAAATCAAGAAAAACATCAATAGTAACCTCATCTGGTTATATAAATTCCGAAAATACTAATTTAAAGAACAAAATGATTTCAAGCCATTAAAAGAACCAACGCTTCAATTTAGGACAATTCTATTTTAAATGAATACTTTGATTCATTACAAAGTTTTTGGAAAACCGGGTTAACGCGAGTTAATAAAAACTATAGCCTCTTTGGTGATATCGGAAGCCAGCCGTCTATTAATTAATCCAACTTTACATCCGAAAAAGTACTCACCTCAAAAATGGATGGTTTTACTTCCTTTGGAAATTTGATGTCAAAATAATCTTCAACCATATTCAGTTTACCGTTGAGCATAAATGTAATTTTTTTAGCCACCCAATTCGATTCCATCAACTCATAGCTCTCGAATTTTACGTCTCTCACCGCATTGTTCTGTTTGTAAATAACCCTGTGTAAATAAAACCTTTCCGCGTCTACCCAAAATTGATTGCTCTTTAAATCACCATCTGCAGCGCCAACCACATAAACCTTTCTGCCATTGTAATTTGTTTGTCTCACTAATTTTAAATTGTACCCTAAAGAATCAAGCAATCTAGTAGTTTCATATGGTTTATGAAAATAAACATCAAACGCCGTTAACAATAAATCGTGAATCATTGGTTTCTCCATCACCATTTTGCCATCTTTAAAAACGTTCACTTTGTTTTGCGAAAACACGTAACCATCTTTACTGTCCTTTGAATTAAACTTAATTAGCAGTTTTCCGGGGAAACTAGCAATTTCATGCCAAACTTCTTTTTTATCAATTGTACCATCTTCCTTATAAAATAAAGTGTTTTGACTAAAGCTAAAGTTTTTATACCACCTTCCACCTGCATAGGCATTCCTCATGGCCGCTACAACATCTTTCCCGTCTTCAATAACACTTTTGTTTTTACTTACAATGACTCCTATTCCATAAGCAATACTCTTTCCACTTTTATCTTTCTGAATCCTGATTTTATTAGTTGCCGGACCCATGTAACTTTTTTCCCAGCTTAAACCTCCATCATGCGTTTCAAAGCCGTTAGGAACAGCGCCAATAAAGCCATTTTTTTCATCAGTAAATCCAACTCCAAATTCTCTAACATTAATGTCATTAACCAAGGGTAATTCTTTCCAGGTTAAACCGCCATCGTTTGTTTTTGCGATATAGCGTTGCGATGAAGTTGCAGCTGTGTCATAGCTCTGAATAGTGACATAACCTACTTTTTTACCAGGAAAATGTTGCTTCCAGGTTAACTCAAAAAATCGTTGGCTTTCATATACCTTTTCCCATGTATTTCCACCATCCTTAGTTCTAATGATTAGGGCGTGGCTTTGATCTAGCTCACTATTTGAGGCTGCACAGATAATTCCTTCTTTGAGATTAAAAAAATGAATGTCTAAAATATATTGACAAAAAGGACGCATGTCTTTGCTCTGAAATGTTTTGCCGTTATCATGACTAATCATTGTAAATGCCGGACTGCCAACACGACCACCACAAAACACATGTGATTTATAGTCCAACTTTCCTGAATTGATAATTGGTTCTTTATATATTTGAATAGCACATAAACCTTTTACGATTGGGCCATTATAAACAACTGGCTGCCAACTTCTTCCACCATCATTCGTTTTGTAGAGCGGTACAGTATCCTCCACATTTGGGAAATAGTCAATTCCAATATTTCCGGCAAAACCAACCAAACTATCAATAAAACCAATACATCTGAAAAAGGTGCCTTTTTTTTCAAAAATTAATTCCCAATCCGTTCCACCGTTTGTGGTTTTATATATTTTCCCGGAACCATTGCAATACCAGCCGGTTTTAGAATCAATAAAATAAATATCGTCTTGTTTCCCTTGGTAAGAATCCGTTTTTAACTGCTGCCAATAAGGTTTGGTTTCAAACTTTTGAGAGAAAGAAAATTGTAAGCAAAAAATTAAACCTATTGTTAACTGAATCTTTTGTAACCTCATACTAAAAATATAAGGTACAAAGTTAGTTTTTAATTAATTTATCCATCAATATTTACAATCCCTTTTTATGTTATTTAAATGATAACCAAAAAATCCCTCTAAATAAAGTTTTTACAAAACTTCTTAATCCAATAAAAGACCGAAATAGTATTAATTCCTTTTTGAAAAGTTAAAGCTAAAGTCTTAATATTATGATCAATTTATTTTGCCATTCATGCAATTCTAATAGATAAGCCTTATCTTTACATCCTATGTTGAAAAACGATTTATTGTTAAGAGCAGCCTTAGGTAAAGAGGTTGAAAGAGCACCGGTCTGGTTGATGCGACAAGCAGGACGAGTTTTGCCCGAATACCGAGCCACAAGGGCAAAAGCCAAAAACTTTGTTGAATTTGTTAAAAATCCCGAACTGGCAGCTGAAGTAACCGTTCAACCATTAGATATATTAGGTGTAGATGCAGCTATCATATTCAGTGACATACTTGTTATTCCTGAAGCCATGGGGCTACCATACGGAATGATTGAAGCTAAAGGTCCATTATTTCCGAAAACAATTAAAACGGCTTCTGATATTGATAGCTTAAAAATTGCAGAAGCTTCTGATTTAAAATACGTAATGGACGCATTAACTTTAACCAAAAAAGAACTTGATAACCGTGTTCCGCTAATAGGATTTGCAGGCGCACCGTTTACTATTTTGGCATATATGATAGAAGGCAGCGGGAGTAAAACATTTAGTAAAGCCAAACAGTTCTTGTATACGCAACCCAATTTAGCTCACCATCTTTTGCAAAAAATAACTGACTCTACAATAAATTATTTAAAAGGACAAATACAAGCAGGAGCAGATATGATTCAGCTGTTTGATTCTTGGGCCGGCGTGTTGAGTGAAAAAATGTTTTACGAGTTTAGCTTGCGTTATATGGCCCAAATTACAGAATCAATAAGTAGTATAGTCCCCGTTACCGTTTTTGCAAAAGACGCACATTATGCAATTGAAAAAATTGCCTTAACTAACTGCAACACAATTGGGCTAGATTGGACGATTGACCCAAACGCCGCCAGAAAATTAAGCCATGGAAAAACATTGCAGGGCAACGCAGACCCTTGTTTGCTATACGCTGATGATCAAGTAATTGTAGAGGAAACAAAAACTATGCTGAATCAATTTGGTAAGCAAAAATACATTTGTAATCTTGGTCATGGTTTGTATCCTGATTTAGATAAAGCAAAGGTTAAATTGTTTGTGGATACTGTAAAATCTCACAGCTACTAATTACTAATGCGCTTTATTAAAGGAATTTTATATTCTTTAATTTTTATTAGTTGTTTAAAGGCACAGTTAAACGATGTAAAATTAATTCTACCAAAAGAAACAGGTAACAGCTATTACGAGTTTGCGAAATTTTTTCCTGACGAAAAGCATTTTGCAACCTGTACGAATGCCTTAACCGTTTACAATACTGAAACCGCCGAAGTTATTGACGAAGTAGACTTACCGTTTAATTCGAAAAGTTTAACCATTAATACTGAAGGAAAATTATTAGCTTATTGCGTTAATAATACAATTGAAATTTACCGATTCGAAAATCAAAGACTTAACTTTTTTAAAAAAATAAACACTGCGTCGTTACTCGCAGATTTACCTAATGGGCCAATCTACAGTTCACTCCCAATAAGTAATTGCTTTTTTACTAAAGAAATTAATTTACTTTATGTATCTGTTGGTGGATTTACATTATTATTAAATATCAATGATGAAAAAGTAATATCATCAAGCGTTTTTCCGGTAACGGATTATATAATGGCTAGCGCATATAGTTTTAAAGAAAATGTAATTTACTTAGCTAAATCAAGCGGCACAGTTCAATCAATATTCAAACAGTCTATTAATAACCTCAACGACGTAAAAGAGTTAATCTCAATTCCAACCAATTTGGCAAAAATGAAGCTGAAAGATTCCATTTTGATCTGTTTCACTTCTAGCAGCTATTTTATTCTAAATTGTAAAGACAACAAAGTTATCCATGAAGTTAAAATACCAACTTATAATTACTCTTTTCTGGATAAAGAAACAAAAGCTATAGCAAATAAGCGGCCTACAATGATTAAACCTGATACCATTAACTTTAAAAACAACGAGTTTATATTTGATATTGACTTTTTAACCGGCACAAGCTATTGTTTGTATAGTACAACAAAGGGTATTAAATGGATTGATTTAAAAACTCTCAAACTGTTTCGTACAACAGCAAATCAAGGCACTGGTATAGTTATTTCTCCGTCAGGAAATCGTTTAATTACAACTGTATTTTACCCCTACAAAGCCTTAAAAGTAATTGAACCAAAAAATAACTTTAAGTTTATTGCTGAAAAGCCCTCTCTTTCAAGTAATATTACAAATGCCGAAATAAGTCCCGGAAACAAATGGCTGTTCTTAAACTCAAGTAATACAGGTTACTTATGGGATTTGACAAATTATACGAAATATGCTCTAATTAAAGATCCTAGTGGAAGTGATACTTCTTTAATTTATAACGTCAAATTTTTAAACGACTCTGAACTTGTTGTTAACTCGGGGCGAGATTTTGAACATCTTAATTTAACGATTTACAACATTTTGAAAAAGAAATATACCAAACAACTTAAAAAAAATGTATATGCATTCTTTTCCGGTTTTTTGAATAATGAATTTTATTACAGCGACTACAACTCTTTAACCATTGTGAACTTAAATACAGGGGTTAGTGAAACATACAAAGGTCTCTATTCGCTTCTTGCTTCAAACCCTTCTCAACTGGTTTCTTATAACAATGACTTAGTTTTTGTTCCACAACAAAACGGTTATTCATTTGTGAATCGTAAAACAAAATCAACAATTTATGAAAGTAATGCTTGGGCAACCAACGCAAAAGTGAGTATTAGTGAAGACCAAAAATCAATCTTCACTTCTGCCCAAATAAAAAAGAAAATGAACATTTCAGGAACTGAAGTTGAAATGGATGTGTTTGCAATCGTTAAAATTGACGTAGCCACAAAAAAAATAGTGGCTGATTATGCAGTGAGTTACTTTCCATATAATTTTATTATTAAAGATTCTAAAATCGGGATTTGGTATTTAGATTATAACTTAAGCGGGGATGGCATTCAGAGAATAAAATACGATGAGTATGATACACAAAGCGGCCAATTACTTAATTCAAAAGTAGTAGCAGAAACCAAGGAGGTACTTCCATTTCATAGTTCCGCTAACACGGGTAACTACACTGCTTTAAGCTCCAATGAAGGTGATTTCTTTAAAATTTTTAACCATAAAGGCGAAGAAATTATTGATTTAAAAGAGCTTAAAATTTTCATGCCTAAATGTTATTTTTTAGAAAATCAAAAAAAAGCAATTATTTTAAATACCAATAATTCCTTGTTAACCTTTGTTGATTTGGAAAAGAAAAAAGTAATTGGTCAATTGGCTAATGCGATTTTTGATAACTATTTCTTATTGACAACCGAACTTTTCTATTTAGGCTCAAAAGAATTTGTTAAGAATTTAAGATTTAAATATAACTCAGAAGTATATAGCTTTGAACAATTTGATGCCTATTTAAATCAACCACACAAAGTATTAAAAGCATTCGGCTGTTCAGACACTAATCTCATTAAATCATACGAAAGCGCTTATAACAAACGCTTAAAACTTTTGGGCTTAACTACTCAAAGCAAAATGTCTTTTAGCAACATACCTAAAATTTCAAAAGTAATTATACAGGAGGACAAAGCAGGAAGTGTTTCTATATCTATTACAGCTAATAAAGGTGATAACGCTCTAAAAGAACTCATAGTATTAAACAACGGTGTTACTTTATTTCAAGAACAAGTCAAAGAGTCTAATAAAGAATTTACAATTAGTAATCTAAAAGTAGAATTGACATCAGGAATAAATCGCTTAGAAGTATTTGCCCGAGATATTAACGGTTTAGAAAGTGCAAAAACGACACGCTTTTATAATAACACATTAGATGTTAAACCAAATTTATACTTACTCGTATTGGCAAGTGAAAAATTTGAAAACACAAAGTTTGATTTAACATATGCGGTTAAAGACGCTAATGATATTGCCAAAAATTTTAGTAACTCCAAATCCTTTGAAAAAGTTTATTTAAAAAAATTATTTAATAAATCATTTACTAGCGACTCTATTTCGCAATTAAAGCAGTATTTTTCAAAAGCAACAACTAATGATGTGGTGCTGGTATTTTTTGCTGGTCATGGGTACCTGGATACCGATTTTAATTACTACTTTCCTACCTATTACACCAATTTTACTGATCCTAAAATCAATTCTGTACCTTTTAATATGTTTGATGATTTATTTAAAAACATTAAGCCTTCGAGAAAATTAATGTTTATTGATGCTTGTTTTAGTGGGGAAGTAGATATTGATACAAAATCCTCTCCGGTAGACAATTCAAACAACGAAAAAGAAAAACAAAAGAACCGGAGTACCTTATCCGGCAAACAACTACTTAGTCAAAGTTCTGCTTTAGAAATGAGTAAAGTAGTGTTTTCTGACCTGAGACAAAACTCAGGAGCTACAATTATTTCATCAGCTGGAGGAAACGAAGCTGCTTTTGAAGGTGAAGATTGGAACAATGGGCTTTTTACTTATTGTGTTTTGAACGGACTTAAAAATTTAAAAGCCGATAAAAATAGTGATGGTTTAATTACCTTGAGTGAATTACAATCGTTTGTTGCAGAGCAGGTCAATATGTTATCTGATGGAGCTCAAACACCAACTTATCGAATGGAAAATAATGCTATTGATTATGAGCTCTGGAGAAAATAACTCAAAACTATTTGCTTAAAACAACACCCTTATAGCGCAACTTGATAGGCTTGTTACTTCCATTACTATGTAACAACGCCACCCTATCCTGTCTGTCATAAGTTGTTTCAGTATTAAAAATCAAGGTAACTGTTTGTGTAGTATTAGGCAATATTGGCTGCGGACTAAATTCACTCTTAGTGCAACTACAGGAAACTTCAATTTCCTCGATAATTAATGGTGAGTTACCTATATTCTTAACCACGTAATTAATTTTTACAACCTCACCTTTCTTTACGAAACCGAAACTTTTTTTTGTGTCCCTTACTTCAATCTTAGCTTGAGCGCCCAGTAAAGAAACACTAAACAAAAGAATAAAAAAAATCCCACAACTTTTTGTTGCGGGATTTATAGTATTGATAGAGAGTTTACTTAGCATCTTCAATTGGCTTTGCTTTAATCTCGCCTTTAATTCTTACTTTAATCGTAGCCAATTTTGCATTACTGCTAATCGTTACGTTTTTATCGAATCTGCCCTCTCTCTTTGTATCATATTTGACTTTAATAACACCACTTTTACCAGGTAAAATGGGTTCCTGCGGCCAGCCCGGCTTACCATCAATAGTAGTTGCCGTACAACCACATTCTCCTGTTACAGAGCTAATTGTTAAAGGAGATTTTCCAACATTCGTAAACTTAAATTCTCTTATGCCGTTTGCGTCATAATCAATACTTCCATAATCTAAAATCTCTGTTTCAAACTTCATTTCTGGAGCATTTGGATCAGAATTAGGAACAACACTACTTTGCGCGAACAAAGAAACTCCAACAAAAGCGAATAATACAAAAAGTAACTTTTTCATTTTTGAAGATATTTATTTTTTAACCTTTTTTCTCTACAGGCGCGCCTTGTGAGGTTTTATTTTCAGGGAAAGGTGTTTCTACAGGTTTTGCCTCTACGTTCCCTTTAATTGTTAAAGTTGTAACGCCACTTTTAGCATTGCTGTTTACTGTTACAGTTTTGTATATTCCACCCGCACGGTTAGTGTCATACTTAACTTTAATTTCTCCGCTTTTACCTGGCAAAATTGGTGCTGTTGGGCATTGAGGGACAGTACAACCACAGCTTCCCATGCAACTGGTAATTACTAACGGTTCTTTACCACTGTTTGTAAATTTAAAAACACACTCACCATTATCACCTTGCTTTATGTTACCATAATCATGAGTTAATTTATCCATTTTAATATCAGCTAAGCTTGTTGGAGCGGCTGATGGCGTTTGTGCAGCACCATGGTTATGACCATCGTTGGCAGAATGTTCTTGAGCAAGTCCTAAAGTTGATAATCCAACTATTAACCCTAAAGTGTAAACTAATTTTTTCATGTTATTTAATTTAATTTTTGATTTTCAAATATAATACTAATATCGTGCCATAAAGATAGTTCACACCTTGCAATCTTTATGTATTTTTGCGAAATTTAACAAAATATTTTGACGAATTTAACAATCATGGAAATTGCTAAAACATACAATCCAAGGGAAGCAGAGGCCAAATGGTATCCGCATTGGTTACAAAATAAGTTCTTTAAATCAACCCCAGATGACCGGAAACCCTATACAATTGTGATACCGCCACCTAATGTTACAGGTGTGCTTCACATGGGGCACATGTTAAATAATACCATTCAGGATGTATTGATTCGTCGTGCAAGAATGCTGGGTTATAATGCCTGCTGGGTACCGGGTACCGATCATGCCAGTATTGCCACTGAAGCCAAAGTAGTAGCATTACTTAAAGAAAAAGGAATCAATAAAAAAGATCTTAGCAGAGAAGATTTTTTAAAGCATGCCTGGGATTGGAAAGAAAAATACGGTGGCATTATTTTAGAACAACTTAAAAAATTAGGTGCTAGCTGCGATTGGGATCGTACTAAGTTTACAATGGATGAATCATTGAGTGATGCTGTTACAGATGTATTTATCGATTTATTTAAGAAAGGATATATTTATCGTGGCGTAAGAATGGTAAACTGGGACCCGCAAGGATTAACAGCGGTAAGTGATGAAGAGGTAATTTATAAAGAAAAAGATTCACAGCTTGTATACATTAATTATAAAATTGATGGAGAAGATGGTTTTGTAACCATCGCCACTACAAGACCTGAAACCATCATGGCTGATACCGCAGTTTGTGTTAATCCAACTGATGAGCGTTATACTCACCTAAAAGGTAAAAAAGTAATTATCCCATTAATTAACAAAGCTGTTCCTATAATTTTTGATGAGTATGTTGATGCCAATTTTGGAACAGGTGCTTTAAAAGTTACGCCGGCTCACGATATTAATGACTTTAATCTGGGACAAAAACATAAACTTCCAACAATAGACGGCTTAACTCAAGACGGTAAAATAAGTGAAGCTGCACAGATTTATGTTGGCATGGATCGTTTTGCCTGTCGTAAACAAATCATTAAAGATTTACAAGAGCAAGGGTATGTTTTAAAAACAGAAACTATTAAAAATAAAGTTGGGCACAGTGAACGAACAGATGCTGTGATTGAACCACGACTAAGTATGCAATGGTTTCTAAAAATGAGCGAAGTAAGTAAACCAGCCTTGGAAGCAGTGTTAAATGGTGATATAAAATTAATTCCTGAAAAATTCATCAACACTTACAAACATTGGATGGAAAATGTTCACGATTGGTGTATTAGCCGACAATTGTGGTGGGGTCAACGTATACCGGCTTGGTATGCTGCTGCTGATTTGAATGATGGTACTGGGATTCAAATTTTCATGGCTAAAACGCAAGAAGAGGCAAATGAAAAATTTAAAGAATACTACAAAAGCAAAGGTTATTCAGATGAATTAATTGATAAATTTTTTCAAAAAAAGGATCATGTTTTTCAAGACGAAGACGTTCTCGACACGTGGTTCTCATCTTGGTTATGGCCATTAACTGTATTTGATGCAGATATTGTAAAGAAGGGTTGGGATAAAGCTAATGCGGATTTAAAATATTATTACCCAACAAACGATCTTGTTACAGCTCCTGAAATTTTATTCTTTTGGGTAGCACGTATGATTATTGCCGGAAAAGAATACACTGGTTTAAAACCTTTCTCAAACGTTTACCTTACTGGTATTGTTCGTGATAAACTTGGACGCAAAATGAGCAAAAGTTTAGGCAATAGTCCTGATCCGTTAGAACTCATAGAAAAATACGGTGCAGATGGCGTACGTGTTGGCATGTTGTTATGTTCGCCTGCCGGCAATGATTTAATGTTTGACGAAAGTTATTGCGAACAGGGTCGAAATTTTGCAAACAAAGTTTGGAATGCGTTTAGATTAATAAAAGGATTTGAAGTGGCTGTGGCTGCCTCACCAAGCAAATCTTCTGAGGCAGCTATAACTTGGTTTCAAAATAAATTATCAGAGCAATTAGAAATCATTAATGATCATTACTCAAAATACAGAATGAGCGATGCCTTAATGGCAACCTATAAATTAGTGTGGGATGATTTTTGTGCCTGGTACTTAGAAGCAATTAAGCCGGAGTTTGTTGATGGAAAAGCACTTCCTATTGACAAGGTGACTTATGATGCTACTATTAATTTCTTGGAGCAGTTATTAAAAATTATGCATCCATGGATGCCATTTATCACGGAAGAAATTTGGCATTTATTAGAACAAAGAACCGAAGAAGATTGCATCATCGTAGCCAAATGGCCTAAAATTGGGGCCATTGATAAAAAACAATTAAGTACGTTCGAAGTGGCCAAGGAATTAATTGCACAAGTAAGAAATGTGCGTGCACAAAAACAAATCAGTCCGAAAGAAAAATTAGAGGTTTTTGAAAAATCAGAAGCTACCCATTCTTATTTCGACGACACCGTAATTAAGTTAGCGAACCTATCGGGGTATAATTATACTAAAGTGAAGGTAGAAGGTGCATTCGCTTTTCAAATAAAAACAACCGAATTTTTTATTCCATTGGCTAATAATATTAATGTTGACGAGGAGCGTGCCCGTTTACAAAAAGAATTAAGCTATAACAAAGGATTTTTAGAAAGTGTAATGAAAAAGTTAAGTAACGAGAAATTTGTGGCCAACGCTAAACCAGAAATTTTAGAAGCTGAAAATAAAAAGAAAACAGATGCAGAAAGTAAAATAAATACGATTGAGGAACAGCTTAGGGCTTTATAATTGATGGAACCTCTAAAAGAACTTTTTAATCAGGCTTATTTTTTAAGATTAGCAACCGAAATTAAAAAAGTACACCAACCTTTTGATGAAAAAGGCTTTTTAAAAAATGCTATATATAATTTATCTGAGCGTGAGTTAAATGAGAGGCTTCGCCACACAAGCATTACCTTAAAAGATTTTTTACCAAGTAATTTTCAGGAGACGGTAAACATTTTAAAGCAAGTTGCTCCAAATTTAAAAACGGGTTATACAACTCTTGTTTTTCCAGATTTTGTGGGACTTTATGGGTTACAGCACTTTAAATTTTCTTTAGAAGCCTTGAGTTATTTTACACAATTTGGTTCGTCAGAGTTTGCAATTCGTGTGTTTTTAAAGCACGACTTTGAATCAACTATTAAGGTAATGGCAAATTGGGCCAAAAGTGAAAATCATCATGTAAGACGATTAGCCAGCGAAGGTTGTCGCCCACGTTTGCCGTGGTCGTTTAAACTAGAAAACGTATGCAAAGACCCTCATCTCACTTTACCTATTTTATCCAAATTAAAAGAAGACCAAGAAGCATATGTCAAAAAATCAGTTGCCAATCACTTAAATGATTTTTCTAAGGATCATCCGGAATTTTTAATTAAAGTTTTAAACGAATGGAAAAGCGATAATTTACATACGAATTGGATTCTAAAACACGCATCCCGAACATTACTAAAACAAGGTAATACAAAAGTTTTAAATTACTTCGGTATTAAATCTTCTAAAGATCTATCAGCTGATGTGTTTTCAATCATTAATAAAAAAATAAGAGTCGGAGAGAATCTACATTTTAGCTTTAAACTTAATAATTCAGGGAATAAATCGCTCAAAGTCCGTTTAGAATATGCATTATACTTTAAGTTATCCAATGACAAATTTGGGAAGAAAGTATTTAAACTGCGTGAAACGATAATAAAACCAAAAGAAAAAGTGAAATACGAAAAAAAACATAGTTTTAAACCACTCAGCACAAGAACATACAATTCTGGGTTGCACCAAATTGGTATTATCGTAAACGGGATTGAAGTTGAAAGAATTTCGTTTCAATTAGTTTTATAACTGCTTTTTTACTACATTTAGTCCTCTAGCTAAATTACATGAAAAGAATTAGTCTGTTTGCGTTCGTTTGTATTACTTTGATTACATCATGTAATCAAAGTAATAAGTCCGACTCTGTTGATCAACCAAATGCTTCTGCGGAATTTAAAAAACCAATCATTGTTGTTCATCGTGCTAAACTTAGTTACAAAGAAATTGGAAAACCTAGTCTAGTTAAGGCTTCTGCTCCGGCTATATTTAATACAAATACAAATTTAGCAGCAGTTAACGAGCTAACGGAAATAACCGCAGAGAAAGATTTATACACCATTGCACCCGGAGATGATTCGATGCAAAGATTAAAACCAATAATTGTTGCACCAAAAAAAGTAGTTTGCAAGCCACCAATCCCTCAAAAAGCTTTATCTCCTAGATTTAAAGATGCCGCCATCTCAGATATTCAATATTTAGACGTTGATCAAGGGCTAAGCTCATCAATGCTTAAATGTGTAATTAACGACAAATCTGGAAATATTTGGATAGGAACCAATGGAGCCGGTGTTAGCAAGTATGATGGAGAAAATTTTATTAATTATACTCAAAAAAATGGCTTAAGTAATAACACGATATTAACCTTATTCGAAGATAGTAAGGGGAGGATTTGGTTTGGTACAGAGGGAGGTGGCGCATGTTGGTTTGACGGAACATTTTTTTATAGTCTAACTACCGAACAAGGATTAGGTGATAACACTGTATTGACTATTACTGAAGATCGCTCAGGAAGGATCTGGATTGGCACGAATGGTGGTGGAGCCTTTTGCTTTGATGAAAAAACATTAACCGCTTATACCGAAAAAGAAGGACTAAATAACAACATGGTGAGATGTATTCTAGAAGATCGACAAGGTAATATTTGGTTTGGCACCACTGGTTCGGGCGCTTGTAAATACAACGGTAAGGAATTTGTATACTTCGGAGAGAGAGCCGGACTTAACAGCAGTATTGTACACACAATAGTTGAAGATAAAAATGGTGTAATTTATTTTGGTACTGAAGACGGTGGTGTTAATGTATACGATGGTGAGAAGGTTAGGTATATCACAAAAAAACGTGGTCTGAGCAGTGATTGTATAGTTTCGTTGTTAATCGACAAAAATAATGTATTATGGATAGGCACTTATGACAAAGGATTATGCTACTACAATAATAATGAAATAGGAATTTATACAATAGAACAAGGCTTAACAAATGATTACATATTAGGTATTTCCTTAGACAAATCCAACAACATTTGGATGGCAACTTATGGTGGTGGGCTATGTAAATTTAACACAACTTCATTTTCTCATTATACTAAAAACGAAGGTTTCGTTAACAATACCGTTCGTTCAATGGCAATAGACAACTCAAACAATATTGTGTTTGGTACTTTTGGGGATGGACTTGTTTACTATAATGGTAAAACATTTAACCATTATACAGAAAAAGAAGGATTACCAAGTAATCGAATAATGACTGTTTTAAGTGACAACGATAACATCTGGATAGGAACTGAACAAAACGGAATAGCAAAATTTAATGGGAAAAATTTTGAATATTATACAACCGAGCAAGGTCTGTCGAGTGATTATATTAAATGCTCCTTAAAATCAAAAAACGGAATAGTGTGGTTTGGGACGGATGAAGGTGGTTTGTTTGGAATCAGTAACAACCAGATCATTAGTTTTATTGACGAAGAAGAATTAAATACAGGTATCGTAACCGGCATGGTGGAAGACAACAACGGCAGCTTATGGATAGCTACTCAAGGTTCAGGCGTATGCTGCTTTGATGGTTCGTATTTAAAATGGTATAACACCAAAAGCGGTTTATCAGATAATGCTATTAATTGTATCACTAAAGATAAAGAAGGAAATATATGGTTAGGTGGTAACTCTAAAGGCATTAGTATATTAGATTCAAAAACTTTAAACACTTCTAACCCTAAAATTACCTGCCTGGATGTTAAAGATAATTTAAGTAATACTTCTATCAAGTCTATTATTCAAGATAAAAATTCGAACGTATGGGTGTCAACTGAATTTGGACTTAATTTAATAACAAAAAAAAATGCCAAGCGACAAATCATATCATACACAACCTCAGAAGGTTTAAAGGCAAACAATTTCATGAAAAACAGTGTGGTGTTGGATAGCACTAATGTATTGTGGTGGGGTAACGGTAAAGCATTAACAAAATTAGACTTAAACAAATTTGAAGTGCCAAACTCAAAACCAATTGTGCACATTACAGGCATTGAATTAGAAAAGACATTTGTTGATTTTTATAAATTGAATGACTCATCAATTAACAAATCACAAACACTAATCGGCATTGAAAAGAAAAAAAATTTGAAAAGCATTCGCTTCGACTCCGTTGTAAATTTTTATAATTACCCTACTTCTTTAAATCTGCCGCACAACATTAATCAACTAGATTTCACGTTTAATGCAATTGAATGGGGTGCTTCAGAAAAATTAAAGTACCAATATAAATTAATTGGTGCTGACCAAGATTGGAGTCCACTAACAGAAGACAACAAGGCCTTTTATAATAACCTACCTAACGGTGATTATTCATTTAAATTACGGGCAGTTGGAATTTCAGGGAATTTGAGTGATGAAATTAATTACACATTTTACATTCGACCACCATGGTACAAAACCGTGTGGGCTTATTGCTTCTATTTTATTGGGTTTATTAGTATAATTATTGGATTTAACAATATTCGTACCAGGCAATTAAAAATTAAACAAGCAGAATTAGAAGCAATTGTTGAAGAAAGAACAGCTGAAATTGTAGAACAAAAAGAACTCATTGAAGAGAAACAAAAAGAAATTGTGGATAGTATTAATTATGCTAAGCGCATTCAAAAAGCAATTCTTACAAGTGACCAGTTTTTTGCAAAATATTTAAAAAATTATTTTGTGTTATTTGAACCAAAAGATATTGTTAGCGGAGATTTTTACTGGGCATCAAATTTATCTGATGAACGACTCGTACTAGTTACTGCAGATAGCACAGGCCATGGCGTGCCAGGAGCAATGATGAGTATGTTAAATATTTCTTGTCTTAACGAAGCAGTTAATGAACGCAAAATTTACCAAGCCGCCGAAATTCTAAACTATGCAAGACAACGCATCATCACTTCTTTATCTGAAGACGGAAGTGAAGAAGGAGGAAAAGATGGAATGGATTGTAGTGCTGTTGTTTTTGATTTTAAAAATTATCAACTAAACTACGCAGCAGCTAATAACCCAATTTGGATTATCAGACGAAACAAAGAGAACGCTGAGAACAAGATAGAATTGATTGAACTAAAACCAGACAGAATGCCTGTAGGAAGGCATATTAAAGATTCCATCCCTTTTACAAATTACCTCTTCAAACTTCAATCAGATGATTTGGTATTAACATTAACCGATGGTTTTGCTGATCAATTTGGTGGTAGTAGACAAAAGAAATATACTTATAAACGTTTAAAAGAGTTACTCCTAAATTTATATGAACTAAGTCCGCAGCAACAAAAAGAAAATCTTACTAACTCATTTAAAGAATGGAAAGGTAAAATAGAGCAAGTAGACGATGTTTTACTAATAGGTGTTAGGGTTCTTTAAAAAATTTAAACTTTATTTACTTATTTATACCAGCAAATATGCTTTTAGCCTTTCAATAATACTAACATCATTTGGCATAATTAAATTGTCTAATTTTTGTTTTAATAGATCAAAAAGTAATTTGTTTTTTTCAAAACATTCGAAATAACCTAACTCCTTTGAAACACTTAATAACGTAGCATTAATAGTTTTAGAAATTAAAAGCAATTTTGCTTTTGGTAAAAGAACATGAAAGCCATTTATGATACGTAATCCATTATCAGCGTATGGTTGATTTGTGTCTAAATAATAATCCACAATTACTAAAGCCGGATTTCTGTATGATTCCAATATGGCTTGTTCACCACTACTATAATAATAGAATTCGTAGTTACCTGACTGGTTTTTCGCAAAATATTCCCTTACAGTCTTTAAAAAAAAGCATCGTCATCGATAATAAATATTTTAAAAGGTTTCAACTGACTTGGTTCAATTCATTTAACTGTCCTGAAAATTTTTCTAACATAAATTTACAGTCATTAATTACCTCATTTGTAAGGTGCTTTACTTCATTAATATTTTGTTCCGTTGTGCATAAGCTTTCTATTTGTTTTAGTTTGGTAATTGTGTTGGAATTAAATCCCATTAAAGCCAAACTGGTTTGCAAACGGTGCGCCATGGAACCAATACCGCTATAATCGTCAGTTTTAATCAATATAGTCAATTTTTCAATATCACCTGGGCATTGTTCCATAAACAACTCTATCATTTCTTTAACAAAAGCTTTATTTCCACTAGACATAATATTTAAAGTTTCAATTGTCGAGTCATTGCCTGTTCCATCAATTACTTTATTGCTCTTTACTATGCTGCCATTAGAATTAGCCAATTGTCGATTAATTCGGTTTATAAGATCTTTACTATTAAATGGTTTACTTATGTAGTCGTTCATCCCACTGCTCAAACAAACTTTCTTTTCTCCGGCAATTACATTTGCAGTCATTGCAATAATAGGTGTATCTATTTGTAATTCTTTTCTGATTTTAATGGTGCTTGTTATGCCATCTAAAACAGGCATTTGAATATCCATTAAAATAAGATCGTAATCTATATTTTGCAACAATTTTAAAGCAACCTCACCATTGTCAGCTATAGTTACAACTGCACCTTCCTGACCTAAAATGGTAGAAGTTAATTTTTGGTTAATCTCATTATCTTCGACTAGCAAGATTTTTTTATTATTTAACAAGCTTGATTGAGAAGTTTGCCTTATCAAATCTTCTGCATGAGTGTTGCTCTCTCTTAAACTATATGGTAAAAAGCAATAAAAATTAGAGCCTTTGTTTTTCTCACTATCAACATGTATGGTTCCTTTATGCAACTCCACCAACTTTTTTACTATAGATAAGCCTAGGCCGGTTCCACCATACTTACGCGTTGTACTGTTGTCAGCTTGAATAAACTTGTCAAATATCAATTTCAATTTATCCGGTTCAATACCAATACCAGTATCGATAACCTGCAATTTTAATACAACGTTAAATTTATTACTCTGCGCTACTTCAGCATTAAATCTGATGCTGCCTCCTGAAGGTGTAAATTTAAGTGCATTACTCAAAAGATTATTCAGTATCTGAAACAGTCTTAGTGGATCGCCATAAATTTCTTCTGGTAAATCAGAACTAAAAGAACTATCAAAAATTATTTGCCTTTTGAGAAATTGTGGATTAAACAATTGTATCAGTTCCTTTAGTTTATCTCTAAGGCTAAATTTTATGTGTTCTAAAGTAACAAGCCCGGCCTCAATTTTGGTTGCATCCAAAATATCAGCAACAATTTTAATAAGATTCTTTCCCGAAACATCAATTGAATGCAAATAATCTTTCTGTTCATTTGTAAGTTCGGTTCTTTGTAATAATTCCGTAAAACCTAGTATACCATTAATCGGAGTTCTAATTTCATGGCTAACATTAGCCAAAAATAATGCCTGCATGCTTAAGGCTTTATCCGCCAACTGCTTTGATTTCTCTAATTCAATTTCTAAATTATGTAACTCTGTTATGTTATGAAAAAAAAGTGTTTTAATTGTTTCTTCGCCCTCTTTGTCTTCTTGAATTGTTACAAGACAAGTAATCATTCGGCCAGCATTTGTAAAACAAAACATCTTTTCATCAAACAAAAGTCCTTCTCTCACTAACTTATCATTTAAATGTTTTCTTCCGGAAGAATTAAATACACAAATGTCATACAACTTCTCTCCAATTAAGTTATGTGTAAAAGCAAAATCAAACATTTTCAAAAATGAATTATTCGCATAAACAACCGTTGAAAGATTATTACTTAGACTTAAGATAGCTATTGGACTATTTGAGTAAAACTTCATCATTAAAAAGAACTCTCTCTTTGATGTTAGAACTATAGTTTGTTATTCAATAATTAATTTATTCCGTTTAATTAAGAGATTCAATGATTTTTACAATTTCATTAAAGACGTTTGGTTTATGTATAAAGTGAACATTTTCAAATCCTAAATCGCTTATTACTTTTTTCCCATAATTTAAACTAGAGACAACAATTATCGGAAAGCTTTCTCCAATGTTTTGTTTAATTGCTCTAATTAAATCAACACCGGTTAAATCATCAATCATTAAATCACAAATAAGTAAATCAAAACTCTTGTTGGTTATTTTAACATACGCATCATCTACAGTGCTTGTTGTAATCAATTTATAATTTGCATCGGTAAGAACTTGACCAAGGGCTCGCAAAAAAAGCTTATCATCATCAACTATCAGTATATTTTTCTCCATAAATCCAAATTTTACTCTAATTTATCAATTTGTGTTTTTATTTAATAAATTCAACTTAAAAATTAGTCTAAATACCCAATTAAACTGTAAATTTGCGATGTTTTGGCACTATTTAATAGAAAAAGCAACACCAATGCGAATGAATTAAGTTTTCTAGGACATTTAGAAGCTTTGAGATGGCATTTGTTTAGAAGCGCTCTTGCTGTTGTTTTGTTTGCCACGCTCGCTTTTGTTTACAATAATATTTTATTTGACGAAATTATTTTTGGCCCTTTGAAGCAAGATTTCTTAAGCTACAGGGCTTTGTGTAAACTTGGTCATAAAATAGGTGTTGGAGATGCCATGTGTATTATTGTTAAACCACAAAAACTCCAAACATTAAGTGCAAGTGAGCAATTTTTTAATCATATGTGGATTGCTTTCTTGACCGGTCTTATCCTTGGTTTTCCAGTCATTCTTTGGGAACTCTGGAAATTTGTTAAACCTGCTTTAAAAGACAAAGAAGTTGGGCCTGTGAAATTGTTTATTGCTATTGCTTCATTATTATTTATTATTGGTGTTTTGTTTGGTTATTTTTTGCTGTTTCCAATGAGCTATAATTTTTTAATTAATTATACTGTTTCAGATAGTGGTATAGTTCAAACAAATAATACTTTTGATGATTATATTTCTCTAATCTCTACAATGACCTTAGTTGCAGGAATAATTTTTGAATTACCTGTATTAGTATACTTTCTTACAAAGCTAACTTTACTTACACCGCAATTTATGCGCAAATACCGTAAGCATGCTGTAGTAGTAATATTAATTATAGGTGCCATCATAACACCTAGCCCTGACGTTACCAGTCAAATGGTTGTATCTGTTCCAATGTATTTACTCTATGAACTAAGTGTATTTGTTAGTGCATGGGTGCTTAAAAAAAATAATGAAACTACTTAAATAGTATGTCGCAAATTGTTAATGAATTTAATGATTACCGTTCTAAAATGAATGATGTAATTCTCAATAAAGATAACTTAGTTTTAAAAAGACTTTTTAATTTGGATAGTAACACCTATGCAGAAGGTGCATTATCCGTAAAGACTAAAGAAATGCTGGGCCTAGTAGCTAGCATGGTTCTTCGATGTGACGATTGCATAAAATATCATTTAATCAAATGCTACGAACAAAAGTGCAATACTGAAGAGGTTTATGAAATTTTTGCGGTTGCCAACATTGTTGGCGGTACTATTGTAATACCTCACACCAGAAGGGCTGCAGAGTTCTGGGAAGAGCTGACCAAAGAAGTTAATTAATTATTTACTAGTTTCTTTAAGTTGTCGTCAGGAACCCTGTCAATCAAGTAATTATATGGATCTATACCTGTTTGGTATGGTTTTTTACCTACAACAAATTTAAACATGTTATTTTCCTGATCAATCTTTACTCGTTTGTACAACAATGGTTTTCCTAACGTAAGTTGACTGGTTGACTCTTCAAAAATTGCAATGTCAATATAATCGTTGATTCTCACCTGCGTTTCCTTTCCTAGTTCATTTGCCTTATGCTTCAAGGAATTGGTCTTAATAGTAACTTCATACTTATCCCCTGTCTTTTTATAACTACAATCAACTATTTTGTTAGAATACAGGGTTATATCCTCAAATAGATCTTTAAGAATATATTTTAAACTATCGGGTGTAACTTTTCTAAATGCCCGCATAGCATCCAAACTCGTTGCATATGGCGGCCTTTTGTAAGCAAAAGAATCTATCAATGAACGCAATGCTTCATTAACTTTTGCTTCACCAATCATCTCCTTCAAATAATACATTACCACACTCGCCTTTCGGTAATAAACATAATCCTGATCCTCTACGTACTGCAATGGCTTCTCACCTTGAGGTTCAGAACTTCTTCCGCTTAAATAAGAATCCATTTCATACTTCAAAAATTTCTTCATCTTATCTTTTCCATATTCCTTCTCCATCACCATTAATGCAGAGTACTGGGCAAAACTTTCACTAAGCATAGTACTACCTTGCATGTTTGAACCAACTAACTGATGAGCCCAGTACTGGTGACCCATTTCATGTGCCACAACATAATAAACCGGATCTATATCATCCTCTTTCACGTCGCGTAGGTCGGAAATAAATCCAATTCCTTCGCTGTAAGGCATGGTTCCCGGGAAAGCCTGAGCAAAACTGCTGTGTCTTGGAAACTCCACTATCCGACACTCTTTATGATAATAGGGTCCAAAATTATTTATGTAATAAGTTAATGACTTTTGAATGCTACTTAACATATTGGGCACATTGTAGGCGTGTGTAGGATGATAATATACTTCAGCACTTACGCCGTCGAATTTTACAGTTTTAACATCATACTTAGCAGATAAAAAAGATGTAAAGTTTAAAGATGGACGTGTTAATTTATACTTAAAATAATTTCTGTTTTTGTAATTCCATTTTTTTATTAAATCACCAGGTGCAATTGCTGTTTGATCTGCATCTGTACTAATTTCTGTTTCCACCATGCACCAATCGGCATTATTAACATAAGTTTTCCCTCTGTTTAATGAATCAGCTTCGTTCAAAATTGGGCTGCGTAATTTTTCCGGTAATTTCTTTTTTCTTCTTCGGTTTTTGTCGGAAATTTCATTGTCATTAATGTATCCTAAATATGGCATAAAGTCAGAGTTATTGAAAAATGTTCCATTTTCTGTTAAAGAGATAAAAGAAACTTCATTCTCAAAACCCCTGTTGACATAACTATTCCTGTACCTGATTAAAAGAGTATCCTCAGGCATTAAAGGCTTGGCCAGGGTGTAAATTATATATCCGGAATAATCATCCTTCAAGCTTTGTTTAGCGTCTTTTATATAAATTCGCAAGCTGTCCGATAACGTTGGTACTGTAAAGTGTATTTCTTTAATTGCCTTAGCACCCTCGTTTCGCACCAGCATTTCGCTGTAAGTAGTCAAATTTCTTTCTTTTGGAAACAATTCGATCTTATGTTTAATAGCATAAATACGCGGCAATGGTAATGTTTCGTACTTTTTATATTTAAGCTCGTATTGTAGGCGCCTGTCAATAGTAACATCTCGACTATCAAATGTGTTAAGAACCTTAGTATTATAATAAATAAAGCCACCACATAAAATAAACATACTCATTAAAACTATAAGTATTTTTCCGTTGTGTTTAAATTGAACTAAAGCTGACTTTATTCTGTACTTGAATCTAGTTTCCTTTCCACGTTGGTAAAGTGAATAACTAATAACCGAAATTATTACAGCAGAAAGACACCAATATAAATTAAACCACAAAGTTGTTTTTACATATGGCTTAAACTGATATAGATCTGAGTATATAATGCTTGGCCTTGAACCATACTGTACTAAATTAGATTCAATATTTAAATTTGACCATGCGATTCCATTAACAATCACAAAAATTACGAAAGCAAAGTAAGAGATATATCGGTTATTTATTAAAACATGAATAAACAAAGAAGCTACAATAAGAAACACAAACCTCAGCAATTCAAGAATCACAAATTGTATAAAGTACAACTTTAAATTAAAGTCAAAGAAACCATAGGCCAACTGGGTAACAACGCCAACTATAATACAAGTAAATAAAATAATAGCCACTACAAAAATTAACGCAAGGGTTTTTGCTGTAAATAAAACAGAAAAGGAGAAAGGCATTGCGTCTTTAATGTCGTTTAATTTTGCATCACGTTCCCGCCAAACAATAACCCCGGAATAGAATGTAATAATAGCAATAATAAATATGTAAAATGATCCTTTTATGGTTTCAATTACATCGCTGCTTGTAGGATAATTACTGGTATCGTACATTCCCGTAAAATTGGTAAGGCTTACTGTTAATAAAAGTATACCGAAAATCATGATAATTATGAATACAGGGTTTCTGACAATGGCTTTAACTTCGAAACGTATCAAGCTCCAAAAAGCACCCCATGAGAATTGATAAGTAGGTACATAGTTTGGAATAATAGGTGGTGCAACCTCATTGTGATTTTGAACCATTTTTTTGGTTTTTACCTTTTTACTCCGAACACTAAAGGAAAATTTTGAATACGTAAACAACAAAACAATTATTCCAACAAAAATCCACAGACTTCTGTTGAGCAGAATTGATTGATGACTCCACATAGGTGCTGAGTTTTTCTCATCAACAGTTAAGTACTTTGAAGCAATGGAAAAAGGTTCAGATCCAAAAGGGTCGAATAAAGAAGCTAAAAACTCCTTTTCAAGTCCATTTAAAATAGTTGATGAGATAATGTAAAGAATTAGTAACAATATTGCTGAAACAAAAGAAATAATGCTACTTCTGAAAAATAAAGCAACTGCAAAAATAACAGAAGCAATGATTAAGGTGTTAGGAACGGCAAACACCAAAAAGCCAGCCAGGTGGCCGCTTAAATTAAAAGCACCATATCGAATATTGTCCTCAGCCCAAGGTAAAAACGGTCCTATTATTGCGCCAAGTGAAATGCCAATTGTAGGAATTAGAGCAGCCAGGTAGGCGCCAATAAATTTTCCGAAAAAATAATTAAGCTTTTTTATTGGACTTGTAAAAATAAATTGATACATCCCTGTTTCCAAATCGCGGGATGCAGAGGAATTCATAAAAGCTGTTGTAGTTAGCAGAATGACAAACAACATGTTGCCATAATAGCTTTGAATGGCGTGAGGCGCATTTTTATAAACGTTGCCAACTCCTCCGCCAATTGAAACATTATCCGTTGATATAACTAATGCTATTAACAACAAATAAATGAACATAAATATCCATAACATTGGCGTTTTTAGCCAGTACTGCAATTCAAATTTTATAAACTTAAACATGGTTATGTTTTAAATTAATTGATTAATTTTTGCAAAAAACACATCTTCTAAATTTTCCTCCGCTTTTTCAAATCCGGAAATAGGGTTATCTGAAAACGCGTGAATTAAAGGCGTGCCGGCAACTAACTTGTTTGATATGATTTTATGATTGTTTTGATAACTCTCTAATTCCGATTTCAAAATTTTCTTTTCCCATACTTTATTTTTAATTAATTGAAGTGCTTCTTCCGTTCCTCCATTATACAAAACTCGGCCTTCATTCATAATGGCCATTTGATGACACAATTCTTTAACATCCTGAACAATGTGAGTAGATAAGATGACGATAATATTCTCTCCGATTTCACTTAAAATATTGTAAAATCGATTACGCTCTCCCGGATCCAAGCCGGCTGTTGGTTCATCAACAATTATCAATTGAGGGCTGCCTATTAAACATTGTGCCACCCCAAATCTTTGGCGCATACCGCCGCTGTAACTACTAACTGAATTATGTCGATGTTCAAATAAATTAACCTTGTGAAGTAAATAACTTACCATTTCTTTCCGCTCAGATCTGCTTGAAAATCCTTTTAACAATGCCAAATGATCTAATAGCTCAACTGCGGATGTTCTGGGATACACACCAAATTCTTGTGGCAAATATCCAAGCACTTTCCTTAATTCATCCTTGTTTTTTAAAATATCCAACTCTCCTAAAAATGCAGTGCCCGAGTCTGCATCTTGCAAAGTTGCCAGTGTACGCATTAAACTGGATTTTCCTGCACCGTTTGGCCCAAGCAAACCAAACAGACCTGTATTAATAGTTAAGGTAACGTCTTTAAGTGCATGAACACCATTCGGATATAACTTACTTAAATTATTGATTTGGAGTGTTGTTGAATTCATAAATTAAAAATAAGGCTATTATTTGAATCAACAAGACGAATAACTCGCATGAAAAGTTACAAAACAGCCCCTAAACTAATCAATTAAAAACCAACGGATTACACTGGCTAAGCATCAAAATCGTGATGGCTGTTCCAAACGGAACTACTAAAATTTTTGGAAAAAGCAAAGGTATAATAAGCTGTTACACCCATACTAAATATTAGCAAGTGAAAAAAAGTAGCAATTCTATAACCACTCCAATAGGGCAGGTTTTTAACATTCAATGTAATTACACTATTTGGTAAACAAAGTGTTACAATAAAAACAACAACAAGTAATGTAATAAAGAGATTTTCAAATTGACGTAGTGGCCAATTATAAATACTACGTGTTGGTTTCAGTAAATTTCCCCATTGATGGATTAGATAATAATTACCATGATTTGTTGGTGCAAACAGCAAACACGAATCACAACTGCCTAAATTTTTTATGGAGTTAAGTGGTGCTAATACTTTAAAGCCCTCAATTTCTTTTTTTTGAACAACATTAATGTCTTTAATTTTTAATATAGCTTCATAAGGAAACTCTGAGCGATAAAATTTGCTGTCTACAAAGCGCAAACGATAATTAATTGCCACACGCTTTATTTCTTCTTTAGAAAAAATAAAACTCTTATCGCAGTCCTCCTCATCTATAAGTTTTTTAAGATCAAAATAGTATGTTAAATTATCTAATACTTTATTTGTGTGAACAATATCGTTTTGAAGAATTTGTTTTGCTTCATTTAATAATTCATCCTGTTCGCTGCGGTGTTTTACTTTCACCTCATCCAGCTTTACTTTAATATCAACGCTCTTTAGCATTTAGTATGGAATAATAGAGATCCCAATTGTATAAGGTGTAATTCCTTGAGGACCCTTATCCGTAAAAACCTCACTCAAATAATAACAAGCTGTAAGGCAAAATTGTTCATAGCCAATTCTGAAATTTACACCATACCTCAACTTATTAATATTTTTAATATCGTATACCCTAATTTTTCCGTCATTATCCTTAATCGATCGAAAATCGTTTACCACATAACCCAGTTTTATTCCGGCATGTATCTTAAACTGTCGATCAGTTTTTGTTCTAAATCTTATTTCAAGAGGAACCTCTAAAAACTTTTGCCCAAATCGATTCAAAGTAAATGGTCTATTAAATGGTCTTAAGGATGTAAGTTGAGCATTAGTTAAAGTATCTCTCGAATAAATAAAATCTGCATTACTGTGAAAGTTGTGACTGAGCAAACCCAAACCATATCCAAAACTAAAATTTGATCTTCCGAAGGGCTTATCAAACATAAATGCAAAATTAAACCCTATACAACGTTCATGCATTTGTTTAACATCATTAGACAAACCTAAAAATCCGGTGTGATTTATTTCAAAAATTAATCTATCATGAGGGTCTGATTTATAATTCTTGATATCAAATTCGCTTTCTATCTTTTTTTTAAGAACATTAACACGCTGTGTAGTGTCTTTTTTTACTTGTGCAAACGAAGGAAAACTTAACGATAGAATAAATCCTAAAAACCAACTATTTATGATAACCTTCATTTAAGGAAAAGTAAAGATACTAAATAAATTATACCTTAACAGTAAGTTAATCCAAATCTTAAAGTTAAAAAACCAGAATGCTTTAGGTCTTAAATTGATGGATAATAGGCTGAATTTCTTATGTGTTGATATTTTAACAAACAAGTTTTTAATCGTTTTCCTTGTTCTCAGATTTGATTAAAATAACCCATTCATGAAACACCAATTTTTGTTCAGGGCTAAGGCTATTTAAAGAAACAATAGGGTTGTTGTTCATGGTATGGCTTATGCCATTAGTTTTAGCTCTTACAATGAAACTTTTGTTTTTAATTGGAAAAGTTTCATCCGTCATGCTTAAAATATAAATAGCTTCAGTGCTTAAATAGGATTTTTTGATTATTCTTGCTTTATAGGTTTTAGACAATAAGCTGGATTTGTGAAGCCCCTTTACGATTATATCCTCATCGTATAGGCTAGCCAACCTTGCGCTATTGTATCCTTCTCCTTTAATAGTTAACAAACCAAAAAAAATGTTTACGTCGTTTGAACCTATCTTCTTTTTTAATGTGAAGGGTAATGATGGGTGAATGGGCTTCCAGTAATTTTCAATAATTGAAAAACGACTCATTCTATAAAACATCAACACTATTAAAGATGATTGCCAAACCATCAAATAGATATAAGCTCCTAAAGCACTTTCAGCATCATCGTATAAAGTAGCAACAATTATTGTTGTAATAATTATTGGAAAATAAAATAGCAAAAGTTGTTTTCTAACAACAACCTGATCGATAACTATTTTAGGATTATAGTGTGGAGAGACATTTAATGTATTATTGGTCATTTCAACAAAAGCCTCCAAACAAAAGCAAAATAACAACACGCATAATATCATACTTAAAGCAAACCAATTAGTTTCAAGTATAAAATCAAATAACCCATGGGCTAAGGCACCAAGTATAATGAAAATGAAAATATAACCAACTCCCTTTTTACGGTATTTAGCCAATATGAAACCATAACATGTTAAACAGGCAAAAAACATATGAGCAGGCACAGATAAAATTGAACGAGACACTAAAACCTGCGTACCATAATTCAAGGCGTATTCAATGTTTTCGCCAAAAGCAAAGCCAAGTGCAGAAATTCCGGAATATTTAATGAAATCAAAAGGCTCTGAAATACTATTTTTTAATGCGTAAAGCGCAAATAATGTTGGAACTAGTTTTATACACTCCTCCAATAAACCAACAGCTAAAAAATTATATAAAAAAGAACTGAGGTAACCTTCGCCCTGATAAATTTGAAGTGGTTTAAAAACGAAGTCGTGAATTGGATAAATTATAAATGGAAAAATAGTGCCTATTAAAAACACAAAAACGATGTTCTTAATTTTCTCTTTTTCAAACGCATCAATGTTGTATAGGTAAATTACCCAGGCCAGAGATGTAGCTAAACTTAATGTTACTATAAAAAAATAACGCAAGCTTTATTGTAAAACACTGTGTTTTTTATCCTGATTACGTTTAATGTCTTCCAGATTACCTTTCGGGATGGAATCAATTAACTTTTTAGTGTACTCGCTTTTAGGATTAAAGTAAATATCATCGGCATCCCCAATTTCTTCCACTTTTCCCTTTTGCATTACAACCATGCGATCGCTCATGAATTTAACAACACTTAAATCGTGGCTAATAAAGATGTAAGTAAACTTAAATTCTTGTTTTAATTCATTCAATAAATTTAACACCTGTGCCTGAACACTCACATCCAAGGCACTTACACTTTCATCACAAATAATAAATTGAGGGTTTAAGCCTAAAGCTCTTGCGATACAAACGCGCTGGCGTTGTCCACCACTAAATTCATGCGGATATCGATTGAAGTGTTTCGCTTCAAGGCCAACTTTTTTGAGTAAATCATATACCTTATCGCGTCGTTCATTATTAGATTTAAGGATCTGATGCACTCTCATTGGTTCCATGATGGCCTCTCCAATTGTAATTCGAGGGTTAAGTGACGAATATGGATCTTGAAAAATAATTTGCATGTTTTTACGAATATCTCTGAAATCAGATTCCTTCATCCGTATCAACTCTTGTCGTTTATACATTATTTTTCCTTCGTGAGCATTTACTAATTTTAATATAGTTCTTCCTAAAGTTGTTTTGCCACAACCACTCTCTCCCACTAAACCAAGTGTTTCGCCTTCATATACGTCAAAAGAAACGTCATCAACCGCTTTGGTATATTCTAAAACCTTACCAAATATGGTTTTTTTGGCCGGAAACCATGTTTTTAAGTTTTGTATTTCAAGAATTTTATCTCTTTGATATAACTCCTTATGTTGCTGAATTCTTTCTTCATTGCTTATCGAAACAGCGTTAATTGCCTCTTTGATATTCATCCCAACTTCCACAATTTCACCATCTTCGTTTCGCTTCATAAAATCGCTTACAACAGGTAATCTCTTTAACCTTCTATCTAATGGTGGTCTACAAGCCAGTAAACTTTTCGTGTATGGATGTTGTGGATGACTAAAAATCTGTAATACAGGTCCTTTTTCTACTATTTTCCCCTTATACATTACAACTACAGTATCCGCTAATTCAGCAATAACACCTAAATCGTGTGTAATAAACAAAATGCCCATTTGATGCTGTCTTTGCAATTTTTGCATCAACTCTAAAATTGTCTTCTGCACAGTAACATCTAAAGCGGTTGTTGGCTCATCTGCAATTAAAATGTTTGGGTTGCAACTCATAGCCATAGCTATCATTACACGTTGCTTTTGGCCCCCGGAAATTTGATGTGGGTAACTATTAAAAATTCTTTGTGGAGTTGGCAGTTGCACCTCATTAAATAAATGCATTACTCTCTCCCTTGCCACTTGTTTACTTACTTTTTGATGCAACAAAATTGCCTCCATTACTTGTTGCCCACATGTAATAACGGGGTTCAAAGAAGTCATTGGTTCCTGAAAAATCATAGCAATTTCGTTTCCTCGGTATTGCCGCATACTTTCTTTATCAGTTTTAACCAAATCAACTGTTTTGTTGTCTTTTGTATGATAAATTATCTCACCGTTTGTAATTTTACCCGGTGGGTTAGGAATAAGCTGCATAATGGATAAAGAAGTAACCGATTTCCCAGACCCGCTTTCGCCAACAATGCCAATGGTTTCTCCCTGATGTAAAGTAAATGAAATGTCATTTACAGCCTTTACATACTCATCTTCTGATTTGAATTGGGTAACGAGATTTTTAACTTCTAAAAGAGGCTTATTGATCATTTTACAGAATACTAATGTAGTGATTTGCTAGATTTCCTGCAATAAAAAAAGACCATCCGGTTAATTTGGATGGTCTAATTATTTAAAAAATACGATTATTATTAAAATCAGTCTTTAATCACTTTTGTAACAGACTTATTCGAATTATTTTCAACGGAAATAAAATAAACACCTTTTTTTAGACTTTCTGTGTTTAACGCATCATTCAAAACCGATTTTCCATTGTATTCTGTTTGTAAAACCAATTTTCCTAAAACATCGCTCACTTTTACATAAGTTGGGTGAGCTGGGTTTAGAGAGCCTGCAACAATAGTCAGCTGATTGCCGAATGGATTCGGAAAAGTATTTAATCCTACTGGATTGGCCCTATTTACTTTAATGCCTACTTGAGACTCTGTAATTGTGAAATTATTGTTACTGATGTCGTAAAAAATATTTCCTTTGGCTTCTACTCTAATTCGACAAGATGTATTTGGTGAAGAAACAGTAGGCGATACAACAGTTTCAACGCCATCATTTGGCGTAGAGTTAGTTAGTATTGAATAGGTTGTACCACCATTTAGAGAAATTAATATTCTTACCGAATCACAAAAAACAGGTGAAGTGTTGGTCAAACCGACATCCCATGTTACTGTTTCTGTATTACCTGAAGTCCAAGTAATGCCTGATGCATTTGGCAAAGTAACACTAAAAGCACCCCCTGCAACTACATTAATACTGGTGTTTGAATAACAAACACCGCCGCCGCCCATTTTATTATCACGGGCTGTTAATCTGAAAGACAAGTTTTGCGCAGTTGTTGGCATATACTCCCCTTTTACGCCTGTAAAATTACCTGATAACGCCAAGTTTTGTAACGGGAAAAAGCGTGTAGCTGTTGTAGTTGGTGTATATGATCTAAAGTATGGTCTAACATTTGCATTCCAGTTCCCGGCTGTACCAACTGTTGTCTCTTCCCAGGAATAAGTTAATGGGTCGCCATTTGGATCGGTTGCCGAACCTGTTAATGAAAAAGGTGTAGAAACCGGTATTGCATAAGCAGGTGAACCTGTTACCACCGGTGGATTATTCCCAGAAGTGGTTGTAACAGCACAACTGTTACCGGAACTTAAATGTGTAAAGTTGACGATTTCGTCATAACTAATAGCATGAAAATACGCAATACTATTTGCTGCTATGTCATTTGTTCCGCAGATACCGGCGTAAGCCATAATTGTAATTCCACTTCCTGGTTCAACTGCGGTAGAAGCATTTCTGTTTCCTCCGCCGCAACTTCCGGAAGTTGCATTAAAGGTATGATTGCCGGAAAACTGATGCCCTATTTCATGAGCCACATAATCAATATCATATGGGTCTCCAACAGGACTAGGGCTTCCGGTTATACCACGTGCTTTTTGTGAGGTTATACAAACCACACCTAAACCAGCTAATCCGCCACCGCCTGTGCTAAAAGTGTGTCCAATATCAAAGTTTGCCGAACCGATGGTATTTGTAATTACAGTTTGACTTTCGTTAATTAATGTATTTGCGTTGTTATTTCCTGTGAAAGGATCGGTACTGGCATTTGTAAATGTAACCAATGTTTGTGTCGGAACCAAAACCATTCTCACCGCAACTTCTGTTTCGTAGACGCCATCAACACGATTAATACTTGTTACAATTTTAGCAAGGGTTTGAGCAACAGTTGGTGTTGTGGAACCAGTAGCGGCAACCGCATACTCGCCGGTACAAGCTACTGCTAAACGATAGGTTCTTAGATGTGTCCCTACACATGTTGCAGGGGGAGCTGACAATAAAGAACTAGAGGTGGAATTAGAGCCTGATTGAATTTGTGATGTTTTTGGTTTTTCAGGGTTTTCAAGTAATCCAACTTCAGGCAATCTTAAATGTTCCGGTTTTACAAAGTTAGCTGTGTAATATGTAATGTAATCATTTGTGTTTTGCAAACAATACGGATCGATAAAAAAATCCCCATTAGCCGATAAAATCATCGCATGAAATCCAAATTCATTCACATCAATTTTTCCATTGGCATATATATCATCAATTCCTTTAATGCTATATGTTTTAATATCCGGGAATCGCGAAGCTAAATCCGGATGCATAATTGGTGCCTCAACAACCTTAAATTTTTGAATTTGACCGTTAGGCACCGGTAAAGATATTTCACATGCGCTTTTGTGAATGGGTGTTGTTTTTTCATTCGGGGCATTTACTAAAAGCGCTTTTAAATCAGCCAAGTTTAACCTGTAAGTTAAATATTTTTGAGGAATGATTTGGCGAAGTCCTGATTTTGGTATGCTTGATTCCAAAACAGGCGCCCAGGTTTTATCATTGCTGTTTTGCGCAGACAACTGAATTAAACTGCCGGCTAAACAAATGGTTGTAAAAATTTTTTTCATGTTACAATTACTTTATTCTTGTAAAGGTAATTCTAAACAGGTTTAGAAACAAAGTATTTAAACCAGTTTATTGCCTTTTATCAATTCCCCAAAGTAACTTGTTTCGAAGGGTAGTAAAAAAATGCTGTCCCTCAAGATTTATAAGATTAAATCGAAAGTCGGCCTTTTTCAGGAATAGAGAAGTTCCGGCTTTTATTTGAGTGCTTTTAGAATCAAGTGAAATATTGAATGATTCACTTCTACCACTCACTTTTATTTCAAGGCTTTTGGTATTGGAAATAACAATTGGCCTAACATTTAAGTTATGCGGTGCAATTGGGGTTAAAATAAAATTATCGGAATCAGGCACCATTATTGGGCCACCACAACTTAGAGAATAAGCTGTGGATCCCGTAGTTGTACTGACTATTAAACCATCAGCAAAGTAAGAATTTAAAAAAACATCATCTACAAACACGTCAATGTTTATCATTGCGCCGCTATCTTTTTTATGAATTGTAAATTCATTGAGGGCGTAATTAACATCGCCAAAACAACTCTCACAACCGCTTAGCTCAATTAATTCTCTTTTATCCAGAGTAAATTTTTCCTTCAGGAGCTGCTGTAGTGCCTTTTGTAAATCATCTTTGTTAACTGAAGCTAAAAAACCTAGCCTGCCAGTGTTAACGCCCAATACCGGAATACCGGATTTGCGAATGAAATCAAGAGTCTCCAATAAAGTACCGTCGCCTCCTAAAGATATGACATAATCTGCTTTAGAAATTAACTCTTCACTGTTGTTGAAAGTATTGAGATTCAGTGTGAAATTGAAGGACTTTTGCAGATAATTAAGATATGGCCTATAAACTATTAACTCTACACTTTCCTTTTTTAGTAGGTTGTAGATTAACTGAATGTATTCCGTACCATTATCAGCGGTAGATCGGGCATATAACGCTATCGTCATAATTAATAACAAAGATAAACATGTTTTTTGTTTTACCTATTAAGTTTTATTAGAAGAATTTGAAAGATTGTTTAACTTTGATACGCATGAGTAGTCCTAACATTAGTAATTTATTATTTAAATATAGCAGCGTTGGATCTGTTTTTATTACAGTTGGCTTAATCATACTTGACTCAATGTTTAATAAACCGTTTGAATTTGCTCTTTATTTACTTGTATTGTTTTTATGCTTTTTAGTTCTTTTTGCTTTGATGTACTATCTTTATTTTTCAAAAGTCAGTCATTTAATAACCGCATTAAACGAACGCATCAAACAAAGATTATTTATTAAGGAATTACCCCAAAGTTATGATCAGTTAGAAGAACCAGATGCCTTAAATACTCTAAATAAACGCGTGGATGATATTATTGAGTTAAGAGAAAAAGAAATTGCCTATTACAATAATTTAGATAGTTATCGAAAAGAATATTTAGGCAACGTTTCTCACGAATTAAAAACACCTGTTTTTAACATTCAGGGTTATGTAGATACACTTATCAACGGCGGCTTAGAAGACGAAGAGATTAATATGAATTATCTTAAGCGTGTTGAAAAAAGTACAGATCGTTTAATTCATATTATAGATGATTTAGAAACGATTACGCAATTAGAAACAGGTGAACTAATTCTTGATATTGACCCTTTTGACATAGCCCAATTAACAAAAGAAATCTATGCTGCTTTAGAAATGCAGGCCTCCAAAAAAAATATTCGTTTGGAGCTTGCCAAAAAATATGACAAGCCAATTATGGTAAATGCCGATAAATATAGAATTAGGCAGGTGCTGGTAAATTTAATTACAAACAGTGTTAAATATGGTAAAGAAAATGGGAAAACAACCATAGAGTTCAACTTTTTAAATAACGATGTGCTGGTAGAGGCAAAAGATAACGGAGCCGGAATAGAATCCATTCATTTACCGCGTTTGTTCGAACGTTTTTACAGAGTCGATAAAGGTCGTAGTCGTGAACAAGGAGGTACCGGTTTGGGGTTGGCTATTGTTAAACACATTATTGATGCACATAACAAAACCATAGTTGTTGAAAGCGAGCTTGGCAAAGGGACCAAGTTTACATTTTCTTTAGATGCTGCTAACTAAAAGGGTGTTACTTTCGAATAGCTTTCCTTTTTAATCTTTATTGGATGAACTTTGCTTCATAATAAATGCTGTTATTTGTTTTTCTAAACTTGCATTTAATTGCAATGGGTTTGAGCATAAATTTTGATTACATACAAATAAACTTGGTTTTCCAAGGTCTGGGTAATGGCCCGGAGTTTCTAATTTCATTAACTTTTGCGGATGATAATACGAAGTAACCATCTTCATTAGTTGCATCGTTTCGGGCGAATTAAAATCCGTTGAAACTACCGTAAAAATCAAATGATGGTTAAGGGCTTTGTTTACTGCAAGATTAAAATCAGCTATTAAACGTTCTTCATTTTGCAATAATTTATCTGTGCCAACTGCGTTTAATGTTTCTGTAATAAGCAGTTCATCTTCATTAGAATCTGTAATATCGCCTAACTCTATTAAGAATCGAATAAACAAAGCATTTTCATACACAACCTTTGTGGTAGTTTTTTTACCGCCCAAACTTACCGGCATCAAGTTGGTTGAATAAAAACCCCCGTACGCTTTGTCGTACAATTTTTCAATTACTACCTTTCTTAATTGTTTACATTTTTCTAACCAAAAGCTATCCGCCGTAAACTGATATAAATCCAACATCGCCAAAGCCGCTTGCCCCTGCGCTTTTAAATAGACTATGTTCTGTTGGCTACTATCACTTGGCAAGTTTCGCATACGTGTTGTTTTATTCAAATTTTTAATAACGTTTTTAAACCAGCCCGACTTTAAATATGCGTTGTTAAATACGCTTTTAGCAACGCTGTTGGCAATTTTTAAATTACTTGAATCTCCTGTAACTGCGTATAATTTTAAAAAAGCCCTAACTATTCTAAAATTAATATCTGTATAAAGCGTTTTATCTATTGGTGGCTCGCCATATTTTAAACGTTCACTTTCAGACAAGGTAAAATATTTTTCCGGCTCAATTGTTTTAGATAAATCTCTTAAATCAACATATTCTTCCTGACTATTGTAAAACAAACTATCCGGTTTGTGTAAAAGGTACTTTAATAAGTAATTTTTTAACAAGTTTGCTTCGAACAGCCATTTTTCATCTTTGGTTGCCGCGTAGGCTTCGGCATAATTGTTTAAAACACCTCCCTGATATTCTGCTCTTTTCTCCGGTTGTGCACCTTCCCAGTCGCCTTCGCTGGTGCAACCAAAGTAAACACCGCCACAAACACGATCACTGGTTTTTGCATATTTGTTTAAAGATTGAATGGCCTTATTAAAGCTTACTTTATCTCCATTTACATTGGCCTGCCAAAAACTATATTCAATGGGTTGATATAATGGAATCTTTAAATTAAAACCCCAACCGTAGTAAACAGAATCATAATAAGAATTTAATTGCTTATCAGCTTTATTAAGCAGTTGTTTTAGGGGTAAATTTTCTTTATTTTCTACAACATAATAATCTTTTTTATTGGCTGTTAATTTTCCTTTGGCATAATTGGTTAAAAACGTATTCAGAATTTTTGTAAAAACAACCGGCTGTCTGTTTCCTTGCAAGGCCATTAATTGATGGCCGTTGCAATCTAAAAATATCAAAGCCGGCCAGCCCCACTCTAAAAACCGCGACCCCACATCAGGTTGAGCTTCAGCATCGGCCTTAATGCAAATGAACCGCTCGTTTAATAATTTAATAACACCTGCATCTGTATAGGTTTTTTCTTCCATCAAATTACAAGCAGTGCACCACTCGGTGCCTACATCTAAAAAAATTGGTTTTTTACTTTCTTTAGCAGCTTTAAAAGCTGCATCACCCCAGGCCTGCCAACGGATGGTTTGTGATTGGAAGTTTAGAAAATTAAAAATTACTAAACAAATTACTAAACGGTCTCTCATAAATTAATAGACGATTTCATTTGAAATTACTTACAAGAATTAATCATAACAGACGAATAAAGGTTTCATTTTTAATACACAGCTTAAACATTAATCAAAATTTCATTTAACAAAATTTGTACTTTTCAAATAATATTATATATTTTTTTAAGTAAATTGTTACTAAAAGATATTAAGCGTTGCTTAAAGTTCTTCTGTTAAAGTAAAACCTCGAAAACTTTACAAGCAGAAGGGCAGAATAAAGCAACACGCCAAACGGCTTGTTCTTTTGCCTGTTCCTTTTAATCTTGTAAGGCTCTTCGAGGTGCCCACTTTAAGTTAGAATGTTCAGCAAAGGTTCACGCCTAATTTTAAAAAACTAAAAAGTTTCTAAAGGGCCTTGGAAACTAAAAACAATTATGAAAACAAAATTATTTTGCCTTTATTTTCTAATTCTTAGTTTACCGAGCGTTTTACTTGCTCAGCCTGCTTGGATTTGTGGTAACACTGCTAATAGTAGTTCAAGTAACAATACAAATCAACCACCCAACTGCACATACAATTCTGTTGCTTACAATACACGATGGGGTAAGCAATCGAATTACGTTCCAAATAACACGCAACCCATCATTACTGTTAAATATGCATTGCATATCTTTGATACTACTTCACAAACTTCATTTGCTTATAAAAATAATGCAACTGATCTTGCAAGATTAAATAGTATTAATGGTGCCGTTAAATTTTATTCCCGCTATTCTGCTGCAAGATTAGGCTATACGTTTCCTAATTTTCCACCTCATATATCTGATTCTAGGGTTGAATATGAGTGCGTTGGAATCTATTTCTATTATGATGACATTATGTTTAAAGCAACTCAGTTTGGAACGTTTTATAATTATGTGAAAACCAATTTTGTTGATAATAATGTCGACCCAACCAGGTTGAGTGATGCACTCCCAATTTTCTTTACTCAAGGTGCCTTAGGCTATGCGGGAATAGCTACAAGTATTGGTGGTGATTTAGATTTTTCTGCACCACAAGGTGTATTAACTACTCTGGGTCAAACCGCAGGGGATTGGTATGCTAATGAACATATATTGCATGAAATAGGTCATTTAATGGGGTGGCGGCATAAATATGAAGATGAATATCTTGACCCAAACCACCCAGATTTTTTAAGTGACGTTTTTCTGCAAAATAATCCATTCTGTTCATCTAGTAATGTATGGGGTACGTGTTATTCTCCAACATGTGGTAATAATTTTACTCCTAGCAACAATTGTGATAACAATGTAATGTCAGGACAAGATAATAAGTGGATGTCTCCTCTACAAATGGGTAGAAGGAGAAGGGTTTTATCATTAGCCTCTACAAGGCAATATGTTAAAGACCTAATTAGTGATCATGTAAATGTCGTAAATATAAACTCTAACGAAACCTGGGATTTCGACATTCAAATGTATGAAGACATTGTGGTTAAATCTGGTAATACTTTAAAAGTTACTTGTAAAATCAACATGGCGCGCGAAGGAAGAATTATTGTTGAAAAAGGGGCACAATTAATTGTTGATGGCGGTGAAATTACCACATGGAGCAAAACAGGCAGATGGGACGGTATATATTTAGAGGGTACAAGTAATGCCACCCAGTTTTTACCTGATCAAAGCCGCATTGAAATAAAAAA
>JADBXZ010000120.1 GCA_020403265.1 Bacteroidota bacterium
AAAGTGCATTGGATTTATTTAAATAGATGCAACACCCGGGCTAGTAATCTTTTAAAATTGTGTCAAGGGAACCTAAACTGGAATTAAACCCATACACTGCCTTTTATAAAACTGTTTGCATAAATGTAAATGCAAATCGGAAGACGACAACTTGTATTGCATTCTTGAATCTACTTAATTGAATAAAGCAGGAAGACTGAATCCTGTTGTCAACAATAAAAATACACAACTTTAAAAAACCTGTAATATTGATTAGATATCGAATGATTAGATTAGTAAAGGTAAAATAAAATCAAAATAAAAATATTGCCAACGTCACAAACTCAAATGGAAATATTAGAATTTTTAAAATTAAATACAATACTACTAAAGTTATAAATGTGCCAGTTATCTGGGGGATAAATGTAGCGATGTTGTTAATTGAAAATCATCCATACTCTCTAATGTGGTATTGAAATAATAGATGATAGGTGGAAATTGCTGCATGTACTCCAGTGAATTTGCAACACGCATTTACTTGAAAAGATAAAGTGATTTGTTAAGGAAGGAAGAAAATAAAGTACTGAACAGAATGGGAAATAATGAGTAATTTTCAAAAAATAAAATACCCACTTAAAAATTCTAAACGATGAAACTTTTGTCATTAAATTTATTTCTACTTGCCATAATATCTGTTTATATGTCTTCATGTGGAAACATAAGCAACGAAGTTGAAACCAAACTAATAGAGTAAAAAAACAAAACTGAGTCATTAGATTCATTAATCAATAAAGAGGTGGACAAGGTTTTAACGCTTGACTCTTTGATAATCAAAGAAAATGATAAAGTAAAAAAACTTGACACTTCACTTTTAATCAACAAAACAACTTCACAACTGGACAGCAAGAGTAGGACGACCGACTCGACCACCAACAGACGACCAAAACTCGGCAGACAATTTCGCTGTAACTTGACACAAACCGACTTGACTTTGCCGACTCGAAGGATTTAAAAATTTCCCACCGCACTTTTTAAAAAATAATTTTAGCCTGCCCACATTGGCACATTTACAAAACCGCACAAGTCGACACACGACCAAAGTTTTGCAAAAGAGCTAATTTTCCCGACCCGCTATTTCTCCTTTTTGTGCTTCGTGACTTTGGAATGTTCAACTCCAAATTCTTTCATCAAATCTAATCCGTAGTTACGAATGGTATCTACAATGACAATCGCTTTTTGACCTCGTTGGGTAATGGAGTATTCAACCTTTGGTGGGACAACGGGAAAAACTTCTCGACTTATAAAGCCTTCTTCTTCCAGTTCTCTTAGTTGACTGGTTAACATTTTGTGAGTAATATGAGGTATATCTTTTTTCAACTCACCGTATCGCATCACTTTATCTTTTAACCTCCAAAGAATAGGCATTTTCCATGTTCCTCCTATTCTATCCATTGCAAATTCGACTGGATTGTAGTAGAGTTTATTGTTGTATAAAAATTCTGGCATCGCTATAAGTGTTGAATTTACTTATACTTTCCTAAAAGTGTGTATCATTCAATTGGGTAAGTATATTGGCAAAGGTAGTATATAGTGGCAATTTTGCCACATCAAAATTTAAAAAAAATGAAAAAGACAATACTTGTTATCGCTTCTGCCCTGACTTTAATCGGTGGCATCGTTTACGCACAAAATTTACAAACAATTAAAAACAACAGTAAAATGGAAAATCCAAAAGAAAGATTGAGTTACGTTCACCCACACGGTGCACCCTCAAAAGGAAAAATTTTAATGGTGGCAAGTTCGCCATCGGTTTCAAAACAAACAGGCTGGCCAATCGGCTTTTGGGCAGCTGAATTGACGCACCCAATGAGAGTGTTTCAAGAAGCAGGCTATGAAATTGAATTGGTTTCAACCGAAGGCGGCAAATTAGAAATGGACGGATATTCAAATCCGACTGATGCAAGCGGTTATTCTGCACATGACATCATCTCATTGGGATACATGCAGAAACCTGAATTCAACAAAATGTTAGAAAACACAAAGAAGCTAACAGAAGTAAAACACAACGACTATGCTGCCATTTTCTTGGTTGGCGGACAAGGTCCAATGTATACTTTCAAAGGCAACACTGACTTGCAAAAACTTTTCGTTTCGTTTTACGAAGCTGGAAAACCTGCATCAGCCGTTTGCCATTCAACAACGCTGTTGTTAGAAGCAAAAAAATCAAACGGTGAACTTTTGGTAAAAGGTAAAACATGGACTGGCTTTGCTGATGCAGAAGAAGAATATGCTGACAAAGCTGTGGGACAAAAAATTCAACCATACAGAATTGAAGATGAAGCAAAGAAACTAACAGGAACAACTTTTAAAGTCGCTGCTCCATTTTCATCTTTTGCCATTCAGGACGGAAACTTAGTAACTGGACAACAACAAAATTCAGGTGCTGCGGCTGCTGAATTGGTAGTAGAACTTTTGACAAAATAAAAATCTAAATCAGGTGGGGCTTCGCCCCACCTGCTTTTATTTCTTTGAAAAATGAGAAAAACAATATTCCTAATCCTAATTGGAATTTGCAGCACGGCAAAGGCACAAATTCCAGTGGAAATTTTTGCAGGACATGAACGCACTACTGTTGACATCATGTTCTTCAAATATTTCAAAAATAACCAAGGAGAAAATTCTCGTTGGCTTTTCTTCAATAGAAATAGAGCAAGTGTAGATTACCGAATGACTAAAACTTCCTACTTGCCACAGTTCGGTTTTACAGAAGCTATATCTTACAATCACGAGAAACTTAAAGGTTTTGCACCTGTAATTGTTGGACAGGTTTTGAGTTGGGGTGTTTTTCCGAAAGCAGGTATTCAATATGCTCACATCAGTAAAAACATGACCATATTTACTTGGTTGGTTTGCGAAACTCTTGAAAAACCCGACTTAGATTATTTTCTATTGTTCCGATGCACACCAAAGCTAACAGAAAAAGTTAATCTATTTACCCAAGTTGAAAGTGTAAATGCTTTTCCAACTGTAAGCACAGAAAATTTCAGTTTCACACAACGAATTAGGTTAGGCATACAGCTTAAAACTTATCAGTTTGGAGCAGGTGCCGATTTTAACCAAACTGGCAATACAACATTTGCCAAAATATATAATGTAGGTGGTTTTATCAGGCATGAATTCTAAAACATGATAGTAAAAAGAAACTTCAATCCCATAAAGGTAATTCAGTATGTAAAAACTGAATTGGCTTTTGCTGTTATCATAACAGTAGCTGTTTTTGTGTTGCACAAACAAAATATTACTGCTGTTACTTTGCCGTTTTCTATTTCAGCGATTTTAGGTAGTGCATTGGCGATTTTCATTGCATTCCGTAATAATAGTTCTTACAGCCGTTGGTGGGAAGCACGAACACTTTGGGGCGGAATTATTAATTCAAGTCGTGTTTTAGCAAGGTTGGTCATTACATTTACCGACAGCCATTCGCACCAACAGAATTACGAAAAGGAACGAAGTGAACAATTTAAAAAGGAAACGATTTACAAAGTGATCGCTTGGGTTCATGCCTTGCGTTTGCATTTAAGAAAACAAGATACTTGGCATGAATTGAAACCTTTTTTATCGACACAAGAGTTTGAACAATTGG
>JADBXZ010000121.1 GCA_020403265.1 Bacteroidota bacterium
AGAACGGGTGGTTGCAATTTAAAAAGGCCGGTATTGGCAAAAATCAGGATAAACAGATCAACGAAGCAATTCGGGGTGATTATATTCAGTGGATCGATCCGAACAATGCCGAGCCTCCATTACTAACTTACCTTGGTAAACTTAAACAAATGATTGCTTTTGTTAACCAAAGTCTCTTTCTAAGTTTAAAGGACTGCGAGGTGCATCAAACGATCTATCCCATTGGCAGTTTTTATAAACGTCACCTCGACCAGTTCAAGAAAGATGATCACCGAAAGCTATCGGTCATTTGCTATTTAAATAAAGATTGGAAAGAGGCCGATGGTGGTCAATTAAGAATGTTCATCGGCCATGAATCCAAAGATGTTCTTCCCGTAGCAGGAAGATTAGTATGTTTTCGAAGTGATCTCTTGGAGCATGAAGTCTTGCCGGCTACAAGGGAGCGCTTGAGTTTGACTGGATGGCTAATCGATAAAATTGGGTAATCTAAAATCATCCCCTCCTTTTTTTTGATAACTGCTAATCAAAATCCTATTATATTGCCAATCAAACACTCAACTCATCTAACAGATATTCAAAAATGAAAAACACGTTACTCTTACTACTATTTTTTTGTCAGCACCAATTTTAGGACACCACCTCAAAACGAAATCACAAAGTCAAACATTATGACATTTTAGAATGATAGACAATTTAATAACCAAAATAAAAACCATTGGCGATTTTTCGGCAGATGATATAAAACTTTTTTTGAGTTCATTTACAGAAACTTTTCTTTTTAAAGGAGAACATTTTTTAAGTGAAGGTCAAGTAAGCAAGCACCTAGGTTACATAAAAACAGGGTTGATGATGCATTACAAAATCATTGACGGTGTAGAAGTTCCTGCTGATTTTACGATAGAAAATGAATGGGTTGCTTATCTGAAAAGTTTTTCGAGTGGAACTGCATCTGATATGTGGATAAAGGCATTGGAAGATACCCATTTGTTAACTATGTCAAATACGGCTATGGGTGAACTTTTTAGCAAACAACCAAAATTTATGGCATTGAAAAGTTATTATACAGAGCTTTCATTTATACGAAATACTGAGCACACCTCAAACCTTGCGACACTAAACGCAAAACAACGATACTATAAGTTTATGAAAAACCACCCCGCATTAATTAACAGAGTTCCACAGTATTATGTTGCTGCTTATTTGGGTATTAAACCACAATCTCTAAGTAGGTTGCGGAAATAAAAAGTCAATTTCTATTTTATTAACAAATGTGAATGGATAAGGATTTATAATGAGTGAATTTTGCAAATAAAAATAAAATTATGAAAATACTTTTTATTGCAATTGCAGTTATTTGTTCGTCATCATTTTGCGTTTTTTCTCAAAATGATATCGCTTCTAAAAAAAGGGTTTATTTCTCTACTGGTTTTGTAACACCACAATTTTATGGTGGCTCAGAGCTAATGCAATCATATAAGCTTAGACAAAACGGTGAAAGTTATTACCAAAATGCAATGGGAAATAGAAGTGCTGTAGGCAGTTATTCACAAAACACAGGCTTTACTTTAGGTATAGGATTTTATGTACCTTTACCAAAAGTAAAAAATTTATCTGTTGGCTTAATCGTAAATAGCGGACAAACGGGCTCAACACCTTCAGAAAGTGGAGCTGCAGAAGGTTATTTCTTTAATTTTCTCAATTTTGGGATAGGTACACAATATTATCTATTTGACCAAACAAACCTATATATTAAAGGTGAAATTGGAATGGGATCAGTATGGACAAAAAACCGATTTTTAAATGAAGAAGGAAAGCAAGATTTTCTTCATCATTTTGGTATTGGGCTTGAAACTGGCGGAGGAATAGGATATACCTTAACCCCATTTAAAAATAAAAAGGTGGGTATCAATCTAGAAGTAAACTGTCAATACTATTCTACTAGTGTTGAAGTTAGTGGCATAGGCAACGACCAATGGAAATTTGGTGCATTAAATCTGAGTACTGGAGTTCAATTTTAATTTTCGCGTGTTACTTTGCTCAATTAGATACTATTTATAGGTTCATACCAATATCCAAAACAGGCGACCTGTTTTTCCCAGAAATTTTAATCCCTCTATTTCAAACACAACCAAAATCTTAACTTTTAGAGTCAAATCTCTATTTATTAACAAATGTGAACTAAGAGCAATTTTTTGTAAGTGAATTTTGTGTCATTATTTTAAACATAAAAAATCATGACAAAGAAAATTCAAAATTCAGTAAGAGCATTTCTCTTTTTAATGCTAACTTCAATGGCTTTTCATTCACAGGCACAAGACTGGAAAACCGATAAAAAAGTAAATGTTGTGTTTGGACTTACACAACCACTGTTAGTCAAAGGCTTCAATATTGAAGGGAATTACATTCACAATCGGCTAATTTTCGATTATTCACACGGAGTATCCTTAGATTTTTCTGAAAGTTCTGTAACTTCTGATTTAAAAAGACAAGGTTTAGCGGTGCATATGCCTTGGACAACTGGTTTTGGAGTTGGCTACAGAATAAACGAATGGATAAATGTAAGGGTAGAACCTAAATGGCACAGATTTGAGTTTTACTATAATGGTGAACCGCAAAATGCTGGCAGTCAAATCACAGATTACAACACCTTTAGCTTAGGTATTGGGGTATATGGAAATTATCAACCTTTTAAGAATAAAACTAACTTCTTGAAGGCAATAATGATTGCTCCAAGTATACGCTTTTGGCCTACTCTAAATTCTACACTTACCAACGATAAGTTTAGCTATCAAAATAAAGTAACCAACAAAATAGAAGAAATTAAAACACTTGATCCTGGAATTGGCTTCACACCATTTGTATTCAATATAAGTGTTGGCTATTCTTTCGACTTGAAAAAGAAAAAATAATGGCATCCAACATAATATCTGTTGCACTGAGAACTCAAAAACTTAGTGCGACAAAATTGTTTTTTGAGAATAATTTAGGGTTTAAAATAAAGGAATCCTCATATAAACATTTTGTAATTCATACAAAAGGATTACGAGTTGTTTTTATTGAATCTGAGAATGAATTTAATGTTGAACTATATGTAGATTCCAAAACTGTAAATCACACAAACTTAATAGACCCAAACGACATCAGAATAGTTGTAAATTGTTTTGGGAGTGAGAGTATTCATTAAGATATAAATTAACTTTTGAGCAAAAAACTGGTGATAACAATTGGTGCTATTCATGGTGGCAATCGCAGCAATATCATTTCCGAAAAAGTGGAAATGTTAGGTACTGTTCGGACACTCAGTGCCGAAGATGAAAAAATGGTAATCCAGCGCATCAATGAAATTGCCACGCATACTGCTCCCTTCCGTTCAAAGTAACCCTTCGGTAAAGTACATCTTTTAAGGAGTTTAGGGGAGCCATAGTTTTGAGGAAAAAAGAACTATGGGATCCACAACAGGCACACTGCAGCAAGTAATGTTTTCACTTATCGAGATTTGGAAGGCAAGTGGCAAAA
>JADBXZ010000122.1 GCA_020403265.1 Bacteroidota bacterium
ATAATCAGTGATGCGGTCGTTTTTACAAAGAAATATAAGATTGGTAAAAGGAAATCGGGGTGGACGCTTTTCATTCAAATTTTGGCTTCAGTATCTTCTTTATTTGCTGGGGGACTTTGGGACACTTCTGAATTCAATAAAAACACAGGAAATCTTCTTCTCTTCCTTTTTGTTCTGATCGTTGCAGTAGGTACCTCTGTTTATTTAATTGTAAAAGGAAATGGAAATGACTGACGATAAATATAAACGACTAACACCTGCGGCAATAGAAGCTTTAAAGGCTGCCACAGAAGAATATGAACGTTCAATCCTTGAAAAAGCTATAACACAAGCAAAAGAAAGGAATATTGACGACAAGGAAATTTCCCTTAGAGACATTTTAGAGGCAAAAGATTCAAATAGATATTTGGAATCTGGTCAAAATCAAATTAGTATAATCAGGACAGAGAAGACAAAAAGACTATATCTCTTAATTTCAATGAGTGGTGCAGTTTATGCGGTAATTGGAATTCTTCTTTACTTGTATCAAAATTCCAAATTTACCCTTGAGAGAGACTTGGGACTGATTGTCGCAGCCGTTGGGATTCTTTTAACTTTGATTTCATTCTTCTACAGTCAAATTACAAACCGAAGACAGGTCTATTTAAAATCGGAACGGGATATTGACTCTCTACATGAAAACGAATTTGAGATTGTAAAAAGATGGCACCTTGTAGAGCGGATTACAAACGAATTAATGAAGAAAAAGACTGGGGACAATTCGACAAAAAAAAATAGATCTTTCAGAGAGATAATTGATTTCCTAAATGATTCTAAAATTCTGGACGATTTCGACAAAATAACATTGAAGGAACTTTTGAACAAAAGAAATCAGGTCGTTCATGGTCAGGCTCGATTTAGCTACAAAGAGATATTAGAATATTTAAAGACAGCTGACAAGCTAATTGACAAAATAGAAAAGAGCAAGTAGGCACAGCGCCCAACACTGTATTTGCGTCAAGCGGGGTTGACGCGTAATCCAACGTTTTCGTATCTTTATTGCGTTCGGTGTCGGGGACACCACGCGGCTTCGGAAGCCCCGCTCGAACGCAAATACTCACGTTAGCGGTAATGGTAACTCAGACTCCTCAAGAATCTAACCGATGACTAAACAGTAAAAATTAATGACTAAAAAAACAATTAGTAACAACCAAATTTATAAAGTTAATCAATGTGATTGTCTAACATTATTTTTCAGGTATGGATTAGTTTTGAAAAAATACTATTTTTAATCAATGTGTTGTGCTCTATTTCCAATTCAAAGCGACTGGATTAGTTGCCATTTTTTTTTGAAAATCAGACTCTACAAAATGGTAGACAATCACAATGTTATGGAATTAGATATTGTTTATAAAAATATTAACAGAATCATTGACCTGCAAGATTTTGAAAAAAACATCTTCGAGTCATTGATTGAAATTATCACAGTAAAGCGAAAAGAGTTTCTCTTAACAGAAGGGGAAATTTGTAGATACGAGTATTTTGTTTTGAGCGGCTGTTTACGTTCATTCTATCTTGATGAGAACTTGGTTGACCACACAAATATGTTTGCTATCGAAGGGTGGTGGACTGGGAGTTTAAAAAGTTTTACACAAAATATTGCCGCGGAATTTAATATAGTGGCATTGGAGGATAGCAAACTAATAAGACTGAATAAAGAAAAATTAGAACTATTATTTTAAAAGGTACCAAAGTTTGAAAGGTATTTTCGCATTTTACTTCAAAATAGATTGTTGGCGACCCAAGATAGAGTCAGCAGTCAGTTATCAATTAAAGCAACAGAAAGTTATGCCAAATTCTGTAAAAAGTATCCTGATATTGAACAGCGAGTGCCTATTAAATATATTGCTTCCTATCTTGGCATTACACCTACTTATTTGAGTAGGATCAGAAAAATAAGACTCTAAAATCATTTCTTGCACTAGTACGATTTTTTTCTTGACGCTAAGTTTTACGTTTGCCAAGAAAAATATGACAGACTTTCTCGGTAAAAAATTCGACTATTTACAACCTTATGCAGCGGTTTTCATTAGGCTTGCTTTTGGTTATCACTTAATTCAATATACATACGGTGCTGTTTTCAATCTCACCGCTGGAAGTGATAATTATGAATGGTTAGGTTCAAAAGGTGTTCCCTTTCCTTATTTTATGTCTTGGTTATATATTCTGACCGAGTTTGTTGGAGGTATTGCCTTAATCATTGGTTTTAAAACCAGATGGTTTGCTATACCACTAATAATTAATTTCATGGTAGCCTATTTATTGGTTCATCTTGGACATGAATACAAAAAATCATTTGAAGCTATACAAATGCTATTTGTATCCTTTTTCTTTCTTTTCAATGGCGCAGGTAAACTATCAATAGATGAGTATTTAATATCTAAACATAAGTGAAAGGTGAGGTTTTGTGTTCCAAAGACATCCTTGTGCTTAGTCTAACTTGTGCTTAGTCTAACTTGTGCTTAGTCTAATATTAGCCTTTCAAATCAAGTTTTGTGTTAAAAATTCCGTCCTTAGGGTAGCTACAAAAGGGTCAAAGTACTGTTAACTCGAAATTAAAAAATCACTCAAAATTATAAGTTATGAAAAAAACAGCTTTTGTATTTTGTTTTCTACTGATTACCACAACTATTTATTTGAAGGCTCAATCAGGCAATCAAAATACTTGGACATTTACTTATCTCAAAGCGGTAAATGGGCAAAAAGATAACCTTGAAGATTTTCTAAAGAAAAACTGGTTTGTGATGGACAGTATTGCGGTAAGGCAAGGACTTTTCAATGATTATGAATTAATTGAAAACATCAATAAAGAAGACTCTTTGACTTGGGACTTTGTTGTAGCTGTTGAGTATTTCACTGCTGGCACTTATGCTGAAATAGCTGAAAAATGGCAAGTTATAAGCAAAGCTCATAAAACAGTAAACGTAAACGGACTAAGTTTTAAAGACTTAGGAAAAATAGTTAGATCTGAAACTGTTCAAAAAAAATCTGACATAAAATACGTCCCTCAATGCATTGGAAAACAATTTGAAATTTTAAAACCCTTCTTAGGAAACTGGGAAGAATATACAGTTGAAGATGGTAAAGAGCAACTATTCGGAAGATTGACAATTACTTTAAACGCAGAGGGATGTAGCCTAAACAAGAGATTTCTTTTATACAATAGAAAATCTACCTATCTAACAAGTGGCTACTATGACCTTGCCGAAAATGCTTGGATTGAAACATTTACGTTCCGTAATGGAGATTACTCTAAGTACAAATGGGTAGTAGAAGCGAAAGACGTAGTAATGGTAAGAATTGCGGGTTCTTTGAAATCAGATTACTTGAACAGAAATCGTTGGACAAATGTAACCTCTGAATCCTTTGATATTTTAGAAGAACGTTCTTATGATTCAGGAAAGAAGTGGGCAGTTTACAGTACCACCAAACTTAAAAGGAAGTAGTAAAAAAGCACACCTGGACAGCAGAACCACTACCGCTAACAAAATGTCCTATGTATATAGGCTAGCAGCCAGAGAAGAAATAGAAATTACTTTTGAAAGCAAGAGGGTTTTTTAGCCCCCCCTGCCTTCGCAAGTTATTCCGTTGGTCATTTAAAATTACTTTTACGTTTCCATATCTGCAAGTTTTTTCATTATCCATTACCAGCATCCTATGAGTAGACCCCGATATATCGGTGCTACAAGCTTCTTTGATTAAA
>JADBXZ010000123.1 GCA_020403265.1 Bacteroidota bacterium
CAATGGTAATGAACTTTGGCGTAAAAAATACAATAACCCCAGCCCTAATTACGCCGAAGGCCGAGATGTAATTGAAGATAGTGCAACTAAAAACATACTGGTAACCGGTATGCGATTTAAAGCGTTTTCAAATGGCAGTCAAATTTCTGAAAGATTTGTAACCATGTTTGATAGTTTGGGAAATATCAAATACGATCTGCCTAATAGTTACATGATGAGTAATCCGGCCATTGGAATAATAAAAGATATAAACAATAATTATTACATATTTGGAAATAAAAATAAAAATTATATCTCCGGTCACTACACGAATAAGGCCTATATTGTCAAATTTAAGGTATTGGAAAATTCATTACAAACATTGTTTGATTTAGATTATGGAAAAGAGTATGTAGGAAATCATTTCACGGGTTTGTTTTTAAACAATCAAAATAACCTTGAAGCAATAGGTATGTTAGATACAAACATTTTGAATAATATTCAAGCAAATGTAATGATCCAAAAGTATCAGATTACCAAAAATGGTAATGTAATTAATAAAAAAATTTATAATTATTACTTTAATGAAAATTGGCAATTTGGAGTCAACTCTTGGGGGGCAAGTTTAACAAGCGATGGCGGTATTATTGCGCCTTATCAAAGGTTAATGAATAACGCCAACAATTACGCCCCTGTATTCTTTGTCAAATACGATAGTCTTGGCTGCGATACTTCAGCTTTTTACTGCGCTACAGTTGGCATTAAAGAAAATACATACCAAACAGCAGATGTAAGCATTTACCCTCAACCAGCCAATCAAATAGTTAATTTAAGTAGTCCGTTATTTGCCAATAAAAGGGCGCAAATTCAAATTAGTAATAATTTAGGTCAATTATGTTTTAAGCAACGTTTGCAATTTAACAACGGCAACGCCCAACTGCCTTTAGTCAATTTACCCAAAGGCATTTATTTTCTTAAACTAATTGACGAAGATTTTAAAACCTATACCCAAAAAATAATTGTGGAATGAGGAAGTTTGTGTTTATTATAATTTTATCATTATCCCTACAGGGTAAGGCGCAAATGTGGTTTGCAAACGGTGCAGAGTGGCATTATTACGTAAACCAATTTTATGCTGGTGCTACTGGTCTAAATGGAAATGGTCATTATAAAATAACTGTAACAAATTCTTTAACAATAGCAGGTGATACTTGTTATGAGTTAACACGTAGATTTACCGGCATTCCTTTTTCGCCTTTAACTCCGCCCGTTAATGATCTTTATAAAGGTCACTTTATTGTAAAAGTGAAAAATAGGGTTCTAAGTTTATGCACTAATTCAACAACGCCAAGTTTCGATACAATTTGTGATTTTAATGCTGTGGTTGGATCTAAATGGAAAGCATTAATAAATTCTTCTTGTTCTGTTTCAAATGCTACTACTGCTGTAACATCTGTGTCAACCATAACGATTAATAATGTTTCTTTAAAGCAAGTTGGTGTAACCAATACATATTTGGCCATAATTGGGTCTAATACATATACATTAAGCAATACGGATCTATTTGTCGAAAAATTAGGTGGTCTAAATTCATTTTACTATTATAATTGTTGTTCAATTGACTGTGATGTTCGTTATGGAGATTTGTCTTGTTATAAGGACGACAATTTTCCCTTGTATAAAGTTCCTGGATATACTTTAGCTTGTAATTATTCGCCTGTCAGCATCGAAGAAAACAGCTATCAAACTGTCGACGTAAGCATTTACCCTCAACCAGCCAATCAAATAGTTAATTTAAGTAGTCCTTTATTTGCCAATAAAAGGGCGCAAATTCAAATTAGTAATAATTTAGGTCAATTATGTTGTAAGCAACGCTTGCAATTTAATAACGGCAACGCCCAACTGCCTTTAGCCAATTTACCCAAAGGCATTTATTTTCTTAAACTAATTGATGAAGATTTAAAAACTTTTACGCAAAAAATTATTGTGGAATGAGAAAGTTTTTATTCATAACTGTGATATTACTTTTTTTTCAAGGTAAGGCGCAAATATGGTGCCAGCCCGGTGCAACATGGCATCATAAAGCCAATGCCATATACCCGCCGGTTAATGGATATTACTATTATAAGTATTTAAATGATACATTAATAAACGGAAAAACTTACAATAAAATAAAAGAGTCCTTCAGGGGTACTAATCCTTTTTGGGGAGCGGGACTTATTGATAAATTTTTAAGTTATAATTACACTAGGGAGCAAAATAATGTGGTGTATTTATTAGATGACACGCTTTATAATTTTAATGCAACAATTGGCAGCAAATGGTTAAAACCACGTTATCGTGGCGATGGCATAACCGAATTAACTGTATGTAATGCGCCAAGAAGAGTTGTTGAGGTAATAGATACCGGACATGTGGTTATCAATTCAATGAGTTTAAAAAGTTTAACGCTTAAATATCAGGTTAAGTGGGTTGAAACAAATACAGTAACAGCTATGACGACATACACAGATATTGTTTGTCAAAAAATAGGTAGTCTTAAAAAAGGATTTACACCTGAATCATGCGAAACTATGAGCGATGTTGGACCTACCATGCATCAGATTGGATTTTCGGGACTCACATGTTATAAGGATAACAATTTTGCTTTGTATGAGACTCCGGGATTTGAAAATACTTGCGCAAATATTTATGTGCTTGGTTTAACAGATAATTTAACCGTCACACATTTTAAATTATATCCAAATCCCGCTTCAGAGATTGTTCAAATTCAAAATTTAAATGGATCCAAGTCATATATAATTCACATTGTAAATTATCTTGGCGAATTAGTTTACTCTCAGAAATTTGATAATGATTCAGAAATTACAAGTATTAAGATATCTGATTTTCCAAAAGGAGTTTATTTTGCTAATTTAACAGATGCCGATTTAAATACCCACTCACAAAAATTAATTGTAGAATAAGTTTATTTCACTCGAATTAATTCAAACAAGCCTTATTCCACTAACAATACTTTTTTAACTGTTGTGCCATTAACAGTTTGCACTTTAATGAGGTAAGTGCCCCGCGCCCAACTGTCGGTTAAAATTTTTGTTTGATTACTTTTAGCAAATTGAGTTTCCACTAAAGTTCCAATAGCGTTGTAAACTTCTACACGTTCAATGATTTGATTGCTTTGCAGTTGAATGAGAGTGTTTGCCGGATTGGGCCAAACGCTTAAACCTAAATCATTCTTAACTTGTTTAATGCCCACCGGCGGATTTATAACCGGTATGCTGCAAATATTGGGTACACCCCAGCCAATACTATTGTTTGGGTTATTACTAAATGTTGCTTTACTTTTTAAGGTGTCAATCACTTTTACATTCCTGTAAGCTTTGTGCCCTTGCCAAAAGCAAGTCATAGCCCCTGCTAAAATAGGACAGCTGAATGAAGTACCATTAACCGGTGCAATACCGCCACTGGTTGTGGCTACCCATGCGTTTCCACCTCTTGCGCAAAGGTCTGGTTTTATTCTACCGTCGCTGGTAGGGCCTATGGAACTAAAAAAGGTAACATTTGACAAACTGTCAATCGCGCCTACTGCACAAATACTATCTGCATCTGCCGGAATACCTATTTTTGGCCAACTACTTCCATTACCATTTCCGGCCGAGTTTAACACTAAAATACCTTTACGCGCCGCAATATTAGCTGCAATACTCATTGGCGCAGTTTTACCGTCTAACTGACTCATGTTGTGGTTTTGCGAAACGTTGTCAAAGGTGGTGTATCCCAATGAGGTTGTAATAACATCAACACCAACACTATCAGCAAACTCAGCAGCTCTAATCCAGTTATATTCTTCGCTAATGGTTTCGGTACTCACATCCTCTGTTCTAAATAACCAATAATTTGCAAGAGGTGCAGAACCAATAATAAAGCCCGGCTTTAAGGCGGCCATACAAGAAAACGCTAAGGCGCCATGCGAATCGTCTTCATATACGCTGGTTCCGCCGGTCACAAAATCAATGGTTCCTAAAATACCACCACGGTTTCTAACACTGTCAAAAACCGGATTAATGTTAACGTTTTTAAAACCGGCATCCATTACTGCAATCGTCATATCTTGACCGCGGTAACCCTGATTATGCAAACAATCTAAATTCAATTGTTTGGTTTGATGTAAAGCACCGCCGTAATTGTAGCCTGATGAACTTTGTTTAGCAAGTTCAAGTGGGTTAGATGAAACACTTTCATCAACTTTAACCAAATCAATTTTATAACGGTTAACCTGACCACTGCTTTGAACAAACGGTAAAGCATTAATAGCGGCTAATGGAGCTGTATTTGGTATAGAGATAACACAACCGTTTAACCATTTACTAACATATAAGATGGTTACGTTGGTTATAACGTCCACTTGACTCACGTAACTGGGGTTAACCGGTAAGTCAACTACATCAATTGGGATGTTATAAAACGTTCTTCTGAAAATGGCTTTGTTGCTTAAGAATGCAGAAGGGTTGCTTGTAACATAAGGTGTACCGGTTTTGTTTTTAAATTTTACCCAGTATTTGGCTTGAGAAAAGCCAGTAAAAGATAAAACAACCGTACACAGCATTAATAGGTTTAACTTATTCTTTTCCATATGCAATAATTTTTTGAGCGTAAATAATTCCTTTTTCGATTCTGTTTTCAATTGGTACATTAGGTAACACGTTATTTGAGTAAATGTTGATGATTTTACGTTCTACCAAGCCAATATTTTTGGCATATTTTTCGGCAGCATATTCGTAAGCTATTAAATTTTTGATGTCTTTTTGTTTCACTTGAAGCACGTTTTCGAAATTTAAACTATTAATTGTTTCTTGCCTATCAATGTATTCATATGAGTAAGTTTGCTCCCCAAGATTATTAAATGCATTGCCGTTCCAAGAGGCATATAATTCTATCGGGAAAATTAATTTTGTGTAACGTGTATTTCGTTCGTTAATTTGAATCGACTTATTTGTTGCATTGAGCATCCAAACTTCTTTAATGGTGTATGGAATACTATCGTATGGTTTGGTGCCTTGTTTAATTTTTACGTAGCGTTCGATACGATAAGCTACCTTTCCTTCACTATCTGTAAATTGATCTTTAATGATTTCTTTGATCCGGTATTGATGGCTTATGACAGAAACCGGTAAATCATTGTAAACAGTGCTGTCAACGTCGTATTCAATAAACCGACCGCTTTCAACAGGGTAGTAAGCAGTTCCTAAAAGTTGTTCGTTTTCAGGTATTTTCTTTTTAGCACAACTTGCTAAAAAGCATAAAAGCATTGCGGAATAAATCAGACGATTCATTCCTATAAAATTACAAAAAATTATTTAATGTTTATGTTAAGCAATTTATTACCGTTTATATAACCTTCCAATTTATCACCAATAGCAACCGGACCAACACCTTCTGGAGTACCTGTATAGATAAGATCACCAACTTTTAAAGTAACAAATTTAGTTACGTAAGCAATAACCTGGTTAAAGTTAAAAATCAAATCATTGCTATTGCCGACTTGTTTAGTTTGACCATTAATAGTTAAAGAGAAGTTAATGTTATTCAAATCCAAATCTTGTTTGTTTATAAATCCACCAATCGGAGCACTGTTATCAAAGGCTTTGGCTATTTCCCATGGTAATCCTTTTGCTTTACAATTTGCCTGCATATCTCGTGCCGTAAAATCTATACCGAGTCCAATTTCATTGTAATATTTATCTGCAAATTCAGGCTGAATGCTTTTACCCACTTTACAAATTTTTAAAACTAACTCAATTTCATGATGGAGCTCTTTAGTAAAATCAGGAAAATAAAAATCTTCTTCTTTAAGCAAAGCAGTTTCGGGTTTCATAAAAAACACCGGTTCTTTTGGTAATTCCGCCTTCATTTCTTTAGCGTGTTCCGCATAATTTCGACCAATACAAATTATCTTCATTCTGTTAGTAATTAATAAACGCTAAGTTACTTTATTTTCTTTAAGATAAGAATAGTTTGAGTCATCGTTTTTAGTCCAATTGAATTAAATAATTAAACTGTTTTTATAGTAATTAATTTGGTATTTTTGCTTCATTAAATATGGAACAAAATTACGATGTTATTGTTGTTGGAGGCGGAATCGTTGGTTTAGCAACGGCTTACAAGTTAACGCAACAGTTACCAAATCTTAAACTATTGGTGCTTGAAAAAGAAAAGGAAGTGGCTATGCATCAAACATCTCACAACAGTGGGGTAATACATAGCGGCTTGTACTATAAGCCCGGCTCTTATAAAGCTATTAATTGTGTAAAAGGACGTAGAGAATTGGTTCAATTTGCTAAGGATTATAAAATTGCGCACGACATTTGCGGTAAAATTGTTGTGGCAACTGATGAGAGTGAATTGCCGCATATGCAAAAGGTTTACAATAATGGTATCGCAAATGGAGTAGAAGGTGTTGAATTAATAACGACAGCTCAAATTAAAGAGATTGAGCCACATTGTACAGGAATTGCAGGTATTAGAGTGGCCTGCACAGGTATTATTGATTATGGTGATGTTGCAAAAATGTACGCAACTTTAGTCAACTCCGGAAATTCAGGTAGTAAAGTACTTACAAGTCAAAAAGTAATCGGTTTTGAGAAAAGTAGTAATGGCACAACTGTTATTACCGAAAAAGATAATTTCTTCGCAAAATACATTATTACAACCAGTGGTTTACAAGCTGACAGAATTACTAAAAAAGAAGGTACAAAAACAGATAGCGCCATTGTTGGTTTCAGAGGAGATTATTATGACCTAACCCAAAAAGGGTTAAGTAAAGTGAAACACTTGATTTATCCGGTGCCTAATCCTAAATTTCCATTCTTGGGCGTTCATTTTACAAGAATGATTAAAGGAGGCGTTGAGTGTGGGCCTAACGCCGTATTTGTTTTTGACAGAGAAGGCTATTCAAGAACCGCCTTCAGTTTAAAAGATACTGCCGAAGCTTTTGGATATAAAGGTACCTGGAAATTTTTCGCGAAGCACTGGCGTTTTGGTTTAGACGAATACCGTGGCGCTTTTAGCAAGCCTTACTTTCTTAAACGGTTACGCAAATTAATACCTGATTTACAGATGGACGACATCGTTGAAGCGCGATGCGGCATCCGCGCAATGGCATTGGGTCCGGATGGTGAAATGTTAGATGATTTTAAAATCGAAAAAAGTGGTAACGCACTTCATGTTATCAATAGCCCAAGCCCTGCTGCTACTGCAAGTCTAGCTTATGGCGGTGAAATTGCAAGAATGGCAACAGAGCATTTTAATTTAAAATAATAGATTTTAAAGACCGTCGCCCATTATTTTTAGTTTAATATTGTTTAAGGATTCATTAATTCTTAATTGACAAGCTAATCTGGAGGTGTCTGTAATATTCGGCAAAGTATCTAACATAGCGTACTCTTCATCCTGTATTTCGTTTAACTGATCATAACCATCAAGTATTTGAACATGGCAAGTTGCGCATAAGGCCATTCCGCCGCAGGTCGCCAAAATATCGTAATCGTTTCCTTTTAAAAATTCCATCAAACTCAGGCCCATATCGGTTGGCGCAGTTAGTGTGGTAAAGCTTTCGTTGTTGTTTTGCACGTGAATGTTAATGTCAGTCATGGAAGCAAAGTTCGACATTTTTTGGAGATAACAAAAAGCCAATTGGAGCAGAATTAACAATCTTGTGTTATTAATTGTCTGTTATGCAATATATTAAGCTATGCGAGTTAAACTATCTTAGCCCTCATGATAAATAACATAATAATTATTTGTAATGTTGTTACACTATTTTTTTATAGCCTTTTTATGGGCGATGGAGGTGTATCAGTAACCGGCAATTTACCTGCCTCTCTCAAGTCTGGTCAATCAATAACAGCAGAGTTGAAAGTAAGTAAAGGTAATTCTTCTGGCTTTGCGAAGCTACAAATGGACATTCCTGAAGGGTTAACCATTACTGAGATTGATAATATGGGCGCTAGTTTTACCGCAGTTGATGGCATCGCAAAATGGGTATGGAGCAGTTTACCGGCAGCGTCAGAAATAGTTGTTAAATTTAATTTGGTGGCTGCGTCAGATGCAAACGGGTCAAAAACATTATCAGCAAAATATTCTTATGTAGAAGGCGCTAATAAGCAAGTGGTTGAAATGACGCCCCATGAGCTAATGATTGGAGATGGAGCTGTTGCAAATACAACCAGTTCAGTTAATACTAATACAATTGCATCCAGCGAATCGAATTCAAATAATAATACAACCGCTACAGGTGCAGCTAACCCGAGTTCTAACCTTGAACCTAATGCCAAGATAGCAGTAGAACGAAGTGTTAGTAAAGGAAGTAGTGATAACGAACAAATAATTACCTTAAAAATAAATAAAGGGAATACAAAAGGTTTTGGAAGATACAGCGATGATTTACCCGCTGGTTATGCGGCAAAGGCAATAACTACAGAAGGATCTTCCTTTACAACGGCAGATGATAAAATTAAATTTGTATGGGTAACTGTACCAGAAAAAGAAATCTTATCTATATCTTATGCTTTGGTTGCGGCAAATGCTTCTACCTTAGTCTTAAAAGGTGAATACGCATACTTAGAAGAAAATCAAAGTAAAAAGTTTTTAGTAACCGAAGAAAATGTTGTCTTTGGAGGGCCTCTAAATCTCGCTACGACAAATATTGCTGTTACACCAAATGAATCTAAGTCAACAACAACCTCTACTGAGACAACTGTAAATAACACATCTACCGAGAAAAGCACTGATGCGAATACAAACAACAATAACTCAAGTAGTAATGGTAATATCAATAATACCAACAATACAAATAATGAAACCGCTATAACCGGATCTACAGAAACTTCTACGAAAATAAATAATTCAACTGCCAATGTAGATTATAGAGTGCAGATAGGAGCCTTTTCTAACAGTGGAGTTAGCGCATCTGTTTTAGCTAGTACTTTTAACATTACTGAAAAAATTAGTAGTGAAATGCAAGGTGGATTCTCAAAATTTATGATTGGGAATTATTCTGAGTATAAATCTGCCCGTGACAAAAGAGAATCCACTTTGAGTAAAGGTGTTAACGGAGCGTTTGTTGTTGCTTATAATTCAGGAAAACGGATAACTGTGCAAGAAGCATTGATGTTAAGCAACCAAAAGTGGTTTAAATAATTTTTTATTTAACGAATAATAATTATCTTTACATAGTTTCGAACTATGCGAAGAATAGTTATTATATGTCTATTATTTCTATCCTTTAGTGGGTATTCGCAGATTGATACTGCCATCCTAAACAAAATGACTCCGGAGGAGTTATTACAATATTATATTAACGAAAAAGAACCTGAAATTAATAAAGGACCCTTAACCATTGGTGACTCATTATTTGGCATTTTAAATCCACAGGTTATCCCAACCAAAACCGTTGAAGCGGAGTCACTATCGCGTTCTGCTTTCGATGAAAATGAATACCAAAACAAATATTTGTTGGATAGTGCTGATAATGCTGAGCAAAAATTAAAACCAAAAATATCTCTTGGCGCTGGCAGGTTAGGTTTTTATGGTGATGTTTATTCTAAGCATTTCCAAAATCCATTTACAGCCAGGCCAGCTTTTGATTTGGGTATTTCGCAACGTTTAACCCGATATTTGCAGCTCAATTTCAATATTATTTTTGGTAAGCTAGGGGCAAATGAGTACGGGCTAACAAGAAATGAAAATTTCGAGTCAGAAATTAGGGCAGGTGGTTTAAATCTAATGTATGACTTTGGTAATTTTATTCCGGACAAATATAGGGTAAGGCCATTTATTAGTCTTGGTGTTTGTGGATTTGAATTTTTAAGTAAAACGGATTTAAAAGACAAAAACGGCAATTTTTATCATTATTGGAGCGATGGTAGTATCCGAAATATGGCTGAGGGAAGTGCCGGTGCACAAAATGCCATTGAAATTAAGCGCGACTATGTTTATGAAACTGACATACGCGAGCGCAATGCAGACGGATTTGGAAAATACCAGGAGCGTGCTTGGGCAATGCCGGTGGGGGCAGGTTTCGTTATGAAAGTTACAGATCGAATCGATTTGAAGCTAAATTTCCAATACTTTTTTACAACTACAGATTACATTGATGGTTTAACAGGTCAAAGTTCGGGCAATAGGGTAGGCACAAAGTTTAGAGATAACTACACTTACTCTTCAGTATCTGTTCAATACGATTTAATTGCAAAACCAAAAAAATCTACAAAAACCAAAAAGGACACATTGAATGATGCCTTTTGGCTAGCCTATGATAAGTGGGATGGTGATAAGGACGGTGTTTCTGATTTTGTTGATGATTGTTTAGGAACAGATGAAGGTGCAAAGGTAGACGAAAAAGGTTGTCCAACCGATGATGATAAAGATGGTGTACCAAACCATTTAGATTTTGAATTAGACACCCCACCGGGTATGACAGTGGATAAAAGGGGTGTTGCCAGAAATGACAGTTATTGGCAAAAATGGTATGATCAATACATGAATGATAGTACCGGTGTTGATAAAACTACCGAAGTAGTGGAGAATATATACGCGTTAAATACCAAGAAAATGGAATTGCCGACAGCTTCAAATGTAAAGTATACTGTTGAATTGAAAAGGTATCAAGGAAATATCCCAAGCGACGAGATGGCGTATTTATTGAGCATAGGAGATGTTAAAACCACCACCCTTGAAGATGGTACAACAATTGTTTACACAGCAGGTGAATACAAGAAAGTTAAAAACGCTGTTCGAAGAAGAGATGAATTCAGGAAAGATGGTTTAAGTAATGCTAGTATTTCTAAATTGGTTGGAAAAAATGTTATACAAGTTAATGATGATGAATTACAAAACTTGATGAAGGAAGAAAAAGAAAAAGAACTGTTGCTTGCAAGTCAAACATCAACTTCAAGTTCAAATGATGGTGGAGCAAACAATAACAACAGCGGCAATAATGATGGAGGTGCTAATAACAATAATGAAGGCAAAAATAACGGAGGCAATAATAACGGAGGTAATAACAACGGAGGTAATAACAACGGGGGTAACAACAACGGGGGGAATAGTGTAACAAATAATCAAGGAAATAATAAAGGGGGCGGAAATAACAAAGGCGGTGGTACAAATAACGGAGGATCTAATAAGGGAGTTAACAATTCTGGGGCTGGTAATTCATTCAATGAAAATGAGGATGAAGGATTTACAAAATCAGATGTTTTTTATCGTGTTCAGCTAGGTGCATTTAAGCATCCAATTTCTACAAAAGTATTCAATACCAGCACTGGTATTATCGAATTAAAAGCCGGCGATAGTTTCTATAAATACGTTACTAAAGGGTACAAAACCATTGAAGAGGCAGCAGCTATTAGAGCAGACCTTGTTATTCAAGGTTACAGTGACGCTTTTGTAACGGCATACAAAGATGGTAAACGTGTATTATTAAGCAAAACAAATGCAAAGGTTGAAAAATCTTTTAAAGAAGATTTAAGCGAAGACAAATTGTTTAGCTCTGTAGATAAAAAATTAGTAATATTTAAAATACAATTAGCCATTACTAAAACACCAACTGCAGAACGATTGATGGACGCTCAGGTTAAAGACATCAGTGATGTTGTGAAACAAGGCACTAATACCGGGGGCATTCGTTTTACAACCGGTAACTTCAATAACTACAATGAAGCGGATAAAACACTTAAAGAGCTCCAAGGTAAAGGCTTCTCAGGTGCATTTGTAATTCCAACCTTCAAAGGCGAAATTATTTCCTTGCAAGAAGCTATGGAATTGTTAAAGTAAAAGGTATGAAAAAATGCTTCATATTTTTGTTTTCAATTATTAGTTTACTTTTAAATGCTAAAACGCAATTAAAGCCCGGTACTTACAGAGGAATTTTGATACTGAATGAAATTGAGGGAATTGAGTTGCCTTTTAATTTTGATGTGCTAAAACTCAAAAAAGGTTATTCATTAGTAATTAAAAATGCTCAAGAAAGAATTACAATAGATCAATTGAAGCACAAGGGTGATTCTTTATTTTTTAAAATGCCTGTTTTTGATACTGAGTTCAAATGCCAGATAACCGGAGATACAATTTCCGGGGTTTGGATAAATAATTATCGTAAAGAAAAAAATAAAATAAAATTTAAAGCATACCCTTCTAATCAGCGTTTTCTTTTCGCACAAACTTCAGGTAATACACAATTTGAAGGTCGTTGGGAAACAACTTTTTCACCTAACATGAATGACAGCAGTAAGGCAATTGGCTTATTTAAGCATATTGAAAACACTAACTATATTGAAGGGACTTTTCTAACAGAGACAGGTGACTACCGTTTTTTAGAGGGCATGACAATCAACCAACAAATGTACCTTTCTTGTTTTGATGGAAGCCATGCATTTTTATTTATAGCCACATTGAACGATAAAAAATTAACAGGTAAGTTTTACAGTGGCGCCCATTGGCAAACTAATTGGGAAGCTAGCGAAAATAAAAATTTTAGTCTAAGGAATGCTAATGAAATTACATTTTTAAAGGATCAGTCTAAGCCAATTGATTTTTCGTTCAAAGACTTAAACGGCAAAATGGTTAGTTTATCTGATCTGCAATTTAAAAATAGAGTAGTTCTCTTGCAAGTTATGGGAAGCTGGTGCCCTAACTGTATGGATGAGTCAGCCTATTTATCTGAATTGTATAAAAAGTATAAATCGAATGGATTAGAGATCATTGCATTGGCTTTTGAAAAAACAACAGATTTCAAAACAGCCCAACAACAAGTGAAGCGCTTAAAAAATAGATTTGGAATTGAATACAACATGTTAATCACACAATTAAGCGGAAAGGAAAAGGCAAGTGAAACATTATCTGCGTTGAATAAAATAAGTGCGTTTCCTACATTATTGTTTTTAAATAGGTCACATCAAGTAGTAAGAATTCATACAGGGTTTAATGGCCCTGCTACCGGCACTTTATTTAATGATTTTAAACAAGAAACCGAGCAAATAATTAACGAACTTATTCGGTAAATGTTTTTTACGTTTATAGTTTAGGCAAATTAAACTAGTTTCTGATTAGCAAAAATTAATCATTTTTTGTATTTTTATGGCTTATGCCCCGAAGAATTATCAGCCTGATAGTTGTTTTAATTTGCTTTAATGTTAAAGCTCAATATACTATTCGTGGTAAAGTTTATGAACTAGGCAATAAAGAGGCAATGCCATTTGTGCCAGTGGTTGTGAAGGGCTCTAACTGTGTTGCGCAAACAGATTTTGATGGCAATTATGTCATCAAGTGCAATAAGTTAACTGATTCAATAGTTGCGTCCTTTGTAGGTTTTAAACGACTTGCTAAGGCAATTAACCCAAAGCTTGCTGATCAGGAAATAAATTTCCCGATGGATAATGAAGGTAACAATGTTCTTGATGAAGTAGTTGTGATGGCAGGTGATAATCCTGCACATCGTATCATTAGAAACACTGTTAAGCAAAAAGAAAAGAATAACCGGACTAATATAGATGCTTATGAATATGAAACGTATAATAAGTTGGAATTTGACTTAACGAGAATACCAAAAGAAATGCGTGATAAACGAATTTTTAAACCAATTGCATTTGTATTTGATAATGTGGATAGTGTTAACAGCAGTGAAAAGCCATCTTTACCTTTTTTTATCATTGAAAATTTATCTCAGTTTTACTACAAACGAAATCCAACCCGCAAAAAAGAAGTTGTAATTGCTAGTAAAATTACCGGAATGGAAAATGCAAGTGTTTCGCAGGTGTTAGGAGATATGTATCAAAACATTAATATATATGATAACAATATTCTTGTATTTGGTAAACAATTACCAAGTCCGGTAAGTGATAATGGCCTCTTTTATTACAAATATTATTTGGAAGACAGTGCATTCGAGAATAATCAATATATATATCATATTCGCTTTAAACCAAAACGTGTTCAAGAACTTAGTTTTACCGGAAATTTGTGGATTGCCGATACTACCTGGGGTATCAAGCGCTTGGAGATGAGCATGCCAAAGGACGCTAATTTAAATTTCATTAACAGTGCTAATGTGATACAGGAATTTAGCTATTTGGATAGCACATGGTTTTTAAGTAAAGATCGTTTAGTGATTGATTTTGCGCCGACAAAAAAAGCGATAGGATTTTATGGTCGAAAGACGACTTCCTACAAAAAAATTAAACTTAATCAGCCTAAGGATGACAAATTTTATGAGTTCGGTGATAAAATAGTTATTGATGAGTCAGCTTTAAAAAAATCTGATGAATTTTGGAATGAGAACAGGCATGATAGTTTAACTGTTCGTGAAAAGAAAATATTTAAGATGATTGATACGATTCAGTCCTTGCCTGTATATAAAACTTGGGTGGATGTATTTTATGTATTGGTTGCCGGATATAAGAAGTTTAATAATTTTGAAATAGGCCCATACTCCAACTTAATTTCTTATAATAGGGTTGAAGGATTGCGTGTTAGATTTGGCGGCAGAACGAGCAATTTGTTTAGTAAATGGTACGAGTTAAATGGCTACGTGGCTTATGGCACCCTAGATGAGAGATGGAAGTATGCGCTTGGTTTTAAGAGTTTTATAACAAAGAAACCAATTCGTCAAATTGTTGGCATGAATTATCGTAGTGATTATGAGATTTTGGGACAAAGTACAAATGGCTTTTCTCAAGATAACGCGCTTGCCTCTTTATTCAGAACTAATCCACTCACCAATTTAACAAGGGTAGATAAAACAGAAGCCTACTACGATCGTGAATGGTTTCAAGGTTTAAGTACCAGATTAACCTTATCAGGCAGTCGTTTTACGCCACTTGGTTCAAATCAATATCTGGAATTTAAGCGTGATGGTTCAATCGGACCAAAAGAGGGAATCAATAATACTGAAGTACGAATTAATACTCGATTTGCATTTAAGGAAAAGTTTGTTGGAGAAGGTTTTCAAAGAATTTCTTTAGGAACCCGAAACCCAATAATTCAATTAAATTACGCCAAATCATTACCCAACGCGTTTAAAGCAGAGTTTGATTACCATAAGTTAGTGCTTAATTTAAGTGATAGAATTAGAATTACACCAATATTAGGTTATACTGATTATATTATTGAAACTGGAAAAATTTGGGGCAGGGTTCCTTATGTTCTGATGGAGCTTCATGGTGGAAACGAAACTTATATATATGATTACATGGCCTTTAACATGATGAACTATTATGAGTTTGCGAGTAATGAATATGCATCTTTGTCTGTATTTCATCACTTTGAAGGTTTGTTCTTAAATAAGATACCATTATTACGAAGACTTAAATGGCGCGAAGTTGTAACAGCTAAAGCTGTAATTGGTAGAGTTGATGAGGCTAATAAAAGAGCCCTAATTTTCCCAACAACATTGAATGTTCTGGAAAACGGCCCTTATGTTGAGAGTAGTATAGGAATTGAAAATATTTTTAAGTTATTTAGAGTTGATGTGTTTTTTAGAAATACGTATCGCCGCGAAAACCCAGCAGCGAATATTGGTTTAAGATTCGGGTTTCAATTAGCATTATAAGAATATGTTTGGTAAATTAGGTGACATGATGGGCAAGCTTAACGAAATGAAAGCAAAGGCCGAAGAAGTAAAACGGAAATTAGATGATTCAATTGTAGAAGTAGATGGAGCAGGTGGCGATATTAAAATTAAGTTAACAGGTAACAGACTAATTAAAGAAATAAGTATTACTCCATCCTTACAGCATTCAGATAATTCGGAGCTTGTTGAACAATTAGTAGTTACTTTAAATAAAGCGCTGGAAAAGGCAAATGCTTTAAATGAAAAAGAAATGAAAGAAGTTGCAGGAAGTATGTTGCCTGGTTTAATGTGATGGAAGGGTTTAATCATCGTATAGAAATTCAAATCCGATTTAGTGATATTGATCGCCTAAATCATGTGAATAATGCTTGTTATTTAAATTATATTGAATTAGCCAGGGTTAGTTATTTTAATAACGTATTTAGGGATCAAATTAATTGGGCTAAGGAAGGTTTTGTAATTGCGCGCACTGAGATGGATTATATTCAGCCTATCTTTTTAAATGATCATCTCGAGTGTTATACCAGAATTACCAAAGTAGGTACAAAGAGCGTCACAATTGAAAATGTGCTAATAAAAAATAAGCAAGAACTTGCTTCAAATTGTTTAGGTGTTTTAGTTGCAATGGACTACGAAACTGGTGAAAGCAAAAAAGTTCCAACCGTTTGGCTAGAACTTTTAAATAAGTTTGAAGGATTAAATCTTGAATTATAAATTTTTCAGTTTTAAAACATCTTTATCAATTCCCACAACTCTAAATGTTTGAACTAATGTACCCTTCTCATCAAATATTTTAATAGTTTGTTTGCGTCTATTGAATTCAAATTTACCGTCAACGATATTTTGTAAATCATTAGGCTCAAGTTTCAACCATTTGCAACTTCCATCTGTTCCAAATGTATATGTGGCTCTGAACCTCGCAATTGGAAATTCTCTGCTACCCTCTTTTCTATAGGTCATGTAATCTCTTGTGGCATCCATCTCTTCATTGGAAGAAATCCACTTCACGCTATAAAAGTCTGAAGGTAATTTTTTAATTTTTGATTGCGCTACTGCATTTAAGCTAAATGTTGCAAGTAAAATAAAAAGTAGTTTTTTCATGTTGTTAGTTTTATTTATTAGATTAATTCAATTTTTGTGCCAAATTACTTAATTTTTTTAGCAGCTACCATCATTTCCTCTCCAATATTAAAAAAAGATAATAAATTATAGAGTAGGTTGTGGAAAAAAACAAAAACTTTAAGTTGCCATAATGGCCTGGATGTGAACTTATTAAAGTAATTTTGCCTTTCTGCTGCATTAATTTGCGCGCTAACTTCGTTGACTGTTTTCTTTTGTTTACCTTTTATTTTTTTAAGTAATGGAAGCAAGGTGTACATCAAGAACAACTTTATTTCAAAGGAAGATTTTATTTTTAGAACTTGATATCCTTTACTTTCTAATAATTGTGTGATGGTTTTTTTGCTAAAATAATTTACGTGATCTAAACCCATCATTTTCCAATCATCTTTGTATTTTTTTGCAAAGTAACTATCTATTTGAGGAACTTGTAAAAAAAGATAGCCACCTGTATTAGTTAAAGCATTGCATTTTTCAAGAAAAACATCTGCGTGATCGATGTGTTCAAGAACGTCCCACATGGTAATTATATCAAACTGATGTTTGGTTGTATCTAATTCAAAAAAATCAATATGATCAACGGGTAATTTTAAATCATTTTTACAATAAAGGTATGGTTGTTCTGCAATTTCTACACCGTAGATGTCATAACCTAATTCCTTGGCAGCTAGCATGAAATGTCCCCAGCCGGCACCTAAATCAAAGAGTTTACCACTTCTAATAAATTTTTGAATAAATTTAAATCTAAGTTTATGTCTTTGTATTTTAACCCAATTATTTCCTTGTCTTATGGCAGCTGTTACTTCGCTATTTTTGTATTGAGTGTAAGTAATTTTTTTTCGAAAGTAATGAGGAATGAAAACATGCCCACATTGATTACATGTCGTAACAGAAAATGTTGGTTTTTCATATAATATTTTAAAAGCATTATGATTTGTGTTTTTACATACAGTACAAAAAATACCTTCAAAAATTGATTCTTTCGGACTATTTGACATTGTTAATTAAGGTTGCGTTTCTATTTCGTAGGTACTTTCAGTAATTACAGTTTCATCTCTAAAACAAGTAATGCCTCCCCAGTTAAATATTTTTTTCTGATATACCCATGCCAACTTATCTTTAACAACTACTCGTTGTATAATAACAACACCCTGACCATTAATAGTTTCCTCAGTTACACCGGGAGGATACTTCGCCAATAGTTTCGCAATACGGTCATTTACAGACTGATTTTGGTCAGAGTTAATTAATTTTTCACATTCAATAAGTTTACTTTTCGCATACATATCACCTCCTTTATGCAAGAGAGCCTCTTCATAAAATTTCTTAGCACCTTTGTAGGCTTTTAACTTAAATTGCTCATCAGCATTTTTAATGGCGGTTTTATATTTTTCTTCTGCGGGATTTCCGCCTAAGGTCGGCAGAATGGTTCCTTTGGTGTTGTCTTTAATTTCACCTTGCTTAACAACATTTTTAAGATTTGATTCTATTTCTTTCAATTTGCTTGTAGCATAAGCATCATTTGGTTTAATAATCAGTGCCTCATTGTAATTAGATTTTGCAGCTGTCCAATCACGTTTATTAAAGGCTTCATCTCCTTTACTAATTGCAGCTTTGTACTTATTTTCTTTTTCTTCAATTTTTCTACGTTCTTCTTCTTCCTTCTTTTTAAGCGCTAATGCTTCTTTCTTTCTGGCCTCTTCAAGCTCAAATTGTTCTTTTGCAAGTTTGTCGGCTTCGGCTTTAGCTTTCGCATCTGCGGCGGCTTTATTTTTCGCTAATTTATCAGCTTCTGCTTTGGCTTTTGCATCGGCATCCGCTTTGGTTTTCGCATCGGCATCCGCTTTTTCTTTTGCTAATTTGTCGGCATCTGCCTTGGCTTTGGCTTCAGCGTCTGCTTTGGCTTTCGCATCGGCATCCGCTTTTTCTTTTGCTAAACGTTCAGCTTCTGCCATGGCTTTGGCTTCAGCGTCTGCTTTGGCTTTCGCATCGGCATCTGCTTTGGCTTTTGCATCGGCATCTGCTTTGGCTTTTGCTAATTTGTCGGCATCAGCCTTGGCTTTAGCGTCTGCATCTGCTTTTTCTTTGGCTAAACGTTCGGCTTCTGCCTTGGCTTTGGCTTCAGCGTCTGCTTTGGCTTTGGCTTCAGCATCTGCTTTGGCTTTCGCATCGGCATCTGCTTTTTCTTTCGCTAAACGTTCGGTTTCTGCCTTGGCTTTTGCATCGGCATCTGCTTTTTCTTTTGCTAAACGTTCGGCTTCTGCCTTGGCTTTCGTATCGGCATCTGCTTTTTCTTTCGCCAAACGTTCGGCTTCTGCCTTGGCTTTCGCATCGGCATCTGCTTTTTCTTTGGCTAAACGTTCGGCTTCTGCCTTGGCTTTTGCATCGGCATCTGCTTTTTCTTTTGCTAAACGTTCGGCTTCTGCCTTGGCTTTCGCATCGGCATCTGCTTTTTCTTTCGCCAAACGTTCGGCTTCTGCCTTGGCTTTCGCATCGGCATCTGCTTTTTCTTTGGCTAAACGTTCGGCTTCTGCCTTGGCTTTGGCTTCAGCATCTGCCTTGGCTTTCGCGTCGGCGTCTGCTTTTTCTTTGGCTAGACGTTCGGCTTCTGCCTTGGCTTTCGCATCGGCATCCGCTTTTTCTTTGGCTAAACGTTCGGCTTCTGCCTTGGC
>JADBXZ010000124.1 GCA_020403265.1 Bacteroidota bacterium
CCGTTGACCTCTATAGAAAAAATATTGGGGACAGAAAATCATCTAACACGATAGACAGCGTATCAAAACTAAAACTCAATACATATGGACAAACAAATCCACCCAAACTACATCAAGTCATCAAACTTAATTTTCGGGACAGTGGGATTTGGACTAATCAACTTCTTCTTTGCAAGCGAACTATTAAGCACTGGACAAAATATTGCAACCGCAATTTTGACATTGGTTTTTATAGCAGGGCTAGGTTTCTTAGTTCGACAAGGTAAAGACTGGGTTAAATATCTTTTACTTGTGTTTTTGGTATTCGGACTAATAGGTCTTCCGTTTATCATTAACAACATTGTTCAAAGACCTGTGATTGGTATAATTAATATCGTACAGACAATTATGCAACTATGGGCGACAGTTTTGTTGTTTAAATTTCCCAAAATAGTTGACGACAAAACAAATAAAGAATGACAACTTTGGAAGAATGAAACACGGCTGGTAACAGGTCTTTGGCTCAATGGCGGTTGACCCCGATGAATAATTGGGGCAAACTTGGTCCCGATAGCTATCGGGATTGTGCTTCTATTCAAGTTCAGTGCTGGTTGATCTGCCTACGGCAGATGCTCTCCCACCTGCCGGCAAGCAGCGAAATCCGCCCGAATGCAAAACCCGAAAACTTTATAAGCCATTGTAAAACAGACCGAAAACAAAATGAAAGACTATTTTGAATTACAATATGTTCTGACAAACCGAAAGATTAAGGAAGCTGGACTTAATCCTCTGTTGGGTTATGTTTTGGGTCTAATTGCATTTATTTTGATTTCAGAATACATTTTTCATAAGACAGAGTTTGCCAAATACTTAGCAATCTTAACTTGTCTAAGTTTACAATTTAGACTTTCAGAGAAGAACAGAACGGATTTTTTACTATCAACTTTCGGGGATAAATTAAAAATGAAAATAAGGTTTCTAGAGAACTTTATCATTTGCATACCTTTTGTTTCTATTCTATTATACAAAAGTTTCCTCTTTGAAGCCAGCATTCTATTTTTGTGTTCGATTATTCTTGCCTTATTCTCTTTTCACTCCAATATCAATTTAACAATCCCAACGCCATTTTCTAAACGACCATTTGAATTTTCGACAGGTTTCAGAAAGACCTTTTTGATATTTCCAATTGCGTATGCTTTGACTGTTATAGCTATAAATGTTGACAATCTAAACTTGGGAATTTTCGCAATTTTATTAGTTCTCTTAACCTCTTTAAGTTACTATTATAAGCCTGAGCAAGAATATTATGTTTGGGTTCACGCGGAAACGCCCAAAGCTTTTTTAAAAAACAAAGTTTTTAATGCATCTAAAAACGCTACTCTTATCGCTATTCCAAACCTATTTAGTCTTTTGATATTTTATCCAAGCGAATTTGAATTGATTTTAATCTTTTTCTTTTTTGGACTTTTGTTTCTTTGGACTGTAATTCTTGCTAAATATTCAGCATATCCTGTAGAGATGAATTTGCCAGAAGGAATGATAATTGCTTTTAGCATTTACTTTCCGCCTTTATTATTGCTTATCATTCCTTTTTTTTATAAAAAGTCTATTAGTAAGCTAAAACATATATTGAATGATTAAATTAATTCGACTTGGCAAAAGTTACGGTAATAACGAAGTTTTGAAAAGCATTTCAATGGAGTTTTCAAAAGGAAAAGTATATGGAATTGTAGGTGAAAACGGAGCAGGAAAAACAACATTATTTAGATGTATTGCAGGTTTAGAAAGTTATAATGGAGAAATAATTTCCGACATTACCCCTTTAAAAAATCATTTAGGCTTGCTTCTGACAGATCCTTTCTTTTTCTCAAAGATAACAGGCGAAGAATATATTAGACTAGTTTGTAATGCACGAGGTAAGACAAATTTAGAATTTGACAATAAGAATATTTTTGACTTGCCGCTCACTCAATACGCATCAACATACTCAACAGGAATGAAGAAGAAACTAGCAATCACCGCTATTCTCCTTCAAGAAAACGAATATTTTATCCTTGACGAACCTTTTAATGGGGTAGATATTCAAAGCAATATCGTATTGACAGAGATAATTTTAAAGCTTAAAGAACTGAATAAAATTGTATTAATTTCATCACATATTTTTTCAACTCTCAGCGACACTTGTGACGAAATACATCTTTTGAGAAAAGGAGAACAAATTAAATCAGTTCAAAAGACAGAATTTAAAAGCTTAGAGCAAGAAATGAAAAAAATTACGATTGGAAACCGAATTGAAAAACTTGAACTTAAGTAGAATAACGGCTTATAATTTCACCGTTACGCAAGCAGGTTTTTCGTACTTCGTAGGACAGGAAAGAGGTAATTTTAAAGTTCAGTTCTTCGTAGGTAGCTAAGGGGTAAAAATTCCTGCCTGCGAATAGCTGAGAGCCGTTCACTCATTTATAAAAAACTCAAATGAAAACGTATAAAGCAAAGAGACAAGGATTCATTAACTATTTACTAATTAGCTGTTTGCTATTGCCGATAGTTATTTTCTTTTTGGATAAGGACACATTTTCGGAAAGACCTTTTATCCTTTTACCACTATTGAGTCCACTAGTCTTACTATTTTGGATTTATGTTGATACATCTTATAAAATTGAAAATAATGAATTGACTTATCGATCAGGATTTTTAAGAGGCAGAATCGGAATTCCAAATATAAAGGAAATCAAAAAAGGAAAAACAATGTGGAGCGGAATAAAACCAGCATTGGCGAGGAATGGACTTATAATAAAATTCAATAAAAATGACGAGATTTATATAGCACCTGAAGATAATTACGAATTGATTTCGGACTTACTAAATAAGAATCCTGGTATAAAAATTACGGAGTAAAAATGAACGAGCCAAAAGTACTGCCAATATCACAAATACGCGGGCAGGGATTTCTTGCTTCGCAAGACAGTTTTGTGGTAAGTTTGAGTGTAGTTCTTCGATTGAACTTTTGTGCTATAAATGCGCTATTGGGCCAAGCCCAGAATCGTCTCATATGCGTATAGACAAGGTTTTTTGGTAAAGGAGGAAAAAGGAAAAACCCGGCAGGTATTTCAGCATATGCTAAAATTGTATCAATGGGGTGCTTTTGGTTGTATTGCTGCTGAGGTGGAGATGAAAAGGTTGTAGGGAAACGATTTCAGGTTTTGTTCTCCGACCCATTATTGCAACTGATTTCACCCATGTTTTACAGTTGAGAGATCAGGTACTATTCACTAACGCATGAGTGCAGGAATTTTGGCGCTTACCTATTAAGAAATTTGTATATTTGAGTAATGCGCTC
>JADBXZ010000125.1 GCA_020403265.1 Bacteroidota bacterium
GCAGGATATTCTGACGATTTTAAAAACATTACAGGAAGAGAATACACTAATGCTGAAACATTCTTCACTGACAACAAACAAGCATTTATTTAAATGAAAGCACACATTGTATTCGCACATCCGAATTTGCAGTCTTACAACGGACAATTAAGAAATACAGCTATCCAAACGCTTGAAGCGTTTGGATGGTCTGTTTCCGTTAGTGACTTGTATCAAATGAAATTTAAAGCATCGGCAGATGAAGACGATTTTACAGAACTTTATAATGCCGATTTTTTTGACCTGCAAACCGAACAGCAATCAGCAACACAAAAACAAACTTATTCGGCAGACATTCTAAAAGAACAAAAACTTTTAAGCGAAGCCGATTTGATTATTTTTCAATTTCCGCTTTGGTGGTATAGTATGCCAGCACTTTTGAAAGGATATATTGACCGTGTGTTTAGCTATGGTTGGGCTTATGGTGGTGCACAAGCATTAGTTGGAAAAAAAATATTGGTTAGTATGACAACAGGTGCACCCGACTTCGCTTGGACAGAAGATAAACGTGGAACTATTAAAGAAATTTTCAAACATTTATTTGTTGGGACTTTTGGATTATGTGGCTTAAATTCTGTTGAACCTTTTATTGTTTATGGAGCAAAAAGACATTCCGAAATGGACAAAAACACTAACTTTGAAAACTATAAAAAACGGCTGACAGAAATTGTAGAAAAATAAATACATCGCCTAACAGCAGTTTGGCAAAATGGCGGGTTCGGTGCTAGGTTCAACATTCGGATTTCTAATAAACATTTGTGCTAAATAGAAAGTAAGTGCTTCAAAGTCCGCCACTTCGCCAAGCTGCAAAACGTTGGTAGCAATAGGGCCCGGACAAACTTGTGTTCCAAAAAACGGACGACAATTTTTCTAACAAAGATTTCCCACGGGGACAAGTGAACGGCTTCGCAGACAACTTGGACTTTGAAAAAATTAAAACGTGGGACAGGTAAAAAAATAATACAGCCGACCCTTCGCATTTTTAAGAAGATGGTACTTCGAATTGCCCCGCGCATTTGGCACTTGCCATAGCCGCACAGACCCACCGCGACACCCAAGCTATGGCAAGAGCCAAACCACCCCGTTACCGTCCTAACAATTGGGTTTTAAGTAAGCCGATGCTACTAACAAAATAGTGCATTATTATTTTCCCTTTCTGTGCTTTGCAATTTTTGAATGCTCAACTTGGAATTCCTTCATGAGTTCAAGTCCATAATCTCGAATTGTATTAATGACTAATACTGCTCTTTCACCTCTTTTCGTAATTGAGTATTCAACCTTAGGCGGTACAACAGGATAAACTTCCCGACTAATAAATCCTTCCCCCTCCAATTCTCGTAATTGACTGGTGAGCATTTTATGGGTGATGTGAGGGATATCCTTTTTCAACTCTCCATATCGCATAATCTTATCTTTTAATCTCCAAAGAATAGGCATTTTCCATGTCCCTCCTATTCTGTCCATGGCGAACTCAACAGGGTTGTAGTAGAGTTTTTTGTTAAATAAAAATTCAGGCATACTGTATCTGGCTATTAATCAGGATACTTTCTAAAAAGTGTGTATCACTATTCGGGGTAAGTATATTGGCAAAGGTAGCACATGTGGTCATCTTTGAGACATAAAATATATTATAAATGAAAAAGATAATTCTAATCACAAGTGTAATGACTTTGGCTCTTGCCAATGTTTTTGCACAAAACTCTCAATCAAAAAACAATAACAAAATGGACAAAACAAAAGAAAGACTGAGTTACGTTCACCCACATGGTGCACCCTCAAAAGGAAAAATTTTAATGGTGGCGAGTTCACCATCAACCTCAAAGCAAACAGGATGGCCCATTGGATTTTGGGCAGCTGAATTAACTCATCCAATGAGAGTATTTCAAGAGGCAGGTTACGAAATTGAATTAGTTTCTACAGAAGGCGGTAAGCTAATGATGGACGGCTACTCTAACCCAACAGATGCAAGTGGATATTCTGCACATGACATCATTTCTTTGGGCTATATGCAAAAGCCAGAGTTCAACAAAATGTTAGAAAACACTAAGAAGTTGACCGAAGTAAAACACAACGACTACGCTGCAATTTTCTTAGTGGGCGGACAAGGACCAATGTATACGTTCAAAGGGAACTCTGACTTGCAAAAATTGTTCGTGTCGTTTCACGAGGCGGGAAAACCTGCATCAGCGGTTTGCCATTCAACAACTCTTTTGTTAGAAGCTAAAAAATCAAATGGTGAACTTTTAGTAAAAGGCAAAACATGGACTGGATTTGCTAGTGCCGAAGAAGATTTTGCCGACAACGCAGTTGGTCAAAAAATTCAACCGTATAGAATTGAAGATGAAGCAAAAAAGCTATCAGGCACAACTTTTAAAGTAGCTGCTCCATTTTCTTCTTATGCTATTCAAGACGGAAATTTGGTAACGGGTCAACAACAAAATTCAGGTGCTGCGGCTGCTGAGTTAGTCGTAGAATTACTTACAAAGTAAAAACCGAAATCAGGTGGGGCGAAGCCCCACCTGATTTTATTTAAATGAACCATGAGAAAAGGAATTTTTATAATCTTGATTGGAATTTGCACGACAGCAAAAGCACAAATTCCAGTTGAACTTTTCGGAGGACATGAACGCACTACAGTGGACGTAATGTTCTTTAAATATTTCAAAAACAAGCAGGGAGAAAATTCACGCTGGCTTTTCTTTAATAGAAACAGAGCTAGTGTAGATTATCGCATGACAAAAACAACGTATTTACCACAATTCGGTTTTACCGAGGCAATTTCATATAATCATGAAAAATTAAAAGGATTTGCACCCGTATTGGTTGGACAGGTGTTGAGTTGGGGTGTTTATCCCAAAGCAGGTATTCAATATGCACACATCAGTAAAAATATGACTGTTTTTACTTGGCTTGTGTGTGAAACCCTTGAAAAGCCAGACTTAGACTATTTCTTGTTATTTCGTTTCACTCCTAAGCTTTCAGAAAAAGTAAATCTATTTACACAAATAGAAAGTGTAAATGCTTTTCCTACAGAAAGCGCTGACAATTTCAACTTTACACAAAGAATTAGATTGGGGCTACAATTAAAAACATACCAGTTTGGTGCAGGTGCAGATTTCAACCAAACAGGCAACAATACTTTCACCAATATTTACAATGTTGGCGGTTTCATCAGACACGAATTCTGACCTATGATAATAAAAAGAATTTTCAATCCAATTAAAGTAATTCTGTATGTAAAATCTGAATTGGTATTTGCCGTTGCAATGTAAGCCCACGGTAAACTACACCTTGCGCGGTATCAACTCGTATAATTTGTTGACAGGATGTTGAGGTATAGTTTCGAGTGTGTTCTTGAGCCACTCGAAGGGATTGACGTCATTGATTTTGCAAGTGCCGATGAAAGAA
>JADBXZ010000126.1 GCA_020403265.1 Bacteroidota bacterium
AAAAGGCGCCGGCGAACTAACCGTTTATGCCAACGATTTAAGTGCAGGCATTTACCAATATAGCCTTGTGGTTGATGGCAAAACCATTGAAACTAAGAAAATGATTAAACAGTAATCAAAATAAAAAGAGGCTTAATAAAGCCTCTTTTTTATTCACCCATGGCTTAATAAATTAACTACTTTTTTTTCTGTTTTTAAAATACCCTAAAATAATTGGTGCAACCGAAATTAAAATAATGCCTATACAAACCAAATCAATTCGTTTTCTGATGATTTCTACTTCTCCCAGCAAATAACCTGCCGTTGTTAAACTGCCAATCCACAAGGCGCCTCCAAGAATATCAAATAACACATACTTTTTGTAATCCATTTTGCCAACACCTGCTGCAAATGGCGCAAAGGTTCTTACAAAAGGAACAAATCTGGCCATAATGATGGCCTTAACACCATACTTCATGAAAAACTCCTCCGTCTTTACAAGATATTCTTGTTTAACCAACTGTTTGTTTTTAATTTTTATGTTAAATACTTTGATGCCTATTTTACGTCCAACCCAGTAATTAATATTATCTCCCAAAACAGCTGCAATAAATAAGAGCATGAACAAATAACTCAGATTAAGCATACCACTTCTTGCAAATAAACCGGCCGTAAAAAGTAAAGAGTCGCCCGGTAAAAAAGGCATAGCCACTAAACCGGTTTCAATAAAAATAACTAAAAACAGCACCACGTAGATGGCAGTGTTGTAATTAGCAAAAATCCATTCAAAATCTAAATGAATAATATGTTTAAATAGTTCAACCATTGATTGAAATTAAATTTAGTGGTTATATAATTCGTTGTAAGCAAGTATACCACCCTTTAAATTATATAAATTGGTAAAGCCATGCTCCGATTCAAGTGCATTAATGACTGTGGCACTTCGTTTACCGCTTCGGCAATGAATGACTACTTGTTTATCCTTACTGATTTTATCAACATTCTCCATTACTTCCCCCATGGGAATTAAATCACCGTTAATATTGGTTTCTTCAAATTCATAATCTTCTCTCACATCTATTAACTGAAAATTAGCTTTATTTGTAATTAGTTGATGTAGCTCTTCTGCTGATATCTCTTTCATTTGTTTATTTTTTATTGATTGTTTCCTTGTGGTAAAAAAGTAAAAAAGGTATCACCGCGTAAACCTATTCTTAATGTTTCGAGCGGTATAACATCATCAACACCAATGTTACCAACATTCACATTGGCACCAAACATTTTAATAAAATATACCTGCTGACTTTTTTGAGGTGTTTCCCAAATGATGTTTTCCAGTTTTACTTTGTTAACGATGCGGTTAATTAACATGGTATGTGCACTTCCGTTTTTGTGAAAAATACCAACCGTACCGCTTTCTCTGGCCTCGGCAATTACTTTATAGGAACCGGCTTTAAGCTCATTCTCCATCATTTTAATCCAACGTTGCGGATGAATAATTACACCCTCCTCCTTACTTCCAACCTCGCTAAGAACCGTAAAATTTTTTGATAATTTGTTGATGTATTCACACTTTAAATCATGCTCTATCGTAATACTTCCATCACTAACTTCAGCTGTATCCAATCCAAGATCCGATATATATTTAATGTAATCTTCAAATTTATTTCTAATCACAAAGGCTTCAAACAAAGTACCACCAACATAAACCTTTATACCGGCTTCTTTGTATAATTTTATCTTTTCTTTCGTATTTTTCGAAATAATACTTGTTCCAAAGCCTAACTTCACAAAATCAATATAATCCGAACTGGTCGAAATCATGTCTTCGGCCTGCCTTGTGCTAATTCCTTTATCCATTACCATGGTTACACCATTGGTCCTTGGTTTAATGGTTCTTTGCGGCAAGTGTGCTAATTGACTATTATATACTAATGACATAGATTATTTTTTATATAGAGCTATTAAATTTAATATTTCAGGGTTATTTTTTAATATTGGTGCGTACTCAAAAATGTCTTCATGCTTTTGAAAATCAATTTCCAGCCCAATTGCAAAATATTCCATGGCTGCTTTGTTATTAGATAATTCTAGAAGAACAACACCAAGTCTGTAATTAAGTTCGGCAGCATCCGGAAAACGTTTAATACCTTGCATCAAAGCCTCACTGGCCTCTTTTACATAACCGGCCTGGTGTAACATCGAACTAAAATCAATCCAAACATCTACTTCGTTATAATCCAACTCAATAACTCTTTCATAAGCTAAAGCCGATTCTTCGATAAAACCCAATTTTTGCTGTATTTCAGCAAATACATACCAATACTCCGGCTCATTTGGATTGATCTCAATTGCCTTTTTAACATAATGAACGCTCTCGGTTAATCGATTTAATCCATCTAAAACAACGCCAATACCTAACCAGGCATCAGCATGAGTTGGATCCAATTTAACGCATTTGTTGTAATTCACCAAGGCGTCTTCAAATCGTTTTAATTGCTCATAACACTCACCAATGTAATAGTAAGTACTAGGCTCTTTATCTTCGTACTTAAAAGTTTCGCGATAAGTTTTAATAGCCTCCTCAAATCTCTCAAGTTGCGCCAAAGAATTGGCTTTATTAAAGTATGCAGAACTAAATTTCTCATTTATCGCAATGGCGTAATCGTAAGCGTCAATAGCTTTTTCAAATAAACCCAAACGACTAAATGCTAAACCTAAATTAAACCAGGCGTAATAGCTGTAAGGAAATTCATCAATGTATTTTTGAAAAAAACTCACTGCTTCACTGCTTTTACCGGTTAAGTCAAAACATAACGACAATTCATTTAAGGCTACCTCATTTTTTGGGTTGCTTTTAATAGCTTTCTTAAAATAATAAGCTGCATCATCTGCCTTATCTTCATTTAAAAATTCAATACCTAAGGCTACAAATACCTCATCTTTAAACTCTGCCAGAGGTAAGGCATTTTTAAAATTTTCGATGGCCTGTTCACCCAACCCCATTTGACTGTATATATAGCCACGCGCCATGTATAAATCAAAATTATTCTGTTCGATTTGCTCTACCTCATTCAATATAGCTAATGCTTCGTGCGTGTAGTGCTGACTGCTTAAATATTGAGCGTATCTAATTTTAATAATGGAAGAAAACGGGAAACGCTCTAAACCAAAATCAATGGCCTTTTTGGCAAATTCATAATTGTACCATTGTAAATAATAATCAATTATCTCCTCAATTTCATCCGCGTCAAAAAAATGCACGGTGCCACCCGACAGCATTTCTTCAAATCTCTTCAAATTCTCTTCAAAGCTCTTCCCTTCCATGCCTTCTTCGTCATCAAACTCTCTCATGTTTTAATTTTAAACTACTAAATTAAGGTAATATTTTGAGGCTTTTTATTTTGAAATTCAAAAAAAAGTAATATTTATTCTTTAAACCAACTACTATACATCAAATAATTGTTGGCAATTCTGTTAATCTCACCGTTAATCAAGTCTTTGCTGATATCTTTTATTTTTTTAGCAGGAACACCTGCAAAAATACAACCCTCTGGCACTACGGTACCTTCAGTTAAAACGGCGCCGGCAGCAATTATACTATTACTGCCAATAACACAATTATCCATCACAATTGCCCCCATACCAACCAGCACGTTATCACTAATTTTACACCCATGTACTATTGCATTGTGGCCTATAGACACATTGTTTCCTAATTCTACTGTAGTTTTTTCATACGTGCAGTGTATAACAGCCCCATCCTGAATATTCACTTTATTGCCAATTCGAATAGAATTAACATCCCCCCGAATAACAGCGTTGAACCAAAAGCTGCAATCATCTCCGGCAATTACATCGCCAACAATAGTACAATTAGGGGCTAAAAAACAATTGTTTCCCAATTTTGGACTTATATTTTTTACAGGTAATATTAATGCCATATTTTTTTTGTGAATTTAAAAATTTTATTATAATTTTGTCGCATCTTGAAATTGAACTTAACATATTTTTATACCAGCTTTAATTGTTGGTCCATTATTATGCGATAATTGATTATCGCCACCGTTAAGTTTTATTATTCACCTAAATTTATTAAAAACATGTTACTACTTGAAAGCGTTGAAACGCAAGTATTAGAAAAATTAAATGCATTGGTTGTGGTGGTTAACCGCTTCGGAAATGCCATTTATGTTAGCCAAAGTGCATGTAGCTTACTTGGCTATCAGCAAACCGATTTACTGGGTCATAACTGGTGGATTAATTCCAGAACAAATAGTACTGCTTCTGAAATAATTAAAAGTAAAATAATTGGCTTGTTCAAATTCAAACAATTAAAAGACTATGAATTTACTCACGAATTAATAACCAGTAATGGCTTAAGTAAATGGATAAAATGGAAATTGAGCTTTTTTAATGAAGATAGTATTATTGCAATTGGTGAAGACGTTAGTGAGCGAAAATTATATGAAGAACGTTTGTTAAAAATAAACAAGTCGTTAACAGAAAAAAACTCTGCAATCATCGATAGTATCAATTACGCACAACGCGTGCAACAAACCATTTTGCAAACAGAAAGTTTTGCTAAATCCATATTTAACCAATGTTTTATTTATTACAAGCCCAAAGATATTGTGAGTGGCGACTTTTATTATTTCCATCACGATGAAGATTTTAAATATGCCATCAACATTGATTGTACGGGACATGGTGTGCCAGGCGCTTTAATGAGCATTATAGCTAACTCTATCCTAAAGGAAGTGTTTGGTTCTAAAAAAATAAAATCGGCCAGCGCCTTGCTTTATGAGATAGATACAGCCTTGTATAATTTTTTGAATAGTTCAAATAACAGGCAGCTATATGATGGCATGGATGTAAGTGTAGCGATGGTTAATAAAAAATCTAATCGATTGCATTTCGCAGGTGCCAATCAAAATGCGTACCTCGTAAGAAAAGATGAAGTTATAGTTTTGAAAGGAAGTCGTTTTCCAATAGGGTATATTAATGATATTGAAAAAGTGTTTAATGAACAGGTTATCATGTTAAACCCTAACGACTATCTATATCTTAGCAGTGACGGATTTTCGGACCAATTTGGAGGAGAGCGTGAAAAAAAATTGAACAAGAAAAATTTTATAGATATATTAAAAGCCGCTTCTGGGATAAGTATTACGGAACAAGCAGCCTTTCTTGATTATCATTTAAGTAACTGGAAACAACAACTGGAACAAACAGATGATATAGTGGTAATGGGAATTAAATTTTAGTTTGTATAGACGCATAAATGATTTACTTTAGTATAGTTAGTCCAATTTTGCCCCAGGCATGATTAGTACCTTGCTTTATTTCTTTACTAATGAACGTACAAGCAAAACTTAACAACAGTTTATTGTAACCAAGGTTAATGTTAACGGAATTCCTTAAAACAAATTTTTCAAGTTCATTGTTGTTTAGGCTATAGGAACTCTTGTTTAAAAAAGAACCTTGCAACAAACTGTTATATAAAACATAAGACACAGATTGTTGCGAGGTTATGTATATTTTAAACTTTGTGACGCTTTGTTTTAGTTTGTTTATTTTTCTATTATAATAGAAACCTTTACCTAAATCAATATTTACACCTGCATTTAAATTGTTTAAAAATGTACCAACATCACTTTCAAGAAATATATCATTCCTAAAGTATTTTGAATCAACTAAAAGGTAGCTGTAATTCAACTGATAATTAAATATTGGTGCATTTGAAATTTGGTGTCGCCAACCTTTTGGTTCAGCGTTATTGGTTATTTTATGAATGAATTTTTGTTCTTCTTCACACATAGCACATGGCCCCATAATTCCAATGGTTATAGCACTGGTAACCTTATTTTTTAACTTATAAATTTCTTTGCGCTGTTCTATTTCAATAGTACCGGCATAAGGTCTGTCTCCAATAATAACCTCAGGATTGGAGATGCTAGTAGGGGTAAAGCACTTTTGCCTGATCGAAATTTTATTTTCAGCTACCTCCCAACCTTTTGCTTCTAGAAGTAAATAATTTAAAGGAATCTTCTCTATTGAATGATCGGCATATTCAATAAAAATGCCTTGTGTATAATATTTATCCGTTTGAGCGAATACATCATTTTCATAAACAAACTTAAAATAACCAATTTGCTTTTTTATAGAATCAGATTGACTATTGCCGCTTAAATATAAACACAATATTATCAATGCCAACAAACCCCTATACATAAGCATTTAGACGATTTGATTTAGTATTACTTACAATAAAATTTTAGATTTAAAAAAAGAGAGATAAAAAAATGCGCAGTTCTTTTAGTTCTGCGCATTAATTATTCAACTAATGTAAATTTTAAGCAATAAGCATGCTTAAGCCTTATTCTCAGATTGCACTGCGCCTTCAGGCTTTGGTAACAAGACTTTTCTGCTGAGTTTTATTTTTTTAGTTTTTGGATCATCGCCAATGTATTTCACCTGCACAACATCACCCTCTTTTAAAACACCTTCTAAGGTATCTAGTCGTTTCCAGTCGTACTCACTGATGTGTAATAAACCATCCTTACCAGGCATAATTTCAACAAATGCGCCATATGGCATTAATGTTTTTACTTTGGCATCATAAATTTCTCCAACTTCAGGTACTGCCACAATGCCTTTAATCTTAGCCATTGCTGCTTTTACATCTGTTGCACTGGTTCCAAATATTTCTACAACACCTGTTTTTTCAACTTCAGTAATTACAATTGTTGTATTGGTTTGCTTTTGCATTTCCTGAATAACTTTACCACCTGGTCCAATTACAGCACCAATAAACTCACCTGGAATAACAATTTTCTCAAATCTTGGAGCATGTTCTTTGTAATCCGAACGAGGTGCATCAATTGCTTTTAGCATTTCACCCATAATGTGCAACCTGCCTGCTTTCGCTTGATCTAAAGCTTTAGCCATTACTTCAAACGGTAAGCCATTTACTTTTAAATCCATTTGCACAGCAGTGATACCATCTTTAGTACCACATACTTTAAAGTCCATATCACCTAAATGATCTTCATCTCCTAAGATATCCGATAGAATAGCGTAGTTTCCTTGCTCATCGGTAATTAAACCCATAGCAATACCGGCAACCGGTTTTTTAATTTGTACACCTGCATCCATTAAAGCTAATGTTCCGGCACAAACAGTTGCCATTGAACTTGAACCATTACTTTCTAAAATATCACTAACAATACGAATGGTATAACCTGTATCAGTTGGCACCATTGGTTTAAGCGCACGTAAAGCAAGGTTACCATGCCCTACTTCTCTTCTACCCGGTCCGCGATTTGGTTTGGCTTCACCGGTACTAAAACCCGGGAAGTTATAATGTAATATAAAACGTTCTTCACCTTGATGAAAAGCACCGTCTATAATTAATCCGTCTTTTGGCGTACCAAGTGTAACTGTTGTAAGCGATTGCGTTTCACCACGTGTGAAAATAGCACTACCATGCGCTGATGGTAAATATGCAACTTCACCCCAAATGGCACGTATATCGGTTGTCTTTCTGCCATCTAACCTTACCTTTTCGGCAATGGCCATTTTACGAACCGCATTATACTCAACTTCGTGGTAATATTTTTTAATCAAACCTTCTTTTTCTTTTAATTCTTCAGCACTAAATTGCTTGATAAATGCTTCGTATGGTGCTTTAAAATTTTCTTTACGGTTAGATTTGTTGGCATCTAACTTTTTTGCCGCAGCGTAAACTGCATCAAACGTTTCAGCGTGTACTTTTTTACGTAATTCTTCATCATTTACTTCATGATTGTACTCGCGTTTTGGTTTTAAGCCAGCCTTTACAGCAAAATCTTTAATTGCTTTAATCTGCACTTTTATGGCGGCATGCGCAAATTGAATGGCTTCCAACATTTCTGCCTCACTTATTTCTTTCATCTCCCCTTCAACCATGGCAATATCTGTTTCGTTGGCTGCAACTATCATATCAATCGTGCTTAAAGCCAGTTCACTTTTGGTAGGATTAATTACCAATTTCCCGTCTATTTTCCCTACACGTACTTCACTTATTAAAGCATTAATTGGAATATCACTCACTGCAATGGCAGCACTGGCTGCTAAGCCAACCAAGGCATCCGGTAAAATTTCTTTATCTGCAGAAATTAACGACAACATTATTTGTGTGTCGCTATGATAATCTTCCGGGAACTGAGGGCGAAGTGCTCTATCTACGATTCTGGAAATTAAAACTTCGTAATCCGATAATTTTGCTTCGCGTTTAAAGAATCCGCCCGGAAATCTACCTGCTGAAGCATATTTCTCTTGATAATCAACTGTTAATGGTAAAAAATCTACGCCTTCTTTAGCATCCTTGTTACTAACAATGGTTGCTAAAATCATGGTGTTTCCAGCTTTAACAACTACCGACCCATCGGCTTGCTTAGCTAATTTACCTGTTTCTAAAGTAATTTCGAGCCCATTGCCCGAATCAAATTTGTGTTGTGTTCCTAATTGTGACATGTTATTTGTTTTATGCACACGACCCTTTCGTGCGCTGGTTAATTGTGGTTTGAATTGATACCCTAAAAAAAAAGCATTCCGTTAACACAGAATGCCCCATTTTAAATTTTTTTAGATTATCAAAATTATTTACGAATATCTAATGTTTTGATAATGGCGCGGTAACGCATTAGATCAGTTCTTTTCAAATAATCTAATAAAGCACGACGCTTACCAACTAAGTTTAATAAAGCACGTTGTGTACCGAAATCTTTTTTATTATTTTTCAAATGATCTGTTAAATGATCAATTCTTAATGTAAACAAAGCAATCTGCGATTCAGATGAACCTGTGTTTTTCTCGTTTCCACCATGCTTTTTAAAAATGTCTTTCTTTACTTGAGATGTTAAATACATTGTAATAATTTTTTAATAGGGTGCAAATATAGTGATATTAAATGAGTTTCCAAACATTAGGGCATAAAAAAACCCTCAAACCAATCGTTTAAGGGTTAATTTTTACCGTTTAAAAAGATTATTTCTTTTTACCTGGCTTTAAGTTTGCTAATGAATCAGCGATACGAGCTGAATCAGCTTTAGCTTTCTCAGCAGCAGCAGCAGCATCAGCAGCAGCTTGTGCTTCAACAGCAGCAATTGAATCTTGTTTCATTTTTTCTACAGCAGCAATAGAGTCTGCTTTAGCTTTTTCGCGAGCTTCGATTTCTTCTTTAGAAGGACCGCAAGCAACAAAAGTAGCAGATAAAGCAGCTACAGCGATGATAGATAATACTTTTTTCATTTTTTGGTTTATTTTTTGGTTAAATTTGGACGCAAAAATACAGTTTTTTCTGTTAAAACAAAAAAAAAAATAAAAAAAGTTAAATAATTTTCTAATTACCCGTCAATTTAAGCTCAATGTATAGCATTTTAAAATACTTTTTATTTAAAAAAAATCCTGAGGCAGCCCATCATCTAACCTTTTCGTTACTCAAAACAGGTAATTATTTACCTCTGTTTTACCCGGTTATGCGCTTCATCTATAAAAAACGCCAGCCTCAATTAATCAGAAAAGTGGCCGGATTAACCTTCCCAAATCCTGTGGGTTTAGCCGCTGGTTTAGATAAAGATGCCATTGCTTTTAATGAGCTGGGCGATTTTGGCTTTGGATTCATCGAAATTGGCACTGTTACCCCTAAACCGCAAGAAGGTAACGAAAAACCACGCCTATTCAGACTTGTTAAAAACGAAGCATTAATTAACCGAATGGGCTTTAATAACAAAGGGGTTGATGCTGCGGCCGTTTTGCTTAAAAAAAGAAAAGACCCCACCTTAATTATTGGAGGAAACATTGGCAAAAACAAAGTTACGCCTAACGAAAAAGCCACCGATGATTATGTTTACTGTTTTAATGCCTTGTTTGATGTTGTTGATTATTTTGTCGTAAACGTATCTTCGCCAAACACACCAAATTTAAGAGATTTACAAGAAAAAGAGCCTTTAACGAATCTGTTAAACACCTTACAGGTGCTCAATCAGACAAAAAAAACACCAAAACCTATTTTTTTAAAAATTGCACCTGATTTAACCAATACTCAGTTGGATGACATCATTGAAATTGTTGCCATCACCAAAATAGCCGGCGTTATTGCTACAAATACCACCATTAGCAGAGAAGGATTAAACTACACCGAAGAAGAAATTAAATCATACGGCATGGGTGGATTAAGCGGCAAACCATTAACAAAAAGAAGTACTGAGGTGATTCGTTATTTGAAGCAAAAGAGCAATAGCGCTTTTCCTGTAATTGGCGTTGGAGGTATTCACACAGCCCAAGATGCAATCGAAAAATTAGATGCAGGCGCAGACCTGATTCAACTTTATACCGGCTTTATTTATGAAGGTCCGGGTTTAATTAAAGATATAAACAAGGCGATAATGAATCATCCAAAGTTTTAAGATTCAGGTTGGTTCTTAATTTTTCGTTCTAAATATTTAATGGTGGGCAACCAGCTTTGTTGAATTCGTTTGGCATACTTAAGACTTTCAATCACCTCTTTTTGTTTTTGTTCAACCAATTCTTTTTGTATTTCAATTATGTGTTTTTGTTTTTTGATAAGGCGGTATCGGCTAAACATGAAAAGCGAAAAAACCGCAATTAATAAAATACCTGCTATTAAAAAATATCTCTGGTTTTTTTCTTTGCTAAATTTAAATTCATTTATCTTTTTATCCTGCACCACTCTTAAACTATCCGCCAAATGCTTCTTAGCATATTCATACTGCATTTGCGTTTCCATTACTTTTTTAGCATTTTCATTGGTATTAATACTATCAGAGTATGCCGTATATAAATAATGGTTAATGTAAGCATTTTTATAATCACCGTTTAAACTATCTAACCCGGATAAACGCAAATATAATTCTCTTAATATATCGTTTTGTCTTAGGTTTTTAGCAAATTGAATGGCCTTACGGAAACTTAGATAGGCTTCTTTATTGTTATGGAGTAATACATATGTTTTTGCGATATTATTATTAGCTAAGGCTAGCTGCTCCAAATTTTTAGACGCTTCCATTTCACTTAAAAAAAACTTATAACTCTCTAAAGCTTTATTGTATTTATGATCAAACAAATATAAATCTCCCATATTTGCCTCAACTCCGGCAATTCCCTCACGGTATTCTACCTCAACAAAACAATTTCTTGCCTTCATATAGTTCACTAAAGCTTTTTCATAATTTCCTAATTCCTTGTAAATTAAACCTAAAGAATTATAATTAAATCCAAGCCAGTTTTTATTACCCGTTTTAATATTTACAGGTAAAGCAAGCTCAATGTAAGCAATCGCTTTCTTAAAATCTTTAATGGAAAAATAAACATCACCTATATTATGTAATAAGCCTGCAATGTTTTTATCGTCTTTTAATTTTTCTCTTATGGATAAGGATTGAAGATAGTATGAAATCGCCTGCCCATAATTTCGTTGGAGCTTGTAAACAATACCCAATTCATTGTAAACGAATGCCATCCCGACCTCATTGGCAATACTCTTGTAATTTTCCAGTGATTGGTTTAAAATCATTAAGGCCGAATCGTAGTTAGCACTTAACTTAAATGCTTTGGCTCTTTCGATGAATACGATGGCTAACCATTTCTTTGCCGAATAAGAATCGGAATCATTATAAAAAATGAGATTTGTATATTGAACGGCTTGTTTTGAATACTTTGTCAGAGAATCGGTTTGACCATTGTTATAGTAAATTCTGCAAAGGCGATTATAAGACTTTATTTTATTGGTATCATTTGCAGAAATGCTTATGTTTTTTTTTATAGAATCTGTGTTATCCTGACTTCTTGTAATAAATATTAATAACGTTAAGGTGAGTATAAAAAAATATTTTTTCTGCCTAACCATTGTAAATCAAAACAAATATAACAAAACTTTATACCTGATCCCATTCCACCCTAATTATGCATCAGAGAATCTATTACATTTAATGTTAAGCCTACATAAATGTAATTTCTTTCTAAACTTTGAATAGCATAAATGTAATACATAACACTTTACAAAAAAACCTCCATTAACAATGGAGGTTTAAACAGTAG
>JADBXZ010000127.1 GCA_020403265.1 Bacteroidota bacterium
AATCTGGTAAGGTAAAGTTATATGTATGGGGGGGTTAACGCCCTTACTGACTATACTAAATCTCTGAATGGATTATGAGGCGATTTGCAATTTGCAGTATTCAGAAAGTGGGTGCGAAGGTCCATTTTCGAGAGGGAAATAGCCCTGATTAGTAGCTAAGGTCTTTAATATTTTATAAGTGTCATGAAAGTTATATTGTGTTCTACGATAATCAAGAGGTGGGCTTGGAAACAGCCGTCCTATAATGAAAACGTAACAGTTCAATGATTGATTGAACATATATAACTACAATGTACGAGACTAAATAAAATAACCGAAGCTCTAAAGTTTTAAAACTGGTAGCCGAAATAAAAATTTTTAAATTTTTAAATAATGCTGGCATGAGTAACTAAATAATTTTTATTATCACCGTATATCCTAGGTTTCTTTGCCAAGGATTTACCTGCAAAGGTTAAACAGTCCCTAAGTTAGTCTCTAAAAAGATGTTCGATGGGGTTAAAGTTAATATTCTTTATTTTATTTTTTGTTTTTAAATAGCATAAAATTATAACTGTACTTAAACCGACACTGGTGGATGAGTATAAATGTACTAAGGTGTTCGAATTAATAGTCTTGAAGGAACTCGGCAAATTGACTCCGTAACTTCGGGATAAGGAGGGCCAATTTTCTTTAAGTTGGTAACATTAAATAGGGGGTGGCGACTGTTTATTAAAAACACAGGACTCTGCAAAATCGAAAGATGAAGTATAGGGTCTGAAGCCTGCCCAGTGCTGATAAGTTAAACCTACTGGTCTATTAGGCTAGTGGCATAAGCTCCAGTAAACGGCAGCTGTAACTCTGACGGTTCTAAGGTAGCGAAATCCCTTGTCGGGTAAGTTCCGACCTGCATGAATGGTATAACGACTGCCCCGCTGTCTCCAAGACTAGTTCGGTGAAATTGAATTCTTCGTGCAGATGCGAAGTTTTAGCAGCAAGACGGGAAGACCCTGTGCACCTTCACTGCAATTTTTTGTCGTCGTAAAATCTCGATTACGTAGCATAAGTATTAGCTTAAGATGTCAAAATTTTGGTTTTGTACTGAAGCGTCCCTGAAATAGTGCTAAATTTGAGGTTTTATGACTAATTACATGAAAACGTATGAGTGGTAGTTTGGCTGGGGTGGCCGCCTCCTAAATTGTAACGGAGGCGCGCGAAGGTAAGTTTCTTAAAACTTGTTTTAAGATAAGCGTAACGGCAATGCTTGCCTGACTGAGAAACGGATAGGTTTTTCAGGGACTTTATTGTCGGTCGTAATGATCCGGTAGCTCTAAGTGGAAAGGCTATCGCTTATCGGATAAAAGGTACGCCAGGGATAACAGGCTAATGATTCTTTAGAGCCCTTATCGACGGAATCGTTTGGCACCTCGATGTCGGCCCATCGCATCCTGGGGCTGTAGGCGGTCCCAAGGGTTTGGCTGTTCGCCAATTAAAGCGGTACGCGAGCTGGGTTTAGAACGTCGTGAGACAGTTCGGTTCCTATCTACTGCTTTTTTTTAGTTTATTGCAAAGTTTTATTCTAGTACGAGAGGATCGAAATAGAGTACGCCAATTGTGTTCCAGTTGTTTTTAGCATCGCTGGTAAGCTACGCGTAAACGTAATAATTGCTGAATTCAAATAAGCGAGAATACTTTTGCAATTAAACTTGTTAATTTTTTTTATCAATTTTACAGAAAAATATGTATAAATCGTAAGGTTTTTAGTTTTTTTTCGTGTATTATTAACGTATTGGATAAAACGATTTTTTTTCAGCCTCAAGCTGAGCTTTTTTATAAATAGAATTTATGTTTCTAACACTTTTTATTGCTTTTTTGGCTTTGATTTTTTCCGTATTTTCTATGGCGTCCTTTTCTGCTCATAGCGCGGTTTACTTTATAATTTTGACGTTTTTGTCAACCGGACTAATTTATTACATTATCGGTTCAACTTACGTTTCTATAATGCTTTTTATTGTTTACGTTGGTGCTGTCGCAATGTTGTTTATTTTTTGTGTTATGTTGTTGAATCTGAAAAATGCCATTAAGCCGCAGCCCTTGAAGTTTTATCTTTACTTGCCTGTTTTGCTTTTTTTGGTTTTTGGTTTTGTTTTTCTTCATACTTACTATTTTCAACTTAACTCCAACTTTTCTTACTTTGATTGGCCGGCTTTTAATTACAACTATTACTCAAAGGATCATATGTTTCTTTCTACATTTTACACGATGAATGCACCTTACATTCTAATTATTGGTGTTTTGCTTTTTTTTGTTACTGTTGCGGTGACAGCACTTTTGTCTTTATAAACTATCTTTTTGAACTTTATTTTTGCCGTTTACGAATTTTTTTTTCATCTTTTTAACGTTCATTTTTCTGAGCCATTGGGTTACTATATGATGTACTTTGTTGATGTTTACTTTGCAGCATTTTACTATCTAACTCTTGTTGTTATTTTTGTTTTTTGGGCTACATTTGCTATTGTTTGGCAATTTTATTATAAGCAGGTTATCAACCCCTCTGCTGTTGACATTGAAATGCGCGATGAATTGCTAAAGTTTTCTCACGTTACACACAACGAAACTTTGGAGTTTTGGTGGACGATTATCCCAAGCGTTATTATTTTTTTTATTGCTTTGCCAGCTTTGCTGCTACTGTATGCTATTGAGTCTCCGTTGGCCGAACCAGTTATGACCATTAAAGTTGTTGGACATCAGTGGTACTGGTCTTATGAGTATACTGATAAGTTGGACAAGTCTGTGTACGGCTCCTTTGCTGACAAGTCTGTTATGATTGATTCCTATCGTGTTCCAGATGCGGAGTTGACTATGGGTCAAAAAAGACTTTTGCAGGTGGATAAACCAGTTGTCCTTCCAATTGAAACCCAAATTCGAGTAGTCGTCACAGCTGCTGACGTTTTGCATAGTTGGGCTGTTCCTTCTTTGGGTGTCAAAATGGATGCTGTTCCTGGCCGTCTAAATCAATTTTATTTGTATATTCCACTCCAAGGTGTTTACTACGGTCAATGTAGTGAGCTTTGCGGCGTTGAGCATGGATTTATGCCAATTTCTTTGTACGCTGTTAAACCGGAGATTTTTGTTGATTGGTATCTAAGAAATGCAAGCTAATTTATATTTATAAAAAATTTAAAAATATTTTAACAATGACTAAGTTTAGAAGAAAAAAAATATCTCGTTATACCACCATCGATACCGGAATTCCACCACTTGAAACTACGCCTAAAACCGTTTACCCAAGTTTTTCGCCAGAAATGGGTAGCTTCAACAAAGACAGGTTTCACAGGTCGGGCAATACATTTTCTGACAAAGATTTTCAGCTTTTGACTAAGTTTGCTGAGCCTGATCATTACGGGTCTGAGGCTTATAAAAAAGCAATATTTCGGGGAGTTGACTTGTTTAAGGAAAAGTCGTATCTGG
>JADBXZ010000128.1 GCA_020403265.1 Bacteroidota bacterium
CATGAGCCGAACTAATTGTATTATTTGGGTTTATCCCGATTTAGAAAATCACCCTTTGGGTTTCAGGTATTTCTGAACAAAGGGTTGATTTTCTTACATCGTTTATTCATTTGATTTTCCAAATGAATAAAATGGGATTAACTTTTGGTTTTAGTTTTATTTTTAAAATACCCTAAAATAATTGGTGCAACCGAAATTAAAATAATGGCCGCTCCACTGTATTTGTAATACTACTGTCTAAATTAGCATTAGCTTAGTTTACGGTTGCAAACAAAAACACAAAGCATTTAGCCTAGCCGTTTAGCAACTGTTCGCTACGGTTTTGTAAACCAGTGCAATACACAATACCTCATAATAACAAGAATTTAACACCAATAAATTTGCTTTTTACACCTAATAGTTTAATTTAGGTATATGAAAAAACTACTTTACTTATTTATATTTTTTAGCTTTGTTTTATTTGCAAACGCACAAACCCAACAAGCCTTATTAAACCGCACCAAACATTGGCGCTTTGGCCATAAGGCTGGCTTAGATTTTAATACTATAACGGGTGTACCCACTGTTTTTAATGGCAGTAATGGTGTTGTTTACGAAGGTAATAGTTGCATAAGCGATACTTTAGGCAATCTTTTATTCTATTGTAATGGAGATACTATTTGGAATAAAAATCATCAGCCTATGATAAATGGTACAGGTTTAACATGTGATAAAAATACTGCCATCTCTTCCCAAATAATACCTAAACCTGGAAATCCGAATCAATATTTTGTTTTTGTTAATGGTTGTGTTAATGACGTTTGTAATCAAGGTTTAAGGTATAGTATTGTTGACATTACTCTGGATGGAGGAAATGGTGCAGTTGTATTTGGTCAAAAAAATATTCTAGTTCGAGGTCAAGCCTATCAACACCTTGCTTTTACAAAACACGGCAATGGTATTGATTACTGGATGGCATATGCCGAAAAAAATCCTCCATACAATTTGTGCATGATACCTGTTAATTCGTTTGGTCCTGACACCAATAATAGGGTTATAAGCACTTATCCTGGTTTAACTTCATTCAATTTTAGATTTTCTCCAAACGGTAATAAATTTGTTGAGTTTGATGTAAATAATTTTCATTTCTATCAATTCAATAAAATGAATGGACAACTTTCAAATCAAATAATATTAACGAATGATACTGGTTCTAACGGTTACACCACCTATTCTTGTGAATTTTCTTCAAACTCAGATAAAATTTATTTTGCACACATTGGAGGTGGGCTTTCAGGGAATGTAATTCAACAATTTGATTTATCCATTCACACGCAATCAGCGATTTCAGCAAGTGCTTATAGTTTTTGGGATGTGCCTTTTCCTTTACAAACCGTTTGTTTTTGTGGCTTAGGTAATATGCAGTTGGCTACAAACGGGAAAATATATATTGCTCGAACAGGTGGTTTCATTGATACGTTGCACGTAATCCATAACCCTAATTCTAGCGGTGCAGCATGTAACTTTCAATACAATGCTATTGGCTTAAATAATAAGGCCTGTAATGCGAGCCTTCCTATTTACCCTGATTATTATTTTAATAATATAACCTTGCTTACTAATAATGATGAGATAAAAAATTTACAAGGTGCTAGTACATCAATTTTTCCTAATCCGTGTATAGATAATGTAACCATTGCGCATAAGGTAACCGATAGTTATGTTTACACACTGTTTAATCAACTGGGTGCTAAAATAATTCAATTTAAAGGCAACCAATTACAAACCAAACTCAATGTAAGTAGTATTGAAAACGGCATTTACTTTTTAAACATACAAAGTTCAAACACATCTATTAGCAAAAAAATAATTATTAACCATTAAAAAAGAGAAACAATGAAAGCAAAATTAGTATTAAGTGCTATTATTGCACTATCAAGCAACTTATTAGTTGCTCAAAACGGAGTTCATGCTAAATGGGATAAGCAGGGCGATGCTCCGGGCGCTTCCGACTCAAAACTTGGTACCACTAATAACCAAGGCTTTAGTATTATAACCAACAACCAACCAGCCATTACTTTTAGTAATAACGGCACTGCCAATTTTACTAAACCAGTAAATTTTACAAATAGGGTAAAGTTTGATAGTATAAGAGTGTTAAAGTACTTAGATGTGGATAGTATACATGCCCGTACCATAAAAATTGGAAATAGTTGGACTGTAAATGATGCAGGTTTTTCTTACGGAGGTACAAGACCATATAATCAACAATTACAAAATGCGGTTGCAAACGAAAACACAAAGCATTTAGCCTAGCCGCCGCCAAGGCGGATGTTCGCAACGGTTTTGTAAACCCGAGCAAAACGCAATACCCCAAAATAACAAGAGTTTAACACTCAAAAATTTGCTTTTTACACCTAATAGTTTAATTTAGCTATATGAAAAGACTTATCAAACTATTTTTATTGTTTTGTTTTACTAAAATTGTAGCACAAATAAATTTAGTGCCAAATCCAAGTTTTGAGGATACTTCAAGTTTTTGTCCTAATAATTCTGGTCAAATAAATAGAGCAAAGTTTTGGAGTACTATAAACGGAACACCTGATTATTTTCACGAGTGTTATAATGGGCCATCAAATTATAATGTTGTACCACACAACTCATTTACTTATCAAAACCCAACAAGTATAGGTTGCAAAGCTTATGCTGGAATTTTCACAGCATCACCTTTAAATAATCTTAACGAAATTTTTGCTGTAAAATTAATTGACACATTAAAAATTAACACGAAATATTTTTTCAGTATTAGAACCTCACTTTCTAACTACAGTAAGTATGCAACAAATAATTTAGGAATGTTTTTAAAAACAACTCAACCTATGATTACAAGTACTGCAAGTCCAAGCAACTTTGCACAAATAACCTTTTCTCAGAGTGTAAATGATACTTTAAGTTGGACACGACTGTTTAAGTCATTTAAAGCTGACTCAAACTATCGCTATTTGTTAATCGGGAATTTTAAAGACTCTTCTTTAACAACTAAAACTTTTGTTAACGCTTCTGGAGGTAGTCAAACATATTATACCATTGATGATGTATGTATTAGCACTGATTCGACTTTTGCTTATAATTATACTTTTAATTGTTTAACGACAGATATAGATCGATATAAGAAAAGCTCTTTTAGTATTTATCCTAACCCCACAAAAAATAAAATAAAATTTAATAGTGACGAGGAGATTATAGATATAGAACTTTACGACGTTAATTTTAAAAATCAATTTTTTCTTAGAAAAGAAAATGAGTTGTTTTTTGATTTACCAGTCGGGGTATATTTTTTTAAAATAAGATTCAA
>JADBXZ010000129.1 GCA_020403265.1 Bacteroidota bacterium
AAGTCTATCGCTTTGGGCAATAACGCATTTCGCATACAAGGTAAATCTGTATTAGTTGAACACGGGTCTGAATTTAAGATGGAGAAAGTTCCTCCCCCAGTCTTAGACAGCAATATTATGTACCGAAAAGCGAATTTAGAAATGACTAAGGGTGGTATGAAAGGCCATGTAGTGATCACTTTTAATGGCGAATCTAGAAATTATTTTAACTATGCCCTTGCCAATGTTCCAATAAATAAACGAAAAGAACTTTTGAAACGTTTTGTCGAGTTCGGTGATCGAAATATCGAGTCTTTTAATGTGACAACCAGTAATTTATCGGGAAGAGACGTTCCTGTTCATATTGAAGCAGACATAGTGATCAATGGTAATGTAACAGAGGCAGGTGAACAAAAAATATTCGGACTCGATTTTATAGCAGCTGATTTATCTGACATGTTACCTTCAAAAGATCGACTTACCCCAATGGACCTTGGTTATTTTATCCAATTCAAAGATGAAATAACTTTACGTCTGATGAATGGACAAAAAGTAAGTGTTTACCCTCCTAATCAAACTTATTCAGTTAAAAATAATTTATTTTCTGCTGAATATGCTTTGAAGGGGAATGAATTTAAACTTACTAAAAATTTAGTTATCGGTTCGCCGAGTATTGAGATTTCAGAGCTAAATGAATGGAAAAGTTTTATTAATAAAATAAAAGCATATAGCCGGATAAAATCTGCTGTTACTTCACTTTAATAACAAGATATTCAATATGAGAAATTCTCTCAATCATTTTCTACTGCTAATTCTTTTACTGTCAACTAATTGTCTATCGGCTCAACGAATAGCAGAGAAGCGGTTAAAGGAAATGGAAAAATCGCTTCAAGAAACATTATTGTTGCATCAGGATTCGGATTTTGAAACCAATGGGATTAAAAATCCACATACCAATGAAAGTGCTGTTCTATTGTCACACAAGACAACATTTGATTTTGATACAAGAAGAGAGAACAAAGGGTTAAAGGCTCTTATTGCTATTCAAACATTGGGCACAGTTAATCCATTGAGACAGAAAGACCTTTTAGTCTTGGAGCGTGAAAGAAGAAAGATATTACTCCAGGATAATTTTTCTGTTGATAAGTACAGCGTTCTGTATTTCCGACTAGACGAAGAGGAGGATTTATTTGATGCAAGAGTAATCAAGAAAAATGGAAATGTGCATAAGGTTTCCCTTGTTGATGCCACTAAAGTTGGTTTTTACAGTGAGGTGCCAAGTGATTATCTTGGTTATACTGATGCTCCTCCTTCTAAAAGATATCAACCTATTTTTTATAAGGTGCCTATTCCTGACCTAGAACCTGGTGATGTGATCGAATATGAATTTCAACATTTGAATAGTCAAAATTATATAGGAGGAAAATTTTCCGAAGATGATTTTAATCCTGTCTATTATCTCTGTGAACGTGATTTACCTGTATTGAAGCAGGTAATCGAAATATCCACGGTAGACGATTTTTATTTGGGTTATCGATCATTATTAGGTGCTCCTGAATTTCAAGAAAGAGTTGAAAAAGGCAAACACAAATATCGATGGACTGATCTAACTAGACCGGGAATCAGTGGGGTATCTTATTTGAATCAACTTGCTAGCATGCCATCAGTTAAATTCCAGGTTGTTTTTGCAAAAAAAAGAGCCCAGGATTTGCTTTGGTTTTATAATAACGGACAAGCAAATAAATCCTTATCTATTCATGATTTTACCATAAAGGGAATTAATTATTGGAATCGCATAGCTCAATTTAACGATAATGGACAGGGATTTTATTACCTGAATCACCCTCGTGGATTCACTGTTCAAAATAAGCAAATGAAGAAGCTCGGTATCACTGAGCTTCCTGATGATGAGTATATAAAGACATCTTATTATTTTTTACGTGGTAGAATGATATGGAAAGAATGGACCGACTACGAATTTTCAAAAGGGTTTAGTGATTTTTTATCTAAAAGATCTATCCCTCATCAGATTGTTATAACTACGAATAAAAAAATATCTTCGGTTAAAGATGTTGCATTTGAAGAAGAAATAATTTGGGGTGTCCGGGTAAAGGATCAGTTTTATTTTAACCCGGGCCGGCATCTTAATCCCGGCGAGATACCAAGTTATGTTGAAGGTAATCAGTGTGGTTTAATTCATATAGAAAAATCAAAAGCTATTGATAAAGTTGACTCCCTTTTAATCCCAATTTTAGATACAGCTCACAACAAGTATTCTGTGAGTATGACAGTTACCCCCGATATCGTAAATGCATCTTTAAAAGTTCAGAAAGATGTTGAAGTGACAGGTCTTTCAAAGCAATCTTTGATGGACGAAATAATGGACGAAACACCATTTGCTGAAACAGATCTCCGCAATTTCGGAGGTGTTGGATTATGGGAGGGAATGACTAATTCCGAACAGGATAAAATGTCTGAAGAATGGGAGTTTCAGAAGAAAAAGTGGAAGGATGATAAGCCTCAATCCATGAAAACTCAGACCGAGTCTAGTTACGGTAGACCAATAATTCAATATTCTTCATTCAAGATTAATCAAGATGGAAGAAATCATAAAAAACCTTCACTAAAGTATAGTGAGACATTTGAAATTGGTGAGATGATATCAACTGTTGGCGAAGATCTCGTGATAGATCTGCCGCTATTAATTGAGCAACAAAAGCAAGTAAAAAGGGAAGAACGTATTCGAATACATAGTATTGATGCAGGTTACGCTCGGACCAATAGTTGGAAAATTAATTGCGTAATTCCTGCTGGTTATCAATTTGTAGAGACAGCCAATTTGAAACAAGAAGTTAAGAATACTGCAGGAAGTTTTTCAACTTCATATCTATTGAATGGAAACATTTTAACCATTCAAGTATCAAAACAATATACCCAAGGTAAATTGCCTGTTCAATTTTGGAATCAGATGACCTCTTTTTTGGATGCCGCTTATTTCTTCAGCATTTCAAAAATTGTTATGAAAAAAATTAAATAGAAATTCGATTGAAAGTGATGGTGTTTTTATATTTTGTTTACAATATTTCATACTGAAAGAACATAAAAGATGGTTTGATCTGAATCAATGATTTTTAATATAAGCAATGATTTAGCAAGCAATATTCCTAAACGAAGCCGAAATACCGGAAAATAGGAAGCTGTAAATGACCACTTAAGAAACGAATAACAGGCTTTTGAATAAAATAATAGGGATTAGAATTTCGATTCAATAAGACAATAGAGTTTTGTGTTGCTTTCTGTCGATATTTATTGTCCTGCGATGCCTATTATCAACGGATGTAAAATCGAGACTTGACACATTAGCAGAGAATACTTGTAAAAACTAATTCGACAAATAGTAAATGGCAAAAAGTGGACTAATCATCTATATAAAAGATTGATACCCATTTTTTACATATTGTGCGCAGAAGGAAAAGGGATACTTAC
>JADBXZ010000013.1 GCA_020403265.1 Bacteroidota bacterium
AATAATAACGAATTGAGAAACCTTTGGTGTTTTCCGTGGATTGGTTTTCCATTTCACTTTTAATTTGCTGTTGCTTGTTGCCAACAAATTATCACCTTCTAATGTCAAACCTGTTGTGCTAAGTGGGTTGCCTTCTTTATCTCTGAACGGTTCTAAATAAAGTTCTATTTGTTCACCTGCAAGGTCTTTGAATTTCCATTTATCAAAACTGATTTTCTTTAACCAATCTGCATCCTGTAAAATCTTTTCTGTCCATTCTTTTACCTGCACTTGGTTTTGGTTACGGAAAAATTCTAAGAGATGGGATTTTACTTTGTTGTGTTCGGGGTCTAAACCTTTATTGACTAATGCATCAATGGCTAAGAAAATAGTTTTGTCAGCATCACTCAAATTTTCTACACACTCCCCGTTGCGAAGCAAACGGGCTTGCACATCCTCTTCTTTTAATTTCAAATCAGGAATGAGATTCAAATGATGTAAGTATGCACCGGCTGTTTCCCATGTGCAACCGTCTTGTTTTAGTGCTAATAAATAACGCAATTGATTTTCTATGCGTTGCTTTCTTGCAGGGGTGGTGTCAAAAACTGCTTTTATTATTTTTTGTTGCTCCTCAGTAAATCCTTTTATTAAATCTTTCTTATGCTCATTCAATACTCCTGCTAAATCATACGCCTCAAAGGTGTGGATGTCATAACTATCTTCTGCTGCACCTTTAAAACCTTGTGGAATAAAAACAACCAACACACCAAATTCTAAACGGTTACGCAACTCAATCAATCTACCGCTTTCTACTTCATATCCTGTTGCTTTTTTATCAGTCAACACATAAGCCTCTACATCCTTTTTCTTTAAGTCTGCATCAAGATTTAATTTCTCACAAGTGTAGGTCATTACTGCCGGAGGCAAGTAATCTACACGGAGGCAATGGTTCTTTTGCTTTAGCAAAAGTTTTGCTTTTAAATCGTTGAAAACTGCTTGTGCAATTTCTTCAAAAAATATTTCTTGGGTTATAATTACCATTGTGCTGTTATTTATTCTTTAGTGAGGGCTTGAGTTAAAAGTGTTTGGGCTTCATCTTCTAAACGGATTGCTTCTGCCCTTAAATCGTATGCCTGACGAACTAAATCACCAATTTGTTTTTGTTGTTTGGCGGATGGAAGTGGAATTACAGATTGACTTATTTGGTCCTCTGTTATTTCATCTATTACAGAACCGTGTTTGTATCTTAGTAATTGATGATAACCGTAATCAGAAGAAAGAAAAGCAAACAAATAACCTTCATCAACTAAATCTGAATTTGGAACTACTCTGATTAAATGCTCAGATGCTGCACAATTTTCATAGTTATTCCAAACAAAAACAGTTCTACCCAAAGTGCCGGAACGAGAAATAAGTATCTGGTTTTTTTCTACAATCATGTCACTTAGGTTATTTGTCTCAGTTGTAGAAATGTATCTGAAATCTGGTCTTATCTGAATGATATTTTTGCCTGACAAGAATGGAACACCATGTGCCTTGTCTACATAATTACGTATTGAACGACTGCCTTTAAAGGAACAATCTGCAACATCAAATAAGTTTTCAAAATTCGGTGAGAGTGATTTGATGTTAGTTACAGCTAACTCAGCTAAAGGGTTATAAAAGTGTGCATCTAATCTAAAATCAATTGTAAATTCTTTAAGGTTTGTTGTATTTATTTCTACTTCACAATTTGGGTCAATTGTTGTTAATTCTGCTTTTTCAAAATTTGGCAGGTTATTATACCTCAAGACAAGTAATTGTGCTTTTTCTAAATATTGGTTTGCTTCATCCCTTTTAGCATAAGCTAACAAAATCAGTTTGTTAAGCTCTTTTATTGCTTCATTGGAAATAATTGGTATGTCTATTATATTTAAATCACCTGCATAAATTTCGTCAATAACTGCACCAGATTTTTTGCCAGTAATTATGGATTGGCCATAGTCGCTATTTAAAAAAGAATACACAAAACCGATATGGTTTTTGTCGATTGGAATTACTCTTAAAGCATGTTGTGAAATAGCTTTTTCAGCAAGCCTTGTATCAACTAATGTGATATTACCTATTGTGCCAGAGCAGCTGACAAGAATTGTATTTTGCTTTACTAAATACTTTTTATAATCTCTTGTAAGGTCGGTTGAAATAATACCTTCACACGAAGGATTTAATTCCATCATTTCCGAACTTGAAATTAATGGAACACCGAATTTTATACTATCAATATAATATCTTTTGAAGGGACCAAAGCCAACTACATTTGCAATTTCGGATAGCTTTTGTGTTTTAAGATGTTTTGCTAAACTGAAATTATTGTCATGAGTATAATACTCAGCATTAAGTCTGAAATCTCCTTCCAAAAGATTTATGGAACTGGATTGAAAGGATTCAACTTTAAAATAGTCTGTTATTAATTTACCCATGTTATTTCTTTCTACTTTTAAACAATTCAGCTACAATTGGCAATTCATCATCAACTATCCTTCCTGTTGTTTCTGCCACAGGCAGAAAATCAAGAATCGTTGATTCTGCAAAAGGTTTATATAGTTCACGGTTTATTATCTC
>JADBXZ010000130.1 GCA_020403265.1 Bacteroidota bacterium
CCGCGTAAAAATTATTCATCAAAAACATTTGCAATCTTTAGTAGTCACCCAAAATAAAAAAAGCCCCGTAAAGGACTTTTCTGCGGTGAGGGCGGGATTCGAATCTACCTGGCTAACACCAGTTAAACAGGCCCGCGTAAAAATTATTCATCAAAAACATTTGCAATCTTTAGTAGTCACCCAAAATAAAAAAAGCCCGGTAAAGGACTTTTCTGCGGGCAAGCGGGGAAGCCTTTCGAAACCAAAAGACATTGAAAACAAAGCACTTACGCCAAACGTTTTTAGCCAAACCGACCTAACAAGACTAACTGAGGAGTTAATTAAATTTCACGAGTTCTTTAAAATTCACTTTAGGGAAATAAGTGCTATTTTAGAAAAAGACTAATAATAGCCGGATTTCTTAAAAGTTAAGTTTTCTTTATCTACCCCTTCCATTAAAGGGTCTTCTGCTTCAATGTTCGGATCGTACCAATCCACCTTTTTGTGCGCCCATTTTAGCCAATCCTTGAGGTCATCGGTCAGACTCTGCTCCTTTGTTGCTTTCTCCTCTATACTGCCCAAATAAGCCCGAATTTCACTTGCTTCCCTCCAAAGTTTAGCCTTTTTCTTAAGCACCTTGAACTTAACCAATTCATTCTCAATTTCCTGCTCCTTTAACTTCTTTATTCGATCTAGTTCTGCCTTAATTTCCCTTTCTTTTTCCCATCTCAAATGCATATCTCTTTCTTCAGCACCTTTTATTTCAATCTTGGCTACTATTTTTGATAATTGCTTCTCTAAGGGTATTCTTCCGTCTGTCCATTCAATATTATGATAACTAATTCTTACAGAAAAGACTAATATTCCAGAAGGAACATAATCATATTCTTGCCAACTACCAGTTTTTGGTTTTGGAATTCTATTGTTTTTTTCTCTTATACTAATTGTAAATTCTTCACCATATATTATAAGGTGAGCTGAATCATTCCTAATTTGAAATGCATGCCCTCTCTGCTCCATAGCTTTAATGAACGTATCCATTATTCTTAAAGCTCTACTATAATTAAGTTTGGTTGCAGAAATACTTAATGGACTCCTTAAATAACCAGTGAAGTTTTTGCTATGGCGGTTTTCATTATTAAAATGCGCATTCTTAGTTTCAGCTATTAACTTATGGGGCTTTGTAAGTGTATCCGGTACAACAATATTAAGCGATGAATCTGATTCAATTTCATCTTTCAAAACTTCTTCCGGAGATTGCTTACCTTTTAAGTTTTCTTCTCCTTCTTTTCTTAGGTCAAGTGAAATTTCAGTACTTCCATTGTAGTTGGTTGGTAGCTCAATAATTTCAACTTCTTTTCCGGCTTTTAATTTCTCCCAATGACCTGCTTTAGGCAGCGGAATATCATGCTTTACACAGATTTTTCGTAACCCGGAATCTGAAATCAAATATTTCTTTGCCAATGAAGTCATTGGTGTTGACCATACTAAGTCATATAGTTCTTTTCTGTTAAGTTTAACGATATCCATTTCTTTGTCTCTTTTGGAATCTAAGGAAATACAATAACTTTGTCTAAGTGATTTATATCTTAATGATTTACGAAATACAGATACTTAAGCCAAGATTCTTAATTCATTAACCCTCGCCACAACTGCAATTGTTTATCATTTAAATTAATTAAATGAACGATGGTTGGCATTAAACTTTTGGCATTCTCGTCTTTGAAATTCTGAATTATACATACTGGAAAATACTCGTATTCAATTGGAACTATCTTAAATTCATCCTCCACCTCTTTACTAAATGAAACTCTAAAGAAAGGCTCTTGTTTTATTTCTCCCAAAGGAACGTTTTCTTTTAGCTCTTTTAATTCGAATGAAGTCTTTATGATACTATCTTCCACTGTGACATTATACTTAAATGAAAGTTGATCTCTTATACTTTTAAGTATTAAATTGTCCAATTCTGATAATTCTGAAGAATAAGGGTAAGAACATTTACTATAATATATTATTGATCCGTTTAAATATTTTTCAGTTTTGCCTCCGTCTAATTCTTTTTCAAAGCGGAAGTTTATTTTTGCAGATCTATATTTGACTAGATTTTGGTAATTATTATTGGGATAAATTGTAAATATATCGCCTCTGTCAGATAACTTTTTAGAAACCTTATTTAGTAATTCTTCTTTTGATCCAGTCCCAATATCCTCTGAAATTGTAGATGTACAATTCTTGTCATTCACCTCACAATAAGTGAAAGTACCTCTCCAATTATTTCCCTCAATATTAGACGAAAAACTTAGTCTATATGATTCTTTATGTTTATTTGATAATATATCGTACATGTTTCTAAATTTATCTATTCTTTTTTTATTTGCTTTAAAACTTCACATAATTTTCACATAATAATGTAAAATTAAATTAGCTTTTTGTGGAAACGTCTTCTTCGTCCCAGCAAGTTAGACAGATTCGAACGTGACTCTCCTCATCTTCGTCTTCCTTGTAAATAACATTGCCTTTGCATCCATCTTTTTTACAATCCTCTCTTAAAACTTCAAAATCTTCTTGGCAAACAATGCAAGATATTTTGTTTCCAGTTGGTTCATTCGGGTTTAAAAATGCCCATTTGCTTTCCGGCCTTTTTAATCCTTCATCTGTAGACACTTCCGCCATCTGAATGCAGGCTGGACAAAAATATGGACGGGCTGTAATATCAATTTTGAAGTGGTTTTTCAACTCTCCAATACCTAAAAACATATTCATATACTCCATACGATTATACTGATTATTCTCCACCCATTCCACATCAGAATCGTTATAATTGAATCCCGGGTGTCGATAAAATTTATCTAAAACAGCATCCCAAAATGCATCCTTTCCTAATAAGTAAGTAAATGAATTAAGCACCAGTTTTAACACATATTCGGGAGTTAAATCTTCCTCGCCTAAGCCATGTACAATTTTATTTCTTTTTGATCTTATTTCATTAAACAACAGTAAAAAATTCGGATGTAGATCTTCCGATGAAACGCAGGCATAATACGTTCGTAAAAGATCGTCTCCCCCAATTGTGAACATTTCAGAAAATGATTCATTAGCGCTGTCAGGTAAAGTCTTCCAGTCAGCCTTTTTTTTGTCTATTAATAATAATGTCGACTCGTAACAAATTTCAGACTTCATTAAACCCTCTAGACCTTGATGTATTAAAACAATTGCAGTTCTTAAGACTATCTGATTGTATTTCCAAATATCATCTCGTGGAGTTTCGTTATTTAATGAGCTGTCAACTTGAGCTATATTGTTATATGCTTGTACAAGGCATTCAATTGCTGAGTTTTCATATTCTTCTGCTGTAGGTATATCTGTAATCATTGTTCGCCTTTGCTATTTTATATTTATATACAAATGGAATTTTATTCCTTTACTTTATTTTTGTATCGTAAAGTTGATAATCCGCACCTGAAGCTTCGGCTTTCTCAACATCTTCATTATGCGCATCCTTAGGATCAGGTTCTTTTATTTCAGGAGGAACGCTTCTATTGAACTTTATAGCAATTTCTTTAGCCATTACATTATCTAATCTATTGTATGCTTCAAGAATATCATTATTATTCGCAGGATCAGTATGCTTTTTATATACCTCTTCAATAAATGGTTTTAACATTAATGCCAATGAATTTCTTTTTACTTGATTGCCATAATTCAATTGATGAATTAACAACCTGAATTCATGAAGATTGCCTAAAAAGAATTTTTCAATGCTTACTTTCAGTTTTTCTTCATCTAATTTGTCAACAAAATTTTCAATTTGTTTTGAACTTGAATATTTGGATAACATTGATAAGGAAAGCAAAGCTCCCCATTGACCGGGGTTTGTTTCTACATATTCCGTTGCTAATTTAGTTGTATCTAGATTATTTAAAATATTTTGAATGTCCTGATCATAATGAATTAATTCCAATAAACCTTTAAAAAATATTGTAGGAAAATGTATTTCTTCCAATGAACATCCCTTCATCAGTTCCCCAATTTTTTCAGTGTAGTATTTAAATTGACTTCTACTAATATTCATGCAATACCTACGTTGGAAGCTTACAATGTCATATAATCTGTCTACTTTTCCTTTTTTACACTTTTCAGTAATTTTTTTAAAATCAGCCATTGTAAATTTCTCCGAAAATTTTACTGCCCATTCCGGGTATGCTTCATAAATGGAATTGAACAATGATTCCAACTTACTAAAACTATCGGGTTCCGCATTCCTAATAATTTTCGCAAGATTATCTTGATCTATCTTATCTAAAAGCGATTTAAATATTTCACGACAGTGGTATTTTAATGTCACTGCTAGGTCTTGAAAATAATATAGAGCACTGTCATCTTTACTTTGGTTTATTAATTCCGCAAGGATATCTGCTTTATCTTTAAAAACTTCATTGATTATTTTATTGTCTTGACCGTGCGCAATTAAGTGCATATGTTCTGCTAAAAATGAAATAGTTTGAAGCCCATCATTCACAGCATTATCAGCAAGCTCTTTCCATTGTTCTAGCGATAAACTTCTATACCAATTGGCGATATATTTATTAACAGAAGTTAGTCTTAGCCAAGACCATAGAATCACAATTTCTTTTATATTCCTTCTGTCTTCAAAAATTTCAGATAATACTTCCTCGCATCCTTTAACGTCTCTTAAATATGCTACTTCAATAAAATTTTTAGCATATTGTCTATGAATAGTTTTATATCTTCCTCGTTCTAATTTTAAAACACGTGATTCACATAGTTCATTCAACTTCTTCTCAAGCCATGCTGAATCAGGGGGGGATAGTTTATTAAGAATTGAGTTCCTTCTATAAAAAAGTAGGATATCTTCGACACTCAATCCATTCTCTACTTTGGCTATCTGTGTTATTGACAAGTATAAAAGAACTATATCAAACCCATCAAATGAACGAAGCTCATAATATTTTGATTCAATCCTTGAAAGGCCTCCGCCAAGAAGAAATATAAGCTCCCAAACTGTATTCGTAGATTTAGAAAATCTATCTAAAAGATATTTTAACCTGTGTTCAAAAAATGTATAACCTATTTTTTGCCCATCAAAATCATTTATTCCCTCTTTGTTAAGATAATTTATTATTTCCTCTTCATTCGAATTTAGCACCTCTTTTACATGCTCTTGCATTTTTGTCCAATCAATGTAATGAATACAATTCAAAAAGTGCTGCTCTATAAAGTCATCATTTTTAAATGAGTTACGAGTATTTACTATAACAACTCTTTTGTTTTTATTAGCAACAGAAAGTATTTTTTCTATTTGTTCTGGTTGCAGTCTTGTATTAGCATCATCGATAATTATAATAATATTTTTTATAGAATAGGATAAGAAAAGAAATATCTCTTGAGTTGCTTCAATGCTATCCTTCCCTCCGATGATATACTTGTAAATATCATAATCCTTAAATTGACCTGCTATTCCAACTGCCATTGTTGTTTTTCCACTACCTGAATTACCGGTCAAAACAAGCTTATTCTCTTTTTTTAAAATTTCAATTGCTTCACTTGCAATAGTACCATTGGATAGCTTAATACAAACAGAACCTTTCGGAGCCCTGAATGAAAATATTTCGGTTAGGCTACTTGGCGTTGTATAATCCTGGAGTTCGAATGCCCCAAATGGAAAGATTTGACCATACTTCTTATAATTTTCAGAAATTTGCCACAAATTTTGCCAAGCTAGTTTCTTAAATTTTTGCTCTTCAATACTGATTTTGTTAGCATGTATAACAACGTGGTGTGTTGGGCAAATTAAAACAAGATTTTCTTCGGAATTATTTTGTTTTACATGATATTCTTCCATGTGATGAATTTGAAAAGGTTTTGCACTGTTTCCATCAATACAATAGCAACAAACCTCACCGCTTTTTCGTAATATGTTTTTCAATACTTCATCTGGAATATCAGTTCGATTTACCTTACCAATAATCAAATCCGCCTCATCGTGGGTAAATCCATTTTTTATTAACGCATTCTTGTTTTGTCCTTTGAGTCCAGTAATAGTTAAAGACTTACTGTCTATTTTTTGGATCAATATTGTATCAAAGCCTAAGGCGAGCAGTTTTCTTTCGGAGTCTTTTCTCATTCTATTTTAGTGTGATGCATTTATTATATTCATTATCCTACTTATTATACTTCTTAAAATTCTCAGCTTGCTCAAAAATCTCCTTGTAAACCTCGTCACGATCAACCGGAGGGTAGCCGCTTTCAGCTAATAAAATAATCAAGTCAACTTTTAATTCTGCTTTAAGGTCATCACGCTTGCTCCAATCGGTGTATTTGGCTTTATCATCAACTACATCTTTAACTTTTTGTGCTAACGGTATTAGTTTCTCATCAGGATAAACAAAATCATATTTTATTGCCAATGCCTTTAAAATATCGTAAAAGGCTTTTTCTTCAAAGTCAATTCCCATGTCTTTAAACGAATCTTTTTCCTTTTTTAAGGCATAGTATAATTCAATAATTTCATCGGTAAACTCTTCTAATACTTCACTTCGCAATACATCTGACTCTTTACGTTCATTGTATTTTTCTATGAGCATTTGCATACGCTTAGAAAAATCAACGCCCATCATTTTGTTTACTTTTTTAATATCGTCTATTGCTTTCGCTAATAGCTTTTGAAGAAGTTTGATTTTAGTATTCGGTAGTTTGATTTTATCTAGTTTTGCTAAATAATCTTCGTCAAAAATATCTACCTGCGTTTCATTTTCTTCGCCTAGCTTAAATATTTCTTGAACACCTTCGCTTTCAATAGCCTCTTTAATCATTTCCCTAACTCGTGCATTCATTTGCGCTGTGTCTGGTGCTGTTCCCTTGGTTAATTTGAAAACGATTGAGCGAATTGCTAAATAAAAATGTATGTGATCTCGCTCGCTTTGACTAAAGGCATCGCTTCCTAAACAAATGTCGTAAGCAGATTTTAAACGCTTCGTTAAATACATAAAGCGCTTTTCGAGCTCTTGTGTTACCTGAACAAATTCTGCTCCCATGTTTAAAGCATGAAGTTGATCTAAAGCCGATCCTTTAAAATATTTAGCTGTATCAAATTTGTGAAAAATCTTTGCTAATAAATCTAAATGGTCTTTTACTACTACAATAGATGCCTGTATATCCTCAAAATTTTGGCTGTCGGCTTTGTTGTATTGCGCCAACGCTAAATTCATTTGCTTTTTAATTCCAATGTAATCTACCACTAAGCCTTTCTCTTTTCCTTCAAACTTTCTATTAACCCTCGAAATAGTTTGAATTAAATTATGGCGTTGAATTGGCTTATCAATGTACATGGTATCTAAAAAAGGAACGTCAAATCCGGTGAGCCACATATCAACTACAATGGCAATCTTAAAGTTTGATTTTGCAATTTTAAATTGTCGGTCTAATTCTTTCCTATCGTCTTTTGTTCCTAACAATTTGTAAAGAACTTCTTCATCATCTTTGCCACGAGTCATTACCATTTTGATACGTTCCATCGGCTTAATTTCTTTTTGCTCCTTATCGGTAAGTTCTGCGCCTTCTTCACACACTTTTACTTCTGCCCACTCAGGTCGAAGTTCAATTACATTTTTATAGAACTCATATGCAATTGGTCGACTACTGCAAACAAACATTGCTTTACCTTTTACAGTGGCACCTTCATTAATTCGGTTTTCATAATGCGTAATAAAATCCTTTGCTAAATCCCTTAAACGCCCCGGATCACCAATTATGGCATTCATTTGCGCCATCGCTTTTTTGCTTTCTTCTATCTGATGCTCGTTACTTCCATCTTCAGCGCAGCGATTATAATAGTCTTCAATCTCATCCAGTTTTCTGTTGTTGAGCAATACTTTTGCAGCACGACCTTCGTAAACAATACGAACGGTAATTTCATCTTTTACCGACTCAGTCATTGTATAAGCATCTATAATTTCGCCAAACACATCCAAGGTCGCATCTATTGGTGTTCCTGTAAAACCGACATAAGTGGCATTAGGTAAAGAATCGTGTAAATATTTAGCGAAGCCATAAGTTTTGCTTACGCCTTTATCAGTTACTTTTACTTTTTGATCTAAGTTAGTTTGACTACGGTGTGCTTCATCCGAAATACAAATAACATTTGTTCTATCGGTTAATAGCTGAGTATCTTCTGTAAATTTGTGAATGGTAGTTAAAAATACACCGCCACTATTTCTTCCCTGTATTAGTTCTCGCAATTGCGCCCTGCTTTCAACGCTAATAACTGTTTCATCTCCTATAAACCCTTTAGCATTGGTAAACTGACCGGAAAGCTGATCGTCTAAATCTGTTCTATCAGTAATTAAAACGATGGTTGGACTGGAGAAGTGTTTGCTTTTCATTAACAAACGAGTTAAGTAAAGCATCGTAAAACTTTTACCGCATCCCGTAGCACCAAAGTAAGTTCCTCCTTTACCATCGCCATCTGGACGTTGGTGTAATTTTATATTCTCAAACAATTTGCTAGCCGCATAATATTGCGGATAACGACACACTATTTTTTCGTTCTTTTTAGAGCTATCAGGTAAATAGATGTAGTTGTGAATAATATCCCGCAAACGCTTGCGATTAAACATCCCTTGCACCAAAGTATAAAGCGATTCTATTCCATCCACTTCATTTGCTAAGCCCTCTATTTTTCGCCAAGCATAATAAAATTCATAAGGTGCGAAGTAAGAACCAGCTTTATTGTTAACGCCATCGCTAATTACACAAAATGCATTGTATTTAAATAGTTCAGGTATATCTCTTTTGTAACGAATCGTTAATTGTATAAAGGCATCATGAATTGTCGCTTCTTCACGAATGGCGCTTTTAAATTCAAATACCACTAATGGCAAACCATTAATGTATAAAATCCCATCAGGAATACGTTTTTCGTATCCTATAATTTCAAGTTGATTAACGAATTTATAAATGTTAGTGTCTATGCCGTATTGCTCTGAACGTTCGGCTACAATAGTGTTTAAAAATTTCTCATCAGGTTGATTGTAATTTCCGATATCGTTATAATTAATCAACTGAATGTAAAGGTCTTTTTTGCTTCGGTCTTCACGTTTTAAAAGAAAACCATCGCACACCAATTTCATAATAGCTTTGTTGCTATCATATAAATCGGAAGCCGGTAATCTTTCTAAATCGCGAATAATACTTTCTACTTCCGATTCGGTTATCTCTTCCGTTTGGTATTGGTTTATTAAAAAGTCTTTAATATCCTTTTTAATCAATACTTCCTCCGGACTGCGTTGTATAGCTTGACCAAATAGATGAGGAATTTCTTCCTTACCTAATAGCTCTATAAAAGCCTGTTCTAATTGCGACTCGGTAAATTTCATTATTTCTTATTTCTAAATTTCCAATACCCTCTCGTACCTCCAACTCTTACTATATATCCTTTAGCTTTTAATTGATCAACATGTTTTAATACCGCAGACTCATTAATCTTCATTTGTTCGGCAATTGCACGGTAACTTATTTTGTTATCATTAACTATCATATCAAAAACCTCTTTTTGTCTAGGAGTTAAATCATCTATTGCACCACCTATTGCACTACCTATTGCACCACCTATTGCACCACCTTTAGTTTCATTACTTTTACCATCATTTTCGTTAGCTTGGTCGGTAACTAGGTCGTTAGCTTGGTCGCCGACTAAGTCGCTTACTGGAGCAGCACTAGGGAAAGTCATTCTTAAAAAATTAGCTGAAAACTTAAAGCAATCTTTAGAGTAGCTCTCTAATATACGCGGCACACCTGAACCCAAATGTTCCACTAAATTCAGATCTTTATAAATACGCATGATCTCTTTATTGCGAGGTACAGAATATCCTTCAAAAAATTCATCTTTACTTAAGCCTTCAGGTAACCCTCCGGCAGAAGTAATTTCTATTCTATCAGCAAAAATTTCAAATTTGGGTGGAACTTCAGAAGTATAATCGTTATGGACAAAAGCATTAATAACAGCTTCACGTAAAGCAATGGCATCCCATAAACGCTTATTGCCTCTTTCTTTAGATGTAATTTTAGTAATGGTTTTATTTTCTAAATCTATTTTATCTAATACTTGTTTGGTAGCTTTTACAATAGAACAATTACCATACTCATTACTCTCAATTAAATTAACCCTTGTTGTTCCTTTATACTTAGCCACTTTAATAGAAGTACTATTTTTATCAGCCATTAAATAAGCAGCATAATTATAATCTCCTTTTTCAGTTAGTAATTCCAGATTAGCTGCAAACTTGGTGTTTAATTTAATCCCTGTTTCATCATAATAAATTTTGAGTTGTTCAAATTTTAAATCTTGTTTGTTGGATTTAATTTTACTGATAGAATTACGAGTGCGTTTAGCAAATAATTCATCAATCATTTTTTGCGGCATAGGTTCGGCAGCTGTGCCAATGCGAATAAAACAACCACGCTCTGACATGCCTTGTCTTTTTATATGGTAAGGTTTCTCAGAACCACTAGCAACTGTAATTTTAATAATGTCTTTTCCGCTTTTTGTTTCACTAATCACATCAAACAAACCCATACAACTAGGAGCAATATTTGTTTTTAAACGATCTTTTATTTTAAGCATATCTACATCAGGATCGGCTACACCAACAGCTTTTCCTTTTTTATCAATACCAATATAAATAACACCACCTTCGTGGTAGTTTAAAAAAGCGATTACTTCTTTTTCTAAACCTTCGTTGAGTTCTTGTTTATATTCTATGCGGTTTGTTTCGTTCATTTATCTAAGTTTATTTTGCCTTATTTTGAATATTCTAATTTACAATATAACTAGTGCACTCATTGATAACAAAACTCGGTATTAAATCAAATTCAGATGGATCTAATTGACAAATTTGTTCGTTTTCTATGTGATAAGATTCATTTATGAATTTCCTCAAAACACTTCCTATTTCATCCAATGAGTCTTCAAATAAAATTCTAAATAAATGCAATTTTTCATACCCGTTATCTGTTGCTTGATATAATGTCTTAATCTGTCCTTTATTAGATAGTTTTTGTAGGCAAGATTCATAATCAAAATCAGGCAATATTTTTTTAATTTCAGTTATCCCATTTTCAAAATCATTCTCAGTCATTAAATCATTACCAGGTTCTTTTCTAAAGTCTTTACATTCATCTTTTTTCCTTTTATGAAATAAATTTGAAAGCACCTGATATTCATCACCCAAGGCACCCAAAAGTTCATAATTCCTTCTTAAGTAAATCAGCTTTATTATTTCATCAGTATTGGAATCAATAACCTTCTTACATATTTGAGAAAAAGTAAGTAGGTTTTCTTTCTTTATATCCTTTTCATTTAAAACTCCATTGTCTGTTAATAAGAACTTAGCATCTGTCAAGTTTCCAAATTCTTTTAAAACTTTAATAGTATCAATGATTGGGTCTAAATCATGCGTAAGCAATAACACCGTTTTGTTTTTCAAACATTTATCGCCTCTAAATAACATGTGCATTAATGCATACTTCTTATTTTTATCAAATGATGAAATTGGATCATCTAATATAATAAGATCAGGATTTTTCGCTAAAGCCTCATACATAAATAGCACTAGGGCAAAGGCATTTTTCTCACCAAAACTTAAATGTTGATTTCCACCAGATATTTTTTCATCCGAATCAACATGCCGAAGTTTCAATTTGTAATCTTCTTCGTTATTTTCTGCAATTTCAACCAAATATTTATAACCTGCATTTTTCAAAAAAGTATTTATACTTTCCTGATGTTCCTCAATTATTTTTTTTGTTTGCTGTTTTTGTTTATTAATCTCACCTTGCAGTAAACCTATTTTAGCTAAAACAGTATTTAAAGAATTGTTTAATGACGTTATAATTTCCGTTGTTTGATTTGATTTAAAACGATCAAACAAATCAATGTTGATTATAAGGCTTTTTAATTTTTCTTCAGCTTTTTCATCATCCTTAAAACTTTTAGGAGAAATCTCTTTAAGTAATTTTAATTTCCCAAGCAGATTATCAATTTGCTGCTTTATTGTTACAATGTAATCTATTTCAGAATCTTCTAATCCAGTTTGTTTTTTTGTAATTGTTTCAAGAGTGTTTTTTGCATCATCTGAAAAGTAATTACCTAAATTTTGAATCGCATCAATAATGATACTGAAGTTTTTAATTACATTTTTATCATAAGTTTTAGAAATAGATTTTATTGTTTCTTTCTTCTCGGCAGTTGGAGAAGTGCAATAAGGGCAATCATCCGAAATATCAACAAATTCTGCCCCCTTCATTTGCCAATCTAACCAACTTGTACAGCTTTTATTTTTAATAAATGATGTATATCCTTTTAAGTGTGGCGGTATATGCTCTAATAAATTACCATCTTTCAATCCTTTGTACACCGAAGAAGTCTTAGAAAGTCCGGTTTGAGTAGTAGTGAAACTCTTAGAGAGACTTTCAAAATCATTAATTATTTGTTCAAGTTCTTTGTTCTCTGAAAATACTTGTTTAATGCCAGTTAAAATTTCTTCAATTTTTTCAAGTGATTGAATGTAGCTTGGCGTTTTAATAAAGATTTCAAAACTATTAGAAATTAATTCGTCTTTTTTGTACAAAAACTGATTTAAATATTCTTCGTTAAATATAAAGACACTTGCAATTTCAGCGGGCTTTGTAACCTCAGGTTTTTGCTCCGATTCTGCTTTTTGCAATTTGAATGGAGTTAACTCTTTCAGTTTTTCAGGCGACTCTATACTATATTTAACAGCTTTCGCAATGGTACTTTTTCCTGTCCCATTAATTCCAAATTTTATGTTCAACTTAGACTTAGTGATTTGAATCGTTCCAGAATCTATGTTATTGCAATTATTGATAATAAATTCCATTTTTCTAATTTTTTATTATTACTGATGATAAATCATTAATAACCCCTTTAATTAAAACCGGACAAAGTGGTTTTATAGTGTTTTTTAATTGCTCATTAATTCGTTTGCGAGTTTCCAAAGTATGATATATAGTTACAATTGCCTCTTGCACTTTTATATCGGGAATTGGTAATTTCACATTACACATATCTGCCCAATCAAAAGTTTCTCTTGCGCTACCCCATGAATGAAATCTTGCATAACGATCAAATTCCGGTCTTGAAAACCAAAGAAATAAATACTCTGGTAGTAACTTGGAAATATCTTGTACGCGAAAGACAGTATAAGTGCTAGAGAGTAACCCTGGTTCTCCATCCAAAAGAGCTATTGAAATTTTTTCTCCATTTCTTGAAGTAACAGAAACATATCCAAATTCTCTTGAGCGAACTACTTTATAGTTAGATAAATCAAGCTTTTCCTTTTGCGATCTAGTTTCTATAAATATTTTATTTACACTTATACCTAAAAGATTGTCAATCATTAAATCATAGTTGCGTTCGTCTGACTGTTCAATATAGTCGCCAAGAATTTTAGGTTTTTCAGTGTTAATCAAATTTTCAATATAGGTGTCACAAATTAACTGCAAATCAGCTAAACTATTTTCGTAAGTTTTTTGATTAGAAAGCAATGCGTTATAGAGCGCAACATATTTTCGTTGTTCATCTATGTTAGGTATTGGGATTTTCATTTCGCAAAAGCGTACCCATTCTAATCCTCCTCTTACACTTGAATCACAATAATTCCAAGCCAACCTATCAAATTCAGGTCTTTGGAATTCGATCATTAAAAACTCAGGTAATAAAACATTTTTATCTTTAACTTCAAAAGTAATATAAGCAGGAGAAACGATTGCTGGCTCGTTTGATTGATACAAACCAACTGGTAATATTTCATCTCTACCAACATGCATAATGTTTGCTGCAAACTGTCCTTTACTAATCAATTTATACCTTGTTAAATCTACTCCTGAAGTATTAGCCACAGATGGCATGAAATTTTTGGTAATGTTTATACCTAATAAATTAGTAACCGCTAGGTCACTGTTTCGGTTATCAACCAATTGTATGTAATCACCAATGCGTTTATAACTCATAGCCTAAAACTTTAAACGCATTAATTAATTGGTTTTGTGATTGTTTTTCTTCTTCCAAAAGAACTTTGAAATCTTTTTGTATTCGTTTCATTTCTTTGTCAAAATTTATCTTGCTATCACGATCAACAAACTCAATGTATTTACTAGGCACTAAAGAAAAATCATTTTCTTGTATTTGCTTAAAATTGGCGGAGTAACAAAATTCAGGCACATTTTTATAGGTTGTTTTAGAATCAGCCTGTTGCCAATTGTGGTAATTGTCGGCCACTTTTGCAATGTCTTCTGTTGTTAGTTCAATAAACATTTTTTCATATTCGGTTCCCCAACGTCTCAAATCCATAAACAAAATTTCTTGTTCTCTATTACGATATTTTTTTTGCTTATTATTTATTTCAACAGTCCTTTCCTTTTTGTTTTTGTTAAGTATCCAAAGTGTAACGCAAATGTCCGTAGTATAAAAGGTGTTTCTTGGAATAATTACAATGGCTTCCACCAAATTATTTTCAATTAATCTTCTTCTTATTTTATATTCTTCGCCTCCACCAGAAAGTGCACCATTAGCTAAGATAAAACCTGCAACGCCATTATCTGATAGTTTAGAAACCATATTTAAAATCCAACCATAGTTAGCATTGCTAACTGGTGGAACATCGTAACCACGCCAACGAGGATCGTCTGTTAACTCAGTTGCTGCTCGCCAATCCTTCTGGTTAAACGGTGGATTAGCCATAATAAAATCGGCTTTTAAGTCGGGATGTTGATCTTTAGCAAAGGTATCGGCAGCAACATCTCCCAAATTAGCAGCTATACCACGAACTGCTAAATTCATTTTTGCTAATTTGTATGTGGTTGGAGTTGCTTCTTGCCCGTAAATAGAAACTTCTTTTTTATTACCGTGGTGGCTTTCAATAAATTTTATGGATTGCACAAACATACCACCTGAACCACAAGCAGGGTCATAGATGATGCCCTTGTAGGGTTCAATTAGTTCTGCAATTAAATTTACGATTGTTTTTGGCGTATAGAATTCCCCTTTGCCTTTACCTTCAGCAATTGCAAATTTTCTAAGAAAATACTCATAAACTCTTCCAACAATATCATGTCCCTTATCTTTAATAGTATTGATATTGTTAATTGTATCCAAAAGAGCTGCCAATTTACTTACATCCATATTTAAGCGAGAAAAATAATTTTCTGGCAATGAGCCTTTTAGAGCAGGATTGTTTTTCTCTATAGTATGTAAAGCAGTATCTATTTTAATTGCTATATCGTTTTGCTTTGAGTTTTTAATAATGTAACTCCATCTTGATTCTTCAAGTAAATAAAAAATATTTTTTTGATTGTAGAATTCTTTAGTTTCTATATATTTCTCTTTACCTTCTGTAATTAATTCTTGTTTTCGCTCTTCAAATTTATCACCTGCATATTTTAAGAATATTAAACCCAATACAACATGTTTGTATTCAGCGGGCTCAACCATACCACGTAATTTGTCACACGCAGCGTAAAGAGTTTCTTCAATAGATTTTTCTTTCTTGGGTTTTGCTTCCTTTTTAGGTGCTTTCTCCAATTTGGGTTTTACTTCTTTTTCTTTCGCTTCTTTCTTTGCCATATAATTTTTTGTTCTTGATGCTTATTGCTCGTTAATTAATTCTCTAGGGCTCACTTTCAAAAGTTTAGCAATTTTAAATAAAATCTCTAAGCTTGGTTGTCGTCTGTTTTGCACATAAGAGTTTACCATATTGTAACTCTTGCCCAATTTTTCAGACAACCATGTTTGCGTTAAACTTTTCTCTTCTAATACTTCTTTTATGCGGTTCATTTTACTTGATTTGAACTACATAAATGTAGCATTATTTTCCGTTTCATCTCATTTTGTGAGATATAAAAAGAGCTTTTAAATCAAAAGGTATTAATCCCCAAGTTCCCCCCGAATCCTTTCACGGTAACCCCGTGGAAAATTCGGCATTTCCCGAATCATCCCGAAGTAATCCCCGAAGTAATCCCCGAATAATCCCGGAATAATTCCGCAAAAAACTGAAAGGATCAGAAAGGTTGAAATGGTCATCCCCGAATCTCCCCGAAGTATTTTCGGATGAGAATTACGATAAATTCTTCTTAATCTTTTTTTGTTGTTCTTCAGACAATTCTTTGAACTTTTTACCAAAGGCATTTAATGCCAATCGGTCGGCTTCATCTTGCTGTTTTGGCGATAAATTACTGTACCAAATTAAAGTGGCTATACCACCGCCAATGGCTAATAAAGCCAAAAGGGGTATAAATGGTATAAAGAGTATTACTGCTTTCATATTATATTTTTTTTAAGGTTAATGTTTATTTATTTTCGTCTTGATTTGCTGCACCAACTGCCAAGGCTCCTAAGGCTAGGAATAACAAGCCCCATCCAACTGCCTTACCATTGCCGGATGCTGCTCCTGCAAGTGCTGCTACTCCACCAGCAATCATAGCGGTTTGTCCAGCGTTATCTACTTGAGAACTATACTTCTTATTAAACTGAACGAAATTTTTGTAATGCTCGCAGTTATTAAAAATTAGGTTGTAAGAAGTTTTTCCAACCATTGTTAATGCTCTAGTTACAGCGTCTCTTCTTTGAGGCACTGTTCCATAAAAACGTTCAATTTTAGAAGGCACTAATTTCTCTAAAAAGGAATCTACATGCACTGGTTCTAAAATTTGAACGCCAGATGTGTAATTCGCTGCAAAAATGGGATGGTTCGTTTCCGGATGCCTTCCTAAATAAACTGCAAAATGATCTAACATGCCCATAAACTTCTTATTAAGAAGAATAGCATCGGCAGGTTGTAAATTGTTTGCTATTACAAAATGTTCTGATTGACTCATGATAATTATTTTTTTAAAATTTATGATACAAAATTAGATTACTCATCTCTGAATAAATTCGTTATTCATTTTTCAAGCTGAATGACGAAGTTTAACGATCTGCCTTAATTGGTTTTCAAAATGTTCTTCTTTTGAAAACCAATCTTTTAATTTTCTTACGGCATCTATTCTTTTTTGTGGTGTTTTACCATGCAAAAAAACTTCATCAAAATTCTTTACATGGCATGAGAAAACCTGATAAAACCCTCCACAGTGATGATATGAAACAATACCACTATTTTTTAATACTGCTAAAAATTGTAGCACGTGTATTTTGTTTCTTTGATTAAATGTTATCGCTAAATTTTCCTTTGGATGGTTAAAAAGTTCAATGAACTTATTATACTCCTCTGTTATACCTTCGTTCTTTAAAATATTTATCAATAGAGAAAGTGCTTCTGGTGAATCATGTTTCATTATTAAGCCCGGTAATTGATTAGAGGTGCAGTTTGAAATCGATTCTGAATTTGGTAGATGGGCATAAAACTCAAGAACCATATCATCCGTATTTAAAAATTTAGATAATTTCTCAAAATCGTAGTTATGAAGTTTACAGGCATCTATGAGCCCAACAACAATGTGCTGTAATTGCGCTTGCTTTTCTTTTTTCGGAACAGCTTTAATCACATTAATAAGTAAGCGCTTCATAAAATTGCCCAATAGGTATTCAAGCTTTTCTTTTTCTTCAACCTTTTCCCATTGGGTAAGGTTTCTGAAATACTCATTAAACTTAACTAACATGATTACTCCAATTGGCGCAATATTTAAAACTCCTTTAG
>JADBXZ010000131.1 GCA_020403265.1 Bacteroidota bacterium
AAGAAAAGGAATTAACCCAAGCAGAACAATTCAGTTCTCAAGCAGGTACTTTAATTGAACGACAATTTATTGACATCGGGAAAGTAAAAGGAGTTGAAATAAAAGTTTTAAAATACAAAGACCTTAACGCAGGAACAAGTAAAAGTGCATTACGCTTTGAATTTGAATACAAAAGTTCATATTCAACAGACACGAAAATCGCTTCACTTGATGCTGACGAAATTGACGGATTAATTAAATCCATTAAAAATCTTCAAACAAATGTATTTCCTACAACTAGAGAAATTTATACGGAAGTAACTTTTAAGAGTAGAACAGGTTTTGAAGCTGGTGCTTATTACAGCCCCGACAAGAGTAAATGGACAACGTATGTTCAAATTGAAAAATTTGATAGAAATTCTATGGTGTTTTTATCAACAGAAGATTTCGCTTCTTTACTAAGCCTAATCGAACAAGCTAAAGCAAAAATGTAACAATTAAAAAATAAGATAATATGGACTTTAAAGACCAAATCAAACAACTCGGAGACAGAGTAGTAAAACTGAAAGACCAAATTCAGACAGAAGAAGCAACTAAGAACGCTTTTATAATGCCATTCCTACAAAGTTTAGGCTATGACGTTTTTAATCCGACAGAAGTTGTTCCCGAATTTGTTGCTGATATTGGAATAAAAAAAGGTGAAAAAATTGACTATGCAATTTTCAAAGACGGCAATCCGACAATTTTAGTTGAATGTAAGCATTGGGCTCAAAATCTAAACTTACACGATGGACAGCTTTTAAGGTATTTCCACGTTTCAAAGGCAAAGTTTGGACTATTAACTAACGGAATAAATTATCGTTTTTATTCAGACTTAGTCGAAACAAATAAAATGGACGAGAAACCATTTTTAGAATTCAATATCAATGAAATAAAGGACAATCAAATTGAAGAACTAAAAAAGTTTCATAAGACAGTTTTTGATGCCGAGAGTATTACCAATACTGCAAGTGAATTAAAATATACAAATGAATTAAAACATTTATTGCAACAAGAGTTAACCAATCCAAGTGCAGACTTTGTTAAACACTTTGCTAAACAAGTTTACCCAAGTGTTATAACTGCAAAGGTTTTAGAGCAGTTCACAAACTTGACAAAAAAATCAATTCAACAACATATTAGTGACCTAATCACAGAAAGGCTTAAAACAGCTTTGACAAAAGAAGATGAAGAAACTAAAAAACAAGAAGCAGTTCAAGCGTTGGAACAAGCGAAACTAGATGAAGTAAAAGTTGTTACGACTGAAGAAGAACTTGAAGGATTTATGATAGTTAAAACTATTCTTCGACAAAAAATAAGTGCAACAAGAATAACGCACAGAGATGCTCAATCATATTTTGCCATATTACTTGACGACAACAACCGTAAGACAATTTGCCGACTTTACTTAAATGGAAGCAAAAAGTTTTTCGTAACACTTGACGACCAAAAGAAAGAAGTTAAAAATGAAATAAGTTCTTTAGACGACATCTTTAAACATTCAGAAACACTTTTAAAAATCGTTGACAATTACGACAAATCTAAAGAAACAGTGTAACCGAATGACAGAAGCACATACGCCTAACAGCGGTTTGGCAAAAGTGGCGGTTCAGTGCTCCGCAGACACATTTGTGGTTAATCAAAGTTTGGTTCTCCGCATCAACATTTGTGGTGAAAATCGCCACCTTCGCCAAGCCGCAAAACGTTAGCACTCACCCTAAAACCGACACGACCGACAATAAACGAACAGAAAAATGATAGATAAAATGCCAACGCTTCGCAAAATTAAAAGAGGTGGTTTGCCAACGCATAAGCCGACACAAAAACACCACATTTAATTTTGCCCAACCGCACCCAAGCCCACCCACCGCCCTGACAAAAAATTCATCTAAAACTTTGGCATCATAAACAAAATGACTAAATTTGCCAAAATTTGGCAACTTAATTATTATGCAAACAATCGGAACGACATTTAAAAACATACGAGAGGAACGCAACCTTCTTTTAGAAGACTTAACCAAAAAAACAGGTATAAGTAAAGCGGTATTAAGTCGTATTGAAAATGGTAAACGACTGCCAACTAGAGAACAGGTAAACCAACTTTGTAAATATTATAAGGCTGAAAAAAATGAAATAATTGTTCAATGGCTTAGCGACAAACTCGTTTACGAAGTTCAAGACGAAGATTTCGCATTAGAAGCAATGCAAGTAGCGGAAGAAAAAATTAAATACGGAACAAACGGAAATGGTCAATCGAATAATTTTGTTTTATCTCTGAACGGACAAAAACAAAAGAGAAAAATTGACGACTTTATAAATAAAGTTGTTCAAGGCGATTGCTTAGAAGTTATGCAATCAATTCCTGATAAATCGGTAAATATGATTCTATGCGATTTGCCCTATGGCACAACGCAAAATAAGTGGGATTCAGTTATTGATTTGCAGAAACTTTGGGCAGAATACGAAAGAATAATTAAAGATGATGGAGCGATTGTTTTGACTTCGCAAGGTATTTTTACTGCAAAATTGATTTTAAGCAATGAGAAATTATTTAAGTACAAAATCACTTGGATAAAATCTAAATCAACCAACTTTCTAAACGCTAAAAAACAACCACTTCGTAAACACGAGGATATTTGTGTTTTTTACAAAAAGCAACCAACCTACAATCCTCAAATGACAGAGGGCGAAGCCTACGACAAAGGAATTCGCAAAGACCAATATACAGGCAGTTACGGAGATTTTAAACCTAAACACGTAAAAAGTAATGGAGAACGCTATCCTAATGATATAGTATTTTATGAGGAGCAAAATATAGACGACTTTGTTTATATAAAGACGGCTGAATCTGAAGGAACTGTTTATCATCCGACACAAAAACCAATTGAATTAGGACGTTATTTAATAAAAACTTTTACCAATCCAGGCGACATTGTTTTAGACAATGCTTGTGGAAGCGGTAGTTTTTTACTTTCTGCAATTTTAGAAAATCGCCAATTTATAGGAATTGAGAAAAATGAAGATGTATTATTACATAAAGTAAAGCCTACTGATTACATAAAAGTGTGTTCAGACAGAATTAAAGAAACATTAAAAAGAAAAGAAGTTGAAGAATCTACTTTAAGACTTTTCAGAGAACCAATTGCAAAATATCACACACTGAATTATGAAGTTAAATGAAAGAGCTTGGGCAGGGCAAATAATTAGTTGGATTAAACAATCCATCAATGACAGTACTACAATATTTCAAGACGCAACCAACGATGAAGGCTTGAAAGTTGCCTCAGGGAGAACAAAATTCCCTGATGTTCTTTTATTTACTGATAAAATTTCAGGTGTTGTTTTCAACGGTTGGGAATTGAAATTTCCTGATACGCCTGCTGACAATTCTGAAATGCTCGAAAACGCTTTGGAAAAAGCCGAGCGTTTAAAATCAAATTCTTTCGTTACTTGGAACGGTACTGAGGCAATCATTTGGAAAATCAATGACGATAATTATTCACTTTCAAGTTTGGAGAAACTGAAAGTTTATCCAAAAGAAAAAGACATTACCAAAAGAAATGATTTAGCCGACAGAAACAACTACAACAAACACGAAGCTAAACTTCAAAAAAGGCTAAATGAAATTTTACACGATTTAGGACAATTATATGAGAATGGAGAACTTAAAAATGCGATAAACATTTCATCAAATATTGTTGAAGCGGTAACACAAACTGCAATGCATTTTGTTCCTCAACTAAAAAATGAAATCAACGAACTTAAAGGCGATGATAAAGCTTTCAGAACCGAATTCAATCAATGGAAAATAATTGAGAGTGCTACACTTAAAATCCTTTCAACTTCATCAAGACGAGTTGAAAAAGTTGAACCCGAAGAAGTTTTAGCAAAGTTTACTTACTATAAATTGATTGGTAAAGTTTTGTTTTATTTGACACTTTCCGAAAACTTGTCAGGTAAAGTTTCTAAGCTAGAATTGAAAAACAGCAAACAAGTTCAAAAACAACTAAATGAATTTTTCAATCAAGCAAAGAAAATAGATTATCAGGCTGTTTTTGAAAGTGATTTTACAGACAAAATTCCATTCAATGAAACAATAGATGAGTTACTTTTTAGACTTGTTGGAGTTTTTAACGAATTTGATTTTAAAGTTTTACCAACAGAAGTAATCGGCTTCATATTGGAAAACTTAGTTCCGCAAGAAGAAAAACAAAAATTCGGACAATACTTTACCTCGGAAACTTTGGCAAATCTTGTTACATTTTCAGCAATAAAAAGCAGAAATGATGTTGTGATTGACCCAACATCAGGTACGGGAACTTTCTTAAATTCGTTTTACAACACTTTGCAGTTTTTTGGAAACAAAAGCCACCAACAAATTTTAAATCAAATTTGGGGTAACGATATATCACATTTTCCTGCAACACTTTCAGTTATTAGTTTATACAAGCAGAAAGTTGATGATACAGCAAATTTTCCGAGAATAATCCGAAAAGATTTTTTCACGATTACGCCTAGTCAAACAATAGCAATTCCCGACAACAAAGACATTGATAAAATCAATCAAATTCCGATTCCGAAATTTGACGCTGTTATTTCAAATTTTCCTTTCATTCAGCAAGAGGATATTCCGAATGAAATTTTGAATACGCAGTTTGAAAGCGAGTTTGCGAAAACGCAAACCGCATTTTTAAACGGTAGTAAATTTGACATCAATGGAAAAAGTGATTATTACATTTATTGCTTTTACAACTCATTGAAGTTTCTCAAAGACAACGGTACTTTATCAGCAATTACATCAAACGCTTGGTTAGGCAAGAATTATGGCTTACAGTTCAAGAAATTCCTATTGGATAATTTTCAAATCAAATACATTGTAAAAAGCAATGCCGAGCATTGGTTCAAAGATTCAAAAGTAAGTACCATTTTTATAACACTTGAAAAAGGAACAAGCAAAGAACCAACGAAATTTATCACAGTAAACGAGAAGTTGGAAACTCTTTTTAAAGACAAAACATTACAACAGTTTGAAGATTTCTATACAGAAGTTGATAATTGCAACAATTCCAAAAACACAAATTGGAATGAGGATGAACAATTCAAAAATGTATTTCATAAAACTGACAAATCAATTACTGTTAGTATTGTTGAACAATCACATTTGTTAAAATCTCTTGCTTCACAAGAAAATTGGGCAACATATTTTGTTAGCCAGAATCCATTAGGAGTTTTTGAAAAGAAACTAATAAATCCTTTTCCAAGTATTTATGATACAGGCAGAGGAACCAGAACAGGTTGGGACGAAATGCACATTATCTCCAATGAGGAAAACAAGTCATTGAAAATTGAAAAAGACTTTTTGTTACCTATTTTAAAAACAAGTCAGGAACTGAAAAGGATTGCTTACAGCAACAAATCGGAATACAATCTTTTTGTTTGCAACGAAGACGAAAAGAAGTTGAAATCGAAGTTCCCAAATGCTTACAAGCACATCAAAAAGTTTGAAACAACTACAAACAAAACAGGAATTGCATTACCTGAAGTTTTGAAAACAAGAAAACCGTTTTGGTATTCGCTTGCACCTGAACAATCTGCAAACATTTTCATTTCCATAAACCCAAGCCAACGATTATTTTTTTCGTTCAGCAATTCGCCATTGTATCTCAATCAAAGATTGGTTGCAATTCGTGTAAAGAAAAAAGACATTGAAATTGTCTCGGCTTTGCTCAACTCAATAGTTTCGCTTTTGATTGTTGAATTAAATGGTGTTTCAAGAAACTTGGGAGCATTGGATTTGAACGCTGACTTTTTCAAAACAAAAATGAAAATTTTTGACCCAAGTTTGCTAACTGACAAACAAAAGGAAAACATACTCGGGAAATTTAAAACACTTAATAAACGACAAATTCAGGATTACGAAAATGAATACAAACAAAAAGATAGGATAGCTTTCGATGAAGAAATATTAAAATCTTATGGCTTTAAGACAGATACTCTTCCTCAGTTGTATTCTATTTTAACTGAAACAATCAATAACCGAGTAGAAATGAAAAATAGATAAAATGCCAACGCTTTTGGTGGCACATTTGCATTTTTTCCAACCGCACAAAGCCAAGCGAAAAAATGCAAAAGAGCCACCAAGCCAACGCACCAAAGACAGACACGTAATGACAACGAACAAACACGACAGAAAAGAAGGGCGAAGTGCTAACAGCGGTTTTGCAAAAAAGCGGGTTCAGTGGTTAATTGAACATTCTGCCTCGCATCAACTTTTGTGGTATGTTGACAGTTTTGTGCTCCGAAATCCGCTTCTTCGCAAAGCCGCAAACCGTTGGCGGTAATACCCTTGGGACAATGAGACAGTTGACAATAACATTAATGATTAGCTCCTTACTAAATTTATTTGGTTGTTCTGGACAAGAAAAGAAAATGACTGACGGGAAAACGGACGAGATGCAAAAAATATTTGA
>JADBXZ010000132.1 GCA_020403265.1 Bacteroidota bacterium
AAACACAGCATTCGTGTCTGCATATACAGAAACAAATTATACTAAGTGTCCGAAAATTGAACTTGGTTTGGTGTCGCAACAAAACTTAATCGTTGGTCACCACACTTTTTTGTGTCTGCGGTTAGGTCGATACGTTTTGTGAGGTCTGTGTTGGTTAGTGAGCTTGTCGAAGTATTGGGTCTACCAAGTTTAGTGAGGTCAACACGATGCTTATTAATTTAATTTTGTAATTGTCGCCACGAAATGAAAAGTAAATTTGTCTGAAAATTAAACTTTGGTGTCGACGTTAAGTTTTCGGTTCTCGTCAACCGCTTGGGTATAACGTTTTGCGAGCAGAAGTAGGCGGGCTTTCGAAGCATCACCTGTCTATACCCACAAATGTTTATTTAAAGATACTAATGTTTTTTAGTGAGGGCAAATGAAAATTATTTCGCGCTTCAGCGCATCTTGAATTGCCCGAACGATGACCCGAGTCCGCCCGCTTACTTTTGCTTGCTGTTAGCTGTCAGCTTTTTTGTTCTATGAATAAGTAACCTTTGTCTAGGTCTTAGTTATTAGAAAGCTTTCCTTTTAACCACTCTTTCGCTTTTAACTCATTATTAAAAAGCTTGATGTGATTGCCTTTACCAGTCATATTTATTACCACTTGTCCCATAAGGCGCTGTCCTAAATTGTCTACGATAACTGCAACGGCGGGCCAGGTCTTCAGTTCGGTTATTACATAGTAACGGGCTTCTTTTTCAAGTAATGTCCACTTACCCGTTTTTAGCAGAACCATTGCTTTTTTGTCTGGAGATATTTTTTTTGCTTTTTCCCAACCATGCTTAACCTCGTGAACGTCAAGAGTAATGTTCTCGCGCAAAAAAGTCAATTCGATATAGTCGTTGTCTGATTGATTTGCTATTGCAATTTCTTCTGTCATTCAGTGGCAAAAATGGAAAATAAATATCAAATAAACAAACTAAATTGATCGTCAGTCGGTCTGTCTAAAAGTTGCAGCTAACGGTTGGCGGGTTTGCGTCCGGCGGGCTTATGAAACCGCAAACTGTCTACGCGCCGAAACGGTTTTATAAAGATACAAAAGTTTTTTTATCCTAGTCAGCCCGCTGGTCGCCAACCCGCTGTTAGTGCTAGTTGCTTGTCCCCCCGCCCAATTTAGCAGTCGTCTGGATATAGCACCCAAAGGGGCGGGAATTAAATAACCAAAAACACTATGTCTAACCAAAAACAAATAAAACAACTGTCGCAGGGCAATAAAAACGTCGATTAAAACCAAACCAAAAATAAAAGCCGTCGGGCAAGTTAACGAGAGTATTGTCTTGAAGCATTTAACACCCAATTTGCACAAAGGTCGAAACACACAGGTCGAGTAGAAGAACCAAAAGAGAAGAACACTTGCGAAGCGTCGGCCTGAGAATTGTCAAAACAAAAATTAAACAAAGAATACGTTGCCCCAGCAATTAGCACTAACGTTTTGCCGCTTTGCGAAGGCGGGGATTTTCAGCACTAAACTTCATTAGCGGCACAAAGCTTGAATTTAGCACTTCACTGTCATAGAAGCACGAAACCCCCGCTTTTGCAAAACGGCTGTTACCACCAGTTATTCTTCTTTCGTCCTTGTCAGCCACGGTGTTATTGTTAATGAAATTAGTCCTGAGGAAATAGCTGTCACAATTACGTTTCCGTATTGTTTAAAGTCAAGTCCGTTTAAAAGTCTTATCGTAATAATTGTCAAAGTTAGCCCTGCTAAAATTGCCCAATATTTCAAATTTATGTTTTCGTTCTCAGTCTTGTTTGTCGGTAGTTTATAAATGGCAAAAGCAATTACAAGTCCACCGAGTAAAGTTGAAGAATGTTGCAATATTTTTAAGATTGGAATTTTTCTGCCTAAAAAGTCAACCGAGTTTTGTAATGCTGGAATTGTCTGCACAAAATAACCGTGGTCGTGAGTAAAACTGTCCCAAAAAATGTGTGAAGCGGCTCCAATTAAAATTGAAATTGTCACCACTAACCAATTTTGTTTGAAGTGTCTCTTCCAGTCAAACTCCTTAAAAGTCGAAAATCGTGATTTTAATACTGTCGGTAAGTTGTCGAATAATTTGTCACGAACAATTTTGTGAAAAATGAAAGCAAGTAAAAGTCCAAGTGGCAAGTCAAACCAAAAAAGTCCGTCAATTGTATGGCTGTAATCACTCCTAATTCGCATTCTTAAAAAATATTCAAAGTCAGGTGTCAAACTGCCGATTACAAGTCCAGTCAATGAAAACCAGTGTCGAGGCAAAAATGTCAACGGTAAAACTATTGCTGGGTGTGAAAATGTAAATGGCATTTTTTGTTTGTCTGCTCTTTATTGGTTTCGGTGTCGTCTTTTTATAATTGGTGGTAACGTTTTGCAAATAGACGTAAGGCGGGCTTTTGAAACTTCCTCTGTCTATACGCACAAATGTTTATATCGAAGATAAATGTTTATTAGCGAGGTGCAAAATAAAAACGCGTTAGCGACCACTTTTCTGCACCAAGCGATGACCGACGTCCGCCCGCTTACGTTTATTTGCTGTTATGCGGTCGTTATTGTTTTCTTGTCTAGTTATTTTTTATCCAGTCCATTCCAAAATTCTTGAAATGCAAATGTGTCAGTCTTATTTTTAATAAAATTATCGTCTGCAATGTGGTCGATTGTCACATTTTGGAATTCACCGTTTGTACCTAGTTTTTTGCTTATATTATTATAAATTTCAATGCCTGGTTCATTTGGACCTGGGAGTGCAATTGCAAATCTTCTTGTTTTACTTTTTGTCTTTAGATTAAATACAACAAGAAGACATCGTAATTCCTTAGGCTCTCTGATAAAATTTACACCAACCCATTCATCTGAAAAATCATACTGGATCCAATATGGTCGAGGTAAAATAATTTCTTGAGGATTCATTATTTGTTGTCTGACCTTTGTAAAAGAAGGATTCAGTAAAAGAGAATTTCCAAAGGTGGAATATGCATATAAATAGGCGATTCTTAAGACCGCAACTTCAACATGTCTAACGTTAATAGTGTCTTTTTTTGAAAATGAAAATTTCTGTGATTGGTTTTGGTTATCGAAAATTTTATTATGATTAAAGAGTGGGTTATGAATTGTTTTGGCGGGAAACAAATCTTTTAAAAATGGTCCAGCTTCTGCAGGGTTTGAGTGCTGGGTTCTAAAATTCATTTTCCAGACCCCTTCTTTATCAATGTCTACATTGCCATTGACCTTATTGCCATTTAATTCAAATTGAGTATTTATTTTCGAATTCGGAAGAAATGAGTTAAAGTCCCACTGCAAAAGCTTTTTTTGCAATTGATTATCTAATTCATGCCCACTTTTTGAATTACATTTTTTGCATGTTAGAATTTTTGGTTTACCACCCAAAGATTCAGGAGGAACATGTTCAATGGTCAGTTGATTATTTGATTCGTTTGATAAATCAGATGTGTTAAACATATTTGTACAAATAGGGCATATGTAACCATCTTTGTAATCTGGGATTAATTTAATATTTGGATTTTCTTTTAACCATTCGAGATTTTGAGAATAAGCTTGAAAAATTTTAAGTCTGATGTCTTTATTGGTGGTTTTCATCAAAAATCTACTTTGCTGTTGCCTCTAAATAATATTCATATTTAACTAAGTCTAATTTGAATGTTTGATTTTCGAAACTAGCAATCTTGTCAAGCATTGTTTTGTCAAGTAAATAGCAATTGTACAATAAATAGTCGTCTTTGAATTTGTCAATTGTAATTAATGATTTCAAATCTTCAATGGTCGAATTATTTAGAATAATTTCACCAACGAATTTGTCACCGATTTTTTCGTAAAAACTTATATGTCGAATCACTTCAGTCATTTTGATTTCAGTTAATAATGCCGCATAACGGTTTCCAAGCAGGCGCAGGCGGCTTTATGAAAAATCATGTGTCTACCCGCACCAAACTTACATACGAAGATACATGTTTTTTAGCGGAGGCAAAATAAATAAAAGTCTGCGAAGCAGGCATTAATTTAAGCCGAAGCCCTTGTTGTCCCGCCGCTTGCGCTTGCTTGGTGTTAGGGGTATGGTGGGCGTACACAGGACACGTCTTGGTACGTGTCCGCATACCTTAAAACTGGAAATTAATACAATAAGAAAGAACCATTGCGATTGTCATTGCGCTTAAAAGTAAATAAGAGAAATACTTTTCAATGTCTGTTGTGTCTTTTGTTTTAAAGCGATAGAAATAAAGAAGTGCAACCATTAAAAAAAGCAAACCAATTACTGGTCCAAACATGAAGAAGTCGAAACGCTGTGGTGGTGGCTCACCATTTGCGATTGCGTCGTCTGTTGTCCCGCGACTTAAGAATATGTATAGTACAAAGCCAAATGACAACGAACCAAAACCAATTAAAATGCCAAGAATTGCTTTGCTGGTGTCACGCCAATTTTTGTAATAGGAAATCGTCATGATTGCCACCAAGGTCAGCATTAATAATTGAGTTAAAATAAAAGGAATAAGTGTCAAGAAAGTAAATGAAGTCCCGACGAGAATAAAAAGAATTGTCGTCAGCAAGTTGTCGATATGGAATTTTTTGTCTGAGATAATGTTTTTATTTACCGAAATGTCTGTCCGCACACTTACCCCTAACGTTTTGGGGCTTGGCGAAGTGGGGGAATAGAAACACAAATGTTCAGTTTAGCACAAATGCCAAATAGAATTACCAATGTTCAATTTAGCACTTCTGCCCCCATTTTGCCAAACCCCTGTTAGCGGTAGTTTTTATTC
>JADBXZ010000133.1 GCA_020403265.1 Bacteroidota bacterium
ATAAAGTAATTATGCTTTCCCTCTTCAAAAGAATATTTTTGGCTTGTTCAAAAATTAATTTAGAAAAAAATACTGCTTTACATAGGAACCCGTGTTAGCGGCTGGTATTCTTCAATGTCCATATTGCTCCGTTTTTTGTAGTCTGTTTTTCTAAATGACCTTTTGCTGTTAGGTTGTCCAAATATTTTTCACTTTCATTTCTTGGCATTCCTGTTAGTTCAGAAAATTCTTTTGCTGTCAATGAATGATATTTTGAAAATACAGCATTCCAAGTCTTGTCATAGATTGTTTTGGTAGCAGTAGGAAACAATTTAAGCAAAGCACTCTCAAATGTGCTGTATGGTTTTGAGCCATAAACCATTTCTTTCTGTCCTGTTGAGTCTTTAAAAAACATAGTTGGAAAACCCCTTACGCCTAATTCTCTACCCAATTTTAAATCTTCTTCAAAAAGCTCTTTTGCTTTTCCTTCAAAATCAGTTTTTAGCTTAACAATGTCAAGTCCAACTTTTTTTCCTGCTAATTCTAAATGTTCCCATTTAGTAATGTTCTTTTTTTGAAGAAAAACCATTTCTCGTATTTCACGAAGAAACAAAATTGCTTTTTCATTGTCTTGCATTTGTGCTGCTTTAAAAGCAATTGAAGGTGGATATGAGGAATTTAATGGGTCTTCCAACCAGACATTTCCGTCTATTGGCATATCGTAATAAACACTTACTTCGTCCCAATGGTGAGCAACATCAGAAGGTTTGCTAATGCCACCACTATTATAACTCCAATTTGGCAACAAGCCCCCCATTCTATATTCCACTTCAATGTTGTTTCCATATTCCAATATAAGTTTTCGTAATTGTGGCTCAATGCCCCAACAAGAAGAGCAGATTGGGTCGGTGTAATAGATTATTTTTACAGGTTTCTTGTTTGCTTTTACCAAACTGCTGTCTGCTGAATTTGTTTTGTTAGTTGGTATTTCACAAATACCACTTTCAGGGTCACACATTAAAGGATTGTTATTTTCCATTTTCCTTTTTGTTTGAGATTGACAACTTACCTTGCCAAAAGTGAACATTGTGATTAAAATAAGATAAGTTATTTTCATTTTTTAAAAGTGTCTTACACCGATTGTTTATCTTTATGCAAAGTTGAGTACTTAAATTCAACTACGCAATAAGTCAGGAAATTATGACTACTAAAAAAGAAATTATTGATAACGAAACTTGTCCTGCACAAGGGCTTTTGAAGTCGCTGTCTGGAAAGTGGAAACCTGAAATTTTTCGTTTGGCTGTTGAAGCTCCTTTGCGTTTTAGTAGTTTGTTGCGTCAAATTGAAGGTTCTAACAAACAAACTTTGTCTGTCGCTTTAAAAGAGTTAGAAGAAGTCGGGCTGTTAGAAAAAGTTGTCATTCAGCAAAAGCCTTTGCATATAGAATATAATCTTACCGAAAAAGGGAAGTCGTTAATTCCTGTCTTTAAGCAGTTAGAAATTCTTGGGTAGTGTCTGTTATACTTGCCGCTAACTCGTCTATACTCGCCACCCTTCTTCGCTTACCTATCAGAATATAGTAGGTAAAACGTGTAGATGTAGCGTATTACTCAAATCTACAAATTTCTTAATGAGCAATCGGCCAAAATTCCCGCATTCGTGCGTTAGAGAATAGTACTTGATCACCCAACTGTAAAACATGGGTGTAATTAGTTACACCAATGGGTCGGAGAACAAAATCTGAAATCGTTACACTACAACCTTTTCATCTCCAACTCAGCAGCAATAAAACCAAAAGCACCCATTGCTGTAATTGTACAAAATGCTGAAATACCTAACGGGCTTTTTCGTTTCCCCATTGACCAATAAAAGCGCCTAGTTCATATACATACGATACGTTTTGGCGCTTGGCGAAGTGTCGGATTACCCTGCCTGCCGGCAGGCAGGGTAGCATCTGCCAAAGGCAGATCAACCAGCACTACACTTGAATAGAAGCACGATCCCGATAGATATCGGGACCAAGTTTCCAAGTCAACTCGACTGACGCAAAACGTGTGTTATGCCTTCGCCCTTCTTTCTCTGTCGTCCGTTTCATTGTTTTTCTAATTGTCTTTTAACATTTTGTAAAGCAGTCTTTGTGCAAAATGTCTGATATGGAATAGAAAAAATCGGTCCGAGTAATTTAGTCAAAATATTTCCTGGTGTCGAGTAGGTCTGAACTTTAAAAATAATTTTGTTGTCAAGTTGTTCAACCGTAAAAGTCGAAATACCTTTCTCAACGTGTCCTTCTAGTGTTTCGTAGCTGAATCCTTTTTTGTCCGCTTGGTCAATAATTGAGTTAACTCTTACACCAAATATTATTTTCTGTGAAAATGTCTTTGTCGGTGGAATATATACTTGTTGAGCAATTGTGTCGCCAACTCTCATTTTCCTATTTTCTTCTGTCCACTGGTTTTTAAAGGTCATAATGCTGTCCGGAAATATTTTGTAGTCGAACAAAAAGTCAAGGTTTAGTTGATCAATTGTCTTTGTCGTGTTGATTTCAATAGTTGTGATTTTTTCTGTCAGACGAGTTTTATCGTAGTCCATAACATCCTTTGTCTTTAAAAAGTCAAGGTGTTGTTTGAACTTTTTATTTTGGTCTGTTAGATAAATCTTCATTTTCTTTTGTGTCGTCTTTTAGGGTGAGGCATAACTCGTTTATCCCCGCCACCCCTTTTCGCTTAGCTATCAGAATAGGGTAGGTAATGCGTGTAAATGTAGCGCATTACTCAAATACACAAATTTCTTAATAGGTAAGTTATCAAAATTCCTGCATTCATGCCGTCGAAAACATCACCTGATCACTCAACTGTAAAACATGGGTGTAATTAGTTACACCAATGGGTCGGAGAACAAAACCTGAAATCGTTACACTACAACCTTTTCATCTCCAACTCAGCAGCTATGTATCCAAAAGCACCCCATTGCTGCAATTGTAGCATATGCTGAAAAACCTGACGGGCTTTTTCCTCTAGCTCCTTGTCCAATAAAAATGTACTTAAAGCAAATATATCCGAAACGTTTTACCACTTTGTGAAGGCGGGGATTCTTAGCACTAAACTTCATTAGATGCACAAAGCTTGAATTTAGCATTTCACTGTCATTGAAGCACGAAACCCCACTTTTGCAAAACGGCTGTTAGCTGTGGTGCTTCTATTTTTCATCCAGTCTGAATTTGAATTTCACAAACGTGTAAGACTTAACTTTTTTGTCGTCCTTAGTCGCTGGAACAAATTTCAAATTTTGTATGGCTTCTTCAACTTTTTGAGTAATTCGCCGATTGTCCGCAATGGAAAACTCTTTTTTAATTACATTTCCGTTCTCGTCAACTGTTACGAAGTATGAGTAACTCAAATCATAGTCTTGAGGATATCCGTCAAACAATGAAAGTGGTGCTGTAAATTTTTTTGCAATCGGATGGGAGTTTGTTGGCACTGGATATTTGTCTGCTGTTTCTAAATCACGATTTTTCAGCCATTCATTTTTCATTTCGCAAACTATCTCAGTTACAACAAATGGGTTCTCAAACATTGAAAACTCCTTTTTAGAAATTTCTTCACCATACTTGTAAAGCTGTTCTTCTTTTAATTTGCCGTTCTTGTAATAGCTTCGAGTTATTCCATTTTCCATTCCATTTTCCATCTCTTGGTAAAGAGAGATTACACCATTTCTATAAGTATATTGTTTACCATGTCGCTTGTAGTTCTTATATTCTTGTTCATTATGCTCTACATTTTCAGCCCATCTGCTATAATCGTAAATATAAACACCTGTTCCATTTGTAAGGGTTTGTTCTCCGCTTTCAAGCCAGGAATTATGAATTAAAAAATCTCCGTTTTTAAATTCAGCCTCCAATTTCTTTTTACCGTCTTTGTGAAATTCAAGCCATTCGCCATTACGTTCATAATTAGATATGTAAGTCCCAGTTTCAGCTAATTGTCCATTTTCATACCATTCTTTATATGTTCCAATTCTTTCGTCCTTATCAATTAGTTTATGTTCAACTTTTTTAGGGTTTCCGTTTTCGTGATACCAATAATGTTCAAACTGTCTTTTGTTGGTGAGTTTTGTAACCGTGTATTTTTTGTTTCCATTCTCAAAGTATTCTTCTCTTTCTCCTGTCTGTTCACCATTAAGATACTGAATAACTTCTTTAGGTTTTCCACTCTCGTAAAAACTTTTGAATGTGCCAGTTATTACTCCTTTGTCAAGGTTGAAAAGTTCCTTTACTTGGTTGTTCTTATGGAAAGTTTTACACTCTCCGCTATACTTCATATCAAAATCTTTTCCTTCTTCGTCAAGGCAAAATTCGTTTGGGTTTTTTCTGATATACTTTTCAAGTCTTGTCATTGTCTTTTCATTGAGTTTATAATACTCGCTGTCTAATTTTGACAATTCTTCAAGTCTTTCGTATAGGTCGCTATCAAACAAATCCTTTTCTCGGGCTTTGTCAAAGAGTTTTTTGTTTTTCTGATAAATGTTGTCGGCTCTTTGAATTAAGTCAGCCATTTTCCTATCGCCAATATGTTCAAGACTTTTAATGACTGTCGGAACATAATGTCCATAGTCATTGAAGTAAAACTGAACAAATCCGCCATTTGTTACTTGTGCGTCAACATACCACCAAAAATACAAAGCCTTTTGTCCGTATGATAGAGATTTACCTTTTGTGATTTCTCCATCTCTGTCTTTGATAAAGTTTGAAATGGGTTCAAGAATAAACCAACCAAAGTCAAAACCTATCAACCGAAAAAAGTCACCTTTGTTAAGTTTTGGTCTGTAATGAGCTGTTTTGTCAAACTCCCAATACGGGTCGTCTTGTTGTTTTTTTTGTCCGAATAAGTTAAATATGCTCATTGTCAAAATTGTAATTGCAGTTATTAAAAGTCCACCGAATAAAGTTTTTCTAGTCCTTGTAATTCTGTTCGGTTGTATTTTAGCATCACAGCTAACTCTATTATCCCCGCCACCCTTTTTCGCTTACCCATCAGAATATGGTAGGTAAGGCGTATAGATGTAGCGCACTACTCAAATATACAAATTATTTAATAGGTAAGCGCCGAAATTCCCGCATACTTGCAATAGAGAATATCACCTGATCACTCAACTGTAAAACATGGGTGTAATTAGTTACACCAATGGGTCGGAGAACAAAATCTGAAATCGTTACACTACAACCTTTTCATCTCCACCGCAGCAGCAATAAAACCAAAAGCACCCCACTGCTGCAATTGTAGCATATGCTGAAAAACCTGACGGGCTTTTTGCTTTTGCTCCTTGACCAATAAAAGCGCCTAGTTCAGATACATGCGAAAAGTTTTGGCGCTTGGCGAAGTGGCGGGTTTCGCTGCATGCCGGCAGGGTAACACTATACTTTCTTCCAGCACAGAACTTGAATAGAAGCACAATCCCGATAGCTATCTGGACAAAGATTGCCCCGATTATTCATCGGGGTCACCCGCCATATCGCTAATACATATGTTGGTGGCTGGCATTCATTTTTTTGTCATTGCTGACTCAATAGGAATTTTAGTAATCACAATTAAAATTCTTCAAACCTTTTTTGTAATTTTTTATCAACGGCAAACCAAATCAAAAGAATACCCGAACAAAAACTCCACTTATTTGAAATTATAGATTTTTCATAAACTGAATTGATAATAGATAAAACAATCACAACAATTCCCATAAAGATTAAAGCATATTTTATCACTTTCACAGTATCTGTTGTCATTTAAAAGTTATTTCCAAATTTGCGGAGATATTTTTTAGGCTAGTTATAATTGAGTTTTAGAAATTGTCAGGGCAAAACTCTCACCATAAGTTTCTTTATTTATGACTAAAACTGGAATAAGTGGTGCAAAAAGAAGTGGAAACAAATGTGGTAAGAGTTGATTTTCAAATGCCATATATCCAATTATACCAACTGCAAAAATGGCTATTCCAATTAGGAAACCTCGAGTGGAAGGATAGGTCAAACTTGGATTAATTGTAATTGTTTGCAATTGTCCAGCTGCTAACACAATAACTTTTGTAATGAAAAAGCCATTCTCACTTACTTCGATTGTATATGTCAGCTCCCCCATTATTCGTTTATTCAAAAGTTGACGAAATCGTTAACTTTAAATAACCGATATGAAAAAGACAAGATTTACCGAAACCCAAATTGTAAAGGCCATTCAGGAACATGAGAAAGGCCGTAAAGCAGAAG
>JADBXZ010000134.1 GCA_020403265.1 Bacteroidota bacterium
CTTACAACACAGGCAGCGACAGTTTTATTTACCCCGACAGTTTTAAAGAGAACAAGGCCGACTACGAAAAACGCATTGGCGACAAAGACGAAGAAGGCTACCTGATGAAGGAAGGCTACTTTAGAAAGAACAACAAAGATAGCGGACACTTTCACAGCAATTGGCTGAGCATGATGTACCCACGACTGTTCTTAGCAAAAAACCTAATGCGCAATGATGGAGTAATCTTCATTCACATAGACGACAATGAAGTTCACAATCTCCGATTAGTGATGAACGAAATTTTTGGCGAGGAGAATTTTGTCGCGTCTTTTATTTGGGAAAAGAGAACAAATAGAGAAAATCGTAAAGTGACTTCTGTTAGACACGATTATATACTATGTTATTCAAGGCTAAAACTGGACGGTGAGCGGCCAATTAGCCAAACTCCCATGACAGAGAAAGCTCTGGCAAATTATAAAAACCCAGATAATGACCCTCGTGGATTATGGAAATCAGACCCCGCTACAGCACAAGCCGGTCACGGCACTGATTCGCAGTTTTATGACCTTGTAGCACCAAACGGAACTAAACATCAACTCGAAAGTGGACGTTGTTGGCTCTATACAAAATCTGTGATGGAGGAGGCAATTAAAGATAATCGAATTTGGTTTGGCAAAGATGGGAATGGAGTTCCACGTATTAAGACATTCTTGGATGCAAAAGAAAGAGGATTAACGCCTGAGACAATGCTCTTTGCAAAGGACGTAGGGACGACCGAGACCGCTAAAAATCATATTAAAGAATTGTTTGGTGGTATCGCTGTATTCGAAACACCTAAATCGGTTGGTCTAATTAATTCATTTCTACAGATGGGTGCAGACGATGGCATCGTTCTTGATTTCTTTGCAGGCTCTGGCTCCACCGCACAAGCCGTTTTAGAACTCAACAAACAAGACGGAGGCAATCGAAAATTTATTTTAGTTCAATTACCAGAATTATGTGATGAGAATAGTGAAGCCTACAAAGCAGGTTACAAAACCATTTCTGATATTTCTAAGGAACGAATTCGAAGGACTATTCAGAAAATTCAGAAAGAAAAATCAGAAAAGCCAGATTTATTCGAAAATGAAAGTCTCGACTTAGGCTTTAAAGTTTTCAAACTCTCATCTTCAAATTTCAAAATTTGGCGCGGCAATGAAATAACGGAAGAAAATCTAACAACCCAATTAGATGCATTTACCAATCCGGTAAAGGAAGGCAGCGAAACTGACAATATGTTTTATGAACTCTTGCTAAAGGCGGGCTATCAATTAACTGATAAGGTTGATAAAAGACTGCTTTTCTATTCTGTAAAGGATAATGAGTTAATTATTGTCTTTGATAAAATGGCTTTTGAAAATACAGAAATAATAGTTAAGGCTATCCCTAAACCAAAAAAGATAATTACTCTTGATAACCTGTTTGCTGGTAATGACCAGTTAAAGACCAATACTGTGTTGCAAATGAAAGATGCAGGCATAGACTTTAAAACCATTTAAGTATGGAAGAGGAAATCAAGAAACCAAAGGCTGTTGGTTTGAAGACTTACCTGGTGGGGTTTACCAAAGAACAGTTAATCGGGCAAATTATTGAGTTGAACAAGAAATATAAAGATGTTAAAACGTATTATGATTTCTTTTTAAATCCCGATTCATCCAAAAAAGCCGATACAGTTAAGGCAGCCATTCTTCACTGTTTTTATCCTACACGTGGCTATAAGCTGCGGCTAAAAGATGCCCGCAAGGCGGTTACTGATTTTAAAAAATTATCGCCCGATGAAGGGTCTCTTTTAGATGTCATGCTCTATTACGTTGAATGTGGAGTAAATTTCACCAACGATTTTGGAGATATTGATGAGCCATTCTACAACAGTGTGGCGAGTATGTTCAGGCAGGCTGGCACCTTGTATATACACATAAAAAAGAATAAAGGCTTCCACGACCGGGCAGAAAAAATAATGAATGACACCAGCGGCATAGGTTGGGGATTTCATGATGAACTGGCAGACATTTATTACAACTATTTCAAATAGCCATTTCGCATGAAACTTCACTTCGACAGTAACCAGGAATATCAGTTAGAGGCCATTAAGTCGGTAACCGATTTGTTTGAAGGTCAGCCTTTGAACGGTGGCGACTTCGAATTTACCTTGACTCAATCCGGGCAACTGCTAACCGAGAATGGTTTCGGAAATCATTTAAAGCTTTCGGAAGATCAACTACTTGCCAATGTAAAAACCATTCAGGAGCGAAACGAAATCAAAGACCGTGTAACTGAATTGCAGGGTATGAATTTTTCCATTGAAATGGAAACTGGTACAGGCAAGACCTACGTGTACCTGCGAACCATTTATGAATTGAATAAACTTTACGGTTTCAAGAAATTTCTGATTGTTGTCCCTTCGGTAGCCATCCGTGAAGGTGTCATCAAGAATCTTAAAATCACGCACGACCATTTTCAATCGCTTTACGACAATACCGCAATAACTTTTAATGTTTACGACAGCAAGCGCGTTTCTAATCTGAGAACCTATGCCAATAGCAATGCTGTTCAGATTCTGGTAATCAATATTGATTCGTTCGCCAAAGACGAAAACATTATCAATAAAATAAACGAGACAGGCAAGAAGCCTATTGAGTTCATTCAAAGCACAAACCCAATTGTGATTGTGGATGAACCTCAAAATATGGAGACCGAAATCCGGAGAAAGGCTATTTTAAATCTTAATCCGCTTTGCACCCTTCGTTATTCAGCAACGCACACCAATGTTTACAACTTGGTCTATTCATTGAATCCTGTTAAAGCTTACGATTTGGGTTTAGTTAAGCAAATTGAAGTAGATTCTGTGGTAAGTGAAAACGCCATGAACGAAGCATTCATTCAGGTGGAAAAGATAAGTGCTACAAAAACCAAAATAACGGCCAAGATTAAAATTGATTGCAACACCAATAAGGGTGTCACTAAAAAGTCAGTGTCCGTAAAAGTTGGAGACGATATTTTTAAACTTAGCAACAACCGCGAGATTTATAAAGACGGTTTTATCATTGACGAAGTTGATGCGGTTAACCAAAGCATAACCATGACAAACGGTTTGTTGCTTTCCGTGGGACAATCGCAAGGTGGAATGAACGATGAGGTGATGAAATGCATGATTCGTAAAGCCATTGAGGAACATTTGAAGAAAGAGCGAAGCTTCAAAGGCAAAGGCATTAAGGTACTTTCCTTGTTCTTCATTGACAAAGTAAAAAACTACCGCGAGTATGATGCGAACGGAAATCCGGTAAAAGGAAAGATTGCAGGATGGTTTGAGGAAATCTATAAGGAGGAAATAAAAAAGCCAGCCTATTCCGAGTTAATCTCTTTTGAAGTGGAGCAACTTCATAATGGCTATTTTTCACAAGACAACAAAGGCCGCGTTAAAGATACAGGCGGGGAAACGCAAGCTGATGATGATACCTACCAACTCATCATGCAGGAAAAAGAAAAACTACTTGATATTGAAACTCCTTTGCGTTTCATTTTTAGTCACTCTGCTTTACGCGAAGGTTGGGACAATCCGAACGTATTTCAGATTTGTACATTAAATGAAACAAAATCAGAAATCAAAAAACGACAAGAGATTGGCAGGGGATTAAGACTTTGTGTTGACCAGAACGGCCAGCGGATTTTCGGACAGAACATCAATCGTCTTACGGTTATTGCCAATGAACGGTATGAGGATTTCGCCAAAGCACTCCAAGAAGAAATTGAAGAAGATTGCGGAGTAGATTTTTCAGGTCGTACCAAAAATAAAAGAGACAGACAATCCGCCAATCTTCGAAAAGGATTTGAAGCCGACCCTAAATTTTTGCAAATCTGGGAAAAGATTAAATTTCACACCAAGTACAGCGTTTCATATAAAACCGATGAACTGGTTTTGTTGGCATCCAAAGCCGTAAAACATATTCCTGAAATTAATAAGCCATCGGTAAAGTCAACAAAGAAAGGATTGTTGTTCACGGATAAGGGAATTGAGAGTCAGCTTCTAAGTGACAGTTCAACTGATAGCTATGAAGCGAGGTTTGAAATTCCTGATTTACTAACATACATACAAAGTAAAACTGAGTTAACAAGAAGCACTATTCTTGAGATTCTCAAAAAGTCGGAAAGGCTTAACGAGTACATTCTAAATCCGCAATTGTTCATGGACTATGCCGTAACTGCAATCCGGACACAGCTTTATGAATTAATGATTGACGGAATCAAATACGAAAA
>JADBXZ010000135.1 GCA_020403265.1 Bacteroidota bacterium
ATGTTTTGTATTCTCCCGAAACTCACGACAGCGATAGAGTAGAACGATTATTTCATAAGGACACAACTTTTGCTGAAATGAAAGAAATTAGCAATGAAGTTGGTTTTGGTGGTAAAGACATATTTAAGCAAGTTTTTCTTTTCACTCAAGGACAAAACGACATTGATGATGATTTTAAAATTATTTTGGGTGTGGTTAATGCCTATTTCAAAACGGAAACCAAAGTCCGAATATTTTGGAATGATGCTTATGCGAAATTGAGAATAACCAATGATACTTTACAAAAGGCAATCTATCGCTTAAGTTTGTTAGGTATTGTTTCCGACTGGACAACCAATTTTATTGACCATTTTGAAGTTCAATTCACAACACAAAATGAAAAGACAATTACAAAAAGTGTTTCAAATTATATAACAAAATACGAGCCTAACAGAGACGTAGAAAAAGAAATATCAAAAGTTCCAAAAGTAACCATACTAGAAAAATCAGTTTGGTATCTCTTGAATTGGACTTTTGAAAACATAGCATATAGTCGTAAGCAATCATTAAAAACACTTTCGGATTGGTGTACACAATTTGAGGATAGCGAAAGTTTTAAAAGTCGCATTGACAGTTATTTCGTATTTACCGAAACAACTTTTATACTTCAGCACATTGCAGAAAACCCGAAAGAGTTTGAAAAGTGGTTTGAAGTTTTGACAACGAATAATCAATTTCCAAACGAAGTTGAGTTTAAGAAATTAAGAGATAGCATAAGTCGTTTTTTGGAAAGTTATCGAAACAACTTAGGTTTGAATTTTTTAAGCGGTTTTGTTCGCTTAGCACTCAACGAATACCAAGACAGTGATGGAAAAGAACGTTTTGAAAGTGCATTGGAAACAATCAAACAAATTTTTTCAAAAAGCGAACATGACGATTTTATAAATAGGCTTATGCTTTTAGGGAAAAACCTAAACGAAGAGCAAAAAATGGAATTGTGCCTATCAATCTCAAAATTCTTTTCTGAAAAACTGGAACATCTTGCAGAATACTACGATTTAGCATATCTGCTAAATGATGTTTACGCTCAAAAATTAACCGAACTAAAAAAACTCAATACTTTATTATATGAGCAACTTACAGAAATTTAATACAACATTGGAAGACTTCGACAAAGAAGTTGGTAAACTAAAAGCAGTTTCAGATGCTTATCAGAAATTGCAAGGACTTACAGTTTCCTATGATAAAATAAGCCTGCAGTTTGAACAAAACAGCAAAGCACTTGAAAGTATTAACAGGGGAATTGAAAAATCTATTAGCGAAATATATAGCCTCATAGATAAAAAGACTGACCAAATAAGCAAGGAAAACAAAGAGTTTTATAAAGACCTTGCGGGTACAATTAAAATTCAACTTGACGACAACAAATCTCAAATCAAACAATTAATTGAGATTGAAAGAAATCAAATCAAACAGATTTTTGAAATTGAGTTTGCCAAAAACACTAAAGAATTAAAACAAGTAATTGAAGCGGAAAACAAGACAATTAAAATTTTTATTTGGGTTATTGGTGGACTGACAATAATTCTATGTTTATTAGCAGTTATAAAGCTATGGACGTAACGACAGACAGAAGGCCAGCAGGTAACAGCGCCTACCCGAAAGGCGGGGTTTCGTGTTCCAAAGACAGTTTTATGGTTAATCAAACATTAGTTTTGCAAATCAAGTTTTGTGGTATAAGTCCCGCCCTTCGGGTAGCTGCAAAACTTTGGCGGTAATGCTAAAAGACTACATACACTACATCATATGAAATTTAAAAAGCAACATTTAATAAATATAATAGACGCAAATAATGATAATCGTTTAGCGATTTTTGTTGGTGCGGGCGTGTCAAAAAATTCTGAAACAAAAGGATCAAAAATTCCTACGTGGACTGATTTGATTTCTGAATTAAAAAAAGACTTGGAAATTACTGACGAATCAGATTATTTGAAAATTGCACAACTATATTATCTTGAATTTAAAGAACATTCATACCTAAAAAAAATAAAAGACTTTTTTCCTGACAATATAAGACCTTCATCAATTCATAAACAGATTTTTGAGTTAAATCCCCAAGTAATTATCACGACAAATTGGGATACAATATTAGACAAAGCCATTGAAGACAATGCCTACATATACGATGTGGTTCGTTGTGACGAAGACTTGGTTAAATCAACTTTGCAGAAGAAGTTAATTAAAATGCACGGTGATTTTAAAAATCACAACATAGTGTTTAAAGAAGATGATTATTTGAATTATAAATTCAATTTTCCGCTAATTGAAAATTATATAAAAAGTATATTATCAACTCATACGGTTTTGTTTTTAGGGTACTCTTACAACGACATAAATTTTAAGCAAATAATAAAATGGTTGCAAAACCATTCTGAAGTGCAACCACCAAGATATTTAACGGTATTCAACGAAAACCCAACACAGAATAAGTATCTTGGGAATCATGGAATAAATGTCTTTCTTCTTGACGAGCCTAACAAAGAACCTAAAACACAAAAAGAATATTTTGAAAACTCAAAACATTTCTTAGACCTACTTAGGAATTATGAAAAAATTGAACTATTAAATAGTGAAAAAGAAATCATTGAATTTGTATTAAACAAATTGAATGTTTTTTTCGAATTAAACGGAATACTTTTGGAACAAATTCAAACATCTTTAACTAACTGTGGTTTCCTTTATGACGATGAAAATAAAGTTATACTTGAGTTTTATGACAAAATAATGACCTATGACTTTAACAATGAAAAACGAAATATATATAAAGAATTTGTCAGTATTCTAAAGAAACAAGATGGTAAAAAAGTATCCAATAATTCATTAATTAGAATTTTTGAAATACTAAGAAATGCAAATATTAAAGGCATTATAATTAGTGATGATGACTTGAAAACCACTCAAAAACAGTACATCGTAATTGATGGCTATTTAAAAAAGGAAAACGCTAATCTTGAAATAAACTATTACAACTTTGACTTTAAAGTAAAAAGTAAATCACAAACAGATGTTTATGATTTATTAAACGATTCATTTTTGCTCTATCAGATTGAAGATTATGATAAAGCTTTTGAACAATTAGAGAAAACTATTTCCCAATGTTTAAAACAAAAGAATTATTCGTTACTATTTATTTCAATGTTTAACAGAAATGTGCTTTTAAGACATTTGCAATTTGGTTTAAATCAAAATAGAGATGATTATAAACACATTGAAAAATATAACTTAGAAGAAAAAATTTATGAGTTTCCAAAGGATTTACGGACGGCACTCAAGCCGATTTATAATTTTTTAAACTCGAATGATTTATACAAATACGCCTATCAAATATCAGAAGAACTAAACAATAAAGAAGAATCAAAGAAAACTATTGAATCTGGCGGTTCTGTTTTTAATTCAAATATTACAGAATCATCTTGCAAACATCAAAATCTCATATCCTTTGTCCTTCGTAACAGGATAATGATTGAAAACCATAGCGAATTTAGAAGTATCAATAAATATTTCTTAAAAATATCTATCATACGACAAGTTCAAAAAGAAAAAACATCGTTCAATCAAACAGAACTTTTTTCCTCTATTAAATATGTTAAGAACAGAGAATTAAAACAACTACTGGTTGATTTTTATAAATACAACTCTCAATTAAAAGGAAAATTTGAAATCTCAGAAGCTAACAAAGCTTGGCTAATATCCACAGTATTGGTTTCTGTTGTAAAAGAATACATTTCATCGAAAAGTGCGTTTAATAAGTTTGAGCAATATTTA
>JADBXZ010000136.1 GCA_020403265.1 Bacteroidota bacterium
GCGGGTAATTCCTGACCAAAGGTCAGGACAGGCTCCGATTTAGTGTTTGTTAGCGTTTCTTACTATACTTGTAAGCTTGAAACGCATACAAACACTTACATCGCAGACAGTTGGGTGCATTCAATTGTCTGTTTAGGGTTAAACTTATTAAATTTTAGTGGCAACTGCAAATCGCTACAACTATGGTTACTATTGTGCAGCATTAGCAAAACACATACTTATACCATTTATAATTGTTAAATAGCCTATGGTCAGACTGAGCGGAGTCGAAGTCTGATATTCAAGCACCCTTCGACTACGCTCAGGGTGACTTAAATGCTTTAGACTACTTTTAATTTATAAATGGTATTACACACGAAATGCCGCGCAGCGGGTAAATCCTGACGAAAAATCTTTAGCTGAAATTGAAAAGATAATTTTAGAATAGTTTGTTTGTGATTATTGATGATTTCAAAAAAAAGGTTGCCACAATTTTGGCAACCTTTTTTACTAAACAACTTAATTATTGTTTTAAACCAATTTACAATTCCTTAATAAATTTTGTTTTGTAAATTATTCTATTGTTTTTTTCAAGTATAAGAAAATAGAAAGATTTTGGTAACGTTTTAACGTTAATAGTTCTGTTTACTGAACCTATGCTTTGTTCAGATACTAGTACACCTGTTGTATTATAAATTTTCGCAATCAGTTCTGTTGTTGAACTCAGGTTTTTAACCATTAATACTTCATTTGCTGGATTCGGATAAACTGACAAACTATCTATTTTTTCCTCTAAAAGCCCAACTACTGTGGATGAATATTTAGCAAAAAAGACATCTTCGGATGCTGAATTTGATGTAAGAAAAGAAGTTGTTGGATTAGGATCAAAATCGACTGTTTGAGAAAAATTTCCAGTTAAATAAATATCACCCGTTTGATCAATAAATAAACTATTTCCAAAGTCGTATCCGTTACTGCCAATACTTTTTGCCCAAACATAATTTCCAATTGAGTCGTACTTAGCCAAAAAAATGTCAGGACCCGATGCCGTTGTAGACATTGTTGCAGCTCCTGAACTGGGATCAAAATCCATTGCACCCGTGTAATAACCGCTTAAATAAATACTTTTGTTTTTGTCAGTAACAATTGTGTAGCTCTCCTGCCAACCATTGTTTCCAATGCTTTTAGCCCATAAATAATTACCTAGCGAATCGTATTTTGCAAAAAACACATCTCCAAATCCTGCTGGAGTAATTGTAGAAGTACTGGGTCCAGGGTCAAAATCGGTAGTGCCTGAATGAGTTCCGGTTAAATAAATGTTTCTATTTTCATCTAAACAAATTTCGTGCCCTTCGCAATAACCGGCAATTCCAATGCTTTTTGCCCACTTATAATTTCCTAACTTATCGTATTTTGCTAAAAATATGCTTTGGTTTCCGCCGTTGATTGTATATGTATTTGCGCCAAAATCAAAATTCATTGTACCCTGATAGAACCCCGTTACATAGGTATTACCTAATGCATCTACTTTAACACTAAGAGCATCATGAAATCCATTCGATGGCAAAGATCTTGCCCACATATAATTCCCGTTAGCATCATATTCTGCAACAAATACACCGCTACTTAGGGTGGCTGTGCCAGGGCCCGGATCAAAATCTAAAATACCAAAAAACGACCCTGCAATATGAACATTACCGACGCTATCTATTGTAATACTATTTCCTACATCAGAATTTCCACCACCTAAATTCTTTGCCCAAATGTAATTCCCATTCGAGTCGTATTTTGCGAAATAGAAATCTCTCCCATTGCCCACCTTTGTCAAGTTAGCTACACCAGGACCTGGATCAAAATCAGCTGTGCCTTCAAAAAAACCGGTTATGTAGAGGTTGCCCAATTTATCTAAAACTATACTATTTACGGTTTCTCTGCCCGAAGTACCAACACTTTTTGCCCAAACATAATTACCTAAGGCATCATACTTAGCAAAAAAAGGTCGGTTAACCCTAACGATGATATGTTAGCAATACCTGAACCCGGATTAAAATCTACCGTGTTATTAAAATCACCAGCTACAAAAATATTTTTATTAAGATCAACGCACAGGGAAAATCCATTATCCACTAATGTTCCTCCAAATCCTTTAGCGAATAGTAAATTTGGTTGTTGCGCCAGCATGGATGAAAAAGCGCCATAAAATAATATGTTTAAAAAAGATTTCATTTTACCAATTTATCTCAATTGTTTTTGTTTCATAAGGGTATATTTTAATTGTGTCTATTGTTTGACTTACAATACCCATTTTCTTTTTATATATTTTTAGGACATGCTTACCTGCGTTTGATTTTTTTATCTCATCAATTTGAAATTGTGGTGGAAAAGGGAACCCGTTACAACCATAATAAGGCGATGCACCAAATACGCCCCCCCCGCCAAAGGGATAAGGTTGACCTGGCACTTCGTATTTGGGTGTGGATAATGACACAATCAAACTATCACCAAGTTGCGAAGGGTTTAATAAATTATTATATTGTATTTTAAAAAAACAATCGTAGCATATATGTAAAAGCAGTAGATTGCAAACCAATTATCACCTGTAGTACATAAATTTATGTCTACCAAAAAAATGTAATATCATGATAACACAACCTACCGCTTCAATACCAAAATTATACATTGGTATCGATGTTCA
>JADBXZ010000137.1 GCA_020403265.1 Bacteroidota bacterium
ATTTTTTTTTTTTGTTTAATTGTTTATAATTCCTACGCTCAAAAGTTTAAAAACCAGACTGCTAACAGCACCTAACCAAAAGGCGCACAAACTAACCGCTTAAAAATGCGCCCTTCGGTTAGCTGCAAAACGTTATAAAACAGTTTGCCATTAAGCTTTATCTGTTGGATAACATTTGTCGCATAATTCAACATTTCCGTTCGGCAAATCTTTTCTGCATTGGCAAACCGATTTTATAACATCAGGTTGGCGCAATTCCGATTCCAATTCCGCTATAATTGAATCTAATTTATCAATCCCCCATTCCAAATCAGAGTGAGGTCCTTCAATTATCTGTTTTACTATTGATAATTTATTTATTAATAATTGTGTTTCCATATTTATTTTTTTTAGTTAATGAACTGCGCCAAGCTGCATCACGTTAGCAAAGATTAAAACGATTTGCTAACAATAAATAAACGCAATGTGTGTCGGGAGTCGAACCCGATTGATTAGAGCCTATGCTGGGGCAATAATCCGAACTTAGCCAGCCACTTCCTTTGTTGTACCCTCCCAACCCACACATGCGTTTATTATTTTCCGTTATACGCAAGCTGGCTCGGACAAAAACTCCGTATTAAACAGATATTTCATTGATTCCAGTCTTTCGTTTGTTCCTTCATCAGATTTGATATACTTGTAAATTCCTTCTGCTAAATTCAATTCTTCTTGTGCTGTTAAATGCCTTTTAAGTTTTGAACGAATCCATAATTTAAAAAGCGCATATTCTTCTTTACATTGTTCGCCTTCAATAACTTTGATAAATCGGCACATTAATTCAAGTTTATCAAATCCATGCTTTGTGGTTTTTTCTTCATCTAAACCTATTGGTAATCCAAACATATTATTTTAGTTTTTAGTTATTAATTTTCGGTAAGCCAGCCAGCGTATAACACAACCTAATGGCAAGCGCAGCGTTTACGCTTAAATGTTGTTAGTTGGTTTAGCGCCTGACCATTAGCTTGCTGCCGTTATGCGTCAGCTTCCCAGCCGACACAACCACCTACTTCTTCGCCTTTACGAACGTCTAATTTTTTTTCACATCCTCGCATTGAGCCACTAATAGGGTAGCCATCTTCAAAAACGTGTTTACAAGACCAACACTTTTTATTTGTTGGATTAAAAGAGCATTTAGCTTCGTGTATTCTCATTTCTTCCGCATCTTGTGTGAAATGGTGGCAATGGTCGCATTTGAATACTTGCATCATTTTCTTTGTTTTTTAAGTTTATAAATAAATTGTGGCTAGAATTGCCACCTTCGCCAAGCGTGGGAACGTTAATCAATCACAGCTTATAAATATAACATTCTTTTTTGTTTCAGACAATTCAAGAATTTGATTAGCCAAACAAATATCAGTATTTTGCTTTGTGATTAACTTATTTAACCGGGCGTTTTCTGTTTTAAGGATTTCAATTTGTGATTTTAATTTATTCTTTTCGATTGAGTTTAACATTGCAGATACAATCATTGCGGTTGATAATATGATTATCGCAATTAAACTGCCTTTATCATTATTACTCATAGAACCACCTCCCCTAACTTTTTTTCTGCCATTGATTGACTAAAGAACCAACTAACAATATAATCATTGCCTGTCCAAATAAGTAAAGGCTTAGTGCCGTTAATTGTTTGAGTAAGTATGTACTCGTTTACTGCCCTGTTAAATTTTTTCATAATCTTTTATTTTTTTAAATCCTTTAAATAAAAAGTCTCCATTTGTTTGCAACTCTAAATCAAGCGTATAGTATTCCAATGGGCTACCCATTTTTACTGGGTCAAAGTGATTACTTTTACCATGATATATCTTATAAGTATTGTAGGCTGACTCAAAGATATTAATAGGGTAGAACTCTGAAAATATAGATTTTAAAGTATTTTCGCTTGCTTGTCCTAAAAAGGTTTTGTGAATATAAACTATTCCTTCATTCATTTGGTTAAATCAATTATATTATTACTTACATTGTTTTTTCCACATACAATAGCTTCGTATTGCTTTTGAAAGTCGGCAAAAGAGCGAACTAACAAATAATCAAACCCCTTACTTTCAACTAACATCTTGAACTCAATTTGTGTATCACTCATTCTGCCTTTATCCGTTTTGACTTCTACAAAGAAAACTTTTTTATTTTTACCTAAAACAACTAAATCACTTACTCCTGAAATTGTACCAGTCCGCTTCATTGCCACAGCTTCACGAACATTTCGCTTACCTCCATTCGGCACAGCAAATGCAAACAACTCATTTGCGTAAAATAGTCTTATGCCTTTAACGATATCGGTTTGTATTTGGCTTTCTTTAATCATTATAAACTTTCTTTTTAAACATACTCAAATACTGATTGTAAATTTCCGTAACAGCGTTCAATCTGCTTTCAATTGCTTCAAACGCTTCACTATCTGCTTTAAGTCGATAAACAAACAAGCCTAAATCTGAATTAATACGTGGGTCAAAACTTACAAAGTCGCAATAATCTTTCTTTAAAAACCACATATAAAACATCATTTGCCAGTAATAATCTTTATGATTGGACTTCAAATCCTCATCACTTGTAATTGTGCAATGCTTTAAGTGGTTTGCTCCGTTAAACGGACATTTAACCTCGATCAACCCATTATCTAAAGTTAATCTATCCGGGCTGCAAACTGAAGGATACAATTCATGTATGTAACATCCTGCAATGTCTGTTTCATTGCCGGTCAATTTATTATACCATTCAACAGCTTTAGGCTCATTTTCAACTCCCCATTGTGTTGCCATTGTGTCCATGTTTTGTTTGAGTTCACCACTTAGCGACTCCCATACTTTCTCTAAAATGTAAGTTTCACACCCGTCACTAATTAATTTACTTTTAGTTTTAGGTTCGGTCATAGCTCGATACCATTCCGACCCCGAGAATTTGCCGATTCGTTTAGTAAACCAGTCAACTGAATATTGTTCTATTTGTTCCATTGTGTATTGTACTGGGGTTTAAATTCTACAATATCCTTTCTATTCAAGTCACGCCCAAACAGTTTACCTAAGTGACCAGCGGCATCTTTAATGGCAAAACTTTTAGCAGCAGGTAAAGCCTTCATGACAGCATCTTGTTTAATTGCATTCAAATTGCTTGCGGTTTCTCCCTTATCAGTTTGAACACCAACAGCTCCCAGTCCATCATGGTATTGCCATTGTTTGGTTATCGGATTAATGTAATGCAATCGAACATGGCAGCTAACTGAATTGAATAATTGTGAGTAACTAATCACTTCAACTCTCCATTGCTGGAATATCCGGGTTAATAAAATCTCAACCCTTTGAATTGTTAAGTAATGTACATCTTTAGCAAATGGATGTTTAGCCACCCAGTTAGCAGGCGGTGATTGGTTTAGAAGTAGATTAAAAGCGTCATTATTGAACACCTCTACTTCTTCGCCTACTAATTCCTTCAGTGTTGGTAATTGGTTTGTTTCCATTGTTATAATAAATTGTTTTGGATTAAGAATTTTTGAAAGAATGAATGCAACTCATTTAATGTGATAATATCAGCATCGGACGAATCAATTAGTATCTTTGTTTTGTCGGCAAATTTCAAGGTCATAAAGATTTTACTAGAGTCAACTATTTGAGTTAAGCTAGCCTCTTTCTCTTCGACTTGCACGGTTGTATTTGGTGGTAGTTTTAGCATATTGGTTTGTTTTGATGGTGTAAAATTACAACCTCTTTTTCAAATATAAAAACATTTTAAAAAGATTTTTTGTTAAAACAACGTAACTTATTGATTATCAATGCAATTATTTTTTTAAAGAATCGATAAATAATCTATTAAATGTGGCTGAATCTAATCGGTAATACATTCTTTTAGCCTTTGAATCCCGAACGCAAAATATGGCAGGCGTTGCAACAAGTGACCCCCACGCTGTTATTGCAAAGTCGTTGATGTTATACACGCCTCTATTCCATTGCTTATCCCAAACTCGCTCCTTTGCGTAACCAATGGCAACACCAGTTAGTAAACCTGTTGCAAGGCTTAAACCTTTCTTTTTTGTTATTTTTAAAGTCACGGCTGTGGTTACAACGTTAACCCCTGCCCCGGCAGCGAAATGCTTTGTGTCATCTGGAATCTTATTCCAAACCGAACACGATGTACATAATAGTGTACATACTATTATTATTTTGTTCATCTTTTTGTACATTTTAATTGTAAGTTGTTGACCATCAATATTACATCCTTAGCGAGTAGTTATGTGCAATTTTCTTTTTCATTTTTTTTGCCAACGCTCAATTAAACAATTTCATAATTGTATCTCCGTTGTAACCTTTCTCCCAAATATACCAAGCGTAGCACCTTGCACTATTATTGTTGTATTTGACAAAATCGCCATTTTTTGCACAATTCAATCTACTGCTACTTACATAAACAGTTTTGATAGGAAACCTTTTTAGAAACTCTCTACGTTTTTTTCCTTCAAGAAACTGAATACCCATAAACATTGCAACTTTTTTGCCTTTTGGTATTAAAGACAATGCCTTTTCTACAAATTGCTCTGCATACTTATAAGGTGGATTTGTTACAATATCTCCATCCCACATTTCTATATTGTCAATTCCTATAAAGTCAATCAATTCACTTGCATAGTTTCTATCAACTAAATCTGTGCTTCTCACATTATATCCAGCGTTCCAAAAAACTTCCGATAAATGACCTCCGCCACAAGCACATTCCCAAATGTTATTTGAAAAGGTTTCTAATTCCAACAACAATTCAAGTGCTTTTGGTTCTGTTGCATAATAGTCGTGTGTTTCTCTTTCTTCTTGAGCGTGGCTACTTGCACCCAACGAAGTAAAAACACTTTTTTTGTTTCCGTTCCAATCTTTTGTCATATTTTATTTATTTAATTATTTAATTGTTTAATGTTTTCCCACCCACAAAAAATGAAAAAGAAAACAGACACATAACAGCACATAAGCAAAAGCCCAAATCCACCGCTAAAGCCAACCCTATTTGTGCCTTCGCCAATCTGCAAAACGTTAGCAGAAATGCCAAGCGACACCCTAAACCTTTGGCGACTTTTTAAGGAAATCAATTTCTTCTTTAATATCCATCATAGAATTATATTCTAATTCGACTTTTAAAGAGTTTATAATTTTACCTGCGGTGTTGGCTAATTCCTTACCAACATTTAAACCCATTTTACCTGCCTTCATTTTAGTGTAATTATCACTAAGGCTTGTTCTTAATTCTGTGATGTTTTGCATAATCTTTTTGTTTTAATTATTAATTTAATTGTTTCTTTTATTTCAGGATATTTTGTTATTTCTTCTTTTTTGTAACCCAACTTTCTCAAATGTTGTTTCATATAAGCATCGTGTAAAGTATCAGCATAATATTTTTGTTTTTGTGCGGTTTGTTTAGCCAAAAAATCTTTATTATCATTATATCTTTTTCTTGCTTGTTTTCTTACCTTTTCTCTATTTTCGTCTTTATATCGTTGCTTAAATACAGCTTGTTTATCCTTGTTTATACGGTTGTAATTATCTTGATAAATCTTTCTTTTTTCTTTTTTAGTAGGAGTGGAAGGCACTTCTGCTAACACGTGCTTTGCAAAAGGCAAGGCATTTGTGGTATCATCAACATTTGTATTTCTAATCATCTTTTGTGGTTTATTGAAAATTTGTACTTATAATCCTTGCCCTTCGCAAAGCACCATACGTTAGCACCAATACTACGTTAGTGCTTCTAATTCAGCTTTTACCTCATTCCAAAAAGTAATAGCAGAAGGCGTTTCATCATCGTGAGTGTCCCAATATCTATATGATGGTTGTGATTCCAAAATTTCATTCACGGTTATTAATGCTGATTGTTTTGCTCTTTGCAATCTTACAAATTCAGAATGAGTATCAACATCAAATCCTACTGTATAAGTCTGAAATTTTGCGTGTTTATCTCTTAATTCTATTGCTTTACTTTTTGCTTCCATTTTCTATTTAATTTATTCGTTAATAATACGTACTAGTGCTAACAGCGTATAAAAAACATTAAAACGATTTTTTATACGCAAACCGTTATAGGCAATAGGGCAGACGTTCTTCGTTTCAACATTTGTGGAAGAAAAAAAAGAAAAAATGCCCCACCGCACTTCTGTTTTTTCAAAACAGTTGGGTTTGTAAAGTTTCTGTTTCATATCGTTTGCTTGTTAGTTCAAAATAAGTTTTATCTATTTCTATTCCAGTAAAATCACATCCGAAATAATGGGCAGCTATGGCACTACTTCCGCTTCCTAAATGGGTATCAAGTATTTTCATTTCGGGTGTAGCATACGTTTCTAAAAGCCATCTGTATAATTTTACAGGCTTTTGTGTAGGGTGTATTCTGTTTTCCTTGTTTTTCATATCGCCTTGTAAAAATCCGTGCCATTTATATTTTACCTTTCTTACAGCAGTATCAAATGAAGCCCAAGCTAATTCACAGTCAGCATAGTAATTATCGCCATTATCTTTATCCCACACTATAAAACAGCTTGTATTTCCTAAGTAGTCTAAAAAGTAGTTCCCGCCCCAAATGATTTGATTTTTACTTACTCTTTTTAGTTCTGCAAAGTATTCAGGCGTTGGTATTCCTTTGTCCCAGTTTCCGATATGATAATCCCTCTGTTTTATGTGTCCGTTCCTTCCTGTATCGCCTCTTTTTTGGTCTGCATCAATTCCATAAGGTGGGTCAACAATAGCCAAGTCAAAGGCGTTATTTTCACACTGCTTCATAAAGTCTAAGCAGTCCATATTTAAAAGTTTTATTTTTCCCTCGCTTCGCATTTTTTCTTTTTTTTCTTTAGTGCTTCGATTAAACATTCTGCTAAAAATCCCTACTGCCTATAACACGGGTTTGGCAAAATGGCTTTCCGACACCCAAGCCAACGCACTAAAGCCACTTCGCCAAGCCCGAAACCGTTGGGCGCAATTTAAACCAACCGCACCCGATACCCTGATGGATGTTTGCGCAAATATTTTTCTCTGCCATTCTCACACACGAATCCGAAATTACTATAATGCTGTTCTTTCCAATCATGTCCAACATTTGTAATTTCGTATTCTTTTCCAACCAACACATCCTTGCTCATTGATTTGTCAAACACTATCCTATCTCCTAATTGAAGGTCGTTCCACCCTTTTAAACTGCGCACAACACTAAATTGGCGCAATTGCTGGTGATACGTTTCAACGATGTCTAATGCTTCTAAGTACTGTTCTCTTGTTATCATAGTTTTGTGGTTTTAAAGCGCAACTGCGCCAATTATTTTACGTTAGCCATTAGCCATTACCCCTTCAAAAACTCATGAGTTAACTTTATTGACTCGATAGGATTAGCCACCTCTAATTTACGTATCAGCTCCAATAAGTTAGCCTTTGATTTACTTTCAACATGCCATTTATCGACAAGCAACTCACTTTTGATTTGTTTGGATATTTCGATTAAAGCACCTAAAACATTATTATCATAACCGTTCATGTTATTTACAATTGTGGTACTAATTAGGTTGTGTTTCCTAGCTAATTCTATTAATCTTAATTCAGTCATTTTATTTTTTTAAATACTTGTTCAACTTAACCCGTGAAGCCTTACCAATTGAGTAACTAAAGTGTGTGGCTACGTTTTTACTTTCAATCTTTTTACGTTCAAAACGAACACCAATTTCTTTTTCAATCTCACCAATCCTAGTTGGTAGCTTTGTTGTTATGCAACCTACAGCTGCCGTGTACGTTGTTAGTGACTTGCCTTGCAAGAATAAACTAACTATCTTTTGTTTTTGTGTCATTGTTTTTTTCTAAATATCTTAATGGAACTTCTCTAAAATCAGTACCGTTTTTTATTTTAGACTCAATCAAAGCCCTCGGCTCTTCATATTGTTTACCAGTTTTACCACATTCAAAAATCGGATAATAAGCAATCTTCCAAACACCTTCAGAGCCTTTAAGGTTGTATAAGTCACCCATTTTATCATTAATCCAAATTGGATTACTTAACGCTTCTTTTAACTTACTTTCCATTCTATAATTTTTTTAATTTATCATAATCAAAGTACTTCAAGTAATTAGACATCATGAAGTGGCAGTTAGTAACTCCGGACTTTGAATAGTCTAATCTCAAAGCGTTATCAATTGCCTTACCTGCTGCAATTGCTTTATGCAAGTCTTTATGATTTGAATAATATTTAATTGCTAGTTGTTGGTACATTTACATTTGTAATGGGTTCTTCACTATTGCTACTACTTTTCTTTTTACTCCGTACTCTTTTGAGCTAAATCCGATTTCTTTTTTTTCAAAGTTAAATCCATAAGATTTTCCAGTTTTCCAAATTGTAGCAAAAGTTAAATTATTTGCTATCATTATTTTTTTTGCATCTGTGATTGCTTCGTTTAAAGTTGTCATTTTATTTTCTTTTATCATTTAACTTTTTAAAACAAGAGTTAAGCATATCAATACTTAAGTTACCTAAATTATCCCAACCATTAGGAAAATAATAATTAACAAGTGGGGCATTAATGTAACCTAATAATATTTGTTTAATGGCTGTTAACTCGTTGTAAGAGTTTGTTGTTGTTGCTGCGATAGTTAAATTTCTCATCTTGGTTTGTTTTGATAGTGTAAAATTACAACCTATTTTTTAATTTTCAAAATAAATTTAAAACATTTAACACTTATTTTTACTAACTGTTTGATTTTCAACAAGAATAATTTTAAAAGAAATCTTTATTAGGCTCTAAACTATGCATCTTCTTTTGTTCATCAACTAGTGAGTAGAACTCCGTATATTGACCAACAAAGCCTAGCAACTCCGTACCTATTCCGACGTGCCTATTCTTTGCATTGATAACAAAACATTTATTAGTCACATCAATCATTTGCCCGTTAACCTCCCATTCACTCGCTCCATAATACACTGGACGGAATAATAAATATACGCTATCAGCATCCTGCTCTAAGTCACCGCTATTTCTTAAATCGCTTAACCGTGGCATTTTTTCGGTTACGGAATTGTTTTCCTTACCTCTATTCAATTGACTCAGAGCAATAACCGGAATGTCTAATTCCTTTGCCAATCCTTTTAATCGATTGCTTATATACCCTGTTTGATTTGTTTTGTCGTTGGGATGTTTAGTGGTTGTTGTAAGTTGAAGATAATCAACAAATAAAATCTGAATACCATGATTGCGCTTCATTTGTTTTGCCCTCGAACATAGAACATCAATATCAATGGAGCTGGTCGAATCAATCCAAAATGGTTTATCTTTCAACCTCAATAACGTCCCGTTAACGTTACTAAACTCTAATCTGTTAATAGTTCCTTTCCTTAGTGCCTCGCTGTTTATTTGATTTTCGCTGCTAACAATTCTGTTAAGTATCTGCATTGAACTCATTTCTAAACTAAACATCCCCGTTTTGATTCCATCCCTAAAACAAATGTTACGAATTGAACTAATAATGTAAGCTGTCTTACCCATACCCGGACGTCCGGCAATTAAAATAAAATCCGACTTACCATACATCCCGTATTTATCCATTTCAGTAAAGCCGGTGCTAACAGCTACCTCACCTTTACCGTCCATTAAGTCGCTGAGGTCGGTTAGGTATTTATCCCCTAAACTTTCAATTGTTTCAAAAGTATTCGAGGTACTAACCTCGTTAACCAAGTCTTGCAAGTCGGTTATTAACTTAGCTTGAACCTCCAAAGGGTCGGCATTTGGTTCAGATATTGAATGAAATGCATTCATTAACTTATTGCTAATTGAAGTCTTTAAATAGTTTTCAATCAAGTACCTAGCATGACTGTAGATGTTAGCCGAACTTGCAACCCTACTCGTCAACCAACTAATGTAATAAGCACCTCCAACTAAATCTAATTGTTTCTTTTCTCTTAATTTTTGAACAACAGTAATAAGGTCGATGCTTTTATTTTCTCTATCTAAATCGATTAAGGAGGCGAATATTAAGCGGTTCGGTTCGTAGGTGAAGCATTTATAGTTTAAATCATTTTTAACAACGTCTAGGGCATTATTACCTTCGAGTATAATTGCGCCTAAAACAATCTCTTCGATTTCGGTTATGTTATTGTTCATGGTATAATATTCCCGTGTTTAATGACAAAATAAAGTTTATTAGGTTCAGCACCCCATTCAGGGTTTCCGGTTCTTATTTCAACTCCTTTGTGTTCTAGTTTGATTATTCGTTCTGTATCTGTTGATTTTGGATAACCTAACGTCATTGTGTTTACATCAAACTTTTTAAACCTTGCACCGAAAAAAGATAGGCATTGATAAACATCTTCGTGCTTTCTGTTTGGGTTTGCCAAGTCTTCAATTAACTCATTCCATACATCCCATTCTGTTTCTTCATCAAGTTCTAATAATCTGCGACACCAGTAGTCATTTATTTCTCTATAATCCTCAGTCTTAATGCCTGCCTTGGTTATTTCAAACCAATTTGTTTTTAGTGGTAATCTTAAATCCTTCATGCTTTGCCTAGTTTAATTGTTGGGGTTGTATTTGTTTGTTGGGGTTTTTTATTAAAGTCATTTTTAGCCCAACGTTCTAACCTTAGATTTAATTGCCATGTTCTTTCTAACTGGAATTTCATTTTAGTTTGTGATTGGTTTAATTCACTCCAATACTTAAAGAAATCATTAACCATGTCACGTCCATACATACTAACATACGGCTCAAGGTCTTTAATAAATTTTTGTTTGTTCGCCTCTATAATATTTATTTTATCTTCTTTACTTTGTTTATTAGTAATTTCTATATTAGTATTTAGTAGTGTCGGGTTTTCCGTCGACGGTTTTTCCGTACACGGTTTTTCCGGTGACGGTTTTTCCGGTGACGGTTCACCGTTATACGGTTTATCATAAACAATATGCTCATACTCTATTTTACCGTTACTTTTTTGCTTTTTAACAGATAGGATAAAACCAGTAGCTTGAAGTTCTTTAAATGCACCGTCTAGTTTAGTTTTACCGCAATCCATAGCTAAATGTAAAGTTGTTTTGTACACTACCCAATCATGGGGCAAAGATAGTAAGTAAGCAAGCAAGCCAATTGCATCCATACTTAAGCCACTTTTAAACACAATGTTAGGAATGATAGTGTAATCGCTGGCGTGTTTTGATTTTATTATTGACATAGTTTAAATTAAAAAACCCCTAAAGATTCGGCTTTGATTACTAATCAAGTAAGGCATTCACTCCTTACACCGAATCATTAGAGGTCTAATGTTTTTAACGTGAATGTATTTTCTAAATCGGTTAGTGACTCCGACTCGCAAATATAATTATTATTCTTTAAATTCCTAAATCATCCCTAAAATCTTGTTCAAACCTAGCGAACTGATTAGACTGCTTAAGCAATTCATAAACACTCACGCCGTGCCATGTTATATCATGGATAATAACATCACGCTCATCCCCGGGATAATCGTCACTACTTGGAACGAATGCCGTAATTTCATAATGCACGTCGAAATTAGATTCAAGTGGGAAGGGGAAACATTTTCTTTCTCTTATCATAACTATTCTACTATTTCATCATTAAAGTGACCTAAAACTGAAAGACCTTGGTTTCTATCATAGTCGTAAACAAACATTAAATCAAAACCAGATTGATTATAATTTCTACAAACTAGCTCTATGGTCTTGAAATGTTTAGGAAGAAACTTGTTAGGTTTGAAACTAGCATTATGCCCAAGTACTTCAACAAACTCAATAGGCTTAAGCGGCTTAACTTCTTTAACCCCATCGTTGTAGTGACCTAGGTATAACGCTCCATCATACTTATACTTATCATCATCGTAAGCAAGCATTATATCCAAACCGTCGGTTGTATAATTTTTAACAACTAAATCAACGTGTCTCCATATTTGTGGTGGGCTAGGGTCATCACCCGAAATAATATCGCTAGACAAAAACTTAACAAACTCAATAGGTTTTAATTGTTTAACCTCTTTAGGTTCTTCACCTAGTATAATTACTTTTGTTGCCATTTTATTTTCTTTTGATTTTAATTAAATGTTTGTGTAACTTATCCACTTTCTTAACCATATCAGCCCTAACCTTGCCTGATAATATTCTGTTAAGTGTGTAACGACTTACTTTTAATTCCTTCATCATGTAGGGTAGTTCACCGTATTCGATTAGTCCTTCCCACTTACTATGCCATTGTTCTTTATTCATTTTTTGTTTTTTTAATTATTATTTAACCCCGTCGTTGTAGTGACCTAGATACACACGTCCCCTACTCCTGTCATCATCATAAGCAAGCATTATATCCAAACCACCCTCATACTCTCTACAAAACAATTCAATATTGGTAAAATTTCTAGGTGATTCACTCACGTTGGTTAATGTTTTAAAACCATCAAAGAATACAACAAACTCAATAGGTTTTAATTTCTTTTCTTCTTCGACTTTATCCTGTGGGTTCTTTAAACCTAAATAGGTTCTTACTATTTCACAGGCTTTTATAAATTGTTCATCTGTTATTTCCATGTTTGCAAAAATAATAATAATTTTTAAATAAAATTAAAAAGAATGTAAAATAAATTTTAAGTGTTTGAAAATCAAGCAAATAAATTTTAATATCAAATAAATTTTAATTAAATTTGTAAGCATTAATATAAATGTGTATAACGCAAATTAACCTCGAGTATGAGCGGAACTACCGCCAATTCGTTTATTTTGCAAAATACATGAATAGCCCAAATCCTACCGACTTGGTGAATGATGTGTACATACGACTTTCAGATTTACCCGAACAAAGGTTAGCTAGTTATTTATCTAAACACAAACCAAAATCACTTATAATTAATACTATCAAAATAATAGCACATGAACAAAGAAGGGAATCTAATCGCAAAAGAACAATTGACTTTGATTTGAATGTCTTAAAAAATAAAGAGGTTTCTGAGTTTGATTTTGATTTGATAAATAAGTTAATTGATGAACTTCCGGAACTAGAAAGAAAGCAAATCAACTTAATTAAAGAAGGAAAGAAAATATACAAAGAGAACACTGGGGTGTCAACAGTCAAAGGTTACGCTTTAAGAAAAAAAGGATTGATTAAAATTAAACGAAAATACTTTAACAATGACTAACATAGAATACAATCACTACCTAGCACATAAGTACGCTATTGACCTTTATATCGATATGCGAATGGTTTTAGAGCCTAACAGCGCATTTATGATTCCTATTCTTAACTATTGCAATCAACAAGGTAACATCATTGATTCAAAGTGTCCAAGTTGTTTAACCGATGCATTAATATATTTTAGATATGCAGCCAAAAAGTACACCGAAACCACCACCGAAAGACCACAGGAAACCACTATCGCCAAGTATAAGAAGAAAAAAGAGATTCAAAAAAGGTCAAACCCATTCACGGGGTCGGTTGGTTAGTTTCTTTGAAATAATAGTTAAAATTGATTAAGACAAAACAAATACACGTTATAAGAATGCTTTGCAAATGTGGTACATTAAACGAATACCATAGCAACAACCCATTAACAAAGAAATTAGCGTGTTACCTTGTTTGCCCATTTTGCAAGCCAAATAATAAAAAAAACAACAAGCCAATATAAAATGAAAAGTGCAGAACATAAACCAATTATAAGGAGGTGACAAATGAATGAAGAACAATTTTGTGAATTTTTCACAAACCATTTTGGTGAAAGGATAACCAACATCGACCAAGTAAGTGGCTTATTTGACGGAAAAGAATTATTCGAGTTCGTTAACCAAGCAATAAACAAATCAAAAGAATTAAACAATGGGGAAAGAGAAATACATAGAAACGCCTGAGTTATATTTAAAGCTATGGAATGAATATGTTAAAGAGGTTAAAAGCAAACCTAAGTTAGTTCATGACTTTGTTGGTAAAGACGGCAACAGCGTTCATAGAGAAAGGGAAAGACCTCTATCATGGGACGGGTTTGAGTTGTTTGTCATGCAAAAAGGGTACATGAAATACCCAGACTTAACAGATTATTGTGATGAAAATAATGAGTCATACAAAGAGTATCTCCCCCTCTCACGTGCATTTAAGAAGCAAATTAAGGCAGACCACATTGAGGGAGGTATGACAAACATTTACAACGCAAACATCACAGCGAGTCTGCATGGGTTAAAAAACCATAACGAAACCGAAATAGTAAACAAAGAGATACCATTATTCCCAGATGTTCCAAAGAACAACGGCAATAAATAAAATACTTTCAATGAAAGCCCGTAAAAAGGTTATTCAAGGTGGTACAAGCGCAGGTAAGACCTACGCCATTATCCCTATACTCATTGACAAAGCTTTAAAAGAATCTAGGTTAAAGATTACGGTAGTTGCCGAAACATTACCAGCTGTTAGGGATGGTGCAATAGATATATTCATGAACACTATGCATGATACTAATAGGTGGGATGATTCATGCTGGAGGGAGTCACCTCAATTTGTTTACACATTCAAAAGAACAAAAAGCCGGATACAATTCAAATCATTTGATTCAGTTGGTAAATCTAAGTCGGCAGGTAAGAGAGATGTTTTGTTTTTAAACGAAGCCAACAATATACCCTTTGATATTGCAGATGCTTTAATGATTCGTAGTAAAGAAACTTATATTGACTTTAACCCCGATGCTGAGTTTTGGGCACACACCGAAGTTTTAAAAGAACCAAATAGCGAGTTTCTTTTGTTGACTTATGAAGACAATGAAGCTTTGCCGCCTGAAACTTTAGAAGACCTTCTAATTAAAAAAGAGAAAGCGTTTTTTGATGTTAACGCTAAGGACTTATTCGCTGAGTCAAACATAAAAAACAATTACTGGGCTAATTGGTGGAAGGTGTACGGCTTAGGTATGACAGGCTCATTAAGCGGCACAGTATTTAACAACTGGTCAAAGATTGACAATGTACCGCCCGATGCTCATTTATTAGCCTATGGTTTAGATTGGGGTTTCAACCCTGACCCAGCCTGTTTAGTTGCTGTTTATAAATGGAATGGTAAACTAATACTTGACGAATTGATTTATCGTAAAGGATTGGTTAATTCAGATTTAGCAAACATCATGCGAACACTTAACCTCAACATGAGGGTTAGTATAGTTGCAGATAGTGCCGAACCGAAGTCAATTGAAGATTTAAGGCAGCAAGGATTTTATAATGTTATCCCAGCAGTTAAGGGAGCGGACAGTAAACGTTTTGGAATTAATAAGATGCAAGAATATGATATACTTGTAACATCACGTTCAACAAATGCAATCAATGAGTTTCAGAATTACACATGGGCAAAGGACAGAAACGGAAAAGAAACGGGAGAGCCTATCGATGGTCATGACCACGCAATAGACCCGTTTAGGTATGTGGTGGTTAAGAAGTTATGTTACCAAGGTTATACGGAAGTTTATTAGTAAAAAAGTGGTTTAAAATCTTATATTATTGAATGGTACCAATTGAGATAGTAATAGATGAATTTGGCAATAAGTTAGTTGATGACTTGAAAGCATCGCTTAAAAAGAAAGGGGTGATGTATCAAACGCAGGAAAGTAAACTAGCTGCTTCAATTCGTTTTAGAACATTGCCAAAAGGTGATTCAATTGTGTTTCAATTGTTGATGCCTGACTATGCAGAGATAAGGGATAAAGGGAGGAAGCCCGGACCAGTTAGCAAAGAGGGTAGAAAGCAAATTGAAGAATGGGGGAGAAGGAAAGGGGCTGGCTTTATTGAAAAGGCTTATGCAGGAATGCAAGCCAAACAATTAGAGAAAAGAAAGAAAAAACAATCTGAGGCAAAAGCAAGAAACCCGACACGTAAAACATGGAAGGATTTACAAGTACCTACAAAAGTACCTTACAATAAAATGAAAGAAGCGTTTGGATATGGTATAGCAATGAAGTTAAAAAAGAAAGGTTACGAAGGAAACAACTTCTTTACCGACGTGATTAACGATGGACGTATTGATGAACTTAAAAAAGATTTAATGGATTATGGTTTCAAGAACTTTAAATTTGGATTAGAATAACATGGCGATAACAATTACTAACCGTCCCCAAACAATAGCACCGGGATTCAACCAATTGATGTTTAGAGCAACTTCTAACCAAACGGCACAGCCTAACTTTAATTATTATGTTACTGTTAATGTGGATGGTGTTGCTTTAACTCCTATGCCATTGCCAGCACGTCCAACAGGCGACCTTATATTGGACATCAAACCGTTAGTAAGGGACTTCTTAAAACATTACTTTCCGTTCAATCTATCAGGATGGCAAACGTGCACTAAGTCAATTATAAACGTTACGATTAACATAGGCGAACGTTACGGAACTACTCCGGCTATCTACACTGGAACTAATCAGTTCTTTAAAATATGGAACGGTTCATTAACCGAAAGGGAAAGGATGACTTACAACTCTTCCCTGTACGTGAGTGGTTCGAGGGCTTTAAATAATCTACCAACTGAAATAAAGGTTAAAAAAGATAAACAAGATATTGTATTCTATTACTTACTAAACGCAGTCAATGACGTTACAACGGTTGAAGTTAAAACATATGACTCAACAAACACATTACAAAGTGATAGTGCCATTGCCAACCCACACACAACAGTAACAACACAAAATCAATTAATTTGTATTAACCTCGGAAAGGCTGCTTTACAGGGATTGTTAGTCAGTCAAGTTGGAGGAGATTTTCCAATATCAACTAGTTCGAGTGTTAAAAGAATAAATATTAAGTTCAAAAACGGTAGTACTACTGTTGCTGAATATAATATCAATTATGTAGGGTGTAAGGGACGTAATGAGAAACCGTATAGCCTTTATTACCTCAATCGTAACGGTGCTTTTGATTTTGTTAACTTCGTTTCAGTTAATCGAACTAATACTAACACTAAGATAAACTACCGTAAGATTGAACAATACCACAAAGGTAGTTACTTGGATTCAAGTAGTACAATTGTTTTAATCAATAGTCCTTTGGAGCAAAGAGATAGGGTGTTAGGTAACACTAATCAAGACACTTACCGATTAATTACTGATTCGTTAAGTGATTCAGATATTGCGATGTTAGAGGATTGCTTTAATTCAAGCGTGTACATTTTACATGACATTGAAAACGACTATTACGAATATGTGAACCAAACAGATACTCAATTCATCGTAAGAGAAAAGATAGTTGACAAAGTTATACAGGTACAAATGAACATCAACAGTAATGTAATTAACGAAAGGCAGACGTTTTAATGGGTAGGTTGTTTATAAGAAATATTGAAGTAGACATGGTTGAGGATGTGAACACGTCCTTAAACTATTCTTTATTGGATATTCAAAACCCGGTTAATAAGCAAACTAATTATAGTAAGTCAATTAAGCTACCAGCTACTAATCCGATTAATCAAATATTTGAATATATCTTTAACTTGGATGTAACCCTATCCACGTTTAACCCAAATAAAAAAGAACCTGCCATTTATTACTCAAATGAAAGCGAAATATTCGCAGGTCACGTAAGACTTAAGAAGATAGAACGTAATTTAGATAAACAAACAAACTTTTACATACTCGAACTGTTTGGCGAACTATCCTCTTTGTTTCGTGACATTGGTGAAAAGTTGGTAACAGGTAATCCAAACCCAGCAGACGACTTGGACTTTAGCGAGTATGACCATGAATTGAATTACACCAATGTAGTTAATAGTTGGGCAACTTCTAACATAGTTAGCGGCTCACCTGTTTCATTAGGTGGGCTAGGTGCTAAAGGTTATCGTTACGCCTTGGCTAATTACGGAACAGAAGCGGAATACTTTTTAAACAATAGTTCAAGTTATTACGCTGATATTGACTTTGCCGTTAACAATATGCGCCCTGTTATATTCAGGTATGAGATTCTTAAAAAGATATTCGATAAAGCTGGCTGGGTTTGGGATTCAGCTTTTTTAAACGGTAATAGATTCGGTAAAATAGTTCACCCTTGCAATAACGATATACTAAGTCTTTCGCAATCTCAAATAGATAATAACCGATATTACGTAAATGATAATGTAGGTATAAGTAACACGGTTGCAATGAATCCAATAGGAGGAGCTAGTGCTACATTTGTTCCGACCTTACCACCTTACAATACGGTTATATTTAATAACGAAGCCTCACCCTTTTATGATACGGGAGCAAACAATAATACTACAACTGGAATATTTAACACGCCTTTACAATCGACTTACATAATTACATTTCAAACAACTGTTAACGCTGAGTTATCAATACCAACAACACCAACAGGTAGGTTAATGACTTCGTTTAGCGGTATAGTTAGGTTATCAATTGACAAAGAAGTTTCGCCCGGTGTTTGGACCAACATACACTATCAAGACTTTAACTACAATCAAACGAATGCGGGTACATTTGTTTTATCGCAATCATTCCAAACAACAAAAGAGGTTTACGATGTTGTAAACACAAAGTACAGATGTACTGTTGGCTATGGTAGCTTAGTTGGTACAATGACCTCAGTAATAACAGGCGGCAACATCTTTATTAAAGTATTGGATAGTTACTTGTATGTAAGACTAAAGAATAACAATGTAGTGGAGGGCATGGGTGTTGCTTACTCTTTTAACCAAGTACTACCAAAGAATAAAAAACAAAAAGACTTTTTAATCGATTCAATTCGTGAGTTTAATTTGTGGATGATAGAAGATAAGTTGGTTAAAAAGAAAATGATAATTGAACCGTACGAGAATTGGTTTGATCCTATCAATGTTGAAGATTGGACGGCTTTAAGAGATACCAAAACAGGTGAAAGTTATGAGTTATTATCATTACTAGATAACAAAACATTTCACTTTGCGCATAAACCTGATTCAGATTATTGGTCTAAAAAGTACACCGAACGAAACCAATATAATTACGGTGACGCCGTTAAGGATATTGATAATGACTTTTTAAATGGCACTAATAAAATAGAGCTTACAACAAGTTCGAGTCCTTTAATTGGGAATGATTCAAATGGTTTATTAATACCTCAAATATATTCAATCGATAACGGGGTGATTAAACCAATTAAACATAATTTACGTTCAATGTTATGGGGTGGGCTTATAAACATGGACGGGGGCTATTGGAATCTGTATAGCTTAGGTGGTGTTTACACTCAAAGTCAATACCCGTATATTGGTCATTTAGATGACCCTTACAATCCAACATTTGATTTCTTATTCGAGAATCCAAGCGAGATATTTTATGAACGTCCTATCCTTAATTACACTAACAACAATCTTTATAATGCTTATTGGAAAGGTTACGTCGACCAATTAAGCAACCCTAACAGCAAGGTTGTAACACGTAACTATTGGCTAAGTGAGAAAACAATCAAAGAACTAACATGGCGCAAACGTATCTTTGATGACGGGCATTACTTCATACTTTATTCAATTGAGAATTACACACCGGACAGCAACCAGTCGACAACTTGCAAATTATTAAAGTTAAGTGATTATGTTGCATTTATTCCAAGCGGTGAAGCACCTGGGGGAAGTGGCGGAGGTGGTAATGCTTTCGGTAGTTCAAAGGTTGCAGCTTCGTTAAGTTCATTCTTAATTGAGTCAGCAACACCAAGTGGAATGAGGTTAGCCGCCCCGACCTCAACAAAAAAAGTGTTTATTGATAGTGACTCGAATTTACCATTAGGAAAGTTTACAATAATAGAAGCCGATGCAAGTGGCGGTGATATTACAATAACTTTAAATAATGTAGGGTTTGAGTTCATGGTTGTAAGGGTTGATAATACAGCAGGTACAAGTGTATTCTTGCAGCCAGACGATGCAACTGTTTTAATTGACTTTGCAGCAAATTACACGCTAACAACACAAGGTGAATTGGTTAAGGTTATACCTGTTGAAGGTGCTTATTACGTACAGAAATGATGAATATAAAAATATTAAATGATAGGAATTTAAAATGTGTTTGCGGTAAAGGCAATTTAGTTGCTTCTATTGAAAGTAAAAAACATATTCCTAAAACTAAAAACAATCTATTGTATGGTAAATTCTACGTCTATAAATGTTCTAAGTGTAGCGAAAGGTTTACTACAACACAAAGCGATGAGTTAAGTATAATTGATTTTAAACACAAATAATGAATATAAAAGATATAAATAGTTGCTTTGTTGATATGCTTTTGGTTTTGAATCTATACAATCAAAACAATGAGGATTTAAACAAGGATATTAAAACGGCTTGGAAACTAGCCGAAAAAACACATAAAATAAAATGGAGAAACTATCGTTTGAATTTGAAATAAAAGGAGTCACCAAGTCGATTAACTCAATCGCTGAGGCTAAAGATGCCTTAAGTGAATTGCAGGATGTTGTAGAAAACTCCGACTTTGGAAGTGAAGAATTTAGAGCTGCGAGTACTGAGATTGAAAAGGTTCAAGCTAAGTTAATTGAAGCAACTAGTAAAGGTGTTGAGCCTGCAACAAATGGATTCAAGAAATTAAAGGACGAGTTAAAAGCAGCTAAGAACGCCCAAGCTGAAGCCGCTCAAACATTTGGCGAAGGAAGTAAGGAATACAAAGCAGCTGCCCAACAAGTCGCTAATTTACAGGATAAAATAGATGACTTAAAAGACAGTTCGGTTTCTTTAAAAGGTACTGGCATTGAACGGTTAAATAGTGGTGTTGGACTTTTAAAAGAAGGTTTTGCCAACTTTGATACTGATAAATTAAAGGTCGGTTTCAATGCTTTAGGTAGTGCCATGAAAGCAATCCCTATCTTTTTAATTATTGAGGGTGTTAGATATTTAGTTGAAAACTTTAACGAATTATCGGAGGGTACAGGAATAATAGCCAAAGCATTACAAGGCGTTTCTTGGATAATGAATAAATTAAAAGAGGAAATTTACGCTGTTACAGATGCTTTAGGATTAACGAATAGCGCACTTGACAAACAAGGCGAAGCAATTAAAACCTATGCCGACAAAACAAAAGAGGCGTTAAACCAACAGTCGGCTGCATTTGATAGACAAATTTCACAGGCTAAAGCGGCTGGAAAATCAACAGTTGATTTAGAGATAGCTAAACAAAAAGCAATCATTGAAACTAACAAAACGATTGTTAAACAGATTGAGGCATTTGTTAGAGCCGGCGGTCAATTAGATGAAGAGAAACGTAAATTACTTTCTGAGTCATTAGAAACCATTAGAAACGCTAAGTCACAGGAAAATGTAGTTGTATTAACGGCACAAAAAGAACAAAACGATGCTTACAAGAAGAAGTTAGAAGAACGAAAGAAATTACTTGAAGATGCTATAAATGAAGAAAATCAATTAAACAAAAATAAAAAAGCATTCGATATTCAACTTGAAGTAGAAAAGCAAGCGGAACAAGAAGTTGTATTAACTCAATCGTTAGAGCAACAAGGGTTAATTAATGACTACTTTAACCAAATAGATAAAGAGCGGTTAGCTAAGTGGAATGAAGAGCAAAAACAATTATTAATTGATAGAACAAATCAAGGATTAGATACATTAACACAATTTACAAACGCTAGTGCGGCTCTTAGTGATGCCGTGTTTAGCGTTCAGTTGGAAAATTCTAAAAAAGGTAGTGAAGAGGAATTAAAGATAAAACGAAAACAATTTGATTTAAACAAAAAAATTCAAATAGGTGCAGCCGTTATAAGTGGGTTACAAGGCGCATTAAATGCAATAACAGCAAAGTCAACAATACCTCAACCATTTGATGCTATTTATAAAGGGCTTCAAGTCGCTACAATTGCAGGAACTACAGCGCAAACAATCAACAAAATTAGCTCGACTCCATTTGAAGGCGGTAATGCTTCAAGTATTAGCAGCAACAACTCAACCCCTGCCATTGGAGGTTCAGCACCTGCTTTTAATTCAATTGCACCAAGTGTTAACCCTGCAAACCAACAACCACAATCAACACGATTAGATGAGAATGGTAGACCAATAGGACAAAATCAATCATTTAGAATTAAGGCGGATGTGGTTGAAAATGATATGACAGAAAAACAAAAAGAACAAGAAAAACGAAAATCACTAATAACTTTTTAACATGACTATAAAAGAGAATGGAGTCTATAAAGGCTTGATAAAAAAGAATGAACAAGGGTTAAACATTTTGTCAATGGTTGAAAGCCCGGCTATTGAAGTTGAATACATTAAAATGAATAAGGAGGATGAACCTATTCAAATTAAATGTGAGGTGTTAAATGAAGAGAAAAGAATTGTTATTGCACCAGCCATGGTACCGGATTTAGTTATTCCTAGAGTGAGCAAACAGGGTGTTAAGTTTTCGGTTTACTTCGATAGGGAAACTATTTTTGAAAGTTTGTTTAAATTATCGAGCGAACAAAAAGACCAAAACATAGACGTTAATCACAATCAAGAATTAATCAACGGTGCTACTATTATCGAAAAGTTTATTACTGATGAAAACAGGGTGCAATCAGTTAAAGGATTTGAAAATATGCCGTTTGGTACATTGTTTTTTACAGCTATTGTTACCAATGACCAACTATGGTCGGATATTAAAGCTGGTAAAATAAACGGCTGGAGTATTGATGGGCAGTACACTTTGGAGGAAACCGACGTGGAGTTAACAGAGGAAGAAGTAAATTTTTTAGTTAAGCAAAAAAATTATTAAAAAAAACATTCAAAAAATCTTATATTATTAGAAATGGATTTAACATTATCAAAAATATTAAATAAAGTTTTACCAAATGATGTAAAACTTCAATTAAAAAAAGAGATTGAAGCCTCAATCAAATTACAAGAAGAAATTCAATTAATGACAAAGGAATACGCTTTAGCAGACGGAACGAAACTAAAAGTTAACGGTGAGTTAGCTGCCGGCACAAAGGTTGACGTTATGCAAGCTGACGGGACAATGATTCCAACTCCTATGACTGGAGAGGTTGAAGTAATGAACGAAGACGGAAGTATGACTGTTGTTAAAGTTGTTGAAGGTGTGATTGCTGAGGTTGAGCCTAAAGAAATGGAAATGAGCGAAGAGGATAAGGCTAAAAAAGCAATGGAAGACGAAGCTAAAAAGAAAGCTGAAACAGCTATGCAAACTCAAATGAGCAAACAGCTTAGCGAGATTGAGTCTTTAAAGAACGAAAACAAATCTTTAAAAGATACAGTTGAAAAAAACACCAAGTCAATCAACTTACTTTTAAGCGTGTTTAAGACTTTGGAAGAGACTCCAATGCAAGAAGAAAACATTAAGATGAAGTCTTATGAAGATATGACTCCGGCTGAGAGATACAGGTATAACAAAGGATTAATGTAATGGCAAAGAAAAAAGAAACTGAAATAAATTTTGTCAACCCATTCACTCCTAACTTAACTTATATTGAGTGGTTAAAACAAGTGCCGAGTGATGTTGATATGAAAGAATACTTAACAAGTGGTGGGTTAAGTGAAAGTGAAGTAAACCACATATTAAACGAATTAGAAATCATAAACAAAAAATAAAATAAAATGGCAGTAACATACACAGGTCAATCAACTATTAAAGGACCTAACTTAGTACCAGTTCTACAAGAAATATTCCACGAGAATAAAACTATTGCTAACAACTGGGTAACTTTCAATGATGACATGAAAGAAGGTACAATCATTACCACATCCTCTGTTGGTGCTACTGCACAGGCGTATACAGGTAATGCGTTAACTCCTTCTAACTCTATTCAAATTACTGATAGAGTTGTTAGTTTAACTAAATTAGAATATCGTGAAGACTTTTTAGAAGAGGCAATTAGAGCAGGTCGCTTTAATCAATCAATGAAAAAAGGTGCATGGGAAATTGAGTCAAACGAGTTTAATACCAAAGTATTAGGAATGTTTGCTCCAAAAATTTCGGCAGATTCTGAAAGATTATTTTGGGGTGGCATCACAGCAGGAACAAAAACAGCTATTGCTGGCTTAACTCCGGGTGCTGGTCAAGGTTCAATTACTGCTGGTACACAAACAGCCGTAGCTGGTATAACAGCTGGTTTAGTTGATGGTATATTCACTAAGGCACTATATGATAATGGTGCATTAGGTCAGTACATCAAAGTAACTGGTACAACTGTAACAAGTGGTAATATTGCTACCGAACTAAGTAAGATTTTTGCTGCTTTACCAATTGAAATGTTAGAAGATTCAAGTGACCCAGTATTTATTTACTGCCCATTAGCTTGGAAACAATTATGTTACAATGCTAATAACACAGTTGGTGCTGCTCAACAAATTAACTTTGTTATTGAAGGTAACAACTTTGCAACAAGTAGAGTGTTTTATAACGGTTTAGAATTAGTGTTTGTTCCAACACCACTAAATACATTAGCGTATGCTCATAGAGCGTCACGTGTAATGTGGAATAGTGACTCGCATACAGATATTTCTAAAATCGTAATTGATAAGAAACAAGCTGATGCTGATGTTAAATTTATCCGTGCTATCTACACAATCCAGGCTCACATTGCTGATGCTAATAAAGGTGTACTTTACGGAGGTTAATCAATTAAAAAAATTAAGTTAATATGCCTTGTTTAGCAATAACATCCGGTCACACTTATACAGGTTGCAAAGATAACATCTCCGGAATAGATGGAATCATTGTAACCGAGTATAACAACCTTGACCAAACAAATGCTCTCAAGTTTGCAACTACTGCAAACGTTGTAACTACCTTAGTGCTTGCAACAGGTAAGCAAGGCTGGAAGTATGATTTAGGGAAAGAAATGATTAACGTATCGGATAACTCGACTGTGAGTGCTGAGTCTGATACTGTTTTCTACACGCCTCAAATCACATTTACGACTAAAGGCTTTACTACTTTAACTAAAGTAAACTTAGACACATTAAGCCGTCACCGTTTGCTTATATTCGTTAAACGTCGTAACGGTACATGGTGGTTAGCTGGTTTAGACGGTGGTATGGATGCGACAACTATTGAAAATCCGTTTGGTCAAAAGTATGAAGATTTTAGCGGACACATTGCTAACTTTTCGGGTAAATCTGAAAGTCCAATGATTGAAGTTAACGCTTCATTAATCACAGCCTTGTTAAGTCCTGCGCTATAAAATAAAATTGGTGTGTAAAATAAAGGAGCTACTACATTTGTAGTGGCTTTTTTTGTAAAATAAAATAATGGTTTTAGAAAAAAATACAACAAATAAACTTATCTTTACAGGCACGGAGAAAGGCACTTTGATTAATCCTAATTATTTAATAGAGTTTATTAAAGACGATACAAAAGAAAAAGTTTATTGCATAGGTATTGATAGTTCAACAAACATATTAGTTTACAATAGATGCGACGTGACTGATGTTAGTGGAACGCCAAACCCTTTGAATAGTGAAGTTAAATTGAATGAAGGATTTTATACCGTTAACTTTTACGAACAATTAAGTATTACAAATTTAGATCCTACCGGTTTAACAAAAGTTGAAACAAAGATACTGAGAGTAATGAAATCAAATTATGTAAGTCCAATAAAAGAATACAACAACCCTAATAATACAACCTACGTTTACAATGGCTAAAAAAGGAAATACAAGCATAGAAAGAATTTTAGCGAGTAAAGTTAACCGTTTAGAACTACGTGAAGATTTGGGCAATGATATTATTAAGTGGGGCAAAAAGAACGACTGGGGTAACTACTTGTTAGGATTAGCCACTTCACAATCCGAACACGGCGCAATCCTAAAGACAAAGGCAAAATATTTAACAGGTTTAGAAATTGAAACTGATAATTTAGAAGCACAAAAGTTTTTAAAGTATGCGAACCCGAAAGAGTCATGGCTTGACTTATCAAAGAAACTAGACATTGACGATGTAACGTTTGGAGCCGTTGCCGTTAAAGTAATTCCGAACGTATTTGGTAAGCCCTTATATTTTTACCATGTTGATTATGGTAAGCTAAGAGTTTCGAGATGTGGTAATTATTTAGATTACTCAAATGATTGGCAAGTTAATGAATACATAGAACCACGTATAAGATACCCACGTTATTACGACGGTATCAAAAAGCCTTCTATATTAATCTTAATGGATTACTTCCCGACCTCTAAAAGGTTTGAAGAGTTCTATGCTAAACCTTCTTATAACAGTACTTTAACAGATATTGATACGTATGTAAGGATTAGCACTTACTTTAATAATTTAGTTCAAAATAATTTTGGTAAGAGTGCAATTGTAACAGTATTTAAAGATGACCCGACTGACCCTGAGAAACAATACATAAAAGCAAATGTAAAGAACGAAACAGAAGGTGAGGAAAGCGCAGGAGGTTCTCTAGTTGTATTTACTGATAGAAACGGCAAAGGTGCAGAGGTTCAAGAATTAAGCGGAAGTAATTTAGATAAACAATACCAAGAGGTAATGAAGAATTTACGTGAGAAAATTATTATCGCTCACGAAATTAATCCTGCATTGGCTGGACTTGCGACAGACGGAAAGCTAGGAATTAGTCACAGTAAAGAGATTCAACAAGCGCACGAACTTTATATTAAGAAGTGGGCTATTCCTGCGCAGGCTAAGAAAATTGGATTACTTGAAAAAATGTTTAGTTTAAAAACCGGACAGCCCGGAAAAGAGTTATTTAAAATTAAGCAATTAGATTGGATAGCTGAGGAATTAGACTACACTAATCCAACTCTTCAAAACATTTTATCTAAGGATGAAATTAGAAGTTTTATATCTAAAAAGTTCAATTTAGAATTACAAGATTCAATTAAAGTTAGTAACACTAATGATTCGTTAAACAGCCTATCGCCTTTAGTCGCAACAAAGGTGTTGGAAAAAATGAGCGATGCTGAAATACGTTCATTAATATTACTTCCTTCAAACACGCCTGAAAGCCAAGTACAACAAACAGGCAATGAGTTTATGAGCAAGTTATCACGCCGTCAAATCAGTAACATGATGCGATTGGTAGATGACTACGAACAAGGTAAAAAGAATTTAAACCAAACAATCATATTATTAAAAGCATTTGGATTAACAGAAGAACAAGCTAAACAATTCATTAGTTTAGATATTAACGAAGGCACAACAGAGCCAACACAAATGAGTAAGTGTGGGTGTAATGTTAAGCTGAGTAAGGATAAGCGAGATAAGGAAAACTTGTTTATTAAACTAGCTTATGAAAATGCACATGATATTAATGAAGAGGATGAGGTTTTAGAAACATTCGAGGTTACTCCACTAACAATGGATATTAACTTAAGAATGGCAGCTCAACCAAAGTTTACAGTTAATCAATTACGTAATGCTATCCTAACTCAATTCAGAGGTAACCCCGAAATAACAGCCGAAGAAATTAGCGAGTTATTTGGTGTTGATGTTGCTTTTGTTCAAGAACAAATAGAATGGCTAGTGAGTAAACGTTTGTTAGATAGTAACGTTAACGGTCTTAATCCAACAGAAAAGGGATTCGATAAAAAGAATAAAGAAATTAAAGAGGTTTATACTGAGTACTACTATGACAAAAGAGAGGGTGTGAGTGGTCCAGTAATACTGCCAACTACTAGAGATTTTTGTAAACAAATGTATGCTCTACATTCAGAGAATAAAAAAGCATTAACGTTAAAACAAATCGAAAGAATTAAAAACGAGTTTGGTGATAATGCTTGGGATTATTCGGGTGGATTTTGGAACGATGGCAAAGAGATTCAAAACAAATGCCGACACGCTTGGTTTGGTCGTACAAAGGTTAGAACAATTAAAAGATGAAAGCATTATTAATATCTGAAAATAACTTAAAAGAACGAAGCATTATTAATGATAATGTAGACTGGCAAACTATTAAGCCTGTTGTAATGGTAGTGCAAGATATTTATTTACAAAAATTAATTGGTACAGACTTGTATCAAAAATTAATGAATGATGTTATAGCCTCTTTACAACCAACACCAACTCCAATACCGACTAATTACAAAACATTAATTGATGACTATATTGCTGATTACTTACATTGGATGATAGTTGCTCACGCCGGCAATGCCATTAAGTATCGCTACATGAATAAGGGAGTAATGGAGAAAAGTAGTGAGAATAGTAGCCCTGTAAGTCCTGACACTTTAAAATCAATTACCGATACTTGGATGAATTATGCTGAACATTACGGACAAATGCTAGTTCAATACATTCAGCAAAATGTTAGCTTATATCCTGAGTACTTATCGAATAGTGGCGTTTATAAAACGCAACCGATTAAAGTAGCATTTAGCAGCCCGTTTGTTTTTGATTCAAACATTGATCCGTCAATAGGTGTGAGCGAAGCGAGTAGAATAAATTACAATGATTGGTGGAACGTATCATAAATGAATTACACGTTAAATAAAATAGTTGATATATTAGCCGAATACGCTGCGAATGATTACAGGGTAAATGATTTCTTTTTTGGTGACCTTTGGGAATATGCAGAAAAGAAATTGGATAGATTCCCGGTAATGATTGTGACTTTAAAGGAGTCTGAAATATCAGAGCGTTTAGATAGAACTATCTTACAGATAGGATTCTTTGATAGAGTTGATAAAGGTGAAGCGATTGAATTAGGTGTATTGAGTGATACTAAAGAAATGGCTAAGGGCTTCTATACTTACATTAACAGCCCTTCATTTAAAGACTTTTTGATTAATTCAAACTTACGCTTAACTTCATTTACTGAAAGATTCGACCATGAGTTAAGCGGACATTTCTTTGATATTCAAATATCACAGCAATTTGAGAATGATGTATGTGCTTTACCTGTTAGTGGTATGCCTACTTATTCAAGTAGTCAATTAGTAACTATTGTTAATCAAAACGGTACTGTTATAGCTACTTTAATTGGAGGGCAAAGCTACACGGTTGAAGAATTGACAGAAATAATAGATACTATTGACGGAAATACAACAACAGTAATAGACCCTATATAATGGCATTAGCAGACTTAAGACAAGGTTATAAAAACAGCGCATGGTTTACCAGCAATCCAACTTTGGTATTAAAACAAGGTCAGGTAGTTCATTTACTTCAAACGGGTCAATATAAGTTAGGTGACGGAACAACTCAATTAAGCGCTTTATCTTTTTTAGGCTCTACTCCTGTAACTGGTTTTGTTCCTTATATTGGAGCAACAGCCAACGTTGATTTAGGCACGCACAACATGAGCGCTCGTTCATTTAATGTTACTGGTGTTAACGGGAACGGTCATATACATTTAAAACATCAAAGTATTGATGCTGGTTCTACCGGTAGTAGTACAACTTTATTTGCGGACGTTAACGGAAACTTGGCGTATAAGAATGATGGTAATCCTTATGTAAGATTTATAAGCCACACAAATACAGCAGACAGGAGTTATACACTACCAAATGCAAACGGCACAATTGCTTTAACATCAGACTTAGGCCTTTACTTATTAGCCTCAACAGCAGCAAGTACCTATCAACCTTTGCTTGGTTTCACGGCTGAGAATGTGGCAAACAAAGCAGTTGACTTTGTAACAGCTAACCACACTTTATATCCTAGCGTTTTAGCGGTTAAGGCTTATGTAGATAATTTGGTTGATGGCGTTGACTACAAACAAAACGTTGATACAGTAGCTACAACAAACGTTACACTTAGCGGGCTTCAAAACATAAATGGTGTTACTGGTGTAGCTGGCTTACCAATTTTATTAATTGGTCAAAGCAATCCTACCGAAAACGGATGTTACTTAATGGATAGCGGCGCATGGGTTCGTAGAAATGATAGTAACTCAGGCTTAGAACTTGAATACGCTGTTTACACGGTTACAAGGGGTACTTTAGCAGGGAGAGTGTACAGATGTAATACAAGCAACATTACACTTGGCACAACAGCTTTGGTTTTTCAAGAATGGAATGTAGCAAGCTATACTAATGGCGCAGGCTTAAGTTTATCAGGCAATACATTTAGCATTGCAAATGGTGGCGTAACAGCTGCTATGCTTGCAAGCACCACCGGAAGCGGTGCGGTTGTATTGGCTACGAGTCCAACTATTCAAACACTATTAAGCGTTAATGGTCAAGCGTTGGTTACGGATGGTACAGCAACAACAAGAATAGGTGCTTATGGTGCTAATCAGTCTGCTATTTGGTTTAATCAAACAACGCCAACAACAGCAAACTATGCTCTGTACGGTAGTGCTACACAAACTTTTTTTAATGCCACTTCTTTAATAGGACTAGCCATTAATGATTCAAGTACTATTACAATCAATTCAAGTGCTATGAATGTTATTAATGGAAAAAATATAACATTTGGAACTACAACAGGTACAAGGATAGGAACTGCAACTAATCAATTATTCGGTTTCTGGAATGCAACACCAGTATCAAGACCGGCAGCCGTTACAACAGTACAAGGTTTATACGATGCTTTGTCTAGTATTGGATTGATAGCAAGTGGAACTATAAGCGCATCTTCTTTAATAAGTGGTACAGCCAATGTTAACTTTGTAAATCAAACAGTAAAAGAAATAACTATTAATACAACTAGTGTATTGACTACAAGCCGTATTTTGATTACTTTTGCAATGGCATCAACTAAAGATATGGATGAGTTAGATTTTTACAACCCGTTTGTAACTTATGGTAAAATAGTTAACGGAACATCATTTAACGTTCGTGTTTGCCTTGATGCACCAACGACTAACAATTTTAAAATAGATTATCAAATAATAAATTAACAATTAAAAATAAAATAAAATGGCAGAAATTAAAGACCAGTTTGGAAACTACATCCAAAATTTAAATAAAATAGGAGGCGAAACATTAGTAGATAGTAGACCGGCAACAGTTAACTTAGCTGTATTAAATGCAGAGGTGTTGGCAGATATATCGGGAGAAGACTTCGCTGCATTTGATGTAAGAGGTACCTTTGTTGCAACGCTAACACCTTCTTATTCAATAGATGGTGTTAACTTTATTGACCTTCCTATTTTTATTAGAGCTACAGAATCATTTGCTTTAAACGCTACTGCGGTAGGGACTTACTTTTTTGAAATACCAACAGGCACAAGAAAAATAAGGGTTAGAGCCACCGCATATACTAGTGGTACTGCAATAGTTGCGCTAACCGCAAATAAAGGTTTGACTCTAGGTTATTACAAAAACATACCAACCAATCTATGCGTTACCACCACAGGCGCAATAGGTGCAGCCGTAACCGCAACAATACCAGCAGCAACTGGACTACATCATTACATGACTCAAATAAGGATTGAGCGTTTTGCAGGAGCTTTATTAACGGCTGCCGCAGCTCCTGTAGTAGTCACAACAACTAATCTACCCGGCTCTAGGGCTTACTCTATTGATGCGAGTGCAGCAGCGCAGGGAACTTTAGTTGAAAAAATAGATATACCAGTTACGCCAATTAAATCAACAGCGGCAGGAACGGCAACAACAATAGTTGCTCCAGCTACTACAAGTGTTATTTGGAGAATCACCGTTGATTATTATTTAGGTTTGTAATTAATTAATTATATTTGTAAAATGGAAAATTTAGAAACAAAAACAATCGATGAATTAAAAGTAATTGCCTACGACCTAATAGCAGCAAGCCAACAAATCAACAATCAATTACAAGCTGTAAATAATTTGATTCAAAAAAAATTAAACGAAGTTCAACCGATTGAAAATGGAACTAAGTAAATTAAAATTTACATTTGAGGACTTTGTAAAGTTAGCTGGCTTTATGACTACCTTTCTAGTAGGATACTATAATCTAGTATCTGAAATAAGGGAGAATAAAATAGTTAACAATGCCGACAAAGTAATTATTAATTTTAGGCTCGATAAAATAGAAGCTGCAATAGGATTAAATAAATCAAATCAAGGAGTAGCTATCTTACCAAGTCAAACGAATGCGCCTAAAAAAGAAGAAGAAAATAATTAATTATGGTAACAGCAGCAGAATGTTTAAAGAAATGGGGTGAACCAAGTGCATCAAACCCTTGCATGACTTTATGGGATGTGCCGACCAATTTAGAAATTGGAGTCATTCCTAAAAAAATTTATTGTAATAAGTTAATGGTAGAGCCGTTAAGTAAAGCTTTTACATTACTTGTTGCAAGGGGATTAGCCGATGATATTAAAACGTGGGATGGTTGTTTTAACATTCGCAAATCAAGAGGCTTAAACAGTCTTAGCTTACATTCGTGGGGTATTGCCATTGATATTGATGCTTTTGAAAACGGCTTAGGTAAACAACCAAAATTAAACCCTTTAATTGTAGCTTGCTTTAAAGAGGTAGGTTTTGATTGGGGCGGTGACTGGGTTCGTAGATTTGACGGTATGCATTTTCAACTTTCTAAAATAAATTAATATGCCAATATTAGATAAATTAAAAAACGTTTTTACAGGTGGAGCTTCTAAGCTAGTTGATTCAGCTAGTAAATTAATTGATAACTTAACTCTTTCTAAAGAAGAGAAAGAACAATTTAAGATAGACTTTATTAAAGCTACAAATGAACATTTGCAAGTAATGGAACAAGAAGCAACTAAGCAAATGGAAATTCAACAAAAGGAAAATGACTCAGCAAGGCAGCGTGAGGTTCAAATTGCAACAAGTGATAAAGCTCCGGTGTTAAATAAAATAATAAGTCCTTTACTTGCTTTATTAATACTTGGTTCAACTTTTTTATTTTGGTATTTCATTTTATTTAAAGACTTAAATAAAGAAAAAGAAATGCTAGTTAGTGGAATTGTAGGAAGTTTAACAACCTTATCAATGGGTGTTGTTAGTTATTATTTTGGAAGTTCAATTGGATCACATCAAAAACAAGAAAGGTTAGATAAATTAATGAAGTAGATTAATGCTATTAAAATGCTTTTTATTTTTCTCGAACCAACCTTGTAAGCAAGTTGATTCATAACTTTGACGAGCTGGACAAATAAACTCATCATAACTTAAAATCTTTAAATTTCTCCAAAGCTAATAAAATGCTAAGTCTTTAGTTTCTTTATGAGGCTTACTCCAGCCTAAACTCCAATTTTCTTTTGTTTTATCAACAAATTCAAAGTTATACTTAAGGGCTAACATAGCACAATAGTAGTGAATGTAAACACTCATTTTTTGCTCGTCGTTCATTACTTACTCCTATTTATAAATGTTTGAAACTCTTTAAACTTTTCCATATCTTGCAAAAACCTAATCTCATTGTAAAACCTCCGGCAATTCCATTTATAAATTTCATCCTCTTTTAAAGCGTCAAAGTTTACAATTACTTTAACGGTCCACCACCAGCCGTAGTGTTCAATAATCTCATTTAATCCGTTGTCAACTCCTCCGCTATCTTCTCCAGATTGTTTAGATGCAATGTTATGACGGGCTTCAAGTTCTGTGATACTGCGCAAAAAAAAAATATAGCTCCTGCAACACTTCTGTAATCCAACTCAGCAAAATGATTTTCCATTCTAGTCTGTACCTTGTAAGTTAAATCAATCTCATTACCGTCACTATCTAAGCCATCGCTAAACAAAGGCTTATAACACAATGCAGCTAGTTTAGTGATGTTTTGTTCAATTCCTCCACGTACATACGTCTTAATTGATAATAATCGATTTGTGGTAAAATATTCAACATCATTAACACGCTTGTATATTCTACCCTTAATGAATAAATACTTATTCAATCGATAAACTCTATCCTTTTCAAACAAGAATTGAATTTGCGACCTGTAATAATTCAGCTTCCAAAACTTATACGACTGAATTTTACGAATTGGCTTATTCATTAGCAAGGCTAATATCTCACACTCTTTTTCAACCCTATCAATATTGGAGTTGATAATTTCGTTTATTTTGGGTATGTGTTTTAAAGGTACTTTCATTCAATTTCAAATTTACAAATTATTTTAATACCAAGTAAGTCCGATGCTTTTAAAAGTGTTTCAAAATCAATTTTACCAGCCTCTAAATCAATTATCTTTCTCCTATCAACATTTATAAGGTCGGCTAACTTGGATTGACTTAATCCGGCTTCTTTTCTAATCATTGCTACTTCTATCAACACGTCATAATACCCAAATTTTTCCAACAAACAATTTTTTGTTTTAATTTTATCCTTTAATTTTAAAATCGTTGTTTCTTTTGATGTTTTATTATACTCAAAAACAACCTTATCAACAAACATTAATTTGTTTAATAAAACGAATTTTTCTAAAACATCATTCTTATACTTATCTTTTTTTCTTCTGTTTAACGAAGAAGAGCATAATACGTAGTTTAGTATATTGTTTTGACCTCCATTTTTAACAGGAATAATGTGGTCTATCTCGAAATAATCGTTACTTAATTTTTCACCAGTATAAAAGCATTTGCCGTTATGTGCTTTGTAGATTGATTTTCTTAAATAAACATCAGATGTTTTTATGTTTGTTAAATCGTTTACCATTTTTTACACAAATATAATTATATTTATTCTAATTTAAAAATATTTTTGCCTAAAATGTACAACATTATGTACTTCTTCATTCATAACTTATTGATATTCAATTATAGCGTGTATGAGTTGTTATATGAAATGCCTTGCTGACCGTTTCCAATTGAAGTTCCGTGAAGGAAAAACAAAAAGAAAAAAGCCACCGCACTCATATAATTGAAAGTTTTGTAAAGTTTTGTGTTACTCCCTTTTTCCATACGCAGTGCATATATTCAATGCTATCAGTTTGTCCGTTTGTAAATGAAATCCTTTCTCTATGTACAAAAGTTAAAATCGGCATATTGTTTTGCCAAAATTCTTTTCGCTTCTTGCTACCAAAGAAATTAAGTCTTAAAAGCATAATTACATATCCACCATCTTCTACAAATTCAAATGATTTTTTGATAATATCTTCTGCAATATTAAACGGTGGGTTAGTGATAACTACTTTGTATTTTTCACTCCAACTACATTGTAAAAAATCCGCCTTAATTTCGGCTTTAGAATTTTCTCTAAAATCAATTGTCTTTATATATTCTTTGTGAACACCTAAACTTTGAATTACTTTTGGATAACTCATTTCATTATTTTCATCTCCACCAGCACAAGGATCTAAATACTTATGCCACCAATGTAATTTACCATCATTTGCCGTAAATAAATCACAGCATTCACTTTCTTTAAGGGCTTCAAATAAATCTAAAATAGGTTTACTTGGCGTTACATAATAGTCAGAAATGTGACTATCTCTTGCATTACTTCTATTTGTTGAACTCATAGCTTCTTAATTAAATTATATGTTTTTTCTTCATTTGCATAAAACATTCCTATTCTGTTTGTTCTTTGCTCTATTTTCTTTACAACCTTATCACATTGGTCTAATCTTGCTCTGTCCATTGCTTCTGAAATAGCCATAATTAAACCATCAGCAGGAAATATCAGTTTGTCTAATTCATAACCATATTCCTCAAGTGTTAATTTTAAAATCTTTTTATTTTCCATCGCTTTTTTTCTTTTTGTTTTTCTGTTTAGTGTTTCAATTGAACATCCTGCTAAATAAGTCGGCACTTCATATAACACGGGTTTGGCAAAATGGCTTTCCGACACACAAGCCAACGCACAAAAGCCACTTCGCCAAGCCCGAAACCGTTAGCGGTCAGGCTATGACACCAACTCCGCATCAGACAGTTTTTTAAGTGAAGCCTTATAAGCATCGTCAAATACTTCTTTGCATTTATTGTAAGTAGCAAGTAGATAATTATAGGTTTCATATTTCATTTCATCTTCAATGGGCATTTCAGACCCATCGTTAATTTCATTGGTGCAAGGGTATTTTGCATCAAAGTATTCTTTGAAAACTTGCAATGTTGGCACTAATGCTTGTGCTTCGATTTTGATAATAATTGAACTCATTTTATTGTTTTTAAATTTGGACTTCTAAAAGCGGAGAAGCCCGAACCGCTAACAGCACATTTGCAATACTTAAAAATCCCAACGCACTGGCAGACGCAATTTTTAAGCATCGCAAATCTGTAAAACGTTAGCAGCAAGTTTTTAAACTTTTTCTGCCACCGCACGTTTAAAGATTTCCTTTTTAGTTCCGTCTAAATAATGTATGCGAATATCAGGAGTAGTCCACCCGTAAGCATTTGCCATAAATTGATAATATTGTTCTATGCTTTCAAAATAGATATTGCCTTTAAATTCTTTAAACATTTTTGTTTCCCATTTTGGTTCTTCCAATCTTGGAAATTCGCCATATAATTTAAACCATCTTTCTTCGGCATCTTTATAGTGGCTATAAATTCCTACTGGATAGCCTTTCTCTTTAAATTTGGCAATATCTATTTCGTCAGGAGAAATATACCATCTATCTCCGCAACAAGGGCATGAACCGCTTTGGTTTTCAATCATAGGTTCAAATATGGCAATAGCCTCTTCTTCGCTTTTTGCTTCTATTACTACTCTGTGGCATACATTTTCGTCAACATCAAAACTTCCACCTGAATTGTTTTGGCTGAACTCGTAAAATTTTCTTTCCATTTTTTTTTTTTGTTTAATTGTTTATAATTCCTACGCTCAAAAGTTTAAAAACCAGACTGCTAACAGCACCTAACCAAAAGGCGCACAAACTAACCGCTTAAAAATGCGCCCTTCGGTTAGCTGCAAAACGTTATAAAAC
>JADBXZ010000138.1 GCA_020403265.1 Bacteroidota bacterium
CTGACGGTACTGTCAGCATTGCATAATTGACGAATGAAAATCAACGATTTAGCCCCAAGTAAGAAAACCAAGTTGGTGATTTTCATTGTCAGGTCAGACGATAAATGTCTGACTCTGACCGAAAGCGTCACGAGGTTTAACCTTGACAATACTGACGGTACCGTCAGTATTCGTCAACCCCCTGGGCAAACTATGCATTCCTAATGCATAGTTTGGGTTTAATGCCCAAAGGGCTCCGTTTTTCGTAGTCAGTTTTTCTAATTTCCCATTGACAGTTAGATCGTCTAAATATTTTTCACTTTTGTTTCGTGGTGTTCCTGTAAGTTCCGAAAACTCTCGTGCTGTCAATGAATGATATTTTGAAAACACAGAACTCCAAGTTTTGTCATAGTTGGTTTTGGTAGCAATAGGAAATAATTTAACTAAGGCATTTTCAAATGTACTGTATGGTTTTGAACCGTAAACCGTTTCTTTGTTTCCGGTTGTGTCTGTAAAAAACATAGTAGGAAAACCTCCTACGCCCAATTCTTTACCCAATCTTAAATCATCTTCAAAAAGTTCTTTTGCTTTTCCTTCATAATCTGCTTTGAACTTAATAATATCAAGACCAACCTTCTTTCCGGCAAATTCCAAATGTTCCCATTTTGTAATGTTCTTCTTTTTTAGAAAAACCATTTCTCTTATTTCACGAAGAAACAAAATTGCCTTTTTATTGTCTTGCATTTGTGCTGCCTTAAATGCAATTGATGGTGGATAAGAAGAAGGTAAAGGGTCTTCTAACCAAACATCTCCGTCTATTGGCATGTCGTAATATACACTTACCTCATCCCAATGGTGTGCTACGTCTGAAGGTTTGCTAATTCCACCACTATTGTAACTCCAATTTGGAAGCAAGCCCCCCATTCTGTATTCAATTTCAATAGTATTTCCGTATTCCAATTTGAGTTTTCGTAGTTGAGGTTCAATACCCCAACAAGAGGAGCAAATAGGGTCAGTATAATAAATTATTCTTACAGGTTTCTTGTTCGACTTTACAAAACTACTATCGGCTAAATTCGTTTTGTTGGTTGGGATTTCACAAATGCCACTTTCTGGGTTGCACATTAAAGGATTGTTTTGCTCTTGCATATTTTTTATGTTTTGAGAATGGCAACTTGAATTACCTATCGTGAACACTGTAATTAAAATAAGATAAGTTAAATTCATTTTTTGTAAAGAGGCTTACACGATTTGTTTACCTTTGTGTAAATTGAGGACTTAAATTCAAGTAAACAATAAGTCAGAAAATTATGACTACTAATAAAGAAATCGTTGATAATGAAACTTGTCCTGCACAAGCGCTTTTGAAGTTATTGTCGGGGAAATGGAAGCCCGAAATATTTCGTTTGGCTGTTGAAGCGCCTTTGCGGTTTAGTAGTTTATTGCATCAGATCGAAGGTTCAAATAAGCAGACTTTGGCTGTTGCTTTAAGGGAATTGGAAGAAGTTAGTTTTTTAGAAAGAATTGTCATCAAGCAAAAACCTTTGCATATTGAATATCATCTTACCGAAAAAGGGAAGTCATTAATTCCTGTCTTTAAGCAGTTAGAAAGCCTTGGGTAGTTTCCGTTCTACCTGTCAATAACGTTTGGCGGGTTTAAGAAGTTGACAGTTTTCACCATCCGCCAGCTGGCGTATTGATGCGGAGTTCGCCATTGGTGGATGAATAACCATCAGCCGCGGCTGATCTGCGGAGCACTAAACCCGCCATTTTACCAAACTGCTGTTAGTGGCAGTTTCTATTTTATCTCATACATTTTTTTAAGTGTTTCATCAATGTTCTGTGTCAAAATTGTAGGCTTGTATTTCTCTCTTGGTGTTCCGTTAATGTGGTAAAGTCTTTCCGTTGGAATTTGAAAACCAATATTTGTTTCCGACATTGTAAATCCATTAGTTGCTCCCAATAGTTTTGCCATTTCTGTTCCGATAATTTTAGCTTTTTTAAGTCCATCAAAACCGATAGCAATTCCTTCTCCCATACTTCCAGTCCAATGTCCAACTATAACAAATACATTTCCTTTATACTGTGTTATTCTTGGCTTAACATACTCTACCCATTTTCGTTGAGTTTGAAATTCTTTTTCATCAAATTCGTGTTGTTGATAAGGCATTGTTTTGCTAATAAATCTTCCCATTATACATCTTGCAACAGTTGAGTTTCCACCACTTGCAGTTTCTGTTAAGTCAATGACCAGATTTTTAAAGCCCATAAATTCATCAACAGCTTTGTCAAAGTCATCAATAGTTTTAAAGTTACCCAATGAATTATTTAATTTAATGTATGCCGTTGTTTTATTTAATTTATTTGTTTCAATTAAGTTTTTTGCTTCTTTATTTTGCAGGTTATCTGGAAAAAAATCAACCTGTTTTCCATTTTTGTTTATAGTAATTGTTCTTTTGGTATTGTGAGTTCCTGCAAACAACATATTCAAGGCATACTGATACATTTCTTGTGAATGGGTTGTTGTAAATTTTGGCAAGAATTTTTCTATTTGTTCAGGTATTGATTTGTTATTGAAAAGAATTATTTCATCCCAAATTTGTAAACCTGATAAGTCTGCTCCAAATCCTTTTCGTAAATCAGTAATAAAAAATTTGTTCTTCTGTTTTTGAACAAACATATCTTGGCCACTTGGAATAATTTGGTTTGATGAATTTAGGTGAGTGTTTAAAGAAATGTGTCCATTATAAAACTCGTTTAACACAGTTTCCATAAACTGAATAAAGTCGTTGTCGTTTGTGATTTGTTTTACTTTTGGCAGATAGAGTTCTTTTACTTTATTCCAATTAATTTGTTGTTGGTCAAAGTATGAGTAATTATTTTTTACATCATTCCAAAACTCGTTAAAGTCCTTTTCATACTTTGTTTGTCCAAAGGCTAAACTGGATAAAAACATTGTCAGTAATGTTACTATTAATTTCATTATCGTTTTGTTGGTATAGGGTCTATTTGAAATTGCGACTTACGTTTTGGCGTTTGGCGAAGGTAGCGATTTTCACCATCCGCCAGCTGGCGGATTGATGCGGAGTTTGCCATTGGAGGGTGATTAACTATCCCGATGGATCGAATCTGCGGAGCACTGAACAGCCCATTTCTTCTAGGTGCTGCTCTATTTCGTGACTGGTCATTTTTAAAATTTCAGTTTTTTTAAGGTGTCGTTGCACTTCTATTTCTACTTGGTCAAAGTCGCGCAGGTCTTTTATTTGTTCGCTCAAGGATCTTTTCCACCTTCCTTTGTATTGTGGTAATCTTTCATCTAATTTTTTCAGAAAATCCGTATGCTGTAAACCCTTGCTTTTGCATTTAGCATCAAATTCACTAATATAAAAACCGGCATCCATTTCGTGTTCTTCCAGCAAATACCAGATGTCATAAAAATCTCTCGCTTGCATTAGTTGCATTACCGATCGCATTTTTTCCACCAACACTTCTTCCAATGGGTAACAAAGCAATTGGTATGCATCCAAATCGGAGTAGTCAACAAACACACCTTTCATCACAGGTTCAAACACCAATTGTTCACTGCGAGAAATGTCCACTTTTGCCCGTTTGTTATTTCCTTGTCCGCCAAGCGGACCAATATAGCTAATGTAAAAATTAATGCCTCTATCTTCAGGGTCGTTGTTGTCAATGATTTCAAGCGGAATGTTGGCTTCCTCTTTTATGAATTTAAATACTTCGTTAAACCATGAGAAAATTTGTTCATTGGATGCCAATGCTGAGCCTGTCGAAACATTGGCATTTAGCAATGTAAAATCCAAGTCCTCCGAAAAACGATAATCCTCAAAATAGGCTTTCTTTAAAACAGTTCCGCCTTTGAAAACTATTGCCTTTGAAAGTTGCGCATGTTTTGCAATGCCAAACAGAATCCATGAAAGGATATAGTCCTTTTCAATCTGCTGGTCACGAACTCCAGCGGCTCTTGCTTTTTGCTGTAATTCTCCTGGCTTAATCATGTATAAATAGCAGATTTAATGGTTTCGGCTTCCAAATTTTGTTGGATACTCCAACGGCTGTTTCGCTTGCCCGTTTTGGGTAATTCAGTATCGAGCAACACATACGAAGCTGTTTTTAATTTTTGTAACTCATCAATAATTTTTGTCCTGATGTCCAGCATTTCTAAAAGAAAACCTAATCGTTTTATTACCGCTTGTGAATCAAATTTCTTGGCGTATTCAAGTAGTGTGTCGTAGTTGATTTTGTCTTTTGAAGTGTATATTGCTTTTGCTACTTCAACAATGCCACCTGAGTAGTCAGGTTTGAACAAACAGTCAATAAAAGTTTTCTCTAAGTCTGAACAAAGCACCTTATTATAGCTGTCTATCCAAATTTTCTTTTCACCAAAAAAATGTTTTTCGTTGTGATAGATAGATTGAAAAGGAACTTTTTTGATTTTTATTTCCGATGGTCGTATTTGTTTTGATACAACGATTTGTTCTTTCAGAGATGGTTGTGTAATCAGGTTATGAATCTGCAATGCAGAATAATAGCCGATATAATGGTTGGCATCATTTACTAAATGCTCCGCGATTAAATGCCAATCGGGCATAAAGGTTTCCGCATTTTGCTCGTATGGAATGATGTAGTAAATACCTTCTTTCAATCGCATTAAAAGCCCCCTTTTTGTCATATCGCTCAGCAGTTCTCTTACAGCACTTGCTCTAGAGTCGGGCAGGGCTTGGTGAACCAAAGAATAGTCAAAGCAATTCCTGTTCTGTCCGTTAAAATAGGATAGAAGTTCGCTTGATTGCGTTGATATGTATTTATTTATCATAGTCACAATGTCAGGTATAACCTGACAAAAATGATACGAAAGATAATTATGCAAGTTACCTCACTTTGTGAAAATATTATTATTCATAGTCTAATAGTCAGGAAAAACCTGATATTAAAGATAAGAAACGTCACTATTTGTCGGTGCGGTGTGAGAATTGGCTCTTTGGCAAGCTTGAGTGTGTGTAGGCTTGTGCGGCTTGCAAATGTGCCAATGTGCGGCTGCCTAAAATTGAATTAAAAAAATGTGCGGTGGCCCAACCGCTTACGTTTATTTGCTGTTATGCCCAGTTTTTATTTTCCACTTTTTGTTTACTCGTCCAAACAAGATTATTCATTTCTTTTGTGAATTGGTCAAGTGAATTTGCAGAGTCTCTCATGCAATTCGCAATTTTTCTTAGTTCATTAATTTCGATTAGGTCATTGTCGAGAAGATTCGAAATGCCAAGTATATTCGAAACCGGTTGTCTTACTTTATGTGAAAGTGAAAAAAGAATTTCTTCAAGATCGCTGATATGCTGTTTGAGGATAGAAATATCGGCATGTACACCGACAGACCCAATCGTCAGACCTTTTTCATTTATTACTGGCGCACCGTTTATACTGACCCATATTTTTTTACCGGATTTTGTTTTGATTTGCAATTCATAATTGCTCTTTACATTATTTTTTCTGCTTTCATTGACTGCTTTAATTTTTCCCTTATTGTCTTCATCAAGGAAGATCTCGTTTGCCTTTCGTCCGATAATTTCATTTTTACTATATTCGGTCATTTCATAAAAATACTTATTGGCAAATTGAATTTCATCTTCATTATTTACATATAATACGCCTTCGCGCATGGTGTCAATGAGTAGGTGATACTGTTCTTCTTTTCTAGTAATTTCTTTTGTTCTTTCCTGAACCTTTTGCTCAAGTTCTTCTTTCAATTTCAAGAGTTCTTCCCCAATTTTTTTTCGTTCACTGATAACTGAACTGATAGCAAGGTATTGGTAGGGTTTCCCTTGCTCATTTAGAAAAGGAACAATTGTGGTATCAACCCAATAAGAAGAACCGTCTTTTGCCTGGTTTTTTAATTCTCCTTTCCAGATGTTGCCATTTGCGATAGTCGTCCAAAGATTGCGAATAAATTCCTTAGGGTGATATCCGGAATTAATTATGCGGTGATCCTGACCGATTAATTCTTCGCTGGTGTATGTTGAGATTTTACAGAAATTGTCATTGACTTTTATTATTACTCCTTTTTGATCGGTAATGGCTACGATAGAAGATTCGTCTAAAGCGAACTTATAATCCGAAGTTTCAGACAAGCTTTTCTGTAATTGTTCATGTATTCTTTTTTGCTCCGTTATGTCAATGTTAATCCCTTTCAATCCAATCACCTGCCCGCCCTCAATAACCGGAACAATGCGATTAAGAACCCACTTATAATTATTGCCAGAAGACATTATCCGTATTTCCAGTTCAACGGGTTCCTTCTCAGTCATTAGTACAGGGTTGGCATTTTGAAAAAGGTGAATGTCGTCTGGATGTACCCGGCTCATTAAGTATTCAAAGGAAGGCTCAATTTCATTGATTTTTAAGCCAAATAAATCGAGTAGGTTGTCAGACCATTTGGTTTTATTATCGACAAAATTCATTTCCCAGGTTCCCATTTTCGCAATTTTTTCGGCTTCTAAAAGAGACGCCTTACTGTTCTGCAATTCAGCGGTTCTTTGCATTACCTTTTGTTCAAGCGTAATGTTCAGATGTATTCTTTCTTGCTCAAGTTTTTTAACGTGCGTAACATTTCTGAGAAAAGCATTTGAACCAACAATACTGCCATTTTTAATAACAGGAAACGTTTGCCCTTCAAGAAAAATAATCTCCCCGGCTTTTGATATAAACTTACAGGAAAGATTATCAACCCTATTGCCTTTCATTATTGTAGGCATAATTCTATTAAATTCAACGGTAGTCGGCTCGTCAATGTAGTCAAATATTTTTTTACCAATTACCTCCTCTTCTGTAACGCCCATGTGTTTCTTCCACGCATCATTCACCCAGATAATTTCACCGGTCGGTGACAGATGATGCATCATTTCATCAGTGGTATTAACGAATGTGTTTAACTTTTCCTCACTCATTTTATAATTCTCGATAGTTTCTTTTAAGCTGGTGATATCCTTTATAACCAAACCCAGTCCATCACCAGCCTTAAATGCTTTTATACGGAAGTTAAAATTTCCCGATGCGGAAATTGGTTTCATCTCTTCTATGATAAGAGTTTTACCAGTCCGCAGAACTTCTTTATAAAGTTCAAGGTGACCGCTAGTGACAATGTCGGGAGAAATGTCCGTTATTTTTTTACCTAAAATTTCGTTTCGCTGCAGGCGTATCATTTTTAAAAATGATTCGTTTGCGTCAATGCAATTTAGGTCTTTGTCCCATAGCGTAAAATTAGTTTCAGCATGGTCAAAAAATTGCGACTTTAGGTGCTCAATATTGGTGTCTGTCAAAAAATTGGGCATAACGAATATTTACGATCGGGCGGGAAGTTTGGGCCCCCAATACCGAACGGAATAAAGATACGAAAACGTTGGATTACGTATCAACCCCGCCTGACGCAAATGTGCTGTGTGCGCCCAGCATGGGCGAAGGTGTCGAAAGATACCGAACTATTCCAGAGAGTGCAAGACTCTCATTGGCGAGTAGGCGAAGCCAATGAGCAAGTCGCAAGGTGGGTTGGCCGTGAGGCAAGCACTGAAGGAAGCGAGACTGCAACTCCGGTGCTGACGAACAGAAATGATATACCGAGGCTGAACGAAGTGGATAAGTGAGAACATCTTCACAACATCCTTGGCCAACAAACTTCACGCCTTTGCCGGTGTCCTTCACCAGCAAATACCTTTATCGTCACGTATCGTATTTCCAATTGCATGATGCGATTGAAGCTGGTAACGTTTTGCAGCTACCCGAAAGGCGGGACTTTTACCACAAAACCTCAATTGAAATCCGCCAGCTGGCGGATGATTAACCACTAAACTGTATTTGGAACACGAAACCTTGTCTTTTGGGTAGGTGCTATTAGTGGCTGACATTTTTGTTATATTTTATGTCTGTAACTTCCATTTTTAACCAAGTCCAATCTTTATCGTCAAGTTTCCAAGTGGAAGTCATTTTTGCAGGAACTTTTATTCCTTTAAATGTTTTATAGTCCGATATGTTCATTTCCCAATTGTATCTTTTAGCATCCGTTTCGTTGCCTTTATATCGTAAAGCTGAGAATTTAGTAACATCACCAATTGAGTTAAAATAGAAAGTACCACTTCCCGAAGTTCCTTTGTAGGTCATTGTTGCCTTTGCTGTATGCTCATCTAATTGTTCCCAAGTAATGTATGGACTCAAAGCCAATGAAGGAAACCAAACCATTTCACCCAGATAACGTTGCAACGTGCCTTCATCCAATTTCGCGCCACGCTCATTAACAATATTGAATAAAGAATTCAGTTTTATCAACATTTCACCCTTACCATTTACAAACTTGTCTCGTCCCTGAAAACTCAACAAATTATTCATTTTTACATCTACCGACCAAATAAAAGCAGGATTGTCAATAGCAGTATATTGGATTGCTGTTGCAGTCATCCAATTGTCTTGCTCTGGTTTCATTTGTATTTCAGCGATTTGACTGACTTTGCCGTAACTTATAAAAGGCTTTCCTATTACGCCTGAATTTCTCATCCATTTTTTTACAGGCTCGGGTAAAATGGTTAAATCACTTTCATTTAAAGGTTTGTTTTCTGTACTGACATTTTTATTAAGCAACTGTGTCGTCTCTTGCTGAATGATTTTCTGAAAGTTATAATAGCCAAATGAATCTATTGAAACAGCCAAAATGATAATATTGGGTATAGTTCCGAACTTTGCGTCTTTCCAAAAAAATATAATAAGCACTTGTGAAAGTATTGCTGCAATAAGTCCTATTAGCCAAGCATATTTGGAATTTAATAAGTATAATGCACCATACGTTAAAAATAGGAATGTTAAAGTCAGCCAAACAATTCCTAGTGTTTTTGAAATCGGAAGTGTCAACTCTTTTACTTCTCTCAACTCAAATCCTTTGACAAATCCAAGCAAGTGGATTAGTCCGTGAAGTAGTACAATTATTAAAAATGCAATTTTCATTTTCGTCTGTTATTCGTGCGTTTTATGCTAGCCTGTAACGGTTTGCAGATTTGCGATATGGTGAACCTAGTAACAGTGTTTTTCATTTTACCTCAAATGTTTTTTTGAAGCAGAATGTATCTTTTACCACTAAACCCGCCATATCCGCAAATGTGCTGTGTGCGCCCAGCATGGGCGAAGGTATCGAAAGATACCGAACTATTCCAGAGAGTGCAAGACTCTCATTGGCGAGTAGGCGAAGCCAATGAGCAAGTCGCAAGGTGGTTGGCCGTTAGGCAAGCACTGAAGGAAGCGAGACTGCAACTCCGGTGCTGACGAACAGAGATGATATACCGAGGCTGAAAGAAGTGGATAAGTGAGAACATCTTCACAACATCCTTGGCCAACAAACTTCACGCCTTTGCCGGTGTTCGTCACCGGCAAATACCTTTATCGTCACATATCGTATTTCCAAGTGCACGATGCGATTGAAGCCCCGCGCTTTCGCATCGTCCCCTGTGGGAGACGATGCGGGGCGAGCGGGACCTACCTTTTGAGACAAAGTTGTCGACCGCCAATAATCTCATCCCCAATTAACCTCTCAAGACTTTTGTCCTAAAGTGTGTGCTATATTTTCCTATATTTATTCCAGATTACGCATTAGATGATATTGATAACTTTTTTCTTCCAGAGAATCAACGACTTAGGTTCTAATGCATAGCATTAGAAAGGTTTAGAATAAAACTTGATGCAAGGCGTTCATTTTCACCGATTTACAGGATGATTGAAATTCTCTAATGCATAATCTGGGTTTATCTAGTCAATTAGCCATGCTAGAGAAAATAAAAGACATTTTACTTGCGGAAGTTGCCCCTGAGGCGATTCTAATTATCGATAGCACGAGCAAAATATTGTATGTCAATGCCGCTTTTGAACAACTGTTTGGCTACACGCGTGAAGAGGCGATCGGGAGCAATATTTCCATCATTCAATCCAAAGAATTGGCGAGTGCTCATGTTATTGGCTTAAATCGATATTTAAAAACCGGAGTCAAAAAACTTGACTGGCAGTCAACTCGAACGAGGGGTCTCTCAAAACATAAAACTGACTTTCCGATAGAAATCCGTTTCAGTCATGTGAGAGTCGATGGTAGCGACTACTTTGCTGCTTTTATCAAAGATATAACGGGCATTGTTGCTCAGGAAAAACAGATTAGTTCTCAAAATGAAGAACTCAAAAAGAAGAACCAAGAGCTCGACAATTTTGCTTACAGAGTTTCACACGATTTGAGAGCACCTTTGCTTTCTGTTTTGGGGCTTGTGAATGTCTATCGATTAAGCGATGATCGTGAGCAACAGAAGTCTATCATCAACAAAATTGAAAAAAGCGTGGAGAAATTAGATCTGTTTATTAAACAGATTATCAATTTATCAAAAAATGAACGGATTGAACCAACTTTTCAAGAGGTAAATATGGCTGACTTGTTTCACGAGGTACTGGAAGATCTTGGCTACATGGATGCTTTTGAGAATATTGAAAAAAGAGTGAATGTTCTGGTGAAGGCTCCCCTATTGATAGACGGCTTTCGATTGAAAATGATTTGCATGAACTTGATTTCAAACGCTATCCGCTACCACAACCAGTATGTTGAAAATCCCTACGTTTCTCTTACGACCGAGCAAACCGACAAAAACCTTCATCTCAAAGTAACAGACAATGGCATCGGCATGTCAAAAGAAACACGCGAGAAAATTTTCGACATGTACTATCGCGGCAGCGATCGCTCCAGTGGATCGGGCCTGGGCATGTACATTGTCAAAGAGATGGTAACAAGACTGGGAGGCCAGATCACCATAGAATCTGAATTAGGCAAAGGCTCTTCCATAGAAATAACTGTTCCGCTACGGCTTGCTAATCCCTAGCTGCGATTATTGCAAATTTTCGTTTTTTTGCCACTCACCATCCTGACCCATAGTACTTTAGGGAAAATTGCCATCAGATAGCTGATTCAAGAAAGATTCCATCGTGGCGGTCAGAGGTTTCATAGGTAAGTTCAAAATACTTTGCGTAAGCATTTCTCACGCCTTTGCCGGTGTTCTTCACCGGCAAATACCTTTATCGTCAAGTATCGTATTTGCAAGTGCACGATGCGATTGAAGCTGCCAACGTTTTGCAGCTACCCGAAGGGCGGGACTTTTACCACAAAACTTGATTTGAAATCCGCCAGCTCGCGGATTGATGCGGAGAACCATCCCGATGCATCGGGATCTGCGGAGCACTGAACCGCCACTTTTGCCAAACCCGTGTTAGTAGTAGTTGTTATTTCATTTCAATATTTAATATTCCTTCTCCGTCTTTTCCTAAAAATTTCGTAAGTACTTCTGCAAAGGCTTCTGTTCCGTTGTCGCTGTTTGTAAAAATTAAGAGTGCTTGTTTGGTTTTTGGAATAATAAAGGTGATAGTATGAACACCTATGTCGTCACCACCGTGAACAAGAGCGAAGTATTTGTTTTCGTTTATGTTTTCATCTATCCACCACCCTAAGCCGAAATGCTTGTAATCATTAATCCTAACTTGGTCAGCTACCATCTCTTTATATATTTTGTCAGACAAGCCAGCACCATTTAATATATGAACCAAAAATTTACAATAGTCTTCAACTGTCGTCAGTAAATTGTCTGCTGCGTTGGCAGTTTTGTTTTTATCGGTTTTATAAAGTTCCCCTTTTTCATTATGCCACATTGCAAATCTTGTTGAGTCCATTTTATCGTCCCAAATAAATTTGGTGTCTTTCATTTTTAAAGGTTTATAAATCAATTCACTTGCTAATTCCTCTAATGACTTCTTAAATTTCTTTTCTAATGCTTTTCGCAAGTATTCATATCCTTCACCCGAATATTGATATTTTGTACCAGGCTCAAATTCAAAAGATAATTTACCGTCTTCATTATTTCCTCTCCAATTTGGAAAACCTGTTTGATGGCTTAATATAATTCTTGTAGTTAATAATTTGGCTCGTGGGTCGTTCGCAACATCAGGGTCGGTATAATATTTATAAATAGGTTCGTCTAAATCCCAATTCCCTGCATTTATAATTTTAAGGCAACAATAGCTGTAATTGGTTTTGTCATTGATGCAACATTCCATATTGTATTTATTGGTGCTAGTTTATTTGTCTGTAACTCTCCAAACACACTTATTTGCTCAATTTTGCCATCTTTAACGAAACCAATTCCCAATGCAGGAATATGTTTTTGTTTTAGCCATATTTCCGTTTCGTTTTTGTCAGTAAACAAAAGTTCTTGATTAAAAGGCTTCTCAAAATCTCTATGGTCGTAGCTTAAACCTTTTGATAGTTTAAAATTTCCATTTTCTAGAATCCAGACGTGCGTAAATTTAGCAATGCTGGTGAGGTATTCAGATTTATCATCTTCAATTGCATAAAAGTTATGAATTCCTGTTTGAATAGCACCATACAAAATCCCATTTTTTTCTAAAGGATAAACTTCCATTTTATTTTCGGCTAATTCTCTTTTGGGCTTGTATGGTAATTGGCAAAGTCCGTTTTTAATGCCAGTAATAAATTCGGTTTTTGAATTTGTAATTCCTGATTGGTCGTGATAGAACTCAAAATTCTCACTGACAAGATTTTCAAATTGCTTGATGTCGCAGTTGTTAAACCCAAGATTAAAAAGAAGGCTGTCTTTTTCTTTGATGGTTTTGTACAATGTTGAAGTTTTATCAACCTGTCCAAATGTTGTCAAACTTGATATTACCAAAAGAAAAAAAATATTTGTCTTGTCATTTTTTGTTTGTTATCTGTTGTCTTGCTACAATTACTGCCAACGTTTTGCAGCTACCCGAAGAGCGGGATTTTTGCCACAAAACTTAATTTGAAATCCGCCAGCTGGCGGATTGATGCGGAGAACCATCCCGATGCATCGGGATCTGCGGGACAACCGAACCGCCACTTTTGCCAAACCCGTGTTAGCGGTTCGTTCTTGTATCATCGGTTATTATTAATCAAATACTCTTGAAAGTCCTTTAAAAACAAATCAGGACATTCAATGTATGGTGTATGTCCGATTTTATATTTTATAAGTCTGTAATTATTAAATTTTTCTATCGCTTTTTTATTTCTATCAAACTGAACGAACTTGTCATTCATGCCCCAAGTGAATAAAACAGGGCAATTTACGGTTTCTATTAGCGGGCGCAGGTCTTCTTCAGCTTGTTTGAAGCTTGTCCAGCCCTGCACTAATATTGGTGCTAACCTATACGCATCTTTCACAATTTCATTTTTTCTAACTAAAGCAGTTTCGCTTGTCAATACTTTGTTGTAGTATTTTGAAAACTTATCTTGGAAATTTGCCTTCTTGTCTACCCCATTTTGGAAAAAGTGTATCATATAATTTAAAAACAATGGGGCAAGCCATCCTTTTTTGTCAAGACCAGCAGGATTAGCTAAAACCAACATTCTAATGTTAGCGTTATTAGATGCTATTCTTATTGCGGTTGCTCCTCCAATAGAATTGCCAATAATGATTAAGTTTTTCAAATCAAGTTTCTTGATGAACTCATCCGTTATTTTCGCAAAATATGTTGAAGAAATAGTCTGATTAGGATTGTCTGATATGCCTTGACCAGGAAAATCAATGCTAATTATCCTGAAATTATTATGAGGCAAACTGTAAAGAGATAGAAAGTCTTTTGAGCTATGCCCCAAAGCATGTAAACATAGGACAACTTGTCCAGAGCCTTCATCTTTATACGCTATTTTCAGATTTTCTATTTCTACAAATTTGTCGGCAATAGACGGCAGCGTTTGTGCTTTTACATTCATTGTGGAAAGTATTATTGGTATGAGTAATTGTATTCGCATCTAAATATTTTCTTTTGGTGAAATATTTTTGTCGTTTAGAATGGCCGCTAATGTTTTTGCGCTTTGCGAAGGTGGCGATTTTTACCACGAATGTTCATACGAAGCACACGCTTTAAATTTACGAAAAACTGTCATACGAAGCACTGAACCGCCACTTTTGCCAAACCGCTATTAGCAGATGCCCTTCTGTCTGTCCGCTGTGGTATATGTTCAGGCTTGTTGTCAGTCGTGCGGTAGGAAAATAAATTTGTAAAGAAGGAAGGGTTGATTTTTGGGTGGAGAAAAAATACTGTCTTGAAAACTTTGGTTGAAGCGTTGGCTTGTTGAGGTTTTTAAGAGTGTATTTTTTGTGGGAAGGTTTATCTCCTCACTAATTTAAAAGCAATGTCTCTGCCATGTCCTTGCATGATTGCAAGGTTTATCCAACTGAAAGCAAATTTTTCAAGCAACTCAACTTTGTCGTCTCCGCCAAAGTCGTAACACAAAGCAAAGCCAATGTCTTTTGACAATTGTTCAGCAACTTGTTTGGCTTGGTTGTCGTCACCGGCACAAAACATATCAATGTCTTCATTATTGTAAATGGGATTTAACATATTTTCAAAACCTGTCGAGTTGAAACATTTTACAACGGCATTGGATTTTGTAATTGCTTTAATAGCATGATAGGCTGTCGGGTAATTGTCAGGTTTTACACGAATTGAGTTTGTTGCATCAATAATTGTCTTGCCTTCAATGTTTCCAAGTTGAGGAATAATTTGTAACACCGCATCGGGTGGAGTAGTAACAATAATTACGTCTGATTGCTTCACGGCATTTTCAATTGCTGCAAAACGGTCTTCACCTATTTTGGTTGCAAGCCGAATTGACTTTTCACTTAATGGAAATTTTGCTCCCATTAATACTGTGTGTCCTGCCTTTATTAATTGCTGTGCTAAAGCACCGCCAACGTTTCCGGTTCCTATAATTACTATTTTCATTTTTTCTCGTTTAAATTTCTAGAACAAAAACCCTTTTTCAGGTTCTAACTTTGTTGGTAATTCTGCTTCTCCCAACATTTCTTTTAAATCCCTTTCTATTGTGTTACACATTGCTGTCATTGGAATGTCGGTAATTTTGTTTTCAAAACGGTCTTCGTTTACTTCTCCTACTTTTCCTATTGATGCAAAAACAAAGGTAACAATGATTGAAATTGGTATCATCATAAAATCAATACCCAATTTAGTAAAGTCACCAATCAGCGAAAAAGGAAGCATAACAGTAAAAACATACAAAAAAACTCTTGTATAGTAGTCATATTGACGAAGCAGTGGCGTATTTTTAATTCTTTCGCAAGCCCCTTGGAAATTATTAAACCCAGCAAGAGTAGGTTCTATGCTGATATTGTCAAATGCACCCAAAATTTCGTCTTTTATTCCTTCTTTAACTCTAACACCTTGCTGTAACAATAGAATGTTGGGCGGATTTATTTTTGATTTTAGTTTTGAAAATTCATCTTCTAAAAGCAAGTGTTTGAATTCGTCAATATCGGTTTGTTTGCGAAGGTGTAACCTCAAGGTGTGTGCAAATGTAATTTGTCTATAAACCATTTCCTTTTTATAGGCACTTACCTTTTCTGGTGTTGACTTTCCTATGGCAATGGCATTGTCTGCATTGGCAATAATTTGTCTTGCAAAAATTCTACTGTTATTGATTATACTTGCCCACAAAGTTTTTGCTTCCCACCATCGGGAATATGAACTGTTATTTCTGAACGCAATAAAAATTGCTAATGCACTTCCCAAAATTCCTGAAATTGTAAATGGTAAAGTAATTTGAAAAAGATTGTATTTATGCAAAGCATAAACAACAACGGAAATTAGCGTTGCAGTTATCATTTCAGTTTGCACATACTGAACAACTTTTAGAGGATTAAAATTTCGCTTTAATATCATAATGCTAAAATTCGTGTCTTAGAAAACCGCCAATGTTGTTGGTGTTAGTAAAGGTTTTATTTCCTGTTTCATTAAAATCTGCTCCTGCTCCAAATTGCCAATCCTTAATTTTTAATCCTAACCTTACTCGTTGGGTGAGGTTGAAATATTCGGTATTGTTTGTTGGAAAAGCATTTACTAATTCTAATTGAGTAAATAGATTTAGTTTTTCAGTAAGTTTTGGTTCGTATCGTGAAAGCACAAATACATCAATGTTTGGGTCTTTTAATGTTTCACAAACCACCCAACTGAAAAATGTAAAATCATTTTTGCGATGAAAAAATTGAATACCTGCTTTTGGATAAACTCCCCAACCTAACAATTGCACAACAGCAACAGGTGCAAATCCTTTCAATTTTGGATGATTGTATGAAATTGCTTCTGTAAATCCGAACTGAGGCAAATAAGTTTTAGATGTCATGCGGTAATCAACGCTTGCTCGATTACGGTTAAAAAAAAGCCAATTACTGTTTTCTTTCTGTTTGTTTTTAAAATACTTAAAGAACATCACATCAATTGTCAATTTCTGATACCCAGCAAAAATCTCGACAGGGATTTGGGCTTGTGCCATACCCGAAAGGAAAACAAATACGATAATTAAAGATTGCTTCATACAATGAGAAATATAAATAGGTGTTGCAAAGCCACACCTATTTATTGAATTTATTTTGTAAGGAGTTCAACTACCATTTCAGCAGCGGCAGCACCAGAATTTTGTTGTTGTCCTGTGATTAGGTTGCCATCTTGAATTGCGTAAGAAGAAAACGGAGCAGCAACTTTAAATGTAGTGCCTGATATTTTATTAGCTTCATCTTCAATTCTGTATGGTTGAATTTTCATGCCAACTGCCTTGTCTGCAAATTCTTCTTCCGAATTGGCAAAGCCAGTCCAAGTTTTACCTTTTACTAATAATTCTCCATTGGTAGTTTTAGTTTCAAGTAATATTGTAGCCGAATGGCAAACGGCAGCAGATGGTTTACCTGCTTCGTAAAATGACGCAAATAGTTTTTGTAAGTCGGTGTTGCCTTTGAATGTATACATTGGGCCTTGTCCACCTACTAGGAAAATTGCTGCATAGTCATTTTGTTTAACTTCTGTCAACTTTTTAGTATTCTCCAACATTTTATTGAAATCGGGCTTTTGCATATAACCCAAAGAAATAATGTCGTGAGCAGAATAGCCGCTTGCATCGGTTGGATTAGAATAGCCGTCCATTTCCAGTTTGCCTCCTGCTGTAGAAACGATTTCTACCTCATATCCTGCTTCTTGAAAAACTCTCAAAGGATGAGTAAGTTCCGCTGCCCAAAAACCAATTGGCCATTGTGTTTGTTTTGAAACGGTTGGAGAACTTGCCACCATTAAAATTTTTCCTTTTGAAGGTGCACCAAGAAAATGCACGTAGCTGTTTACTTCTTTTACTTTGTCCATTTTGTTTTTTGTTTGGTTTGAATTGTTTGAATTTTGTGCTAATGCAATTCCGCCTACTACCGTAAGTGTTGTAGCGATTATTAAGATTGATTTTTTCATTGTCTTGACTTTTATTTTAAAATTTATGCTGCAAAGATGTGTATATATGTTATTTTTGCGGTTATACACACTCAAAGTAGTGATACATACTTTTAGGAAAGTATCAAATAATAAATACAGACAAACTATGCCCGACTTTTTATATAACAGCAAGGTTTACTACAATCCAGTAGAATTTGCAATGGATAGAATTGGTGGCACTTGGAAAATGCCAATACTATGGAGATTAAAAGACAAGGTTCTGCGTTATGGAGAAATCAAAAGGGATATTCCGCATATCACACACAAAATGCTCACAAGTCAACTCCGTGAGTTGGAAGCTGAGGGATTTGTCAATAGAGTTGTTTATCCTGTTGTCCCACCAAAAGTGGAATACACGATTACAGCAAGAGGAAAAAAAGCAATTACAATTATTGAGATCATCCGAAATTACGGTCTTGACTTAATGAAAGACTTTGAAGTTCCATCTGAAAAAATTAAAACTCAAAAGAAGTTGAAGTAATTTATTTTACAACTAATAATTGAAAGCAGCCTTGTTTTTTGGGGCTGCATTTTTTGTTTTTGTATTTGTTTTTTTGGGTGGAGAAAACACTTATTCACTTTTTTCGGGTCGGCTTGTGTGTCAGGAAAAAATGAAAGTGTGTTTTGTGTAGTGGTGTGGGTGGGCTTTTTTACAAATTTATTTTTAGGTCGGCATTTTAAGTCCAGTTTGTCGGCAACAAAGGTTTGTTCAATTCTTATCAGCTTGATGTCTGAACGGTCGGTTGTAGGGTTTTTGCTAACGTTTTACAAGCAGGCGTATGTAGCCCTGTGTCGCGCCTGCGGCAGAGCTACTATGCTTGCTGCTAGCAGAAGTCTATTTTATTATTTCACATTTCTAACACATCTAACATAATTTCTCACATAAACCAAGTCACCTTGAGGTCCGAGTGAAATTGGATAATTAGCATGCTGCAAATATTTCAAATCGCTTCTTACAGCACCGGTGCCGTGAGCATCAACATACTGTCCATTAAAAAAAGCGGATGCTTTTCCAAAGCAAATATAGGCTGCCTGGTTTCCCGGTTGCGGCCCGTCAAGCAATGTTGTTGACGACCAATAGTAAGGAAAATTCAAGGATCCGTCAGGATTATTGCGTTTACTCGTTTGAAACAACTCTGAAAAACTGGCCTTCTCTGTTTTGTCTACATTGTTATCATATACTGCCAGGCTTTGCAGTTCCTTTATGGTTGGCAGCCGCCAGTCGTTGTGGCTTGCCAGATTTAAATTGTCAGCATACACAAGAGCCGATTTCCAGTCAAGAGCTGCTTTACTGTCTTCTTGTTGCCAGGTTAATCCGGTCGCCTCATCTGTTATTGTCCCGTCACCGTTGTCAATAAACTTATTGTATCCATAATAGAGATTACCTCTCACGAATCGAAAATGCATTGTATTGGGCTTTCCTGAAAATGGTTCCGTTATGGGATATGCCTTTATTCGGCCATCAATAAAATTGACACCATATCTTGACTTATCCTTCCCCATTGTCAATGACTGACACTCGGTTGAAGACCATGTTTGTGCATCTATTTCTCTTTCCCCGATAGCAGTATTGCCAGTAGGTTGGTCAAAATATTTGGTGTCAATAAATAACCGGATGGATTTATCACCAAATACCTGACCGGAGTAGTCAATCAACGAGAATAGTTCTTTTATACCGGGAATTCGCCAATCATTGTATTTTCCTGCATTGATTTGATTTAAAAAGACTTTTGCTTCTTCCAGCGTTAGTTTTGGTGTTAAATTCTTTGTCCACATTAATCCTGTAACATTATCCTCAATGGTACCATCCCCATTGTCAGTAAAATTATCTGCTACGTCATAGTATTTGGCATCCTGAAAAAGAAAAACAGATTGACCTCCGGGATTACTAATGACAGAAACTGTGTCGTAATAATTGTAAACGCCCGTGTGCCTGATTTTATATCCATCTGGAATACCGTTGACATTTACCTGGTTAGTATCAGGTTTTTTACATCCGCTAAAACCAAGTAAAATAAATATCAATATTTTCAAATACATATTGATCGTTTTTTATTTTTAGATTTCTGCTAACGTTTTGGGGCTTTGCGAAGAAGCGGATTTCGAAGCACTAAACTGTCGGCCAGCACCGAAGTTGATACGAAGCACAAAACTTCATTTAAGCACTGAACCCGGCCTTTTTGCCAAACGCCTGTTATGCCTTCGCCCTTCTGTCTGCATTTTAAATCGATATTTTGTTTAGATGTCTGTCTAAAAGTGCAGGAAGTAGTTTTTTTTCGGCAATGAATGGAATACCAAATGTCCGTTCTGAATAGGTTCCTTTAATTGTATTTATAACTTGAATTTCTGCATTTGCACGACTTTTCAGCAAAGGGTCTTTTATTCCTATAAGCATTGATAGACTTTGATTTATTAACCAAGCGTATGGTTGAATACCTGCTCTTTTTAAATCGTTTTGTAAGTCTCCTGCTTCACGCATTGGCGTTGTTTCTGGTAAGGAAACTAAAATTATTTTTGATAATGTCTGGTCTTGCAACGACATATACGGAGTTCGTAGTCGACCTGCATTTATATTGTTTCTCATAATGTCGCGGTGATAGCTACCAGCCGTGTCCAATAACAAAAGAGTATGACCAGTTGGGGCTGTGTCCATTACAACAAATTTTCTTTTTGCCATACTGATGGCTTTGGAAAATGCGTGGAAAACGGCTACTTCTTCTGTGCAGGGTGATTTTAAATCTTCAAGAATCAGATTTTTAGCTTCTTCGGATTGTCCTTGTCCTTTGTATTCTAATATTTTTTGGGTGTACCGTTGTGTTTCTACTTTGGGGTCAATGCGTTCCACAGTTAATGTTGAAGGCAGTTCACCCAACTGTTCAATAAAATCTTGAAGATGTGCAGCAGGGTCAGTGGTTGTTAAAAGTACTTCAAAGCCTTTATTTGCTAATAAAACAGCAATAGCAGAAGCTGCAATAGTCTTGCCCACTCCACCTTTGCCCATTGTCATAATAAGTCCGTATTGTTGTTTTTCACAAAGTTCATCAACGAGTTGGTCTATTCCCTTCAATACCTGAATGGACGTTTCTGATTTCATTAGATTATTTTCTGAAATGGATTTTTGAAGTTCTGTGTTAAACAGTGAACGTAGTTTTACAATTCCCAACACGTTGTAGGGCAAAAGCGGAAAAGTCTTTAATGGCAAAGTCTTTAAATTGCCTGGAATAGAGTTGAGTTGCTCGTTACCCATCGTTTCAATTTTTTGAGCAAGCAAGTCATTTTTGTCTAGTGCTTTGAAAACACCGTTGATGTACAATACTTGATTGCTCATCCCAAGTTCTTTCAATTCATTGCTCGTTCTCGAAGCTTCTTTTAATGAAGCTTTATCTGCCCTTGCCACGATATAAAAACTAGTTAATGATGCATCTCTTAGTCTGTTTACTACGGTATGATATCTTTCTTTTCCAATTTTCAATGCAGAAGTTGGACCCAAACAAGACGCACCATCAGGATTTTCATCTGTAAAACTTGACCAAGCAGCAGGTAGTTCAAGCAGTCGCAATGTGTGTCCTGTTGGTGCTGTGTCGAAAATGATTACATCAAATGTTGTCCCTTCGGTCTCACTTGATACAAAACGGGAAAACTCATCAAACGATGCAATTTCAGTAGTACATGCTCCTGAAAGGTCTTCTCGTATTTTCTTTATTTCTTCTTTTGAAGAAATACCCTCCAAAGGTCGAGTTACTCTATTACGATATTCTTCGGCTGAATTTTCAGGGTCAATATTGATAGCAAAAAGATTGTTAATTCCGCGTATAGGTATAATATTTTCATCTACTGGACTTTCTAATACATCTTTCAGGTTAGATGCGGGGTCAGTGCTTACTAGCAACACAACTTTTCCTGAGTCTGCCATTTCAACCGCTGTTGCACAAGCAAGAGAAGTTTTTCCTACTCCACCTTTTCCAGTAAAGAATAAATATTTTGTTTTTGTATTAGTCATATTTTCTATTCTGAAGTATTTTTCTTTTGCAATTGTGTCGTCTTATAGGGTGAGGCATAACGTTTGGCAGCTACCCGAAGGGCGGAACATTTACCACAAAACTTGATTTGAAATCGGCCAGCTGGCGGATGATTAACCATCCCGATGCATCGGGATCTGCGGAGCACTGAACCGCCACTTTTGCCAAACCCGTGTTATGCGTTCGTGCTATTTTTCCGCGATATTTTCAGCTTGAAATATTGTCATTTGTTTCTTCAAGATTGGTGTCTGGTGTATATTTAATGTAAAAGAAAATGATAGGAAATATTACTGTATAAAAGAAAATTAAATAAAGTCTAAAGTTGTAAGCATTGTCAAGGTAGAAGAGTCCAGCAGAAATTATTGTGATGTAGAAAAATTGAACAAATGAAATTTGATACTCCACAAAATTTCCAAGTTTATGAGTAACTGTTTCTTTCCAGTCTCTCATGGCTTCTGCCCAACGTGTCTTGAAACTTCTGCCGCTTCTGTCAAGGTGAAATACAGGAATACCTACGAATAACAATGAAAATGAAGTGGCTATAAAGTAAAGTTGAACTGCAGTAATTAAAACATAAGTTGTTGTCGCAAAGTTTACTTCGTAGAGTGCAAGAATTGGTTGAATTATGTCAAGCGAAACTTGGTCAATGTAAGTGAAGATTATTGCAAAAAGAAACCAGTAATAGAGTGTCAGCTTGTCCTGATATGAAAGTTTTTTATGTTCCAAAGCAGATTTAATAATCAAGATTGTCGGGTAAACCGATATAGCCAAAACTAAGCCCAGCCAAAAGCCAAGTCCTTTAGCGGATATTGTGTCAACAAGCAAATACCAATGAAACAGAGTGTAAGCAAAAATGTAACCTTCATTTATTCGTGGCACAATTCGTTTCGGGTTGAAGTATGAGAGAACTAATGTCCAACCAAAAATTTCAAAACCAGTTATTGATGTCCAAGTTTTAAGTTTAGCTGATTTGCCAAGCATAACTAAAGGTGTCAGCACAACTAAAAAGCAAAATACCCAAGGGTCGTCTTTAATAATTCTAAACCTTGATTGCAGTAGCGATAACAAAACAACTGTCAAGTATAGAAGCGCACAATTGAATAGCACAGGATTGAAATTTTCCATTGTCGGTCTTGCGGTCTATTTGTATGTCATTATTCATTTTATTGTCGAAATGTTGATGTTAGCAGGTCGCCCAAGCATGACGCATAACGGTTTTGCGGCTACAAGAAGTTGGCGATTTCGGAAACGAAAACTGTCGGCCACCACTGAACTTGATACAAAGCACCAAAGTTCATTTAACCACTGAACCGCCAATTTCTTGTAGGTGCTGTTATCAGTCGTTCTTCTCTCGTCACAGGTCAAGCAGTCCAAATGTTTCATTGTGTGGCGTGTTAAGGTCAATGAATTGAAATTTGGGTGTAGTTTCTTGTCTTAGAAGGTTGTAAATTTTATTGCTTTCAGTGTCAGAAGACAAGTAAAATTCTACGGCCTTTTCACAATCTGCTTGAGCAAAAAGTTTTGTGTCGTTTGGAATAATGTTACGTTCTTTCAATTTCAGTTTTACTTTATTTTGAAAAACTATTTTGGCAAATTCACCTGTCCGTTTTGAATGGTCTAAATTGAATGGAACGATTTGTAAATTTCTTAAAGGAAGTTCGTGAACATCTCCACCTACGCAATACTCTGCAATACTTATTGTTGAAATCATCATTGTGATTTCTTTCTGTAAAAAGTAACGAAAGTAGCCGTCCGCATTCTTGAATAGTGGGTCGTTATCATTGAGGAAACGAAGGAAAAAGCTAGTGTCAAGTAATACTGCCTTATGCGTCATAACCTCCTCTAATTTCTTTTAACCAATTGTCGGGGTTGATGCTGCCAAGCCAAGATTTTTTGGCTCTATCCCTAAGTGCTTTTAGATATTGTTCGTCATACTTTGGTTGATAGTCAACCAACTCAATAAATTTGAGCGTGGCGGTATCTACTTCTCCTGTTTCTGAATGTTGTTTTCCCGTAGCACGAATTCCAAATGTTTTGTAAAGCAGGTTTTCGTCATATTGCTCTAAAAAGCTAATTGGTGTCTGAATTCTGACCGTTCCGAGTTCCTCAGTATAAACGTGAATATTAGCTTTGTCCTTGCCTCCTGCATTAGTAACTTTTCCATAGAAATAAAATTCTGCGTCTGCCCAAATAGCTTCAGTTCTATAGTATTTGGTTGTCTTGTCAACTTTTACTTCATTAGTATTGTTGAGTGAAGTTTTGATGCTGAAAACATAATTACGTTTGGTTGCTATGTCTTGTATATTTTCAAATGCCTTTGCAGTCCCCAAGTCGAGGAAATCAATATTTTGAACTTGGGTTACTTGTCCGATAATTGCGTTGAAACCAATGATATATTGAATTGAAGTTTTAAGAATGTGTTTTACTGAACCTTCCTCAATTTTGTAGCTAATGTTTGGTCTGTCTTTCTTCTCGCCTGAATACAGTAAATTCTCAGCGTTTTCTAGAATAGAGATTATCTCCCGAATGTCATAATTGTCGGGGGACAGGTCAAGATTTCCCTTTGAACCTGTAATTCTAATTTCTATAAAACCAATTTTTTCCACGTTACAAATGTAATAATTTTTACGGTCGGTATTTCACTTTTATTTAAGTCTGTCAAACGCTAGGATGTCGCCACAGAATGACCGATAACGGTTTCGGGATTTGCGTTCGGGCGGGTTTCGGAGCACAAAGTTTCAACTTATTACTAAAGTTAATTAGAAGCACACAGCTTTAAGTTTTCAGGTCAGCCCGCCTGACGCAAAACCCTTGTTATAGACAGTTTTGTTTTCTGTTTCCGTTCATTTTTTGTGATAAACATTGAAAAAATGATGAAAAAATGAATAGAGTTAATACTTTATTCCGAATAAATCTAGTCCATTTTTCCGATTTTTTGTTTGTATGCCACTGTTTTGAAAATCATAGGCTGAAGTTTTTTTAATAATCTTTTTTCTATCTCTTTTGAGCCGTACCAGATAATATCTCCAGCCAATGGAATATGCACAGCATGAGCAATAGGGGCAACAGATGCTCCTGCTCTCAGCAAACCAACGTTCACTCTAATAAAATCTTCTAAAAGACCAAGGTAATTACCATGACCAATGTCGCCAGGTACTTCTCTTCCAGCTGAGATAATTTCTTTTAATGCTGTTTGAATGGCTAACACATCAACTGTTCCAGTTACCATTTCGGCAGCTGTGCTAACAAGAGAAGAAGGGTGAGACTGAATGTACTCAGCCAGTTTTACAGCTGCCTGTGTAATTTTTTCACTAGACCTGTCAGCTAAACTTGGACTATTCGTCCTTCCATCACTTCCAAATCCACTATAGTCGCCTTGATGCATTAATTGGATGCTATTTTGGCTAAGGGTTGAGATACTTCTTTCATTAAGTGTGTTTCCATTTGCCATTTTCTGAATAGTCCTCAATTGCATTACTCGTGGATTATTGTTAGCCATCTCTTGCAGTTTTCTTTGCGCAATAGCCTCAGGTCTATTGTCCACAAACTTAAAAGTAGATTCACTATTGCTCTGCTTTTGAGCAACGGTATTTGCCACGGATTGGCTTTTATTTTTGTCTTTTTTGTCAGCGTATGTATTCATAAAGGTTGTCTGTATAAAATTGCCTATAACGGTTCTCGGCTTTGCGAAGTGGCGGATTTTCAGCACAAATGTTCAATTGAAAAACTGAACTTGAACCTTGCACTAAAATGTCATAGATGCACAAAACTTGCCATTTGGCAAAGCCGATGTTGGTGGCAGTTATTCTTTTTGTTCATTTAAAAATTTTTGTATTTCTGCTTTCATTGTCGTAAGTCCAACTTCTTCATATGGGGCATGACCGCAATTTTCAAGAATTACCAATTTTTTGTACCCTTTAATCCTATCAAAGAAGGGTTTGCTTGTTTCAAGTGTTGTCCAAGTGTCCTTTCCTGGTTGTAAAAATAAAACTTTACAACTGTCGAACTGTTCAGGTTCTTTGTAAGGTTTGTAGTTCAAATAGGTTCTTAAAAAACGAAATTTAACTTTACTTCCACCGCCAAGTTTATCATTTGAAAAGACTTTTGAAAAATCTTTGTTGTTTGTAATTCTGTCCATTTTACATAGCCACTTTATAGGCAAACTTAAATGGTCAAAAATTGGTTTTGTGAAGTTTCCAACACCAATCGGCAACGCAACTCTGCTTAAAAATTTATTTTTTGACAAGTCGTCTCTAACTTTTTGTAGTCTTGGGTCTGCTAATGTTGTAACAATGATACCTTTAACTTTTGAGTTCTTACAGGCAACTTGATATGCTAACATTCCTCCTACACTTAAACCAAATAAAACAATTGGTTTTTTATCTTTTTGATATTCTTCGTCAACTAGGTCTGAAACGCAATTTACCCATTCGTCATAAACAATATTTCTATTACTTGGATTTTTCGTTAATCCATAACCAATTAAGTCTGGTGCTAGATACTCGTAACCTAGTTCATTGAGGTAATTTCCATACAAACCTAGTACTCTTCCGTTGGCACCTGAACCGTGAAGTATGATAACTTTTATTGGTGAATTATCTATAGGCATTTTGTCAATATGAATACTATAATCTTTCCACTTCCAATATATTTCTGTAGGCAGTTTCGTTGCTTTATATTGTAGTTCTTTTGGTAAAAAATCATTGTATTTTTTCCAATATTCAGTTTGAGTATAAAATTCTGGTCTTTTCATTGTAGAACAAGAGTATAAAAATGTCAGTAAAAGAAAATATAAGATCCTCATTTGTATATGGTCTGTTATAATTGCCACCAACGTTTTTCAGCTACCCGAAAGGCGGGACTTCTATCACAAAACTTGATTTGAAATCCGCCAGCTGGCGGATGATTAACCATAAAACTGTCTTTGGAATACAAAACCCCGCCTTTTGGGTAGGTGCTGTTGGGCACAGTATTTATTTGCATTTTTGTATTTTGTTGTCTCTGATTGAGTCAAATTCTCTCTCGTATTTAAAATCAAATCTTTCCATTAAGTCACTATAAGTCGAAACATAAAATTCGCTATAAGTGTAAAGGTCGTCTTGATTAGATACTTCTCCGTTTTCGTCAACCATTTTCCCCATGCTTCCTGTTCTTCCCCAATGGAAAACCCCAAGTTTGTCTCTTGGTGGCTCGTTCGGATTTTTCTCCAAAGTCCATTCTTCATTAAAATCTCGCACGTCCATTTTTGGCAATTCGGTTCGGTTGCCATTTTTGTCAATCAAATAATAAGTGTGGTCTATAAACCCATATTTCTGTTCCTTGTCAAGAATTAGAATTCCGTCATTTGGTATGTTATACACCAGACCTTCATCGCTTTTGTCTAGCTTTATCCCGCATTCTTTTTTATAAACAATATTTACTCGTCCACGATAATTTTCTGGGATTAAAAAAATTTCTGGCCCAACTGAATTTACTTCTCTCCAAATTGGCCAAAAAGCTACAATTCCAATGATGAAAAGTCCGATTGGAATAAGACGTTGTTTCCAAGACTTTTTTAGAGAAGTCAAAATCAAGATTAGTCCAACGATAAAAATTGGTAATCCGATTATTGCAAAGAACGCAGCGAAAGTCAATCCGAATGCTCCAATTGCTAGTAGAATTAGTCCACCGTAGTATAATGTGTTACTTGTCTTCTCGGTCATTCTAATATTGTGCCCAACGTTTTGCAGCTTTGCGAAGGCGGGGATTTTTAGCACTAAACTTCATTAGATGCATAAAGCTTGAATTTAGCACTTCACTGTCATAGAAGCACGACCCCCCCGCTTTTGCAAAACGGCTGTTATAGCCAGTGGTTCTTTCAGTCGTCATTGTCCGCCCAGTTTTATTATTTTTCCTTTTTCTTCTATTTCGTTGTTGGTGTCTTCATAATCTTCATGGTCTTCTGTTGGATAAAAGTCAATCCAAACTTGAACTAAATAGTCGTGAAAACCCCAACCAATTCCGCTCGTGTCGTCAACAACTTTTCCAACTCGGTCTTCAAATTTGTCCAGTAGATTTTCGTTTCTCATTAAAGTCAAGCTGTCCACAAAAGTTGTCGCCAAACTTTTATAAAAAGCTTCATTAACGTCTCCATAGTCATTTGTGAATTTTACTCCTGTCTCAACGTAAAATAGCATCAAGTCAGCAAGCAAATCTGAAGATGTCCCAAGTTTTTTGAAGTCGCTAATTGCTTGTTTGCCGTCTTTAAGTTTATAGTTGTAACCACGTTTAGGGTAAAACGCTTCAAACACTTTGTCCCGGTATTTGTTGAACAATTCTCTCTCGTCAGGATTTACATAAAAGTCGAAAAACTCTTTTACTGATTTGTTCTTCTTATACAAGTCAGCAACAAGGTCAATTAGTTTGTCCTTGTCCAGTTTTTTAAGTTCTTTTTTTATGTCGGTCAGTCCCATATTTTATTTGTTATTACGGTCGTCCTACCATTGGCTATAACTTTGCAGCTACCCGAAGGGCGGAACATTTACCACAAAACTTGATTTGAAATCGGCCAGCTGGCGGATGATTAACCATCCCGATGCATCGGGATCTGCGGAGCACTGAACCGCCACTTTTGCCAAACCCGTGTTAGCTGCTGCCCTTCTTTTCATTTAGTCTAACGTTAAACTAAAAATTCTTTGTTTGCAAGTCTTTGTCCTGCGTTTTCGTCATGCGTTGGCAAATAAATTGTCTTGCGTTTGGTTGCATAGTCAATTAAGTTTTTGTAGGTCTGCTTTGTTTTTTTGTAGTCAGCATTTACTCCTGCCAGTTCGCCAATTACAACTTGTCCTTGATTGTAAGAAGTGTCGCCCGCAAAAATTATATCAAAGTCGTCCGTTTTAAATACAATTGAGCTATGCCCAAGAGTATGCCCTGGTGTTGGAATATAAAGCAAGGCGCCTGATGATGTAATTGGATAAGCTTCATTGAAAACGTCAATTCTGTTTTGCTGATATTTTACTTTATTAGGTTTAAACCAAGTCGGGAAAGTGCTTGGCATATTGTTATTAGGGTGATTAAATTCGAAGTCTCCAACAATAATTTCTTGCTTTGGAAAAAACTTTAATCCGTCTGTGTGGTCAAGGTGCATGTGTGTCAATGCAACTAATTTTACATCGTCTAATTTCAAGTTTACTTTTTCAAATTGATAGTTCAATTCGTCTTTGGGGTCAATGTTAAACTTGCAAGCGTGCTTAAATTGGAATCTTAAAAATCCACTTTCTTTTGCAAGGTATTTGTCCAAGTCTTTTATTTCGGCATTTTCGCCTGTGTCAATAACCATTAATCCTTCGGGATGTTCTATCACCCAAACCCAAATGGGTAAATATTCCGTGTAGTGTTTGTCTAAAAGTATGTTCAGTTTGGCTAATTCCCCAACTCCTTTTTTTGTTCTGAAATTTGTTTTTACTGCAACTGTCCCTGTGCATAAGGCGTGAATTTTTACATCTTTCCCTTTGAGTTTAACAGATGTAGTAACGTTTTGATAGTTTGAAAAACTGTCCATTGTCCCATTGTTTTTAAGAGTTAGTAATTTTTGATTTTCAAATACCGAACTTGATGCAAGCAATTTGTTGTTTAGCAAACTACTGCCTACCAAAGTAAGTGCTGTAAATTTTGCTGTGTCTGTTAGAAATTTTCTACGTTCCATTTTTTTATATTTTTGTTGTTAATAATGGAACAAAAGTAGAACCGACCCAATGGTCAAAACGATAACAAAAGATAAGAAGCAAAATCTATTTTTTTGTAACTCGTTTTCTAATACGGCTTAATGAAACTGGCGTTATACCTAAAAATGTCGCTATTTGGTGCTGAGGAATTCTTTGGATTATATCAGGTCTTTCTTTTAGAAGGTTTAAGTATCGTTCTTCTGGACTGTCAAGAATTTGAGACGTGAACAGTTCGTGCAATGAAACAAAACGCTCTTCCAAAACTTTTCGGACAAACTCATTCATTTTTGGAAATTCAATAAATAGTTCTTGTAATGCTTTGTATGAAATGGCAAGCACTTCACAGTCTTCCAAAGTTTCAATAGAATGTCTGCTTGGCTTTTGAGAAATAAAACTGTCGTAAGCACCTGCAAACATTTTTTCGGTAAAAAAGTAGGCGGAAATGTCTTCTCCATCTTTGTTATAAAAAAGTCGAATACAACCATTAAGTATGAAATAAACTTCTTTTGCTGTCGTCCCAGCTTCTAAAATTTTGGTCTTCTTTTTTATACTTTTTGTTTCGAAGTGTTTCAAAACACTACCCAAGTCACTGTCGGTAAAGCTTTTTGTTGTGGCTAGTTGGGTTTCTGCACGATAGTCACACGTCTATTTGTCCTATTTATTTAAACTATTTTGGCTTGTCATCAGTCTGGTTTATGTCAATGAAAAATCTCACTTTCTCTTTTCCTGTCCCGCCAATTCTGTTGTAAAAATTTATTGCCCTTTCATTAAAAATCGGTGTCTGCCACTGAATATTTACACATTCATTTTGTTTGGCAATTTCTCTAAGGTTTTCAAAAACTATTTTTCCAATTCTTTGTCCTCTGAATTCTGGTTCTAAATATAAGCAGTCCAAGTATAGAAATGTCTGGGCGTCCCATGTGGAATAGTCAAAAGTGTAAGAAAAATAGCCTTGTAAATTTTTACTGCTTTCAACTACAGAGCAGAACAGTTTTGGTCTTTCTGAAAACAATGCTTTTTTTAGTAAAGTCACTTTTCCTGTCGGGTCATATTTAGCTTTTTCAAATTCAGAATGTTTGCTGCATAACTCGACTATTTTTGGCAAATCTTTTTCGGCACATTCTCTAATTATATACTCCATTGTTGGTTGATTTCTGTTTGCAAAAATTCGATAAAGTGGTTAAAGTAGTTTGGATACGTTTTGTTGTTCATAATAGCGATAAAATGTTTCCGTTTTAGTCCATTCTTACCAATCTTAATAGTCTTTAGAGAACTATCTTTCAAATATGGTTGCACAGCCCATTTTGCCATAGCCATAATTCCCATATCTGCTTTTACCATTTCTATTGATGCTTCCGTAAGTGGAAGTGGTGTCATTTTTTTCGGTGTTATTTTCGCAGGTGCTAAAAGAAACTGGTGAATAGTAACTGTTTCCAATGGCAATGAATGTATCAGTAAGTGTTCATTTATAAAGTCTTCTGCCACAACATACTTTTTGTCAACCCAAGAGTGATTAGCGGAGACAATCATAAGCATCTCGTCCTGAAAAAGCTCCAAATATTTTATGTTGCTGTCCTTTATTGGGTCGCTTGTTATTGCAATATCAATAATACCTTCTCGTAATTTTTTCAATGGATAATGTGTCGCTTCCATTATGATTTTCAACTCAACATTTGGGTAAAGCAAATGAAACTGTTTTAAAACAGAGGGTAACCAATGATAACTTGAGTAACATTCGGTGCTTATTCTGATTTCACCAATTTCACCAAAAATCATTTGCTTTATTTCTTGCTCTGTACCTGATAGTTTCTCTAAAACTTCCTTTGCAGTTTTATACAATTTCTCTCCTGCTTTTGTTAGGATTAGTTTTTTATTTTGTCGTGAGAAAATTTGTGTCCCCAATTGATACTCTGCTTCTTTTAGTTGATGGCTTAAAGCAGACTGCGTTAAATGCAGTTTGTCAATTGCTTTAGTTATACTGCCTTCCTCAACAATTGCTTTAATCAGTTTAAGATGTCTTATCTCCATTTTTTTCGAATCATTATTTGCAAAGAAACGAAATTTTAGTTTTGGCTTTCCATGAAAATAGTGAATGGTAATGATGAATTCTTTTCGTTTTTAACTAATTTCTGGGGTTATAATTTTGTGCTTTCAATTATTAAAATTAAAACATATGGATTTACAAATTAAACATTACGAAAACAAATTGGCGTTTGAAATGGACCCGTCAGATTTGTATGATGCCTTAAACAATGGCGAGAAAGTTATCGCTCTTGATGCCAGAAAAGCATTTGGTTATGAAGCCGAACATATCCCAACGGCTATCAATATTCCTCATCGTGAAATGAGTGAAGAAAGTACGAAACATTTAGACAAGGATTTTGTCTATGTAACCTACTGCGATGGAATTGGTTGCAATGCCTCTACAAAAGGTGCATTGAATATGTCAAAACTTGGCTTTAAAGTCAAGGAACTAATGGGTGGCATTGAGTGGTGGAAATTTGATGGCTATGCCACAGAAGGAACAAAAGCAAGTCAAACAGGAGCGAAGATTCAATGTGCTTGCTAATATTTGTCGGTCGGGTGGATATAGACTTTCAAGCTGTTTATATCTGCCCGATTTTGTCATGGGGTGTGTCACGGTTTCAGCCTGTCCACCTGTCGTAAATTGTCCGTAAGAGAGTCGTTTGAAACTCTATCAACCGAGTTTCTCAGCTTACACGTCTTTGTCCACGGAGCCAACCCAATTGGCCACAACGATTTGGCGCTTGGCGCAGTGGCGGATTTCGGAGCACATAACTGTCAATATACCACAAAAGTTGATGCTAGGTAGAAGGTTCAATTAACCACTTCACCCGCCATTGAGCCAAACGCTTGTGCCTGTTGCACAACTACTTTATAAATATACTAACGGAAATTATCTTTGCACCATGCAAGGACGAAAAGACCTCTCACCAAAAATCATGTACCAGGTTCATCTGGACATGCTTGTTCCTCAAGACAATTTTTACAGAA
>JADBXZ010000014.1 GCA_020403265.1 Bacteroidota bacterium
TAACAAAGTAATTAATGAAAAAATAAATTATGTGCACCAAAATCCTGTTGAAGCTGGTTTGGTTTTTAGAGCTGAAGATTATAGGTATAGCAGTGCAATAGATTATTCAGGACTAAAAGAATTACCAAATAATATTATTGTTGCAAGATGAAAGTTATTGAGTTTAATTGCCACACGAAAGGATTCGTGCGGCAGCGTGGGGATTCGTGCGGCAGCGTGGGGTAACAAATTCCATTCGAATCAAACATAAAACTAAAAGCTATGAGAGTAAGTTTAAAATCATTTTTAAGCTCAGCCCCCACTACCGCACGAATCCCTTCGTGTGGTATACTTTACTTAATTAACTTTTAAGTTAAAATTAAACTACCCCCTTATTACTGCAAGAATTCTTCTTTCATAAGGTACATAACCTAGCATACCTCTGCAATACTTCTGCTGCAAACAAATGCCGTACTCCATGCATTTTGAAAATTAAATCCGCCGGTTACACCGTCAGCATTAATTACTTCACCACTAAAAAACAAACCGGGTATTAATTTACTTTGCATGGTTTTAAAATCAATTTCTTTTAAGTCAACACCACCGCAGGTTACAAACTCTTCTTTAAAGGTCGTTTTCCCGTTCATTTCAAACTTATGGTTATATAGCAAGTCAATTAATTGATGAAGCTGCTTTTTCGGTATTTCAGCCCAAATCTTTTTATTGTCAATGCCTGCCTCAGTTAATATAAATTCCCACAACCTCTTTGGCAATCCGTTTAATGGATTGGAATAGGGGAGTGCTGTATGTTTTGTTTTCTGTAATTCAAAAACCAGATTCTCAATTTCTGAGTAGCTTAAGCCACCCAACCATTTTATTGAAAACGCACAATTGTAGTTTTTATCAAATAGCTCTTTAGCCCCAAAGGCAGATAATTTAAGCACTGCCGGACCACTAAAGCCCCAATGGGTTATTAAAACCGGACCTCTGCTTACAAGTTTAATTCCATCTACTTTTACTTCAGCATCTGCTACTGAAATGCCTTGCAATTCCTTATTTATGGGATGTTTAGTTAAATTAAACGTAAATAAACTAGGGATGGGACTGATAATTTTGTGCCCTAAATTTGCAATAAACTGGTAACTGCCAAGCTTGGCGTGACCACCAATGCAGCAAATTACATGGTTTGCATTAAATATACCCAGACTTGTTTTTAGAGTAAAGTTATTTTTACCGGGTTCAATAGCAAACACTTCGCATTGGGTGGTAATTTTAATATTGTATTTTTCGCAAAGACGAAGGAAACAATCTATAATACTTTGACTTTCGTTACTGATCGGAAAAACCCGGCCATCATCTTCAATTTTAAGGGGAACCTCTTGGTTTTGGAACCAGTTCATCGTATCTTGAACACTAAAATTGGAGAATAATTGTCTCAATTCCTTATTTCCTCTTGGATAACTCGCTGAAAGAATGGTATTATCGAGGCAAAAGTTGGTTACATTGCATCTTCCACCCCCTGATATTTTAACCTTACTTAGTAATTTTGTACTTTTTTCAACTATTTCTATTTGCAATTTGGGTTTAAGAATAGCTATATTTATAGCCGCAAAAAAACCGGCTGCACCCCCGCCGATAATGATTATTTTTGTATCTTTCAATCTTCTGATGTAAATATCCAATTTATTTTCTCGAAATGAACCTGAAAATTAAAATATTTTACATTTTTATTTTGGTAATTCTAAAATACTTATTATCTTTGCAACCCTTTTTATAGGGAAAGTTCTTTAACATGTTGCCGAAGTAGCTCAGCTGGTAGAGCCACTGATTTGTAATCAGTAGGTCGGGGGTTCGAGTCCCTTCTTCGGCTCAAAGATTAAAAGAATGATGATTAAAATTATCATTCTTTTTTTTGGGGATATACCAGAGTGGCCAAATGGGGCAGACTGTAAATCTGCTGATTCGTCTTCGGAGGTTCGAATCCTCCTGTCCCCACAGGCTTTAAAAATTTTAGAAATGGGATTTTAGAATTAAGAAGTTAATTCTAAATTCTTCTTTCTAACTTCTAAAATTTACAAGCGGAAGTAGCTCATCCGCCGTGGCGGAGGTAGAGCTCCAACGCGAAATGAGTTAAGTAACCAAGCGGAAGTAGCTCAATTGGTAGAGCTCCAGCCTTCCAAGCTGGAGGTTGCGGGTTCGAGACCCGTCTTCCGCTCACTGACTTTAGGATATTAGAAACTATCAAACTAAGGTCAAAACTAAATAACAAAAAGGTGTGTTATTTAGATGTGAAGTTGAAAATAACTGCATGCTATACTTCAGGTGCAGACAAATTACAATGTAGATTTGTGTATCACGATTTACTTGTTTTTTGAAAGTCCCCAAAAAGAGGGACTTTTGGAGTATACAAAAGTAGGTTCTTTGTTAAGTTGTATTATTAAAAGGCTAAAACAGGCTGTTGTACTCTCCTTTTTTGAACAAGGATTTAGTTACAGAAAGTTATTAAAATTAGCAGTTGTAGCTGCCTGACATAGTCAGGGCACAGTGCCAGATTAACTTTCAATGAAAGGAAAAATGATGCGTTGGTTCCAGCCTCTAAGAAAAAATTAGCTGTTGTAGCTCAGTGGTAGAGCACTTCCTTGGTAAGGAAGAGGTCGGCAGTTCAATCCTGCTCAACAGCTCATTGAAGCTAGAGGTCGTTGAGAGTGTAAACCTCGCTATCAACAGCTCATTCAATTGCCTAAAAAGCACGGACACTTTTGATAATAATTTTACAGAAAACAAAAAAAGAAGATTAGTTAAAACTAATATATAATAAACAAAAGAAAAAATAACAACTATGGCAAAAGAAAAATTCGACCGTTCCAAACCACACGTAAACATTGGAACTATTGGTCACGTTGACCACGGAAAAACTACCTTAACCGCTGCAATTACAGTAGTATTAGCAGAAAAAGGTTTATCAGAAGTTCGTGACTTCTCTTCAATTGACAACGCTCCTGAAGAAAAAGAACGCGGTATTACAATCAATACCTCACACGTAGAGTATCAAACTGCTAACCGTCACTATGCGCACGTTGACTGTCCTGGTCACGCGGATTACGTAAAGAACATGGTTACCGGTGCTGCTCAAATGGATGGTGCTATCTTAGTAGTAGCTGCTACAGATGGTCCAATGCCACAAACTCGTGAGCATATCCTATTAGCTCGTCAGGTAGGTGTACCTCGTATCGTAGTATTCATGAACAAAGTGGATATGGTTGAAGATGCTGAGTTACTTGAATTAGTTGAAATGGAAATCCGTGAATTATTGTCATTCTACAAATTTGACGGTGATAACACGCCAATCATTAAAGGTTCAGCTTTAGGTGGATTAAACAAAGATCCAAAATGGATGGACAAAATCATGGAATTAATGGAAGCTGTAGATACTTATATTCCATTACCTCCGCGTGATAAAGATAAGCCATTCTTAATGCCTGTGGAAGACGTATTTACGATCACTGGTCGTGGTACAGTTGCTACAGGTCGTATCGAGACTGGTGTAATTAACACTAACGATCCTGTTGAGATCATCGGTATGGGTGCTGATAAATTAACTTCAACTATCACTGGGGTAGAAATGTTCCGTAAAATCTTAGATTACGGTGAGGCTGGAGATAACGTAGGTTTATTATTGCGTGGTATTGAGAAGAAAGATATCCGTCGTGGGATGGTTATCACTAAACCAGGTGCAGTTAAGCCTCATGCTAAATTCAAAGCTGAAGTGTATATCTTGAAAAAAGAAGAAGGTGGCCGTCATACGCCATTCCAAAATAAATACCGTCCTCAATTCTATTTCCGTACTACTGACGTTACAGGTGAGATCGAATTAGAAGCAGGTCGTGAAATGGTATTACCTGGTGACAACGTAACTATCACTGTAAACTTAATCAATCCAATTGCGATGGATAAAGGTTTACGTTTCGCTATCCGCGAAGGTGGTCGTACCGTTGGTGCTGGTCAAGTAACCGAAATTTTAGACTAAGCCATAGTCCTTAAAATACAGGCAAAATGGCTCCCGTAATTGGGATGCCATTTTGCTATTTTAATCAATTAGGCTTTTTAAAATTTACGGGTGTGGTGCAATGGTAGCATACCGGTCTCCAAAACCGTTGATGGGAGTTCGAATCTCTCCACCCGTGCGAAAAAAATACGATTGTAAAAATTAGATTTAAGGAGCAGAATCTTAAATCTACAATCTTAAAATCTAAAATAAAAAGAGAATGAGCAAATTTGGAACATATATTAGCGAAACAAGAAATGAACTTGTTAATAAAGTTAGTTGGCCAACTTGGCCAGAACTTCAAAACAGTGCCATTATTGTGATGGTTTCATCCGTTATTATTGCAATTGTGGTTGCTTTAATGGATTTTGGCTTTGATTTGTTAATGAAATTGGCCTACGACCTAGTTAAATAATACTTTTTTTTAAGTTCAACATGACTACTGATGTAATTAAAACCGAAAACTCTAACAAAAAATGGTACGTTGTACGTGCTATTAGTGGTCAAGAGAAAAAGGTTAAACAATATATAGAATCGGAAATTATCCGATTAAAAATGAGTGACTATGTTTCACAAGTTTTAATACCAACAGAAAAAGTAATTCAAATCAGAAATGGTAAAAAAAGTACAAAAGAGAGATCATTTTACCCTGGTTACATTTTAATTGAAGCAAACTTGACAGGTGAAGTACCTCATGTTATTAAGAATATCACAGGAGTAATTGGATTTCTTGGCGAAACTAAAGGTGGTGATGCCGTTCCTATGCGCATTAGTGAGGTAAACCGTATTTTAGGTAAGGTTGATGAGTTAACTGAAAGCGAAGGAACTGTTACATCTAATTACATGGTTGGTGAAAATGTAAAAGTTATCAATGGCCCTTTCAATGGCTTTAATGGTGTTATTGAAGAGGTAATGGAAGATAAAAAGAAAATTAAAGTTACCGTAAAAATATTTGGCCGTAAAACTCCGGTTGAATTAAATTATGGTGAAGTAGAAAAAGAATAAAGAAATTGAATGGTGATAGGTTTTTAAGTTAAAATGAGCGCTTTGCTGCTTCCAACTCAAAGTAAACTTTAATCTCGAAAATACTAAACCGACAATAAAAACAAATAAAAACAAATAAAAATGGCAAAAGAGTTATCGGCAATTGTAAAGTTGCAAATTAAAGGTGGAGCTGCTAACCCGTCGCCTCCTATTGGTCCTGCTTTAGGTGCCAAAGGTGTTAACATTATGGAATTCTGCAAGCAGTTTAATGCTCGTACGCAGGAATCTCCGGGTAAAATTTTACCGGTATTAATTAATGTTTACACTGATAAGTCGTTTGATTTCATTATCAAGCGTCCGCCTGTAGCAGTTCAAATTTTAGAGGCTACAAAAATCAAATCTGGTTCGCCTACCAGCAATCGTAAAAAAGTTGGTTCTATTTCATGGGATCAAATTAAAAAAATTGCAGAAGATAAAATTGTAGACATGAACTGTTTCACAATTGAATCTGCAATGAGTATGGTTGCAGGAACAGCGCGCAGTATGGGTGTTACCGTTAGCGGAAACAAACCGTTTTAAACAAGTATTAATTAATTAAAAAACAAAGCTTAACAAATGGCAACGTTGACTAAAAAAAGAAAAGCTGTAGCTTCTAAAGTAGATGCTAACAAAGCTTACACCGTTGCAGAGGCTTCTAAATTGGTTAAAGAAATTACAACAACCAAATTTGATGCTTCTGTGGACTTAGCAGTCCGTTTAGGAGTTGATCCTCGTAAAGCAAATCAAATGGTTCGCGGAACTGTTACCTTACCTCACGGTACCGGTAAAACCATGCGTGTTTTGGCAATTGTAACTCCTGATAAGGAAGCAGAAGCTAAAGCTGCAGGTGCAGACTATGTTGGTTTAGACGAGTACATCGAGAAAATTAAAGGTGGATGGACAGATGTAGATGTAATCATCACTATGCCTTCAGTAATGGGTAAAGTTGGTGCTTTAGGTAGAGTATTAGGCCCTCGTGGTTTAATGCCGAACCCAAAAACAGGAACAGTTACGATGGATATCGCTAAAGCGGTAACCGATTCAAAAGGTGGTAAAATTGACTTTAAGGTTGATAAAGCAGGAATCATTCATGCTGCAGTTGGGAAAGTATCTTTCACAGCTGAAAAATTAGCGGAAAATGCACAAGAGCTTATCAGCACTATTGTTAAATTAAAACCTAGTTCTGCAAAAGGTACTTACGTAAAGTCGGTAACCATGAGCAGCACAATGAGTGCAGGTATCGCAATCGATAACAAACTATTTAACTAAAAACACTGCTAATAAATGAATAAGACAGAAAAAACTCAGGTAATCGAGCAATTAGTTGAAAAGCTAAATGCTAACGACAAAATCTATTTAGCAGATTGTTCTTCATTAACAGTTGAAAAAGTAAATGCATTTCGCAGAGCTTGTTTCGAAAAGAAAATTTCGGTACAAGTAGTTAAAAACACCCTTTTAAAGAAAGCAATTGAAAGAGCTAATGATAGTAAATTAGCCGAATTAATTCCTACCTTAAAAGGAGAAACAGCTTTAATTTTTACCGATGTGGCAAATGCCCCTGCTAAGGTAATTAAAGAGTTTCGTAAAGGCGACAGCAAACCTGCTTTAAAAGCTGCTTATGTTGAACAAACAATCTTTATTGGTGATAACCAATTAGACGCAGTTGCTTCGTTGAAATCTAAGAACGAATTAATTGCCGATGTAATTGCGTTACTAAAATCTCCAATCCAACGCGTGATTGGTGGTTTAGAAAACAAATCAAGCAAAGAAGCTGCATAATAGTAAAACAAAAACAAAAAAAGTAAATCAATAATTAATCTAATAAAAACCAAATAAAATGGCAGATATTAAAGCAATAGCCGAACAATTAGTAGGCTTAACAGTAAAAGAAGTACAAGATTTAGCAACTTTATTAAAAGACGAATACGGAATTGAACCAGCTGCTGCTGCAGTGGTTGTTTCTGGTGGTGGTGCTGGAGCTGGTGATGCAGCTGCTGCTAAAACTAGTTTCGACATTATCTTAACTGAAGCAGGTGCTGCTAAGTTAGGTGTTGTAAAAGTTGTTAAAGACTTAACCGGTTTAGGCTTAAAAGAAGCTAAAGACTTAGTAGACGGCGCTCCAAAACCAGTTAAAGAAGGTATTGGCAAAGAAGAAGCTGAAGCAATTAAAAAAGCTTTAGAAGAAGCTGGTGCTAAAGCTGAAATTAAGTAATTTACTTAATTTAGCTTACCGCTAAATATTAAATTTCACGTTTCCCCAACCAATTTTTTGGTTGGGGTGTGAAATTTAAAACGGGATGGGTATAAATTAACGTGATTTTACCTGTTTATGGTGTTAAAACACCAGAGTTCAAAGCGTCAACAAATTGTAAAACTTAACACAACATACCTTGGCTGCAAGTACAAAAACACAAAAGAGAATTAACTTCTCATCAAATAAATTTCCGATCGAATATCCGGATTTCTTAGATATTCAAGTAAAATCTTTCCAAGATTTTTTCCAATTAGAAACAACTCCAGAAAACCGTAAAAAAGAAGGTTTGTTCCGTGTGTTTGCCGAAAATTTCCCAATTTCCGATGCACGTAACAACTTCGTATTGGAGTTTAAAGATTATTATATTGATCCGCCTCGTTACGCCATCGAAGAGTGTATTGAGCGTGGGTTAACTTACGCTGTGCCTTTAAAAGCTAAGTTATATCTTTATTGCACAGACCCTGAACATGAAGATTTTGAACCAATCATGCAGGACGTTTATTTGGGTACTATCCCATATATGACGCCAAAAGGTTCATTCATTATAAACGGTGCTGAACGTGTTATTGTATCTCAATTACACCGTTCTCCTGGTGTATTCTTTGGGCAAAGCCGCCATGCAAATGGTACCAAATTATACAGTGCCCGTGTTATTCCTTTTAAAGGAAGCTGGATTGAGTTTGCTACAGACATTAACAATGTAATGTATGCATACATCGATCGTAAGAAAAAATTACCGGTTACAACTTTATTGCGCGCAATCGGATTTCAGAGTGATAAACAAATCCTAGAAATTTTTGGGTTAGCTGATGAAGTAAAAGTTAGTAAAGCCGGTTTAAAACGTGAAGTTGGCAGAAGATTAGCTGCACGTGTTTTAAAAACATGGTTAGAAGATTTCGTTGATGAAGATACCGGTGAGGTAGTGTCAATTGAGCGTAACGAAGTAATCTTAGATCGTGAAACTATATTAGAAGATGAGCATATTGACTTAATTGTAGATGCCGATGTAAAATCAATCATTCTTCACAAACAAGATATCAATACAACTGATTTTGCAATTATTTACAACACGTTGCAAAAAGATTCAACTAACTCTGAAAAGGAAGCTATTGAATTTATCTATCGTTTGTTACGTAATGCTGAACCACCTGATGAAGAAACAGCACGCGGCGTTATTGACAAGTTATTCTTCTCAGACAAGCGTTATGATTTAGGTGAAGTAGGTCGTTACAGAATTAACAAAAAATTGGGGATCGATATCCCATCAAATATTCGTGTGCTTACAAAAGAGGACATGATTTTGATTATTAAATATCTAATTGAGTTAATTAACTCAAAAACAGATGTGGATGATATCGATCACTTATCAAATCGTCGTGTACGTACAGTTGGTGAGCAGTTATTCTCTCAATTTGGTGTTGGTTTAGCGCGTATGGCACGTACCATCCGTGAGCGTATGAACGTTCGCGATAACGAGGTATTTACACCAACCGATTTAATTAATGCTAAAACATTAAGTTCTGTAATTAACTCCTTCTTCGGAACCAACCAGTTATCTCAATTCATGGATCAAACCAATCCGTTATCTGAGATTACTCACAAGCGTCGTTTATCGGCACTAGGGCCCGGAGGTTTAAGTCGTGAGCGTGCAGGTTTTGAGGTACGTGACGTTCACTATACACACTATGGTCGTTTATGTACAATTGAAACGCCGGAGGGACCAAACATCGGTTTGATTTCATCTTTGTGTGTTTATGCTAAAGTAAATAATTTAGGTTTTATCGAAACTCCATTCCGTAAAGTAAAAGACGGTAAGGTTGATGTTAAAAACCCAATCATTTATTTAACTGCGGAAGAAGAAGATCAAAAAAATATTGCACAAACAAGTGCAAAATTAGATGATAAAGGTGCTTTCATTACTAAAAAAGTTACCGCTCGTTACGAAGGTGATTTCCCTGTACTAGAGCCTGAAAATATCCACTTAATGGACGTAGCTCCAAATCAAATTGCATCTATAGCGGCTTCTTTAATTCCGTTCCTAGAGCATGATGATGCTAACCGTGCGTTAATGGGTTCAAACATGCAACGTCAGGCTGTTCCATTATTACGCCCACAAGCTCCAATTGTTGGAACAGGCATCGAAGCTCGTGTTGCCGAAGATAGCCGCGTATTAATCAATTCTGAAGGAGAAGGTGTGGTAGAGTACGTTGATGCCAATACAATTACTATCCGTTATAACAGAACCGAAGAAGAGAAATTAATTTCTTTTGAAGGTGATGTTAAATCATACAAATTAACCAAATTCCAAAAAACAAACCAAAGTACTTGTATTAACTTAAAGCCAATTGTAAAGAAAGGTGATAAAGTTACTAAAGGTCAGGTACTTACAGAAGGTTATGCTACCCAAGATGGTGAGTTGGCATTAGGACGTAACTTAAAAGTTGCTTTCATGCCTTGGAAGGGTTATAATTTTGAGGATGCTATTGTAATCAATGAGAAAATTGTACGTGAAGATATTTTCACTTCTCTTCATATAGATGAGTATACCTTAGAGGTTCGTGATACTAAGCGTGGAATGGAGGAATTAACACCGGATATTCCTAACGTATCTGAGGAAGCTACAAAAGATTTAGATGAAAAGGGTATTGTTAGAATTGGTGCTGAAGTTAAAGAAGGCGATATTTTAATTGGTAAAATTACCCCTAAAGGTGAAACAGATCCTTCTCCTGAAGAGAAGTTATTGCGTGCCATTTTTGGTGATAAGGCCGGTGATGTAAAAGACGCATCGTTAAGAGTGTCTCCATCAATCAAAGGTACCATTGTAGATAAACGTTTGTTCTCACGTGCTGTAAAAGACAAGAAACAAAAAGCAGAAGAAAAACCACTAATTGAAAAATTGGATGCTGATCACGAGAAAAATGTATACAATTTAAAATTAAAGTTAGTTGACAAACTTTTTGTATTAGTGAACGGAAGAACTTCACAAGGTGTTACAAATATTTTAGGTGAAGAAATTGTACCTCGTGGTACTAAATTTACTCAAAAAGGTTTAGAGCGTATTGATTACAGCGAAATTAATCCAAGTAACTGGACTACTGATGCTGATAAGAATGAACAAGTTGAGCGTTTATTGCACAACTTCATGATTCAATACAATGATTATTTAGGTAAATACAAGCGTGAAAAATTCCAAATTACTGTTGGTGATGAGTTACCAAATGGAATTGTTCAATTAGCTAAAGTTTACATCGCTCAAAAACGTAAGTTAAAAGTAGGGGATAAGATGGCTGGCCGTCATGGTAACAAAGGTATCGTGGCGCGTATCGTAAAAGAGGAAGATATGCCATTCTTAGAAGATGGAACACCGGTTGACATTGTTTTAAATCCACTAGGTGTGCCTTCGCGTATGAACTTGGGTCAGATTTACGAAACCGTATTAGCTTGGGCCGGTGAAAAATTAGGTCTTAAATTTGCAACGCCAATTTTTGATGGTGCATCAATGGAACAAATTGATGACTATGTAAACAAAGCCGGCTTGCCTAAATTTGGCCGTACTTATTTATTTGACGGTGGAACAGGTGAACGTTTTGACCAACCTGCAACTGTTGGTATCATTTACATGTTAAAATTAGGACACATGGTTGACGATAAAATGCACGCTCGTTCAATAGGACCTTACTCGTTAATTACGCAGCAGCCTTTGGGTGGTAAAGCTCAATTTGGTGGTCAGCGTTTTGGTGAGATGGAAGTTTGGGCGCTTGAAGCATACGGCGCAGCTAATGTGTTACAAGAATTGTTAACTGTAAAATCGGATGATGTAATGGGTCGCGCAAAAGCTTATGAAGCAATTGTTAAAGGTGAAAACATTCCAACTCCAGGAATTCCTGAATCATTTAACGTATTGTTGCATGAATTACGCGGCTTAGCGTTAGATGTTACAATGGAATAAATTCAGAAAATAAGAAGTAAGATTATAGATTTAAGAAGTGTTATCTATAATCTTACTTCAAATAAAATTAATTAAATCTTAAATCTAACTTCTAAAATCTAAAATAAAAAAAATGGCATTAAGAAGAGATAGTAAACAAAAATCAAATTTCTCAAAGATTATAATAAGCCTTGCTTCTCCTGAAACGATTTTACGTCGTTCTAGCGGTGAAGTTTTAAAGCCTGAAACAATCAACTACCGTACTTATAAACCTGAAAGAGATGGTTTATTTTGCGAACGTATATTTGGACCGGTTAAGGATTATGAATGTCATTGCGGTAAATATAAACGTATTCGCTATAAAGGCATTGTTTGTGACCGTTGCGGTGTAGAGGTAACTGAGAAAAAAGTACGTCGTGAACGTATGGGACACATTAATCTAGTGGTTCCTGTTGCTCACATTTGGTACTTCCGTTCACTACCAAATAAAATTGGTTACCTTTTAGGTTTACCAACCAAAAAGCTAGACATGATCATTTATTATGAGCGTTATGTTGTAATAAATGCAGGTGCTGCAGCTGAAAATGGTATTTCATATTTAGACTTCTTAACAGAAGAAGAATACCTAAACGCTGTTGATGCTTTACCAAAAGAAAACGCTTTATTAGACGAAACTGATCCTAATAAATTTGTAGCGAAAATGGGAGCTGAGGCCATCTCGGATTTATTATCGCGTTTAAATTTAGATGAGTTATCATACGAATTACGTCATAAGGCTAACAACGAAACCAGCCAACAACGTAAAAACGAAGCTTTAAAGCGTTTAAATGTTATTGAAGCTTTCCGTCAGGCTAACCAAAATGTGGTTAATCGTCCTGAGTGGATGGTGGTTAAAGTTGTTCCGGTTATTCCACCTGAATTACGACCTTTAGTTCCATTAGATGGCGGTCGTTTTGCAACTTCAGATTTAAATGACTTATACCGTCGTGTTATCATCCGTAACAACCGTTTAAAGCGTTTAATCGAAATCAAAGCGCCTGATGTAATCTTACGTAATGAAAAACGTATGTTACAAGAGTCGGTTGATTCATTATTTGATAACTCTCGTAAATCTAATGCAGTAAAAACTGACAGTAACCGTGCTTTAAAATCTTTATCAGATTCATTAAAAGGTAAGCAAGGTCGTTTCCGTCAAAACTTATTGGGTAAACGTGTTGACTATTCTGCTCGTTCAGTAATTGTTGTAGGACCTGAATTAAAATTACACGAGTGCGGTTTACCAAAAGAAATGGCAGCTGAGCTGTTCAAACCATTTATCATTCGTAAAATGATTGAGCGTGGTATTGTAAAAACAGTTAAGTCAGCTAAAAAAATTGTAGATAAAAAGGAAGCTATCGTTTGGGATATTTTGGAAAATGCCTTAAAAGGACATCCGGTTTTATTAAACCGTGCCCCAACCTTACACAGGCTAGGTATACAGGCTTTTCAACCTAAATTAATTGAAGGTAAAGCTATTCAATTGCACCCATTAGTTTGTTCTGCTTTTAACGCCGATTTTGACGGCGATCAAATGGCTGTGCACGTTCCATTAGGACATGCAGCTATCTTAGAAGCGCAAATCTTAATGTTAGCTTCTCATAACATTCTAAATCCATCTAACGGTGCGCCGGTTGCGGTTCCATCTCAAGACATGGTGTTAGGTTTATATTACCTGACGAAACCAAAAAGAAATTTGAAAGATGATGCCGTTAAAGGAGAAGGAAAAGTATTTTACAGTGCAGAAGAAGTTGTTATTGCAGTAAATGAAAAACAATTAGACTTGCATGCACAAATTAAGGTTAAAATAACGAATGCCTTAGAAGGAGAAAAATTAGTTACCAAGGTAATTGAAACAACTGCTGGTCGCGTGTTATTCAACATGGTTGTACCTCACGAAGTTGGTTACATTAACGAATTGTTAACTAAAAAATCGTTACGTGACATCATCGGAATGGTTGTGAAGAAAACTGGTATGGCTAAAACAGCTAAGTTTTTGGATGATATTAAAGAATTAGGATTTAAAACCGCTTTCAAAGGTGGATTATCATTTAACTTAGGAGATATCCAAACACCTGATGAGAAATTGAAAATCATTGCTGATGCTCAATCTCAGGTTGATGAAGTAGTGAACAACTACAACATGGGTTTCATTACCAACAACGAGCGTTACAACCAAATTATTGATATTTGGACGCATGCCAACAGTAAAGTTACCAAACAAGTATTAGATAAATTAAGTACCGATAAGCAAGGTTTCAACTCTGTATATATGATGTTGGATTCCGGAGCTCGTGGTAGTAAAGAACAGATTAAGCAGTTAAGTGGTATGCGTGGTTTAATGGCAAAGCCTCAAAAAGCTGGTGATACTACTGCTTCCATCATTGAAAACCCTGTATTATCTAACTTCCGTGAAGGTTTGTCGATCTTAGAATATTTTATTTCAACTCACGGTGCTCGTAAAGGTTTGGCCGATACGGCTTTAAAAACTGCGGATGCCGGTTACTTAACACGTCGTTTAGTTGACGTTGCTCAAGACGTTATTATTAACGAAACAGATTGCGGAACACTTCGTGGTTTAGCAATGACGGCTTTAAAAAATAATGATGACGTAGTTGAAAGTTTATATGACCGAATTTTAGGTCGTACCACTGTAAATGATGTTTACCACCCAACAACTGGTGAGTTAATTATTGCAGGTGGCGAAATTATCAGTGAAGATGTAGCTGCTTTAATCGAAAAATCTCCAATCGAAACAGTTGATATCCGTTCCGTATTAACTTGCGAAAGCCGCTTAGGTGTATGCGCTAAATGTTACGGCCGAAACTTATCTAACGGTCGCTTGGTACAGTTAGGTGAAGCTGTTGGGGTAATTGCTGCACAATCAATTGGTGAGCCGGGTACTCAGTTAACATTACGTACTTTCCACGTGGGTGGTACGGCAAGTAACACGGCTGCATCAAGCAGTTTAGTTGCTAAGTACGATGGTGTTGCTGAAATTGATGAGTTACGCACTGTAGAAAGAGTACAGGATGGTCAAAAAACCAACATTGTAATTGGACGTAGTACCGAAGTTCGTATTACAGATGCCAACACAGGTATTGTATTAACAACAGGTAACATTCCATACGGTTCTAACTTATATATCAAACCGGGTGCTAAAGTTAAAAAAGGCGAGGTAATTTGTGATTGGGATCCATATAACGCAGTAATCGTTTCTGAATTTGGTGGTAGCGTTGAATTTGAACATATCAAAGAAAACATTACTTACCGTGAAGAAAGCGATGAGCAAACAGGCTTCCGCGAAAAAGTAATTATCGAAAGTAAAGATAAAACGATGAGTCCTACAATTCGCATCGTTGATAAAAAAGGTGAGATTCTTAAAACGTATAACATTCCGGTTGGAGCGCACATTGTAATTAATGAAGGTGCTAAAATTGAGCCAGGTCAAGTGTTAGTTAAGATTCCTCGTGTTACAGGTAAAACTGGTGATATCACCGGTGGTTTACCTCGTGTAACTGAGTTATTTGAAGCTCGTAATCCAAGTAATCCGGCTGTTATTAGCGAAATTGACGGTATTGTAAGTTTCGGTAAAATTAAGCGTGGTAACCGTGAAGTAATGGTTGAAGCTAAAACCGGCGAACGCAGAACTTATTTAGTTAATTTAAGCAAACACATTTTAGTTCAAGAAAACGATTTTGTAAAAGCAGGTGAGTCATTATCAGATGGCGCAGTAGCTCCAAGTGACATATTAGCAATCAAAGGGCCTACAGCAGTTCAGGAGTATCTTGTAAATGAAATCCAAGAGGTGTATCGTTTACAGGGTCAGAAATTAAATGACAAACACTTTGAAGTAATTGTTCGTCAGATGATGCGTAAAGTTGAGATTGTTGATCCGGGCGATACTATTTTCTTGGAACAACAATTAGTTAACAAAATTGACTTTATGACCGAGAATGATAATATTTTTGGTAAAAAAGTTGTTGTTGATCCGGGTGATAGCGCTGAATTAAAACGCGGTCAAATAATTACATCACGTAAATTACGCGACGAAAACTCCGTACTAAAACGTAAAGATTTAAAAGTTGTAGAAGCACGTGATGCGGTTCCTGCAACAGCTGAAAGTATGTTACAAGGTATCACAAGAGCATCGTTACAAACAAGCTCATGGATATCTGCTGCCTCGTTCCAAGAAACAACTAAAGTATTAAACGAAGCTGCTGTTAATGGTAAAGTTGATACATTAAACGGATTAAAAGAAAACGTAATTGTTGGGCATTTAATTCCTGCAGGTACAGGCTTACGCCAATACGAAAAATTAGTGGTTGGAAGCAAAGAAGAATACGAACGTTTAATGGCTAGCAAGGCAGAAGCAGAGCAAGAAGCATTATAAATAGTTTAGAATTTTTAGTTGCGACCATTCAATGAGCAATTTTAAAAGGCCTCACATTACTGTGAGGGCTTTTTGTTATATTTGTTAATTATTAATTTATATGAAAAATATTTATTTTATCTTTTTAATTGTTGTTTATGCATGTAGTTTGAATGCACAATGTTCTTTCACTATTACTCAATTACCATCAGCTCCCAGTTGTGGCCAAGCTACTTTAAATGTCGCAACACCTGTAGGCTATGACCAAGTCCAAACATCTACCAATACGTGTATGGCAAACTTAAGTCAAAGTGATTTGGCTCAATCTTTTGTGCCAACTCAAACAGCCATTTGTGGAGCAGGAATTCAATTAATAAATGGGCCGGGAAGTGGTACCTTAACAATAACTTTATATAATAATTTACCAACCTTAGGAGGAACAGTGATGGCAACTGGTACTACAACACTCAGTGCACCGGGGTTTTATGATGTTACTTGGCCCTCAGTATCAGTGGTTCCTAGCACAACTTATTTTCTTGTTTTTGTTGGTACCTCTGGAATATCAAGTTATTGTATAGCTGGTTCAACTTCAAATCCATATGCTAATGGGATGACCTATGCTAATTCTGGTTATAACCCATTTTCAGGCTTTGATTATACATTTAGAACGAAAACATGTGGTAGTCCAACAATTAACTACCTTTGGTCAACTGGCGCAACAACTAGTAGTTTGGTTGTTAATAATTCTTCCCCTGTTAATTTAACACTTACGATTCCAGCATCTTGTACTAATTCGGCAATTTTTACACCATCAGTATTAGTTTCACCAACAATTACAGCAAGTAGTGGTTCTATTTGCAATGGTTCTTCTTTTACAATAGTGCCAAGTGGTGCCAGTTCATATACTTATCAAGGTGGTGGTGCTGTAAAAAATCCAACAATTACAACAACATATACTGTTATTGGCACTAATTCGGTTGGATGCCTTTCAAATATTGCTACTTCAACAGTTAGTGTTAATTCCAATCCAACCATTGCAGTAAACAGCGGTTCTATATGCAGTGGTAACACATTTACAATTTTACCAAGCGGTGCAAGCACCTACACGATACAAGGAGGTAGCGTTAACGTAACACCAACTGCTAATACAAGTTATACTGTTGCAGGTACAAGTTCTTTAGGTTGTATTAGCGCAAATACTGCAACAAGTAATGTAATCGTTAATGCCGCTCCAACACTTTCAGTAAATAGCGGAGCAATTTGTCTGGGTAATTCATTTACCATCACACCTACCGGTGCTTCAACTTATACTTATAGCGGTGGCTCTGCAGTGGTAAGTCCTACTGCAACTGCTTCTTATACTGTTACAGGTACTAACACATTAGGCTGTAATGGTTCTGCTGTAAGCAACGTTACAGTAAATGCTCTTCCAACAGTAAGTGCTGCAAGCAGTAACACTGCCTTTATTTGCGTTGGCAGCAGCGCAACCTTAACAGCTACTGGTGCTAGTTCTTATGTCTGGAATACTACTGCCACAACTGCTGTTATTGCAGTTAGCCCAACAACAACTACAAGTTATACTGTAACCGGCACTAACGCTGCAGGTTGTTCAGCTAATGCTGTTGTTTCACAATCTGTATCCACTTGTACGGGAATCAATTCTAATTTCACAAACCTAACTTCTAACTTAATTGTGTATCCAAACCCAAGCAGTGGTGTCTTTAATGTACAGTTAGAGACTTCGACTCCGCTCAGTCTGACAACGATTGAGGTAACTGATGTCTTAGGTCGTGTTATTTTAACTGATAAAGTTAAGGCAGGTAATTACCAGTTAAATTTAGGTAACAACTTAAACGGTGTTTATTTTGTTAAAGCAACAGTTGATGGTAAAACCAAAACGGTAAAGATTGTAAAAGAGTAATCTTTAGGTAAACAAATTTAAAAGCCCTCACTGTAACGATAGCAATCGGAATGTGGGGGGTTTTTAGTTCAATAAAAGGTAATCAGATAAAAGCTACATTGACATTTTAACCGCTTAGAATTTAAATTTTAATTTATAATAAACATCCTAGTCAAGCTTTCGTTAGTATATATGTCAATAAATTATCCTCTGAAAGTTAAATGAAATTTAAACTTTTAAATGTTTTTTAACCTAAATAAAGGTAATCTAGTATATTTTGGTAAATTAAAACCGGGATTAGAATTAGTGCACTACCTTTATTTTAATTGTTTGATCACCTTTATTCAATCAATCAATTTTTTATTCTATATTTGTTTAATTAATTAACTAAGAAATCCCAAAATTAAAACATGAAAAAAAATTACAAATTATTTGCAACTTTATTGCTTTCATTATCAAGCAGATTGCTTGAAGCGCAATGCCCTTTACCAACCAGTGTAACAGCCTTACCTTCATCAATATGTGCCGGGCAATCAACTACATTAAATGCAACAGCTGCTGGTGCTTCAATTGGATGGTACAATGTTCCAACAGGCGGTACATTGCTTGGATCTAGTACAAGTGGAGCAAATATTGCTTTTACGCCTACCACTACAACAACCTATTATGCTGAATCTTTTAGCACAACAATAGGTGGTCAGACATTTAATTTCAGCGGGGCAATTCAAAATTTTACTGTACCTGCTGGTGTTACTTCGGTAACGATAATAACTAGAGGGGCTCGTGGAGGTGGATCAACTCAATGGGGCGCTACAGCTGGGGGAAATGGTGCAATTATACAAGGAAACTTTACTGTAACTCCTGGACAAGTATTGAGAGTACTAGTTGGTGGACAGGGTGCGACTGCTCAGAATGTTGGTGGTGGTGGTGGTGGATCATTTGTTTGGGATAATTTAACAAATACATTGTACAGCGCCGCAGGCGGTGGCGGAGGCGCCGGAACAAATTGGATTAATAGCACAGGGATTATAGGTGTTAGTGCCGTAACAGGAACTAATGCTACAAATGGTTTAACAGTTACAAATGGAGCTGGTTCTGCAGGCAATGGAGGTACAATACCGAGTGGTTACACATATTATGCAAGTGGAGGTGCTGGTTGGCTAACAAATGGAAATAATGGAACAACAGCTGGTTGTACTTTTAATTCAACAGGCGGAACAAGACCACTTTTAGGTGGCATGGCCGGTATTGGTGGTGGAGACCCCGGTACTGCTGCAAATGGAGGTTTTGGCGGCGGCGGCGGCGGCAATGCACGTTGTGGTGCAGTAGGCGGTGGAGGCGGCGGTGGATATAGTGGTGGCGGTGCCGGAGCTGAGAATGGCACAAATGATTTTCCGGCAGGTGGCGGTGGCGCTTCCTATAATATAGGCACTAGTCAAATCAATACCGTTGGAAATACTGGTAATGGTGTTGTTACATTTTCATGGAACCCAATTTCATGTACATCTGCTTCTCGAACACCGGTATCTGTAACTGTTAATGCGTTACCAACAATTTCAGTTACAAGTGGTGCTGTTTGCCCAGGCTCATCATTTACAATAACTCCTAGTGGTGCAAGTACCTATACTTTTAGCAGTGGCTCGGCTGTTGTTAGTCCAACAACCACAACAAATTATAGTGTTACCGGTACAAGTGGATTAGGCTGTGTAAGTTCAAATACAGCTGTAAGTACAGTTACAATAAATGCCTCACCAACATTAGCGGTTAATAGCGGTACCATTTGTTCAGGCTCAACATTTACTATTGTTCCAAGTGGTGCAAATACCTATACCATTCAAGGTGGAAGTACAGCTGTTACTCCAACGGCTAATGCTAGTTACACTGTTATAGGAACAAGCACTGCTGGTTGCGTTAGCGCAAACACTGCCACAAGCAACGTTACTGTAAATGCTTTACCAAGCGTTACAGTAACTGGCAACACTGCAATTTGTGGTACAGGAACGAATGTATTAAATGCAAGTGGCGCCAATACATACAGCTGGAACACTGGTGCAACAACCAGTTCTATAAGTATATCTCCAACTGTTACAACAAACTATACAGTAGTTGGTACTTTATCATTAACAGGTTGTGCCTTATCTACAACTCTTACACAAAACGTAGGACTTACTCCAACAGTTACTGCAGTAAGCAGCAATACTGATTTTATTTGTTCCGGTAGCACTGCAACTTTAACAGTTGCTGGTGCTAGTTCTTATGTTTGGAATACTACTGCTACAACTGCTGTTATTGCAATTAGCCCTACTACAACTACAAGCTATACTGTAACAGGTACTAACGCTGCAGGTTGTTCAGCAACTGCAGTTATTTCACAATCAGTATCTACTTGTACGGGAATCAATTCTAACTTCACAAACCTAACTTCTAACTTAATTGTGTATCCAAACCCAAGTAGTCGTGTCTTTAATGTACAGTTAGAGAATTCGACTTCGCTCAGTCTGACAACGATTGAGGTAACAGATGTGCTAGGCCGTGTTATTTTAACTGACAATGTTAATGCCGGAGTTTACGAATTAAACTTAGGTAACAATGTAAATGGTGTATATTTTATTAAAGCAACTTTTGATGGTAAAACCAAAACAGTAAAGATCATAAAGGAGTAAATATAAGATATCCTTAAATTAAAAAAGCCTCAACGTAGTGTTGAGGCTTTTTTGTTTAATTGATAATTAGTTATTTTGTATATACCTTTTCACCATTAATATAGGTAGCAATTACCTTAGTTTTTAGTACTTTGTCAATTGGGCATTTCATAATATTATTGTCGAGTATTATAAAATCTGCAAACTTATTTTTTTCTAAACTACCTTTTTCAAGTTCTTCAAAATTGGCCCAAGCGCCCCAAATCGTCATTCCTCTTAAGGTTTGCTCTCGTGTTAAGCCATTCTCTATTTGAAATCCTCTTTCCGGAAAATATTTTGAGTCTTTTCTGGCTACTGCTGCATAAAATGTTTTAAAGGGTGAAATGTCTTCTACAGGAAAATCTGTGCCAAGCGCTACAATTCCACTGGCTTTTAAAAGATCCTGATAAGTATAAGCCGTTTTTACTCTGTCGTTTCCAAGTCTGTTTTTTGCCCAATACATATCGCTAGTGGCATGAGTTGGTTGCACAGATGGTATTGCCCATTTAAATTTTTCAAGATCACTTGGATGAATGATTTGTGCATGCTCGATGCGCCAACGTTTATTTCCGGATTTAATTTTAGAATTTATAGCTTCGTTATTTTCCTGAGCAGCTTTAGCATAAATGTTAAGTAATAACCTTGCAGCCGAGTCACCAATACAATGGGTGTTCATTTGAAATCCTTTTTTAACTAATAGTTTAGCGCAGTCCTCAAAATGTTTTGGGGTATTTAATAAAAAACCTTTCCAGTTTTTTTGGTCCTGATAATTTTCAAGTAAACAGGCGCCTCTTGAACCTAGCGCTCCATCAGCATAAAACTTAAAAGATCTAACATTCAAACGATCAGTTTTATAAATGCCTGCATTGAGGTAGTGGGCGTAATTTACGGAGTCATCAGATAACATAGCGTAGATACGCATTTTTAGTTCTTTATTTTTTTGTAAGCGATCAATTACATCAATGTCTTTTTTCAACAGTCCGGCATCATCAACGGTAGTAATACCAACTTCAAAACAATTTTTTTGCGCAGCCAATAATGCTTGTTTTAGCAGTTCAGGCGATGGTTTAGGAATTTTTACACTAACTAAATCCAAGGCATTATCAATTAGCACGCCTGTTAATGCCCCGTTTTTTGTTAACAAGTCGCCACCGTTAATTTTAGTTTTTATTGTTATTCCTGCACGCTTTAAAGCTTCTGAATTAGCCAAAGCAGCATGTCCATCAACACGCGTTAAAAAAACAGGTGTAGTGGGGTAGAGGGAATCTAATATATTTTTATCAGGAAAATCTTTTATAGGCCAATCGTTTTGATCCCATCCTCTGCCTATAATCCAATCATTTTTATCAAAAGAATTTGATGCTACATCTCCATCAAGCACTCTGGTATATGCAGTTACACGTTCAATTACTTCTTTAAAGGATTTGGTTCCTATCAAATCAATTTTTTGTAAACCCAGTCCATAACCAACAAAATGACAATGCGAATCAATGAATCCCGGAAATACTGCCTGCCCATTTATATTTTCTGTTACTTTAGCGGAGTAAGTTTTACTGATATAATCGTTGGTTCCGGTTTCAATGATTTTACCGTCTTTAATTGCCATGGCTTCGGCAATTGTAAAAGCCGAGTCTACCGTGTAAATAACAGCATTGGTTATAATTATGTCTGCTTTTAAAGTTTCGCGTTTACAAGAAGTAACACTGGTTAGGAGTGTTACTGCGAATATTAAATGTTTAATCATAGTTTAAAGATAAAAGTAAATTAATCATCTTATCAATTTAAATGATATAAGTATAGCCTTTGCAAGTATATAATTGTGTACTTTTGTTTTAAGCATGCACAAGTCCGGATTTGTAAATATTATAGGTTGCCCCAACGTAGGTAAATCAACTTTAATGAATGCCTTGGTTGGCGAAAAATTAAGTATTATTACTTCTAAAGCCCAAACCACCAGGCATCGCATCATGGGAATTGTTAGTGGCGATGACTATCAAATTGTATTTAGCGATACGCCGGGTATTATTAAGCCATTATATAAGTTGCAGGAAAAAATGATGCAATTTGTTGTAACAGCTTTTAGTGATGCAGATGTTTTTTTATTAATAACCGATGTGTTTGAGGATATAAAACTGGATGAAAGCTACATTGAGAAACTTAAAAAAACAACTACACCGGTTTTAATCTTAATAAACAAGCTTGATATTTCCACTCAGGAGAAGATAGAGGAGAAGGTTCAGGAATGGCATGCAAAGCTACCCAATGCAGAAATATTGCCTATTTCTGCCTTAAGCAAATTTAACCTGGATTTAGTTATTTCTAAAATTATAAAACTGTTGCCGGCTAATGAGGCTTATTATGATAAGGCAGAATTAACAGACAAACCTGAGCGTTTTTTTGTTTGTGAAATTATCCGAGAAAAAATATTACTAAACTATAAAAAGGAAATACCTTATAGTGTAGAGGTAATAACCAATAGTTTTAAGGATGAAGGAACCATTATAAAAATTCAATCAGATATTTTAGTGGAGCGCGATAGCCAAAAAGGAATTATTATAGGGAATAAAGGTGCTGCCTTAAAACGTGTCGGCACCGATGCCAGAAAAGACCTTGAAGCTTTTTTTGGAAAAAAAGTGTTTTTAGAATTGTTCGTTAAAGTTGATAAGGACTGGCGAGGTAATGAAAAACGTTTAAGTCAGTTTGGCTATTAAAACGGCGCTCATCACTTCAATTAATTACAAGCTCCAATAGGTTAAACCTTTTATTTTACCACGGTACATTCCCTTTACATCAACTAAAACACCTTTAGCAGAGAGTATGCTTTTAAAATATTTCTCGTCTAAAGCTTTGTATTCTTTGTGATTAACAGCAACAATAATACCATCATAACCTTTAGCCAATTTGTTTAATCCAAAACCATATTCATGTTTAAGTTCATCCGAATCAGCATGAGGGTCAACTATTTCAACCTTAACTCCAAAACTTTTTAATTCTTTAACGATATCAGCTACTTTACTGTTTCTTATGTCGCTCACATCTTCCTTAAATGTGGCACCCATAATCAAAACCTTTGATTTTGAAATATTTTTACCGGCCGCTATTATTTTTTTAACGGTATTTTTAGCCACATAAAACCCCATGCTATCGTTAACATAGCGCCCACTATTAATTACACGGGCATGGTAACCTAAACTTTCTGCTTTGTGTGTAAGATAGTAAGGATCTACACCAATACAGTGTCCTCCTACAAGTCCAGGGAAAAATTTTAAGAAATTCCATTTTGTTCCTGCTGCCTCAAGTACATCAAAAGTATTAATATTCATTTTATTGAAGATGATTGATAATTCATTCATCAAAGCGATGTTAACATCCCTTTGCGTATTTTCAATTATTTTAGCAGCCTCTGCTACTTTAATAGAGGAGGCTTTGTGCGTACCGGGTTCAACAATTATTTCGTAAACTTTACTGATTTCTTCTAAACTTTCTTTATCGCAACCACTTACAATTTTTAAAATTTTGGTAATGGTGTGTTCTTTATCACCCGGATTAATACGTTCAGGAGAATAACCAACTTTGAAATCCTTCGTCATTTTAAGTTTAGATAATTGCTCCAATACAGGTACACAGTCATCCTCGGTACAACCAGGGTAAACTGTAGATTCATAAACAACATAGTCACCTTTTTTCAGGACTTTACCAACGGTTGTGCTTGCGCCAATTAGAGGCTTTAAATCAGGTAGATTGTGTTCATCAATTGGAGTTGGAACAGCAACAATAAAGAAATTAGCCTTTTTAAGATCTTCCAATTTATGTGTAAATACGATATCAGAATTTTTAAAATCTTCTTTTGTTAATTCATTGCTCGGGTCAATCCCTTTTTTCATCAAATTAACACGTGCTTCATTGATGTCAAATCCTATAACCTTTACTTTTTTTGCAAAAGCCAATGCTATTGGTAATCCAACATAACCTAATCCAATAACTGCAATTGTTGCTTCCTTCTTTAAAACTTTAGAATATATTCCCATAACTTATTTTGTTTTTAAAACTTCTGATGGTCTTAATTTGTAAATTCTTTCAATGATATCAACTACTTTTAAGCCCTCAAGTGCATTTGTAGTAATTTTATTTTTTCCTGTTAATGTTTCAACAACATTTTCAATCACATTGTGATGATTGTTTGCTGAGCCTTTATAAGCGCCATAATCATTTGCCGGATTGGTTTCTGCTAATACAGGCATGGTATAATTTTTAATGTTACATGTTTCAATTTGATCCATGTATTGACCACCAACTTTGATGCTGCCTTTACTTCCAATAACTGTTAACGATGATTCGAGATTTTTTTCCCATACAGCAGTGCTGTAGTTTATACTACCCATGCCACCATTCACAAAATCAAAACTTACAAAGCCACTATCTTCAAATGCTGTTGTTTTTTGATGATTAAAATCAGCAAACTTAGCTTGAATATTAGTGATATCACCAAAAATCCAATACATGATGTCTACCCAATGACTAAATTGTGTAAATAAAGTTCCTCCATCCAAAACTTGGGTGCCTTTCCAGTTTCCGGGTTTATAGTAACGCTCATCTCTGTTCCAGTAGCAGTTTAATTGAACCATGTATACATCACCAATTATTTTTTGATCAATTACTTCTTTTAACCAAACGCTTGGCGGACTATACCTGTTTTGCATTACACAAAAAACGGTTTTATGCTGATGCAAAGCTTCGTAAATTAATTTTTCACAATCTGATTTAGTAAGTGCCATTGGTTTTTCTACTACCACATTTTTGCCGCTTTTTAGTGCTTTGTTGCTGTGTTCAAAATGTAAACCATTTGGCGTACAAACATTAACAACATCTACTTCAGGATGGGCAGAAAGCAACTCATCAACAGAACTATAAAAAGGTTCTTTTAGGTTATCCAATCCTAATTGTTCTTTAGAGGCAACATCACATACTGCAACAAGTTCGCAATCAGGATTTCTCCTCACCATTTCGGCGTGGCGCTTTCCAATATGACCTTGTCCGATGACTGCAAATTTTATTTTTTTCATTATGAAATTCTTTCTACACGGTTATTTATTAACTGATATTTTTGTCCGCTTTCAGAGCAAACAGCCTGTCCGTTGGCATCAAATACAAGTTTTTGACCGTATTCGCTCATCCAACCAGTTTGGCGGGCCGGATTTCCAACTAGTAGGGCATAATCCGGAACATGTTTTGTAACTACGGCTCCGGCACCAATAAAAGCAAATTTACCAATATCGTGCCCACAAACTATTGTAGCATTAGCGCCTATAGACGCACCTTTGCCAACATGTGTTTTGGCATATTGGTTTTTACGGTTAACTGCACTTCGTGGATTAATAACATTTGTAAACACCATACTTGGTCCAAGGAAAACATCATCTTCGCAAGTTACACCTGTATAAATGGATACATTGTTTTGTACTTTAACATTATTGCCTAAAGTTACTTCGGGCGAAACAACTACATTTTGTCCAAGGTTACAATTGTTTCCAAGCGTACAATTGGGCATGATATGGCTAAAATGCCATATTTTCGTGCCGCTTCCAATAATACAACCTTCGTCTACAACGGCTGTAGGATGAACAAAGTAATTTTTAGTTTCCATTTCAAATAAGCCTGTAAATATAATAAAATAGCCTGTTTATCAAACAAATTTTCACAAAATAAAGCTCAAAAAATTGCGTTATTATTAGCTATATTTATCGGCTACATAATTGATGTCAATAAAGTCATTCGAAAAAATTTAAATAACTAAAAACTATGAATTTTAAAAAATTTATTCCTCACATCGCTGCTGTTGTCATTTTTGCAGTCATTACATTAATTTACTTTAAACCAATGTTAAGCGGCAAAGAATTAAAACAAGGTGACATTGACCGGCACAAAGGAATGAGTAAAGAAATTGTTGATTACCGAACCACTAAAAAAGCAGAACCATTATGGACAAACAGTATGTTTGGTGGTATGCCGGCTTATTTAATTTCTACTTTATATCCGAATAATTTTATAGGAAAATTGGATAATGCATTTAAGCTATTTATCCCCTTACCTGCAGGCTATGTTTTCTTATACTTTTTAGGTTTTTTTATTTTATTATTGTGTTTAGATGTTGATCCTTGGCTATCAATTATTGGGGCTGTTGCTTACGGTTTAAGTTCTTACTTTTTAATTATTTTGGAAGCAGGCCACAACAGCAAAGCTAACGCTATTGGTTACTTACCAGCTTTGCTGGGGGGATTTATTTTATTATTTAAAGGCAAACATTGGTTGGGTTTTGCTTTAATAACATTATTTACCTGCATGGAAATAAATTGCAACCACTTTCAAATAACTTATTACGGTTATATTTTAATAGCTGTTGTTTCCATTGGTTACTTATTTCAATTAATAAAAGCTAAAAAAAATTCAGTAATCATCTACGCATTGGTATTCGGATTATTTGGCACAATAATCGGCATATTACCTAATGCATCTATGATACTAACAACGATGGAATATGGTAAATACAGTACACGTGGCAAAACAGAACTTACAATTGATGCTGATTTAAAAAGTAACAAAAACAACACCACTAGTGGATTAGACAAAAATTATGCTACACAATGGAGTTATGGAATTGGAGAAACTTTTACCTTTTTGATTCCTGATTTTAAAGGTGGTGCAAGCAGTGCAATTGGGACAGCCTATCCTGATGCTCTTAAAAAAATCAGCCCGGATTACAGAGATGCCGTAGCAAACAGCAATGCTTATTTTGGTGATCAACCATTTACGAGTGGTCCGGTATATATTGGCGCAATTCTTATCTTTTTATGTTTTTTAGGCATGTTTATAGTTAAAAATCCAATAAAATGGCCCTTATTTTTGGCCACTTTATTAACAATAGCCTTAAGTTGGGGCAGTAATTTCATGGGATTAACAAACTTCTTCATGGATTTTGTACCTGGCTATAACAAGTTCAGAGCTGTTTCAATGATACTGGTTGTTGCAGAGCTTACTTTACCTTTGCTTGCCTTATTGACTTTAAATGAGTTAATAAAATATAAAGATATAAACGAACTGATTCAGTTAAGGTTAATCAAAAAAACAGTAAAACTAAAAACACTGTTATTCGTAAGTGTTGGTGTTATTGGTGGAATTTGTGCAATTGGGTATATCGCACCATCAGCTATTAATACATTCAGCGCCCACAATGAAGCAGAGATCATGATAAGCCAATATGTGCAAGGAGGTAATCCTGAATCACAGGTTAGGCCTTATGTTACTGATTTAATGCCTCAATTAGAAAAAGCCAGAATGGAAATATTTAAGAGTGATGCCATTCGCTCCCTCGTTTTTATCTTATTGGCTTTTGGTGCAATCTACTTTTATTTAACAGGTAAGTTAAAAAGAGAGATGCTTTATGCTGCCATTGGTATTTTTGTTTTAATTGATTTATGGTCAGTAGGTACCCGATATTTGAATGATAAATCTTTTATTACAAAACAAGAAAATCAGCAAAACTTACAAGCAAAATCGGCGGCTGATGATGAAATTTTGAAAGATAAAACTTTAGGATACCGAGTGTTGAATTTAACATTAAACACGTTTAATGATGCTCAAACCTCTTATTACCATAAATCAATTGGTGGTTATCATGGTGCAAAATTAAAAAGATATCAGGAGTTAATCGATTTCCAGTTAATGCCTAATAACGGAGGTGGGGAAATTGGTTTTTTTAGACAAAATGCAGGTAAAGCATTCGCTAGTGATAGTGCGATTAATGCTTTAATGGGTCAATTAAATGTGATAAACATGCTTAACACTAAATACTTTATTATTCCGGGAGGTGGCGAACAAAGAACAGAGATACCATTAGAAAATAAGCAAGCAAATGGCCCGGCATGGTTTGTAAAAGAGCTGAAATTTGTAAACAGTGCTGATAGTGAAATCGTTTTAGTAGGTAAGGTAAATACCAAAACAACCGCTGTAGTGAATGAAAAATTTAAAGGAGAGCTTGGTTTAAAAAATAATTATTCCGGTGAAGGCACTATTAAACTAAGTTCTTATGAACCAAACGAATTAACCTACGAGTGTAATTCTAAATCTGATAATTTTATTGTTTTTTCTGAAATATATTATCCAAAAGGTTGGAATGCTTATATTAACGGAACAATAGTCCCACACGTTCAGGTAAATTATGTTTTAAGAGGTTTACCAATTAAGGCTGGTCAATCTACTATTGTTTTTAAGTTTGAGCCAACTGCCTACTATACGGGAAATACTTATGCTTTAATTGGCTCGATACTAGTTTTGATTGTTATTGGTTTGGCTCTTTTCATGCATAAAAAGAACAGTGTTATTGTTAGTTAAATTTAGAAATTGTTTAAACTAATTTGTATTTGTTTTAAAATATTACAACTAATTTTAAGGTAGAAAACATAAAAACTATAAAAATGGCATTAGAATTTACAGACGCTAACTTTGAGGAGTTAGTTTTAAAAAGTGACAAACCAGTATTGGTTGATTTTTGGGCAGAATGGTGTGGCCCTTGCCGCATGGTTGGTCCAGTAGTTGAAGAAATGGCAAAAGAATACGATGGCAAAGCCCTAGTTGGAAAAGTAAATGTTGATTTAAACTCCAACATCAGCGCTAATTATGGTATTAGAAACATTCCTACTATTTTGTACTTCAAAAATGGCCAGGTAGTTGATAAGCAAGTAGGTGTGGTGCCAAAAGCAACATTAGCGTCGAAGTTAGACGCTCAACTATAATTAAAAATTCTGATTCAAAAAAAGCAACCTAATTGGTTGCTTTTTTTGTGCCTATTTTGATTTGATAAAAAAATCATAGTTTTAGCTTTCTTATTTTTTCTGAATCAAGTATGGTGATGTTACTGCCCTTAATTTCAACTAATTTATCTTCTTTAAATTCACTTAAAGTGCGGATAAGAGATTCTGTTGCAGTTCCTACAATGTTTGCTAAATCCTCTCTTGCAATTGAAATTGTAAATTTTGAATCACTTGATTTTTTATAACGGTCCTCTAAAAGAATTAGCGCTTCAGCAGTTCTTTTTCTAACCGAACTATAAGCTAGTTTAATCAATTGCTCTTCCTTATCCAATACATCGTTACTTAGCATCTTAATAAAGCGTTTCATAACTGAAGTGTTGTTATATATCAAATTATAAAAATCCTCTTTAGGAATACAAATCACTTCACAGTCTTCCATACATTCAACCGTTTCTTTATAATCGGTGTTTTCCAATAAAGTAATGTATCCAAAAAAATCACCTTCAGCAATTAAATTAATAATAAACTCTTTGCCGTATTCATGTAATTTAACGCTTTTTGCTTTGCCTTTACTCAAAAAATAAAGATATGTAGGAGTATTACCCTCGCTAAATATGATTTCCTTCTTTCTGTATTTTTTTATTTTTCTTTCGTTTGATAGTTTTTTAAGTTCTTCAAGGCTTTTGACCTCGTCAAGAAATTTATTTAAACCATCAGAATTTTTTTCAAATTTGCTTTTTACAAGATCAATTTTTTTAAGCCTGCTTTCAACAGCGTTAAGCAACTCAACATCATCAAAAGGCTTTGTGATATAATCATCAGCTCCAAGTTCCATCCCTTTCCTAAAGTCTGTACGTTCAGTTTTTGCGGTTAAAAAAATAAATGGAATGCCAGCTGTTACATCATTTTTGCTTAATAAATGAATAACCCCATATCCATCTAATACAGGCATCATAATATCACAAATAATCAAATCCGGAATTAGTTTTTGAGCCATCTCAACACCTGTTTTGCCATTATCGGCTTGGTATACCTTATAATTGGCTAGTTCCAGAATCTCTGCTGAATTTTCTCTAACCTCCTGGTTATCTTCAATTAATAAAATAGTCTTCATTTGCTGGTTTGTTTGGTAAGGTAATATAAAATTTGGTTCCAATATTTAGTTCACTTTCAAAACGAATAGTTCCATTCATTAATTCAACATACTTAGATACAATGTTTAGTCCTAAACCGGTGCCTTGAATGTTAAATGCGTTTTTTCCACGATAAAATCGTTCAAAAAGTTTATGTTGCTCGTCATTAGGTATACCTATTCCTTCATCCGATACTATTATTTCAATAGCTGTTTCTGTTATGGAAGTACTTAAAGAAATAGTTTTATGACTATCTGTAAATTTAATGGCATTCGATAACAAATTGAGATAAATGTTTTTTACCATTTGTTTATCCAAGTACACTTGAGTGGCCTCGCCCTTAAAATCCTCAATTATTTGCTGGTTTTCCTTTTTTAGTACCTGCACTTCTGCAACGCATTCCGTGTGCAAATCAAATAAATTAAACATTGCATAATTAGCGTAAATTTTTCCTTCTTCCAATTTCCCAACCGATAAAAAATCATTTAAAATCAGTGTAAGATTAGTTACAGAACTTTTTATCCGATTAATATGTTTTAATCGTTTCTCATCATCTTCTGTTGTGGTATATTTGCTAATTAAAGAGGCCGAAGACAAGATAGCGCTTAGAGGTGTTCTGAATTCATGCGATGCCATTGATACAAATCTTGACTTCATTTCATTTAGGTCTATTTCCCTTTGTAAGGAAGAGGCTAACTTTTGTTTGGAAATTTCTAATTCGTTCAATGCTTCTTTTAGAATTTTAGTTCTTTCTTCAACTTTTAATTCCAATTCAGCATTCAATTGTTTAATTTGATTTTCAACCTTTTTACGCTCAGTAATATCTATAATAAAAGCAATTGCAAACAATTCTGATTCTTTCTTAAAATAGGACAAGCTTATTTCAACAGGAAATTCTGTACCATCAGATTTAACGGCTAGTAAATCTATGTTTTTACCCATTGCTCTGGAATGTGGATTTTGCTTGAAATCATGGCGGTGCTCAATATGCTTTTGCCTTAAGGTCCTTGGTATTAGGTCCTCTACCTTCAATTGAAGTAATTGTTCGTTGGTGTACATGAATAATTTTTCCGAACTTGGATTGCAACGAATGATGTTTCCCGCAGAGTTGGCAATTATGATGCCTTCAGACGTGTGTGTGAACAATGCATTTAAGCTTTGCTGCTGAAATTCCATATCGAACATAAGTTACTTCGTTTAAAAGGTTTAAAACATGACAAATATCAGTTTTTTAATTATTTTTTAGCTAAATAGTTATCAAATTGAATAAAACGACCTCATTTTTATTGTCTAGTTCTTGCGAGGTTTCATAAATAAAACAATGCGATTGATAAACATCAGGCTAAAAATTAAGTTTTGTCATAAAACCAGCTTAAGAGCTACCTAACTTTGTACCATAAATTCGAAAAAAATTATGGCAATTATTAAATCAAATCAGGGAAGTTATCCCTCCGTTTTTAATGGTCTGTTTGAGAACCTACCATTATTTGAAAGTGACTTTTTTAATCTACCAAAGTTACCGGCAACTAATGTAAAAGAAACTGACAGTGCTTTTCATCTAGAACTGGCTATACCGGGTTTTAAAAAAGAGGATATTAAGGTAAATGTTGAGGAAGATATTTTATCGGTTTCAGCCGAAATTAAAACTGAAAAAAACGAAAAAAACGAAAAGTTTGCTAGAAGAGAATTCTCGTATTCGTCTTTTAACAGGCAATTTCAATTACCTTCCAATATCAATAAAGATAATATAGAGGCGAAGTATGAAAATGGTATTTTGAATTTAACAATTAATAAGTTGGATAAGAATATAGTTTCTAAAAATAAAGTTATCTCAATCAATTAAATATAACATATCATGGAGAAAATCTTAGTAGGCGTTGATTTTTCGGAATCATCAAAAAATGCAGCTGTGTATGCAGTTAAGTTTGCATCTTATTTTTCAGCTCAAGTGGTATTGCTTAATGCCTTTTCAATGCCTGTACCATACCCGGAATCAAGTGTGGTTTTTTCTGTTGATGAATATGAAAAAGAAGCCTACGAAGGTTTATCCAAATTAAAAGCCGAATTGCATTTGGAAGTACCTCAGATTGACATTCAAATTCTGGCTAAATTAGGTGATGGGGAAGATATAATAAGAGAGGAATTAGAATCTAATAAGTATGATTTGGTTATACTTGGAATTAACCCCAATGTTGGGGAGTTATATGAATATTTTATAGGAAGCACTGCAACTGCTTTAGCCAGAGAAGCAAGTGTACCGGTTTTAATTGTACCAAATCACCTGCATTTTTTTAAAATAAAAAAATTAGGCTATGCGGCTGATTATAATAAAAATTACGAAAAATCTAATGTCTTAATATTTTTAAAGTATTTCACAACCGTATTCGATGCTGAACTATCTCTGATTAATGTTGTAACAGAAAACGATAAGTATACACTAGATATCATTAAACACGAAGAGTATATTAATCAATACCTTGAACCCATTCATCCTAAAACAATTTATTCTTCTAACAAAGATATCTCTGAAGGTTTAATTGATGTTGCTAAACGAAACGATATTGATTTATTGGTTACATCACCAGCTAAGCATCATTTCTTTTATGAATGGTATCATGAAAGTAATACTAAAAAATTAGCCTTTCATATTAATATCCCACTTCTTTGTTTACCGTTTGATATTTAAACTATGTTAACACCTAGCTTATTAAACTAAAAACCCTATTCTTAAATTTGGTTACATGATTAAAAAAAGTTATTCCAATACTCTAAAAAGCACAGACTACACTGTGCTTTTTAATTAAACTGAAATAATATTTACTTATGTAACTTTTGTGACCAACTAATAAGTTGGTAGCCTTAACTTTACATCATTAAATTCTATCATATGTTATTATTCAGAATGCTTTATTCAACCTTTGCAAATAAATGTTCAAGATGCAACGAAGGCGATGTGTTTAAAAGCAAAAATCCCTACAATTTAAAAAGGATGTTTGAAATGCACACACATTGTAGTAACTGTGGCTTAAAATATGAAAAAGAGACGAGTTTCTTTTATGGTGCCATGTATGTTTCTTACGCCATTTCATCAGGCTGGTTCATAATATGGTATATTATACAAAACTATCTACTTAATTGGGATTTATTAACCTTTGCTTTTTTTGTTTCAGGCTTTATTTTGATAGTATCTCCACTAACTATGAGATGGTCGAGAATAATTTGGTTAAATTTTTTCTACAAATACAAAAAAGAATTTTCTAAAAAAAATAAATCCTGTAACTTTAATACCAGTGAATATGCTTCATAAAATAAAACAATTATTAGGCATAGAGCCACCAACTGATTACAAGGCCATTGTTGCCAATGGCGGACTAATTATAGATGTTCGTACTAGAGAAGAGTGCCAGCAAGGTCACATAAAAGGATCAATTAATGTACCTTTAAACGTATTAATGGCTAACCTTTCAAAATTAAAAACAAATAAACCAATTATTACTTGCTGTGCTTCCGGCATGAGAAGCGCCAGTGCAAAAAGCATGTTGGTGTCTAAAGGCTATAAAGACGTATACAATGGCGGTGGTTGGCATAGCTTACAATATAAACTCAAATAATTACAACATGAAAAACAGACTAACAACAGGTTGGAATTTTATTAGAATTGCATTTACAGTTTTAGGTTTATTTATGCTAATTCATTCTATTTTTGATAAAGAGTATTTAAGCAGTATACTGGGAGGTTATTTGGCAATAATGGGATTATTCGGAATCGGCTGCGCATCCGGTAGTTGCTGTGTAACTGGCACTTGCAGCTCTTCTAAAAAAACAGAAATTACAAACGAAAAGGATGTGTTTTACCAGGAAATAAAATAATATGAAAACGTTTAAAAATTTAATTAATTCCGATCAGTTAACTCTGGTTGATTTTTATGCAGAGTGGTGTGGACCTTGTAAAACCATGAAACCCATTTTAGAAGACTTAAAAAGAAAAATTGGCGACAAAGCCACCATTATTAAAATAGATGTAGATAAAAATCAAGAAGCTGCCGCAGCCTATTCTATTAGAAGTGTGCCTACCTTAATGCTTTTTAAAGCAGGTAAAATTGTTTGGCAACAAGCTGGGGTTGTTTCTTCTAACGATCTCAGTAAAATCATAGATGCTCATTAAACGTCGACATGTGTTAAAGATCATTTTAATAACTGATTTTTATCAATACTAAACTTTTGCAAGCAACGTAATTTAGTGGTATAAACTAAAAATTACTATTATGCAAAAACATCACGATTTAGTTCACGAATTTCCTGAACACAGAGAAAAAATACATGATTTAAAAGTTAACAATAATCATTTTAAAAAACTGTTTGATGAATACCATAACCTGGATCATCAAGTTCACAGCATCGAAAGCGGTGCAACAGTAACCACCGATGAGCATTTAAATGAACTTCGCACAAAACGTGTTCACTTAAAAGATGAGTTGTATACAATGCTTACCAAAATCTAATTTGTTTTTGGTAGACGCTATTTATTTTTTTTAATCAAAATTATTTTATGCCGGTTTATCAAAAACAAGGTAAAATTCCACATAAACGCCATGTGGTATTTCGTTCAGATGAAGGACAGCTTTATCACGAAGAACTCTTTGGAACAGAAGGCTTTTCAAGCACGTCCTCACTGTTATATCATCTTTATCCGCCAACTATGGTAAAAGAAATAGGTAAAGCACAGTGGGCAAGGCCTGAGGTTGGACTTGATGAAAACCTTAAAGCGCTGAGTTTTATGGGTTTTGATGTTGAACCAGAGGATGATTATCTGCAAAGCCGTAAGGTTTTCTTTTTTAACGACGACATGCAAATTGGCATGGCAGCTCCTTCAAAATCGATGAAGGACTATTTTTTTAAGAATGCAGATTCAGATGAAATGCTTTTTATCCATAAAGGAAGTGGCAGATGTTTAACAGCCTATGGTACTGTTGATTTCGTTTATGGTGATTACGTAATTATTCCGAGAGGTACGGTATATAAACTGGAGTTTGACTCGTCAGAGAATAAAATTCTTTTCGTTGAGTCTCATAGTCCGATACGCACACCTAAACGTTATCGAAATGAATTTGGTCAGCTATTGGAACATTCACCGTTTTGCGAAAGAGATTTTAAGTTACCTCATAACTTTAAAACGTATGATAAAAAAGGTGATTTTAAAATCATGATTAAAAAAAGAGGGCTTATTTACCCTTATGTATACGAAACTCATCCTTTTGATTTAATTGGATGGGATGGATACGTTTATCCATATGCATTTTCAATTTTTGATTTTGAACCAATAACAGGTAGAATTCATATGCCACCGCCAATACATCAACAATTTGAAGGCCGCAATTTTGTAATTTGTTCTTTTGTACCTCGTTTATATGATTATCATCCGGATGCTATTCCGGCACCTTATCATCACAGCAATATTGATGCGGAAGAAATTTTGTATTACGTTGATGGAGATTTTATGAGCAGAAATAATATTAAAGCAGGGCAGTTTACTTTGCATCCCGCAGGAGTTCCACATGGGCCACATCCGGGGGCAATTGAACGCAGCATCGGTAAAAAAGAAACGAAGGAATTGGCAGTAATGATAGATCCGTTTAATCCGCTCAAAATATCAGTAGACGCCTTAAAATACGAGGTGAAGGATTATTACAAATCATGGATTTCAAAACCTGAACTTGTATAATATAATGTCACACTAAGCCCCTGCCTTTGCCGTCAGGCATGAAGTTGAAGTGTGTTAAATAATAAAAAATAACAAATCTAAAAACTTAAACACATGTCAGTAGCAGATTTAACCAGCGTAAAAAACTTCGATTACAGCGGAGAAAAAGTATTTGAAAAAGCACAGGATTTTTTGCCAATTAACGGCACAGATTATGTTGAACTATATGTTGGTAATGCTAAGCAAGCAGCCCATTTTTACAAAACAGCCTTTGGCTTTCAGGAACTTGCTTATGCAGGATTAGAGACCGGTTCGCGAGATCGTGTGTCTTATGTGTTGGTTCAGGATAAAATCCGTTTAGTTTTAACTTCTCCATTTGATCCAAATAGCGATATTTCTCATCACATCCGTTTACATGGTGATGGTGTAAAGGTAATAGCTTTATGGGTAGATGATGCTCGTGTAGCTTATGAAGAAACAATTAAACGCGGTGCCAAATCTTATTTAGAGCCCACTGTTGCAAAGGATGGACATGGCGAAATTGTTCGTTCAGGGATTCATACCTACGGAGAAACGGTACACATTTTTGTGGAGCGAAAAAATTATAAAGGTATCTTTATGCCGGGTTATGCAAAATGGGAAACTGAATTCCATCCTGGTAAAACAGGTTTAAAGTATATTGACCACATGGTTGGTAACGTTGAGCTTGGTGCCATGAATAAATGGTCAACTTTTTATGCAGACGTAATGGGTTTTGCGAATTTAGTAACCTTTGATGATAAAGATATTTCCACAGAGTATACTGCATTAATGAGCAAGGTGATGACCAATGGAAACGGACGTATTAAATTTCCAATCAATGAACCAGCCAAAGGCAAGAAAAAATCACAGGTAGAAGAATATTTGGATTTTTATCATGGTCCCGGTTGTCAGCATATTGCCGTTGCTACGGATGATATTGTTTTTACGGTTTCTGAAATGAGGAAGCGTGGTGTTGACTTTTTATACGTGCCCGGTAGTTATTATGACACCGTAAAAGACCGTGTAGGAATTATTGAAGAAGATCTGGAAGTGTTAAAGAAATGGGGAATAATGGTAGATAGAGATGAAGAGGGGTATTTATTACAAATATTTACAAAACCGGTAGAAGACCGTCCGACCTTGTTTTTTGAAATCATTCAACGTAAAGGGGCCATGTCATTTGGTAAAGGCAACTTTCAGGCCTTGTTTGAATCCATTGAAGCAGAGCAGGCGAGGAGGGGTACTTTGTAAAAAGTATTTATTTTAAAACAAAAAAAGCAGTTGAAATTTCAGCTGCTTTTTATTTGAATATTTGATAAAATTAATCGTTAAGTGCTTCCCCTCGTTCCCGTAAGAATTTTTTCCTTTGGCAAATAAAAACACTATTTTTCATCTTGCAACAAAAATAGGATTTAACAACCACTTTAGGCCTTACTAATTAATTGCACACGTATTTTTATTATCTTTTGTTAATATTACCAAACCAGCCTTAACAGAAATATCCATCAATTGCACTTTAGCATAGCTATCAAAGTAATGCCCATTTAGATTATGATTTTTATAATTAGTGGAAATTTAACCAGAAAACCTTATCGTCTCTTAATCACCTACAGTTCATTTTTTAAAGGGCAGTTTAGGGTTTGTCTCGCTAAAAATGCACAACATGTTATTATTGGCATACCGTTAAACTACTTTACCAACTTAATAATGTGCAATTTATCCATTACCCAAATAATCGGGTAGGTTGGATCTATTTCCCACCACTTAGCAGCAAAGTTTGGCTTGGCGCCTGCATGATGGTGATTGTTTTGAAACAATTCTCCCATTAACAGAAAATCCCACCATAAGGTGTTTTTAGATTTATCTTTTTCTTCAAAATTACGGTAACCATATTTATGTCCGGCCCAATTTACGATTGCGCCTTGAATAGGACCCATTAAAAAGTGAATTGGCAAAAATATAAACATCCACCAATGCGTGGCGAACACAATATAAAACGCTACATAAGCTGCTCCAAAACTAAGGCGTGTAACCCAATTATCTGCAATTTTATCAATAAGAGGATATTCCGGAAAATTACGGTCAAATTTTTCCTCAACAACAACGCGCTTATTTAACACATCATTATATATTAGGCGCGTATGCAACATCATGTGATAAGCATCTTTAAAAAAATGGGGTGTATGAGGATCTTTTTCTGTATCACTGTATGCATGATGCATGCGGTGCAATATAGCATATGCACGAGCATTTAAATAAGAGGAGCCTTGCGTTATCCATGCGAAAATATAAAAGAATTTTTCCCAAAATTTGCTCATGGTAAACATTTTGTGTGCAGAGTAACGGTGTAAAAAAAAAGTTTGTGCAAATAGTGAAAGGTACCAGTGTAGAATTAAGAAAATTAAAATAATCATTTATAGATTGGGATTAAATTTAGGTTTGTTATCCGAATCTAGTTTCACGAATGAAATGTATGAAAGATAGAATGAATATTATATTAACGCTAAATGGTAACTTTTGTTCACCAAACAAAAATCTTTTAAGAAAATAAAAACCCTCTGCAAACTCGCAAAGGGTTTTTATTTTAATTAGCCATTTAACGCTTCGGCTCCACCAACAATTTCAAGAATTTCTTTGGTGATGGAAGCCTGGCGTGCTTTGTTGTACATGATCTTTAAATCTTTCTGCATGGATTTGGCATTGTCGGTAGCTTTGTGCATGGCAGTCATACGTGCACCGTGCTCACTGGCAACACTATCTAGTAATGCTTTGTAAAATTGTGTTTTTAAACTACGAGGAATTAAATCGCTAATGATAAATTCTTTGCTTGGTTCAAAAATATAATCACCGGTTGTAGCACCTTGTTCGCCTGATGATTCAATTGGCAAAAATTGTTCTTCTGTAGCAACTTGTACTGCCGCATTTTTAAACTGGTTATAAACCAAAACTACTTTATCAAACTGTTTATTAACGAACGATGCCATTACCTTTTCTGAAATAGCTAACGACTTTGTGAAACTTAAACCATCAAACACCTCATTGGTGTGGTGTGGCACATCTTGTCCTGAAATAATATACTTGGTGCGTTTAAAGGCATCTTGTACTTTTTTACCAACGGGTAAAACAGTTACATCATAATTTGCATATTTTTCTTTAATAATGCTATTGGTTTTTTTTATGATGTTTGCATTGAACCCTCCGGCTAATCCGCGGTTAGAAGAAATCGCAATAATCAATATGTTCTTCCCGTCTGTTTTACGGGCATACATATTTTCACTTGCATCAACACTGGCGCTTACATTCTCCAGTATTTCCTTTAGTTTGTTGGCATAAGGACGCATTTGTGTGATGGCATCCTGGGCACGTTTTAGCTTTGCAGCACTTACCATTTTCATGGCACTTGTAATCTGCATGGTACTGCCAATGGATACAATTCTGTTTCTTACTTCTTTTAAACTAGGCATTTTAAAAAATTTTAAATGTTAAATTTTAAACGTTAAATACGTGCAAACAAATAAAATTTATCATTTATTATTTAACATCATCTTAATTATATTTCGAAATTAATTCCTTTGCGCAAGCCTCTAGTGTATTAGTGATCTCATCGGTGTATTTACCGGCTTTTAAATCATCTAATACAGTTTTGTGTTTACGCTCCATAAAATCCAAGAATTCCTTTTCAAATTCTCTTACTTTATTTACAGGTACACTGCGTAATAAATTTTTAGTACCAAGGTAAATAATGGCAATTTGTTGCTCAACACGCAATGGAGAGAACTGTCCTTGCTTTAAAATTTCCACGTTACGCGCACCTTTATCTAATACTGATTTTGTAGCAGCATCCAAATCTGAACCAAACTTGGCAAAGGCCTCTAACTCACGGTACTGTGCCTGATCTAATTTTAAAGTACCTGCCACTTTTTTCATTGATTTAATTTGAGCATTACCACCTACGCGAGATACTGAAATACCTACGTTAATTGCAGGACGAACCCCCGAGTTAAATAAATTACTTTCTAAAAATATCTGACCATCGGTAATTGAAATTACGTTGGTTGGAATATAGGCAGAAACGTCACCGGCTTGAGTTTCAATAATTGGTAAAGCAGTTAATGAGCCACCACCTTTTACTAAACCTTTAATAGATTCCGGTAAATCATTCATGCTTTGAGCAATAGAATCGTTTGCATTAATTTTAGCTGCACGTTCTAATAAACGACTGTGTAGGTAAAATACATCACCAGGATATGCTTCACGACCCGGAGGACGACGTAATAGCAACGATACCTCACGGTAAGCAACGGCTTGCTTAGATAAGTCATCAAATACAATTAATGCCGGACGACCGGTATCACGGAAAAACTCACCAACAGCTGCACCTGCAAATGGCGCATAAAACTGCATTGGAGCAGGATCTGAGGCATTAGATGCAACAACTACTGTGTAGGCCATTGCACCGTTTTCTTCTAACACACGCACAACGTTTGCAACTGTAGAAGCTTTTTGACCAATAGCAACATAAATACAATACACCGGTTTACCCGCTTCAAAAAATTCTTTTTGATTAATGATTGTATCGATACAAACAGCTGTTTTTCCTGTTTGACGGTCACCAATAACCAACTCACGTTGACCACGACCAATTGGAATCATCGCATCGATTGATTTAATACCTGTTTGTAAAGGTTCTGTAACCGGCTGACGATAGATAACACCAGGTGCTTTACGCTCTAAAGGCATTTCATAAGTAGCACCTGTAATTGGACCTTTACCGTCAATTGGGTTACCTAAGGTATCTACTACACGCCCTAACATACCTTCACCAACTTTTAATGAAGCAATACGGTTAGTACGCTTACATGTACTGCCTTCTTTCAAGCCTTCACTTGGACCAAGTAATACAGCACCAACGTTATCTTCTTCTAAGTTTAATACAATTCCTTGCAATCCGGTTTCAAATTCAATTAATTCACCTGATTGAACTTTAGATAAACCATAAATACGGGCAATTCCATCACCCACTTGTAAAATAGTTCCTACTTCTTCTAATTCAGCTTCGCTTTTAAAGCCGCTTAATTGTTGTCTTAAGATGGCAGATACTTCTGCCGGTTTTATTTCAGCCATGTTTTATTGATTCAATTCGTTAGTTTAATTCAGGTAAATATAAATTCGTTGAGAAATTTTTTCTTAATTGGTTTAATTTGGTGCGCACACTTTGATCAATTTGAGTATCGTTTATGGTGATTATAAAACCACCAATCAACTCCGGGTTTACTTTTTCAACCAGCTCAATTTGACCGGTAACCTTTGTTTTTACTAAATTTAAAAGTTGTTGTTTTGAAGCATCATCCAATTTAACTGCGCTTTCTACTTTTACAGTAGTAATATTCAATTGTTGTTTATATAAATCATCAAATGCATTGGCCATATCATCAATATATCCTTCGCGTTTTTTTACAGCTATAACGTTTAAAAACGATTGGGTTGTTGCCGATATTTTACCTTCAAATATGGTTTTAAAGATGGCCATTTTCTTGTCGGTTTTAACAATAGGACTTTCTAATAAATTAACAAAATCACCATTGGATTGGCAAACAGATTTGATTAGCTGCATATCCTTTCTAACCTCTTCTAATTGCTTTGTTTCAATTGCTAAATCTATTAAAGATTTTGCGTATCTGCTGGCAACGCTCATGTAAAAATTAATTTAGGTTTAAATCTTTCATTAAATTGCCTACAAGCGTTTTTTGTTTTTCATCTTGAGTCAATTCTGATTTTAATATTTTTTCAGCAATATCAATACTTAAAGTAGCTACTTGATTTTTTAAATCGGTAATAGCTGCATTTTTTTCATTAATAATTTGTTCGCGAGCTGTTTGCATAATTCTTTCAGCGTCTTTAGTTGCCTTCGATTTAGCCTCGTTAATAATGCTTTCTTTCATTTCACGGGCTTCTTTTAACAAGTTATCGCGTTCAGCACGACCTTCAGCCAATAAACGTTCGTTGTTTGATTTTAACTCTCTAACTTCGTTAAGAGCTCTGTCAGCACTTGCTAAAGCATCAGTAATTCCTTGTTCGCGGGTTTTAATCGCAGTTAAAATAGGTTTCCAAGCAAATTTTGCAAGTATTACCAATAATAAGATAAAGACAATTGTGGTCCAAACTATTAAACCTAAACCTGGTTCTATTAAACTACCTAAAATCATTGCGTTCATTATTTTATGTTTTTTAAATACTTTTTAAAAAGCCTGCAACCAACCGTTACAGGCTTTTTTTGAATTAACCGTTACCCAATAAAGCAACTACAACACCGAATAAAGCTACACCCTCAACTAAGGCTGCTGCGATAATCATTGTTGTTTGAATTTTTGATTGAGCTTCTGGCTGACGTGCAATGGCATCCATTGCATGACCACCAATTTGTCCGATACCGATGCCGGCGCCAATTACGGCTAAACCTGCTCCGATTGCTGCGATACTTCCTGTCATCGTTTTTTTGTTTTTTATGGTTATTGTTCTTTTTTTATCTTAATGTTTTGCATTTACAGAAGCCTCATTTTCATGAGAATGTCCTTCATGATCATGATGATGTTCCTCTACTGCACTACCTATAAATAAAGCAGTTAACATTGTAAATACATAAGCTTGTAAAAACGCTACTAAACACTCTAATACATCAATAAATAAAGCAAAGGCAATTGAAATTGGCGATACAGCAATTGACTTGAATATGAAAATTAAACCAATTAAACTGATGATAATAATATGACCCGCACTCATGTTCGCAAATAAACGAATCATTAAAGCAAATGGCTTAGTGAAAATACCTACAATTTCAATCGGAATTAAAATAGGGTATAACCATTTTGGTGCCGGCGGCAAAAATAAGTGATGCCAATAATTAGCATTACCATTAATGTTAGTAACAATCAATGTAATGAAAGACAATACAAATGTAAATGCAATATTACCAGTTAAGTTAGCACCAATTGGCAACATACCTAAAACATTATTAATCAAGATAAAGAAGAATACCGTTAAGAGAAAAGGAACAAATTTGGTGTGATTTTTACCAATGTTTGATTTAGCAATATCATCTCTAACAAAAACGATTAATGGCTCAAAAAACGACTGCTTACCTTTTGGAGCATTTGTAACACCTGTTTTGCCATAGCTTTTTGCAATTGAAATAAATAGACCAAATAAGATTAACATAGAAATCATCATTTGAGCTACATTTTTGGTAATTGAAATGTCATAAATTTTTTCGCTCTCATCTTCAGACACTATTTTTTCTTCGTGCAAAGAATAACCATTATATGACTGCTCTCCATGACCGAATCTTGAAGAAGAAAATAGGTTTAAACCTGTTTTGTTAGAATAAAAAATAACCGGTAAATGTATAGATACTGCATCTTCACCATGCCCCCATAAATGCCAAGCGTGTGAATCCAAAATATGCTCAATTGCTAAAGCGCCGATATTAACCTTTCCGTCATGCTCTTCATGGTGTGCGCCTGCCGCAGCGTGTTCTTGTAATGAATCATGAACAATGGCTGTGTGCTCATCCGGGTCTGATGCCTTAATGGTTCGAACGCTGAAAAGTAGAGAAATGAATAAAATTAGATTTAAAATTTTATGGCTCGGGTTTATACAATTTTTAACGAACATGTGTAAAAAATGGACAATTTTTAAATTTTCGAGCGCAAATGTAGGTGTTTTTTGGTTATAAACAATGATTTAAGCCTATAAAAAAAACACTTTATAATCTAGTTATTAACATCTGATGTTCTCGCTTTATCATTCTTTAGGTTTGAAAGAAAATAAAACAACAAACCAACAAGCACCGTGCCCATTCCGGCAAGTGATTCGGTAGTTTTAGAAATGAAGGTGTTTACCAAAATCCAAAGCAAGATTAGGATAAACAAAATTGGCGTAATTGGGTACAAAAATGTTCTATATCCGGTTTGAATTGACTTAAAACGCTTCCGAAGTATAAAAATACCGACAACTGTTAAAAGGGTGAATAAATTAAGGGTAAAACCTACATAATTAATCAACGATTCAAAACTACTTGTGTACACAAGTAAAATTGCTATTATACTTTGAAAAATAATAGCAATATAAGGTACCTTATTTTTGTTTGTTATTGAGAAAAAACGCAAACCTTTGATGTCATTTCCCATGCTTTGCATCACGCGCGGACCGGTTAAAATCATAGCACTAATGGTACTAATGAGTAACAACGCAATAATTAAACTCATAAACTGCCCTAATTGCAGACCAAATATTTTATTAGCACTCAAATAACCTACTTCAATCACACCTTTTAGTTCGTCAATTGGTACAGAATATAAAAAGATAGCATTTAAAGCCGTATAAACTACCATAACTACCAGCGTACCAATAAATAAGGCTTTTGGTAAATACTTTTTTGGATCTTTCATTTCGCCACTAATGTAAGCAGCAGCGTTCCAACCACTATAGGCATAAGTAACATAAATAAGAGATGAAGCAAAGGAAGCAGAGAAAATGCCCGACCAGGCCTCTGCATTAAAGGCAAACGAAACCGAATGCTTTGGGATGTGAAAGCTGCCAAAACCAACAAACATTACTATGCAAATAATTTTGACCATGGTAAATACGCGCTGAAAGGCGGCGCCTGCTTTTAAAGTAATGGCATGTATAATGGTTATGCTAATGATGACCAAAATTGCTAAATATAAAGGGTTTACCTGCTGGTAAATCTTGTTAACATAAGATCCTAAAGCTACCGATGCGGCTGCAATTGGAGCGGCAAAGCCTACGGTTACACTGACCCAACCGCTTAAAAAACCAACTGCCGGATGGTATAGCTTGGATAAATAATTGTATTCACCGCCACTTTCAGGAAAAGCTGATCCAATTTCGCCATAGGTTAATGCTCCACATAAAGCCAAAATACCTCCAACCAACCACAAGGCAATTATAGCCATTGGACTTTGGATTCCCATCACCTGAAAGCCAATGCTTGTAAAAACACCAGTTCCAATCATGTTAGCTATCACAATTGAAATAGCAGTGTTAAATTCAATTTTATGCTGCGTCATTAATCAAATGATTGAGTTGATTTTTTCGATAGTTCAACCAACTGCTGGTATTGCTGTGGGGTTAAATCATTATAATAAAAGTTGATTGGATTAATCTTCTCGTTGTTTTTAATGACCTCGTAGTGTATATGCGGTGCCGTGCTTAAGCCTGTACTTCCTACATAGCCAATTAACTCACCACGCTTTACTTTTTTACCCAAAACAGTTTTAATTTTACTCATATGACCATATAAGGTTTGGTAACCAAAGCCGTGATTAATAACTACATGGTTACCGTATCCTTGTGCCATAGCATCTGCACGCTCAACAACTCCATCACCGGTTGCATAAATTGGGGTTCCTTGCTCTGCGCTAAAATCCATTCCTGGATGAAATTCCTGTGTTTTATAAATAGGATGTGTACGCCACCCAAAGCCACTGGTTACGGCATGGGTTAAATCCTTTTGATTGATTGGCATAATTGCAGGTATTGAGGCAATTAATTTTTCCTTGCTTTTGGCGAGTCTCACAACATCGTCAAAACTTTTGGTTTGCACATATAATTGCTTGGTTAAGCGGTCAAGTCGCTCGGTGGTTGAAGTTAATAAATCACTGTTATCAAAACCTTCTAAATCAGAATATTTGTTGCTGCCGCCATTACCGCCATACCGAATGGTTTTAGGTAAAGGTTCTGCTTCAAAAATAGCCCGGTAAATATTATCATCTCGATCTTCCAGATCTTTAAGAACGGCTTCCATTTGCGACATTTTACTGTTTAACAAATTATATTGCAATTGTAAAGCCTCTATTTCGCGGTTTTTTCTTTTTTCACCGGGAGAAGGTAAAAACTGTCGTGCTAACAAAATGGTAATCGTAGCAAATACCAGTCCGGTTGCCAAGTAAGAGAGAGTTTTCCAAATTACATCTTTGGCGGTTACTCTTACCTTTTCGTAAGTTAACGACTTCGTATTAAATCTATATTTTACCTTACTCACTTTTTAATCGATGTTTTAAATTTACAAAATTGTGTTTACACGGCAATTATATTAACCAACAAATGATAAATTGTGCAAAAATACAAACACAAATCGTTTACTAACTGTTAGGATAAAGTAAATTTGTATTCTATATTTTTTTATGACTAAAACAGAACATATACATTGCCTTATTATTGGATCAGGACCCGCAGGTTACACAGCGGCTATTTATGCAGCACGTGCTGACCTTAAACCGGTTTTATATACAGGTTTAACCCCGGGTGGCCAATTAACTGAAACTACAGAAGTAGATAATTTTCCGGGCTATCCAAAAGGGGTAACCGGTCCGGTTTTGATGGAAGATTTAAAAGAACAGGCAGAACGATTTGGCACTCAGGTAAGATTTGGATTGGTTACTAAAGCTGACTTGAATAGTACACCGAAGCGCTTGTGGGTTGATGAAACAATTGAGATAACAGCAGATACAGTTATCATAAGTACGGGAGCAAGTGCTAAATGGTTAGGATTAGAAAACGAAACCCGATTGCGAATGAATGCCGGAGGGGTTAGCGCATGTGCAGTATGCGACGGATTTTTTTACAGAGGACAAGATGTAGCCATTGTTGGAGCAGGGGATACTGCAGCCGAAGAAGCCACCTATTTAGCTAAGTTGTGTAAAAAAGTTTACATGATTGTAAGAAAAGGCGAAATGAGAGCTAGTAAAGCCATGCAACACAGAGTATTAAATACGCCAAACATTGAAATGGTTTGGAATAGTGAAACACATGACATCTTAGGAAAAGATGCAGTTGATGGTGTAATAGTTAAAAACAATCAAACAAACGAGCAACGTACATTAAATGTTACAGGTTTTTTTGTGGCAATTGGACATAAACCAAACACAGATATTTTTAAGGGACAATTAGATATGGACGATATGGGCTATTTGCATGTCGTGCCCGGTACCACTAAAACTAATATTCCCGGTGTATTTGCAGTAGGCGATTGCGCCGATAAAAACTACAGACAAGCTGTAACAGCTGCGGGCAGTGGATGCATGGGAGCCTTGGATGCAGAGCGCTATTTAGCTTCAGTTGGACATTAATTTTATTTAATTGTTTTAAATATAAAGCACTTTAGTAAAAGAACTAAGGTGCTTTTTTATATCCTTCCAAAAAGTCACCTTCTTTGAGTAAGATACATGACAACTCGAATTGAAAAAATAAATGAAAAGAAATTAGTTGGAAAACGACTCACAATGAGTTTCGCAAACTACAGAGTAAGTGAACTTTGGCAAAGTTTTATGCCCAAACGGAATAAAATACTTAATAATTTGAATAAGGATTTAATTTCGATGGTGATTTATAACGCAACTCACTTTACTGATTTTAAACCAAACAACCAATTTGAAAGATGGGCTACTGTTGAAGTTTCAGACTTTAATAATGTTCCTGAAGAAATGGAAACTTTTTTGTTACCGGCCGGACTCTATGCTGTTTTTCTTCACATTGGTGATGCAAAAACATTTGTCAATAATTTCAAATATATCATGGAAATTTGGTTACCGAATTCGGAATACGTTTTAGATAATAGACCTCACTTTGAAGTTTTGGGAGAAAAATATAAAAATAACGATCCTCATTCAGAAGAAGAAATTTGGATTCCGATAAGGCTGAAATAAGCCATTCTAATGATTCTTATTGACACTTGAAAAGTTAAAATAAATCTGAAAAGGAATAAGTAAAATGAGCAGGTCAAGGCGAAATTTGAATTCAATCTATAAATCTATTCAAGCTGTCCAGAAAATTAAACCACCAGATAACAGGTGGGGAAGCTATTATTATCATTAAATACAAGAAAAGTATATATTTTATTTCCTATATTATAATTCTTCTTTTCTAATGATGGATATAATAGCTTTACTGATAAATTATTATTACTTGTTTGTGAAGCAAACATCCATGCGCTAGGTATTTACTTTTTTACAAATTTTTGATCATTCAACCCATTATTTCAGTAATCTAACCAAACTCTTAACGTTATCAGTTTGGATAAAATCAGGGTTCTTCTTAACGGCTTCAATATTATCAGACCTTGAATGAACATTCCAAACGGCTACACGAAGTTGATTAGCATGCGCAATTCTTATTTGGTCTTGAGTTATATTGCGGTTTGAAATAGTTATACCATAAAATCCTTCAGTAGAAGCGATAGAAAGTCCAGTTTCAAAATTTGGTGGATTAATAAACAACTTAGACTCATGATTTATGTTTCGAAACATGGTTAAAAAATCTTTTATGGATGATTCGATATAAACTTTGTTTTGAATTTGATACTTTTTAAGTGTTTTCAAGACTGCATTAATATATGTTCTATAATACAGATTTAAATTTATCGAGTTGGTGTATAATTTGCAGTCAAAAGTAAATTGATAATTGTGTAAATCATTCAATCCTTCGAATATTTGATCTAATGATCTTATTGAGTATTTGAGATAAGGTGTTTCATTATAGATTGCATGTTTTACTTCGTTCCAATTCATTGAATGAATTTTACCTTTAATATTAGTCTCGTCTGACAAATCCTCACTATGATACAAAACCAACACACTATCCATCGTCATTTGAACATCAAACTCAGTGCCATCTGCTCCGAGGTTCAAACACTTTAAAATTGCTTCATAACTATTCATGGGGTAATTACTATCGATCCCCATACCACCGTGTCCTAAGACGGTAATTTTATTCCCGTTTAAATTTTGTATACTAAATTCTTTTTTTTTACAAGAATTAAGGCTAAATAAAAAGATAAAAAGATATAGTTGTTTTTTCATTTTGCAACAACTTAAAATGAATATCCAAAAGACATACCAGCCCAATGCCTAAAATATCTGTTATATTCAAAAATAGGGGAATAATGAAATCGAAAAACGAAACCTTTACTGTTTTTTTGATAGAAGTATCCAACCAGCAAAACACTGTGAAAATTTAGCAATCGCTTTGGTAAATTATCAGATGGCCTGGCCTCCACCATTGTAGAGATAACCTGCCCTAATCCAGCTTCTATTTTGTGTTTGTCTCCATAATTTCCATTAATTGTTAATGGAAATTGTAAATCTGGGTTAAATTTAAGTCTATAGTCTTTCAGTTGATACGCACTTATTCCTCCTCTTATTGTTATCATTTTTTTGGACTCATTAAAAATAGCTCTTTCATAATTTATAGATCCATAGCCACCAATTCCTAAAACCTCTATGTAAACTGCTTGAAATGTTCTTTTAACAGAGTCTTTCTGTCCCATTACATCATAATTTAAAATGTATAGAAATAGAAATATAAGAGAATTTATTTTCATTTAAAGATGGTAATATATTTTATTTGACGCTTAACAAAATACGCATTTGAGATTTAAACAACAACAGAGTATATAAACATGCTTTTAACTTAAAATCTTAAATATTCGAAAATTTTATTGATTACGATTTAACGTAAACAGCAAGGTTACCTGAAGTTAAAATGGTCATTTTGACGAGTTTTAGAGCTTTATATTTAAGGATTGGTCGAAAAAAAGATTCTGTACTAAGAATTAACTTTAATAAAATAATAACTTAACAATTTTGCACTATTTTAGGTTTAAAATTAATTGTCTCACTATGTTAAGGATTTCGTTAATTATTTTATTTCTTCGCATTGCAATCGTTAAATCACAATGTCTAAAAATTGAAAGTATTTTGGTTGACGCTTGTAATAGCGGCGCAGCTTGTACACCTTCTATATTAGCGCAAGAAAACCGAAATGAAATGTTTATATTCAGTGTTGGCAGCACTTCCATTAATACCGCAAGTTTAACCGTTAATTGGCCAAATAATAGTTTCCAAGGTTGGAAAACCCCAGATGCTTATACTGCAAGTAACGTTAGTTTAATTAACTCAACCATATTAGGTTGCGGATTATTGATTGAACCTACTAACAGTGTAATTCCGGCTAATAGCAAAGTAATTGTGGTTTCGGGTTTTAGTATGTGTCCTTTAGGTAATTCATTTGCTGCACTCACTGAAACGCTTTATGTGTTATTTCAAAATAACCAGGCCGGCACAGCCGGGCATTTTAAAAATTTCTGTGGAATTAATATTGGGGTAGGGCCCAGCACAGTTTGTCCTACTACTACATTTACGCCACCACCAACCACCTGCTGTGATGGAACCGCAACCTTTAACCGATCTTTAACCATTTCATACGCACCGTTAAGCTGCACAAATACTGCCGTTTTTGACATACGTGAATTAACCAATATTTTTGGTACAAGTGGCGGAACATCCAATCAAAATGACGGAGCTGCGGTTTTTTATGATAATAGCATGAATCCATCCTACCTTAACATTGGTTGCCAAGCTCCTTTTATACCGCTATCTATTGCAGCTTCCGGCCCTACTATGGCAATATGTAATCCAACGAATGTTGTGGTTACTGCATCAGTTGTTGGTACTTATTCTACATTTGTTTGGACTGGTGGAATGGGCTCGTTTTCAAATCCCAGTTCTTTAACCACTACCTACACACCTTCTCTACTTGAAGGTGGTGCCATAACACTAACATGCACTGCTAGTAAACCTTGCGGAACAACTACCGCAGTTTCAAGCACTGTTATTACAATTAATGTTAATAATGCCCCCGCTTCGCTTAATGTTTCTGCTACCAACAACGGCTTTATTTGCAGCGGTAATTCAATTACGCTGTCCGGATCTGTTAGCAACGCTTCTTTAACAAGTGGCTTAAGTTATACATGGCTACCGGGTGGAATTAATTCATCTAGTTTGACTGTAAATAGTGCCGGCATTTATTCTTTAATAACTCAAAACGCCTGTGGACAAACTAATTCGCAATATACTGTTAACTCAGGTGTAGCTCCAACTATTAGTCTATCAGCTTCAAGTACCTCCATTTGTGCAGGTTCAACAGCTACATTAGTTGCAACATCAAGCTCACCCACGTATACTTGGAGTAATGGTTCAACTTCTAATAGCATTGTTGTAACACCAAGTAATACTGCGTCTTATTCGGTCATAACTACCAATACTTGCGGTAGCAGTAGTGCAAATGTGAGCGTTAATGTTATAGCAATACCAACTTTGCAGTTAAGTAATTTAAACGTTAACCTATGCTACGGAACAAATACTATTATTATAGCATCTACAAATTATACTAACAATTTAAATTGGAGCACAGGCGCATCTTCAACACAACTTAATATTAACAATTCCGGAGTTTATACAGCAAGCGTAACTAATGTCTGTGGCAACGCTGTTCAAAATGTTACGGTTAGTATTTATCCTGAGTTAAGTTTGGCTCCCCAAGGCAATTCTGTTATTTGTAACACAAATTTAACAAACTATTCTGTTGCTTCATTACCAGACGCTGTTTATAATTGGGCAGGCGCTTCTATTATTGGGCCAACCAATCTAACCAACGCACAGTTAAATGCCGGAGGAATATATACTGTATCTGTTACTAACACTATTACAAACTGTAGCAATACAGTTACATTCTCCGTTAATCAAGTTAACACCAATGCGCTTTTTAGCGCAAGCAGTTTGAGTGGTGATGCACCATTAAGTGTTAATTTTAATAATTTATCATCGGGTGCAACTAATTATGTTTGGAGTTTTTCAAATCTGGGTTCATCAACAAACACCAACTCCGCCTATACGTTTAATAGTCCAGGAATTTATACAGTAACTTTAGTTGCAAGTTTAAATGGCACTTGCAGCAGTATTTACACTCAAGAAATCACCGTAAACGAAGGTTTAGGTATCATTCCTGAAGTTGTAACGGCTAATGGAGATGGCAAAAATGATTTGTTTCAGATTAAAGGTTTGGAACGTTTTGTAAACAATCATTTACAAATTTATAACCGCTGGGGCAATTTGGTTTATGAAGCAAAACCTTATAAAAATGATTGGGCAGGCAAAAATAACGTAGGTATTAATTCAGGACTACTTCCTTCCGGAACGTATTATGTTATTTTGAATTTTGGTTCAGAAAATTCAGAGGTTTATAAAGGTTATGTTCAATTGCAGTACTAATCTTCCTTCTTCTTAAAATTTAAGCTTAAACCATTCACGCAATATCTTAGGCCACTGGCAGTTGGGCCGTCATCAAAAACATGTCCTAAATGACCATTACAATTAGAGCAAACAATTTCAGTTCTTATCATCCCATGACTGAAATCTTTAATTTTTTTAATACGGTCGCCACCACCAAGTTCGCCATCAAAACTTGGCCAGCCACAGTGGCCGTCAAATTTTTGAGTGCTTGTAAAAAGTTCTGTTCCGCAACCGGCGCATACATATGTGCCTGCTTCATAAAAGTTATTTAAAGCGCTTGTAAAGGGTCTTTCTGTTCCTTTTTCTCTTAAAACATAATACTGCTCAGTCGTTAATTCTTTCTTCCATTCTGCCTCCGTCTTTGTTACTTTATTTTCCATGTTTGTATTTGTATTAGTTTCTTGTTTTGTAGGATTTGTCTGACAAGACAGATTAAAAGTGGTTAATCCACACAAAACCAAGGTTATTATTTTAAAATGGTATTTTCTCATGTAAGTTTATACGAGTTCAATGTCATAACATTACAAGCTCTGGTTTGGTTTAAATTATTTTAACAAAATAACCTAATATTTGATTTCATACACTTGAGTTTCTTCAAAAGCACCTTCAGTGTGAACTAAGACTAATTTTTCGGGATACTTTTGAGCAATAGGAACAAGTATGTTATGCATCGTATTGATGAAACCGGCAGCAGGATTGTTTGGATCTGTTCTTAATTGCCCCAACATCACATGCGTTACCTTATTCGCTTTAAAAAATACCAATGCACTGTCAGGGTTAGATTGGTTAGTTGCTGTATCACGTTTTATAACAGAATAAATTGGGAAGAATTTTTTTCCCTTACCGTAAATAAAACTCATTGGCGCTTTACGACTTGCCACGAGTGCACTCGGAGGCAAATTATCTGCACACCATTCGCTACACTTTAAAAAGTTAATCCAATCTGGTGTGTAGCCATAATACTTTTCACCTTTTAAATTTTTACTAACAATGGGTAAATTTTTGGAGCTGCGCTTTATAGTTGAAAAGCTAAACGAAAGCGTGACTGCTAAAACTATAACAGTAAGTCCTTCCAAGCCTGCGTTAATTTTTTGAGATATTTGATAAATCAGATAAAACAAAATAAGAAGAAGAAGGGGCATACAAACTAAAATAATTCTTACCTGATCCCATCTGGCTTGCAGAATAATAAATGAAAATACAGTTTGAGTAAGGCAAAACAGAGCAATAAAAAACAAACTACGATTTGCTTTTTTATAAATGAACCAAACACCTATAATAACAAGAATTAAGGTAAAAAATCCACTTGCACCAAATAACGAAAACTGACTTGGCATTTCACCTGTTTCTGTTGGGAAAATCTGAACATTTTCTGAACGCCAGCCAATAATTTGATAAAACCGCTTACCCAGATATTGAGAAGTGTTTTCCATAAAACGCGTCACAAAGCCACCAAAATCTTCCATACCCAAACTTGGATTGTACAAATCTTTTTGCATTAAAGCTTTTGCCTGACCTTTAAATTGATTAGGCACATTCCAGATGGCGGAAACGGTTAGTTCATATAATCCTTTAAAAATGCCGTAGCTTAAAATGGTCCATAAAACTGCTTTATAATTTTTATCAAGTAGAAAAAATAAAATAGCAGTTGGTAATGCGATCATACCAACGCTTCTGGCAGTGCTTAGTAACAAAAGACTAAATCCGAAGAATAACCAATTTAAATATTGTTTTTTAATATTAACTCCATTTTCTTTAATTTTATCATACAACTTAATGAAACTGTAAACCATTAAACTTTGAAGAAAAATGTAAAATGCCTCACTAAAAGTCATGCTGGCAAAGTACAGTACCTGATGGTTAATCGCATGAAACAAAATAACAGGAATAAAAATAATTGCCGGAACTCGGTTGTTTAATGCTCTGTAAAGTAAAATGAGTCCGAGTAAATTAAATAACACCGAAAAACACTTAAACAAAATGAGATTAAAGCCAAAAACTTTAATAACAAGCGCCAATACCATGGGGTAGAGTGGGGCATTAAACGTGTGAAAGAACTTTGGAAATTCTGTTACATATTTATAGCCTGATTCTATATAGGTGGAATCATCGTTAGCTTCACTGATTTTAACGTTAAAAAGCAAAACAGAAAAAAGTAGACAAAGAAAAATGGAAACAAAGAAAAACTTTTTATTGTTATTGTTTAACCACGATTGAATTGCTTGACCAATTTTTGAGACGGAAGCAGTTGAATTAACTTTTTTAGAATCCTTCATACCTTAATACAATGTATAAATTTACTATATTTTTTAAGATTCTTAGGTTAGAATTAATCAATACCTATCCCCCTAATTCTTTTCGAATTTTTTATAAGACTCTGTTATTCCTTTAATTACTGAAGAACTCAAACCATGATGCTCCATTTGATTTAGTCCGGTAATGGTAATCCCTTTAGGAGTAGTTACTTTATCAATTTCCTGTTCAGGATGAGAATGATTCACTAAAAGTAATTTTGCTGCACCCATTACTGTTTGCGATGCAATGGCATGTGCCGTTTTCGCATCAAAACCTATTTCGATACCAGCCTGAATATTGGCGCGAATGTATCTTAAAGCGAATGCCGTACCACAAGCACCTAAAACCGTGGCAGCATCCATTAATTTCTCATCTATAACCACAGTATTACCAAGTGCGTTAAACAATGTAAGTAGTTGTGAAGTTTGAGCCTCTTTTAAATTCGTGTAGCTTAAACTGGTCATACTCTCTTTTATAGAAATAGCTGTATTAGGCATGGCTCTGGCAACTGAACATTTATTCTTAATAATGGTTGAAATCTCTGAAATACTAACACCACTTACACATGAAATTAGTAAGTGTTTTGATGTTAATGATTTTGAAATTTCGTTAAGCACTTCCTTTGCCTGAAAGGGTTTTACACAAAGTATTATAACTGTTGCTTCTTTTACGGCTTTGATATTGTTGTTACTAACATTTAAACCTAATTTAGTTAAATCGTCGATGCCACTTGTTTGACGTTTTGTTAGAATAAGTTGTGAAGCCTCATAAGTTTTACTGCTTAGCAGACCTAACGCAATGGATTTTCCTAAGTTTCCGCTACCAATGATACAGATTTTACGCATGATTATTCGGCAATAACGGTTATTTCTATTTTTGCATTTAAGGGTAAAGCACTAACCGCAATACAAGTACGTGTTGGCAATCGTTTCGAAAAATGCTTCACATACTCTTCATTTACCGCTGCATAATCTTGCATATCTGTTAAATAAATAGTTACTGCAACTATTTTATCCAATTCACTATTGTTCTCTTTCAGTAGCGTCTCCAAATTTTTAAAAATTTGTTGTAACTCTGATACAACACCACCTGTAACCAAGGTGTTAGTTTCTTTAGATAAGCCGATTTGTCCGCTGACATATAAGTTTCCGTTGCTTCTAATGGTTGGGGTGTATGGTTTTGACATAAAATGGGTTGGTTTTTGACTTACTGATTTTGATTGTGAGAATAAATGTGAAAAATTGGAAAATAATCCAATAATAATGAGTATATATTTTAACTTGATCACAGTTATTTTTTTTGAAATTAAATGTTTAGAATTTAATAGTTGATTTTAATTAAACAAAGTTTGTGCCTTTTTCAAAGCATTAGCAATTCCTTCTGATTTGGTTCCGCCAGCCTGAGCATAGAATGGCTGACCTCCGCCACCACCATTAATTTCTTTAGCTAATTCGCGTATGAGAACTCCTGCATTTAAATTTTTCTCTTTAACTAAATTATCGCTCAATATAATCGAAATACTTGGTTTTCCTCTCAACTCCTGACCAATCACACAGGCTAAATTTTGAACTTCATTACGCAACTCAAACAACAGATTTTTAGTTTCTTCGGCACTGCTCAATTCAATTTTTTCTACCACTAAATTAATACCATTAACACTTTTAATTTTAGTTTTTAGATCGGCCTTAATAGCACTGGCTTTTTCTTTATATAAATCCTGAAGTTGTTTTTGTAATTCAGCGTTCTCGTCTTGTAATTGTGTAATACTCTTAAGCACATCTTTACTTCCTTTTAAAACGTGTTTGATTTCATTGATTAAATGAGTTTGAGAATTAAAAAACTCCTCAGCTTTTAAAGATGTAATGGCTTCTATTCTTCTAATACCTGCGGCAACTGCACCTTCACTGGTTATTTTAAACATACCAATTTGTCCGGTTGCTGGCACATGGCAGCCACCACATAATTCAATAGAGAAACTTTTATCGAAAGTAACCACTCTTACAACATCCCCATACTTTTCGCCAAACAAGGCCATAGCACCGGTTTTTTTGGCTTCATCAATTGCCATAAGCTGGATATCTGCTGAAATATTTTCACGAATTTTTGTATTGACAATCTTTTCAATTTGATGAATTTCATCATCTGTTACCTTACTGAAATGAGAAAAATCAAATCGTAAGTGCTCGTCATTAACCAAGCTGCCTTTTTGCTCAACATGAGTTCCTAAAACCTGACGCAGAGCAGCATGCAAGAGATGAGTAGCACTGTGATTGTTGGTTGTTAATACACGTTCCTGTACATTTACTTTGGCAGTAAAAGTACTTGCTATTTTTTCCGGTAATTTATCAACGGTGTGAATAATCACTCCATTTTCTTTACGGGTATTTGTAACAACTATTTTATCGTTAATATTCTCTATATAACCCTTGTCACCAACCTGTCCGCCGCTTTCTGCATAAAATGGTGTTTTGCTTAACACAACATGATACTCTTCTTTGTTTTTTGCCCCGCCCTTGCCGGCCGGCAGGTTAACTTTTCTGAATCGAATAATTTTGGTTTCACATTCTAAATCAAAGTATCCCACAAAATCTGTTTCCTTCTCTTGTGCGTCTAAAATCGCTTTGTTCTCCTCAACATAAATCCAATCATCAGTATCTATTTTAGTTGCTGCTCTAGAACGGTCTTTTTGTTCTTGTAGTGCAATATTAAATTCTTTTTCATCAATACTTAAATCGTATCCACGTGCAATTAAACTGGTTAAATCAACCGGAAAACCAAAAGTATCATATAATTCAAATACAACTCTTCCACTGATCACTTTTTGATGTGCGGCATTTGTATCAATACAAACTTGGTCAATACGCTTTAAACCAACCTCCAATGTTTTGTAAAAGGATTGCTCTTCCTCCTTTATTACTTTTTCAATTAGTAATTTTTGAGTGTTTAGTTCCGGAAAGGCTTCTCCCATTTGGTGGGCTAGGGTAGGCACAATTCGGTACATAAATGGTTCTTTTAGATTCAAAGATTGATAACCATATCGAATAGCTCTTCTCAAAATTCTTCGGATAACATAACCGGCACCTGTGTTGCTTGGTAATTGTCCATCTGCAATACTAAATGAAATCGTTCTGATGTGATCAGCAATGACACGCATCGCAATATTTATCAATTGCTGTTTTTTGTGTTTTTCCTCTTCATGAATGATATATCGTAAACCACTTAAATCTTCAATTTTTGCAATTAAAGGCATAAACACATCCGTATCGTAATTACTGTGTTTACCTTGCAAAACACGAACCAAACGTTCAAATCCCATACCCGTATCAACGTGCTGTTTTGGTAATTTAATTAGAGAACCATCAGCTCTTCTTTCAAATTCCATAAACACATTGTTCCAAATTTCTATCACATTCGGATGATCATTATTTACCAAACTTGCGCCATTTATTTTTTTTCTTTCTTCATCGCTTCTCCCATCATAGTGTATTTCGCTGCAAGGACCACAAGGACCCATGTCGCCCATTTCCCAGAAGTTGTCTTTTTTATTGCCATTCAAGATTCTTTCTTCGGGAACAAATTGTTTCCAGGTGTCAAAAGCTTCTTGGTCAAATCCTAGTCCGTCGTCTTTACTTCCTTCAAAAACTGTTACATATAGGCGATCTTTATCTATTTTATAAACATCAGTCAATAATTCCCATGCCCAGGTAATGGCTTCTTTCTTAAAATAATCTCCAAAACTCCAGTTACCAAGCATTTCAAACATAGTGTGGTGATAGGTGTCTACACCAACTTCTTCTAAATCGTTATGTTTACCGCTTACACGTAAACATTTTTGCGTATCGGCTACGCGCGGGTATTTAATAGGGGAATTGCCTAAAAATATATCCTTAAACGGTGCCATACCACTGTTGTTGAACATGAGGGTAGGGTCACCTTTAACAACCATAGGTGCACTTGGAACGATATGATGTCCTTTACTTCTGAAAAAATCTAAAAAGGTCTGTCTTACTAAGTTTGCTTCCATAATATTTTGAATGGCGAAGATATAAAAAAGCCGAAAGGGTAAGATGGAATATAAGCTCAATTATCACACTAATTTTCAACCATTTTATTGACGTTGATTAAATTGAAAATCACAATTTGAATGACTTGTTAATAAAAAAAATGTTAAGTTTTGCTCTAATAAGTTTAGACATGTCAAAAAACACTTAACTTTGTATCGCAAAGCACTTTTATTATGGTAGAAAAAGATCAATTAGATGCCTTAAAGGACATTAGAAGTATGATGAAGCAATCTTCTAAGTTTCTTTCATTAAGCGGGCTTTCCGGTGTATTTGCCGGAATTTATGCCTTAGTTGGCGCTTATCTTGGTAATTGTTTTATTAACGATTTTATCCAAACCGGCGAATACCTCGAGGGATACACATCGCAGTATTTTCAATTATTAATAAAGCTATTGGTTGTTTGTATTGGTGTTTTAGTGCTTTCTATCGTATCAGCTTTTTATTTCTCGAACCGAAAAGCCAAAAAACTTGGTCAAAAACTGTTTGACTATACAACTTTGCGCTTATTCATTAATATGTTTATTCCTTTATTGGCAGGAGGGTTATTTTGTCTGGCCATGCTATTGCATGGTGGGCATTTTGTTTTATTGGTTGGACCCTGTATGTTAATCTTTTATGGGTTAGCTTTGGTTAATGGCAGTAAATATACGTTGCATGATATACGTTACCTTGGCATACTTGAAATAGTTTTAGGTCTGATAGCAGTATTTTATTTAGGTTATGGTATTATTTTTTGGAGCATAGGCTTTGGAGTATTGCATATTTTGTATGGCATATACATGTGGTTTAAATACGACAAACAATTATAAACGTGATTAACCCTAACATACATAAATTAAATAAGGCCTTTGAAAACAGGGTACGCTTGGGCATTATGAGTGTGCTAATGGTGAATGATAGTGTTGACTTTAATACTTTAAAGGATTTACTTCAAATTACGGATGGTAATTTAGCCAGTCATAGCGCAGCACTTGAAAAAGAAGGTTTTTTACACATTAAAAAAGAGTTTGTTGGTAAAAAAACACTTACAACCTATAGCGCTACTAAAACCGGTATTAAAGCGTTTGAAGAACATTTAGATGCACTCGAAAAATTAATTAAAAAATTAGACTGATTTTTTTTGACTTGTTACTTTGAAACACAAAGTACTTTTAAATATATGAATAATACGACAAGCTATCGCGAACAATTTGTAGTAATACTTTTAGCGCAGTTAACCTTTGTGCATACACTGATACATTGGCGGAGAAAGGCGTGGAAATTAAATCCAATTGATTATTTAAATTATAAAAAGGGAAGCTTAGGAAATGAGCTTGGATTATTCTATGCCAAAAACCATTTTACACCAGTTGGCAGGGCAGAGCGTCACGATGTATTTCATGTATTATTTGAGTTTGACACAAGCGTAAAGGCAGAATGTGAATTACAGTTTTTTCTGTTAGGTAATGGTAAATGGTCTGTTTTCACTTCTGGTACATGCGTTATTGCATTTATTCTCTTTCCATCATGGCTAAGGGATTTTAAATTAAGTTACCAAATCGGTAAACAATATGTGAATGTTAACCAATTGGATTTTTATAAAGAACTCAACACTGACCTTATTTACCTAAAAAAACGCTTGAAAAACAAATAACTCCTTATATGAAATCTAACAATTTAAAATCCATCCGTCTGAAACTTACTTTTTTCATGATTCTGTTAGCGCTTAGTGGCATAACAGCATTTCCATTGCAAACCGAGCTTGCCTTTTTATCTAAACACGTTGCTCTTTTTCCTTCCTTTATTCAACATTGGTTAATAGAGGTTAATGCGGCAATAAGCAACACACCGTCCATAGTATTATATGGAACAGATTGGTTAGCTTTTGCTCACTTGGTGATTGCCTTGTATTTTATTCCGGTTATTATAAATCCTTTGCAATATCAACTTAACATTAAAATTGGCATGATTGCTTGTATTGCAGTTTTTCCATTAGCATTTATCTGTGGACCAATTAGAGGCATACCATTCTTTCATCAAATAATTGATATCAGTTTTGGCTTTTTTGGTTTCATACTTCTACTAAACATTTACAACAACATTAATCAATTAAAATCTAAACTATGACTAAAAAATTGATCTGGATAAGTCTGTTTGCCATTGCCATGGGCTTTTTAGAAACCGCAGTAGTTATTTACCTGCGCTTGATTTATTACCCCGGTGGTTTTGAATTTCCATTAAAACCAATTGAACCAGCAATAGCTAAAGTTGAATTCATGCGAGAGATGGCAACTGTAATTATGTTAGTTGCTACCGGAATTTTTTGTGGTATAACTAAATTACAGCGTTTTGCCTATTTCGTGCTGGCTTTTGCTATTTGGGATTTATTCTATTACATTTTTCTGTTTATTACCATTCAATGGCCGCAGAGTTTGTTTACATGGGACATTTTATTCCTTGTTCCAATTCCATGGGTTGGTCCGGTTTGGGCGCCATGTTTACTCTGTCTGATTATGATAATTGGTTCAATTTACTTTATAAAGAAGATTGAACAAGATAAAAACTACCAATTAAAACCCTATCTATGGGTAATTTTAATTGTCGGAGCCTTAATATGTATTCTATCTTTTATGTTAGATTACATTTATTTTTCCAAACACGACGTTTGGAACTTTGCTAACAACGATATTTTATTTGATGAACTAACAAATTACATACCTAGGCAATTTAACTGTCGGGTATTCTTTTGCGGTTTTGCGTTAATGTTAAGCAGTATTATTTGGGCTATTTACAACGACTTTAATTTAAAATCAAACAACCATGAAAAAAAATGATTATTTGCTAATAGGCTTTACAGTAGGGTTCAGCCTATTATTTTACAAACAAAATGCCGGATTAAATTTTTTAATTTTCAGCCTTCTATTCATCATCTTAAGCTGGATAAGAAATAAAAAACTGTTTCATGATAAAAAAATAATTGGACCACTTCTTGCATTAATTATTTCTGCTATATCCGTCATACTAACCAACAGTTCACTGAGCATTATTGCAAATTGTTTGGCTTTACTTTATTATGCTGCTATTGTTTTAAATGCTAAAAATTCTATAGTTGTTTCATTATTTGCATCTGCTATTTCAGTTGCAGGTTCCTATGTTTTTGTAATATTGGATGCAATAACGCGAAGCAAAACTAAACAAGGCCAAACTAAACCCGGTAATAATTTTAAATTGATAATGACCAGCATTGTTATAATTTTAATCATTTTATTCTATGTTGTTTATAGAGCTTCTAATCCTTTGTTTGCAACAAACACCAGCTGGATTAATTTAGATTTTATTAGCTTTTCCTGGATTTGTTTTACTTTGTTCGGATTTTTAATTTGTTACGGATTACTCTATGTAAAGCAGTTTCAATCGATTAACGAGTGGGAGGGAGGCTTAAACAATAACCTAACCAAACAACCTTTAAAAGAAGAAAATTATGCCATTGAAATAAAAGCAGGCTTGGCGCTTTTTGGTTTCTTAAATTTATTTTTATTGGTTTTAAATGTTGGAGATATATGCAGTTTTATGTTGAAAAATGCATTGCCTAAAGGCATTAGTCACTCTGATTTTGTTCACAATGGTGTTGGCATGATTATTTTATCGATTGTGATGGCCTGTTCCATAATCCTGTATCTATTCAGATTCAATATTCAAGCCAATCAATTATCTAAACCATTAATAGCATTAGTTATACTTTGGATTGTACAAAGCTTAGTTATGATTACATCTACATGCTTAAGAAATCAGATATACATTGCTTCATATAACTTAACTTATAAACGTATTGGTGTATACGTATGGTTGTTTCTCGCTATTGTAGGTTTGGTTTTAATGATAATTAAAGTCCGAAAAAATAAAACAAATTGGTATTTGGTTAAAATGAATAGCTTGATTTGGTTTTACGCTTTAATTATCTCATCATTAGTAAATTGGGATAAGGTAATTACAAACTATAATTTATCTTGTAAATCCTATTTCGAGGTTGACTATTATTATTTGTTTTCATTATCTAATAGTAATTTAACAGAACTCATTAATGTAACCAAAAATAAAAACTTCAAACTTTTAAACCATCGGTTATTAAATTCTAACAAGTACAGACATTCTTATGAGTATCAACAATCTTATACGGAATTGATTCATGATAAAATATTTTACTACGTATTAAGTCATCGTAATACTTGGCAAAGCTTAAATTATGTTCAACACAACAACGACAAAAAAATTAACCATCAATTATTAAACTAGTTATGACATTAAATAAATTAACCCCAACCTTTAAACTATTCCTATTCTGTGTTGCGTTGGTTTTTACTCGCATGTTAAAAACCCACCAACTTTCCTATCTATTTTTGTTTTGGAATTTGTTTCTCGCCTTTTTACCGCTTTGGTTTATCAATCGTGCAAATAATTCCATCAATCAATACATTAAATGGGTTTTAGTTGGTTTGTCCTTGTTGTTTTTGCCAAATGCACCATATGTATTAACGGATTTATTCCATTTACATAAGTCAAAAGTGGTGCCAATGTGGTACGATTTAATATTGATTGTAAGCTTTGCTTTATTAAGTTTGATCTACTTTGTTCAGGCCGCTCATTTTATTTTCGGAACAATAAAACTGCATGTAAAACCCTATTTAACTGAGCCTATTAAGTTCCTGGTTTTCATGTCATGTGGCTACGGTATATACTTAGGAAGGTACTTGCGATTTAATAGCTGGGATTTGATAACAGATCCATTAATACTCGCTAACGGAATAATTAACTCGCTGTTTAACAATAATGCTTACAAAGAAACCTATGCAATAACTTTTGTATTTGGTATTTTTTTATATTTATTATTTGAACTTTTCTCGGTAATGAGGAAAAATACAATAAATGAAACATTTTATAACCAATAGACTTAAAGCATTCCGGTTTGCATTTGAGGGTTTATACGCAGGCCTTAGAAATGAAACGCATTTAAAAATTCATTTAATTGCCTGCATTCTAGTTACAATTTTTGGATTTTATTTACAACTCAAACCTTTTGAATGGATTGCAATATTAAGTTCTTGTGCCTTGGTTATTTCGGCAGAGCTTTTTAACAGCGCTATTGAAGGCTTATGTAACATTGTTGAACCTAAAATCAATCCAAAGATTAAGTATATAAAAGATGTTTGTGCAGCGGCTGTTCTTGTATTATCTATTTTAAGTTTGATTGTGGCCGGTATTATATTTATTCCATATTTAATAAACTAATGTGCCTAAAAAAGTTAATTTATTTTCAGCCAGGTTTAAGGAAATGCAAATGAACTGGTAATTGAAAAATGGTCAGTAAAGGTTTCGCTGCACCTTTCATACTTCACACAATTAAGTTTATCATTATGTAAAATATAATCTATTCGGAATTGTGGCCATTTACCAGCGTAGGTTCGCCCCAAACCGTTACCTTTTTCAATGAATGAATCCTTTAAATCTTTAGTAAGAATACGGTAAGCGTATGAAGCGGCAGTATCATTAAAGTCACCACAAAGAATTATTTTGTAAGGACATTTTTTCATATGATCTGCGATCAACTTTGCTTGAACTGTTCGTTTCAGAAAGGCCCTTTTTAACCTCCTTAAAATAGATTTGCTATGCCCAAATTCATCTTCAGCATTTTTTTCTGAAACAACTTCCTCGAAAAATTTTGTATCTTCCTTTGAAAAACTGATTGATTGAAGATGAATATTATATACTCTAATTGTATCTTTATTTATGATCACATCACTGTAAATACACAAATTATTTAAAGCCGTTTTAAATTCAACTTTACCCTGATTTATTATTTTATATTTACTAAAAGTGGCAACACCCCAATGATCTTTTTCTCTTAGTGTTACAGTAAATTCGGCATGATGATAGTTTGTTTTTAAGAGTTTTTTAATTGTATCTATATTATTAAAATCACCTTGCTCTTCGGAGGTATAAAATTCTTGCAAACACAAAATGTCAGGATTGATCTCCGCTAATTGAGTTAAAATTTTTTGTCGGTTTTGTTTGTTTTTTTTCCAATCATATAAATCAAACAACATACTGTTGTAAGAAGTAATCTTAAATACTTTTTGCTCAGTTGATGAGGGCATTGTTATTTGAAGATACCTGTATGCTGTTGGCAAGCTCATCAACATGGCAATTAATCCAAAAATAATAGTTCGCTTAAACTGAATTAACCAATAAATTGAAAAAATAAAGTTAATTAGAAAAATTACAGGAAATGCCAATCCAAAAAATGCCGGTATCCAAAATACCATAGGAGAAATGTATGCAGCGGCTATAGCAATAATTTGAGAAACAATTACGATGTAATGCAGCCAAAGTATTATTCTGTTAAACAAGGATAACTTCTGATCTTGTTTAACCTGAACCATTTTACGCAGTTCGCTAAACCTTATATTCGAAATACCGGAGATAGTTTAATGTTTTGTTAACTGAATGGCTTCCTCTATGATTTGGTAATTACTGAGTATATCTGCCTTACCATCAATAAATGCAACATCATGTTCAAAATGTGCACTTGGTAAACCATCAGCCGTAATAATTGTCCAACCGTCTTTAAGATGTTTTATTTCTTTTCTGCCCATATTAATCATGGGTTCAATTGCTATTACCATACCTTCTTTAAGTTTAGGCCCATCTGTTTTTTTACCATAATTTGGTACTTCAGGTTCTTCGTGTAAGTTTTTACCTAGTCCATGTCCTATTAATTCTCTAACCACACCATAACCATGTTTTTCTGCATGTTGTTGAATGGCATGACTAATGTCGCCAATACGATTTCCGGTTATCATTTGCTCAATACCCTTGTATAAACTTTCTTTTGTTACATCTATTAATTTTTGTGTAGCCGGAGAAATTTCACCAACAGCAAAAGTATAAGCATGATCACCAACATATCCATTTAGTTTTACACCACAATCAATAGAAGCAATGTCACCATTTTTTAGTGGAATATTCCCAGGTATTCCGTGAACAACAGCTTCATTAATACTAAAACACAAGGTTGCCGGAAAATCAGGGACACCTCTGCCTCCTTTATAGCCTTTAAAAACAGGAATTGCACCATGATCGCGAACAAATTCTTCCGCTAATTTATCAAGGTGAATAGGTGTTACACCCGGTTTGACCATCGGCGCCAGCATAGCCAAAGTTTTTGATACGAGTTGGGCAGCAGCTCGCATTATTTCAATCTCTTCACGGGTTTTTAAAAAAATCATTTTCTACCAAATATTTTTTTTAGGATTGAATTTCCTCCTTTATTGTAATTGTGGTGCGCTGATGGATTTTTAAACTGATGCACAAAGTCACCGCTCTCAGGATGCAGGGTTTGCCATATTTCACTCCAACCTAAAAATCCACCCACATTTCTGTCATCAATAAAAATATCAGCATTTAATTTCCTTGCTGTATTGTGATCATAAACTTCTTCAGGATAGTTCTTATTAACTGCATAAAACTCTATACCATTCTTTTTGCAATATTCAACAGCTTCAGTTAAATATGGTCCAACACGGAAAGTCCATAAAATTAATTTATGACCTTTTTGCTGAAGTGCTTTTAATGTTGCAAAAGCAAAAAGCATTTCGCGACCAATTTCAGGGTATTTATGTTCAACAATTGTACCGTCAAAATCAACTGCTATTACTTTACTATTTTCTCCGATAAAACTTTGCATCTACAGGTTCTGTGCTTTTAATACATTTAAATTAGAGTCCAATTCATACAAACGAGGTTGTGCAGTGCCTATTTCAAATTGTAAAATTTGTTCCGGGGTCATTTTTTCCAAATACATGATTAAGGCTCTAAGACTATTACCATGAGCTGCAATTACAACATTCTTATTTTCCTTTAATTTTGGTGCAATTTCTTTTTCGAAATAAGGTATAACTCTTGCGGCCGTGTCCTTTAAACTTTCACCATTAGGAGGGGCGATATCATAACTTCTTCTCCAGATTTTTACCTGTTCTTCTCCAAATTTATTGACGGTTTCTGTTTTATCTAAACCTTGTAAATCACCATACATTCTCTCGTTCAAAGCTTCATTGAACAATGGTTGTATACTTGGATGGTTTGCAGATTCTAATGCAATAAGCAATGTATTTTGTGCCCGTTGTAAATTTGAGGCATATGCAAAATCAAAATGATAGCCTTCAATTTTTAATCCGGCATGTTTCGCTTCTTCAATTCCTTTTTCTGTTAAAGGAACGTCTACCCATCCTGTAAATTTGTTTTCTAAATTCCACTGACTTTGTCCGTGACGAAAAATAACTAACTGTGCCATAATAATAGAGCCTAAAGATACAAAATTATACAAAAGAAACTTTTAAATTAATTTAAACCTTTCTGTTTAAAGCCGGAAGAAAGAATTACAATATTTAATTGACCCGGATGCAACGATTCAACTGAACTAAATAGACAATCAATATTTGAAGCATCGAACTTTAACTTTTCAATGGTGTAAGCAAAACTAGGAATCAGTTTTTTTTCTGACACAGGTTGAAAAGGTTTGATTTGTAAAGTTTCTGCGGCATCCAATTCATATAACTTGTATTTTTTGATAATTGCAATCAGGTCTTCAGAGTAGGTTTTATGTGTTGCATAACCAAACTTCTTCAAACCATAACACCATGCCTCATAGTTTGTTATGCCTAAATAAAATAAACCAATATACCTGGGTCTTGATTTTATAAATCTGCTATGGTCAATATAAGAGTTTCTGTAATCTGAGTATTTTCTAAAACACTCATTTAACGAATCATCCGTTTTTCTTACAGTATCACCATTCCACTCTAGGTGACATTTAATACCAAAATGATTGTTAGATTTTTTAGCCAAATCGCTATGACCTGCATTACTTTCCAAAATGGCTTGAGCTAAAGTTATACTAGCCGGAATTTGGTAATTAATCATTTGTTCAATTGCAATACCTTTGTTTTTTGTAATGTATTGTTTAACAAGACTGTCATTTTGTGCTTGAGCAGTAAATCCAATAAATACAATTAATAAGTAGCTTTTATTAAGGATAAACGGTATTGAAAATTGCTGACGAAACATGTATATTTACAAAAATAACCCATTCAAATGGTCATAAAGTTTTTGAAAAATTATTCTATTAACATTGCTATCTTAAAAAAATGAAACAAATATTACTTTTAGGTTCACTTATAATAAATAATTTGGTACTTGCACAAAGCGACTTCAAATTAGCCCCACCCATTACCAAAAAAGAAATGGTAATGGATACTTATTTTGAAACTTTTAAGGTAGAAGATCCATACCGATGGTTAGAGGATGACCGAAGCAGCGCTACTGAAGCCTGGGTAAAGGAACAAAACAGGTATACTGAAAAATACCTTAATCAATTTGCCAGCAGAGAAAAAATTAAAACCAGACTAAAAGAGGTCTGGAATTATAGTCGTCAAGGTGTAACCTACAAGAAAGGCAATTTGTATTTTTGCTCAAAAAATAACGGACTTCAAAATCAAAGTGTATTGTATATTAAAAAGAGCATTTCGGATGAAGGTACTGTTTTATTAGACCCAAACACTTTATCCGCCGACGGTACGGTAGCATTAAGTGGTACCTCAGTTTCAAATGACGGAAAATTGTTGGCATATGGGATTAGTAAAGCCGGTAGCGACTGGGTGGAAATTCATTTTAAAGACATTGCAACCAAGAAAGATTTACCTGATGTAATAAAATGGGTAAAATTCAGCGGAATGAGTTGGTGCGGAAAAACCTTGTATTATAGCAGATACGACGAACCAAGCGGTAGTGCATTAACACAAAAAAATCAATTTCATAAAGTCTATGCGCACACTATCGGTACCCCTCAATCTAAAGATGTCTTTATATATGGAGATAAGGAACATCCAAATTATAACTTCTCAGCCTCGGTAACAGAGGATGAAAAATACCTTTGCATTTATACCTCCGAATCTACAAGTGGCGAAAAATTAATGATAAAGGAATTAAATAATCCCAAGTCTAATTTCGTTCCGATTATAAATGACTTTACAAGTGATTTAAGTCTCATCGGAAATATTGGCCCTAAATTTTATTTGTTAACCAACAGAAGTGCGCCAATGTACAGATTAGTTAGTTTTACATTAGATAAAGCTAATGAAGATGTTTGGGAAACAATAATACCACAAAGTAATAGTTTATTGGAGAGTGTAACGTTTTGTAACCAGCAATTGTTAGTGAGTTATTTAAGTAATGTAAGTTCAAAATTGTTTTCATATGATTTAACAGGTAAAAAAATCAATGAAATTCAATTACCGGGTCTATGCAAGATTAACGGGCTTAATTCTAATCTGAAGGATAATTTTGCAACATATAGTATTTCCCAATTCATTTCACCCGACCAAGTTATGTACCTCGATGCTAAAACCATGGAATCGAAAGTATTATTTAAACCTAATTGTAATTTTAAAAGTGAAGATTACATCACTGAACAAATATTTTTTGAAAGTAAAGACGGAACTAAAATCCCAATGTTTATAACAAGAAAAAAGAATTTGCAGCTTAACGAAAATACACCTGCCTTTGTTTATGGTTATGGTGGTTTTAATATTTCTGTTACACCAGGCTTTGGAATTGATAAAACGGTGTTTTTAGAAAATAATGGCATTTATGTGGTGATTAACATGAGGGGTGGGGGAGAGTATGGCGAGGAGTGGCATAAATCCGGCATAAAGTGCAGAAAACAAAATGTATTTGACGATTTTTGTGCAGGCATTGATTTCTTAGTTTCAAAAAAATATACTTCTTATAATAAAGTTGCCATTCATGGCAGAAGTAATGGTGGTTTGTTAATTGGAGCCGTAATGACCCAAAGGCCGGATATTTGCAAAGTGGCTCTACCAACTGTTGGCGTATTAGATATGTTACGCTTTCATTTATTCACTATTGGCAGGGCATGGAGTGTTGATTATGGCAACAGTGAATCAAAAGAAGAATTTAATTGCTTAATAAAATATTCTCCTTTACATAATGTGGCGCCTAATCGCTACCCGGCAACAATGGTGTTAACAGGCGACCATGATGATAGAGTGGTTCCTGCACATTCATTCAAATTTGCTGCCACTTTACAGGAAAAAAATTTAAGTAATAATCCAATGCTAATTAGAATAGATGTTAATGCTGGCCATGGAGCCGGCAAACCAACAGCTAAACAAATCGACGAATTTGGAGACATGTGGTCGTTCGTGTTTAATTATTTAGACATAAAATATTAACTTAGTAAAAATTAATCCATGAAAAAATTAATCATCCTTATTGTTTTAATCGCTTTTAATAACACAATTGCACAAGTTCAAAAATATCACCAGGTAAAAATTACGGGTGATGGTAGCTTAACTAAAAAACTTTTGCAATTAGGGATAACAATCGATCACAGCGAATCATCAGAAACTGAAGTCATCGCTGAAATAAGTGAGTCAGAAGTAAACAAGTTGAGAGAACACCAAATCCAGCACCAAATTTTAATTTATGACATGGCTAAGTTTTATGAAATGCGCAATCAGGCTTCTAAATCCTTGGCGGCTGGCGTTTGTAATGCACCGCCTATAACTAAACCAACTAATTTTCATTTAGGCAGTATGGGTGGTTATTTCACCTTTGTGGAGATGCAGCAAATTTTAGATAGTATGCAACTACTTTATCCGAACCTGATTACAGTTAAGCAAGCACTATCACCTTTAAGTATCGAAGGTAGAAGCATTTGGCAAGTTAGAATTAGTGATAATCCGAACACAAATGAAAATGAACCGGAAGTTTTGTACACCTCTTTACATCATGCCAGAGAAGCAGCCAGTTTATCACAACTGATTTTCTACATGTGGTATTTACTTGAAAATTATTCAACCGATCCGGAAATAAAAGCGATAGTAGACAATAGTGAGTTATACTTCGTACCATGTGTTAATCCGGATGGTTATGTTTATAATCAAACAACAAATCCTAATGGTGGTGGTATGTGGCGTAAGAACAGAAGAAATAATTTAGACGGCACATTTGGTGTAGATTTAAATCGAAATTACGGATCTAATTGGGGATACGATAATACGGGATCATCTCCAAATTCGAGTAGTGATACCTATCGTGGCACAGCAGGCTTTAGCGAACCTGAAACACAGGCTATTAGAAATTTTTGTAACACACATACCTTTGTAACAGCCTTGAATGCTCATACCTATAGTAATTTATTAATCTATCCTTATGGCTATTTACCTAGTTTTTATACACCGGATAGCGCTACATTTGTGAACTGGGCAGTATTATTAACAGAAGATACTCGCTTTTTATATGGCACCGGAGATCAAACCGTTAATTATGTTACTAATGGTGACAGTGATGACTGGATGTACAGCGAACAAACAACCAAAAATAAAATTCTATCTATGACGCCGGAAGCCGGAAGTGCTTCGGATGGTTTCTGGCCAGCCTCTTCACGCATTTTAGATATTTGTAAAACAACTTTTAGTCAAAATTTATATTTGGCAAAGCTGGCAATTGGCATGGCTGTTGGCAGAGATAATGAAGATAAATTTTTAGCTTCAAGCGGATTTATAAATTATAATTTACAAAGGCTAAGCATCAATCCCGGGTCGTTTACAGTGTCTATTGTGCCTTTAGGTGGTAGTTTATCTTCAGTTGGCGCGCCAAAAGTATATAATTCCTTAACTTTAAACCAAACTGTAAGTGACTCCATTTCTTATTCAATTTCTTCGAGCTTAGCTCCAGGTCAGGCTTTAAAATATCTCATTCAAGTAAACTCAGGTGCATTTTTACATCAAGATACCATTACTAAAATTGTTGGAACACCAATTACATTATTTAGTAATACCGGTGTTAATGTTGCAGGAAGCTATACCACTAGCGGCACATGGGGATTAAGCACAACAAAGTTTAAATCGCCACCGAGTAGTATCACAGATAGTCCAACTAGCAATTATTCGAGTAACACAAACAAAAGTATAACAACTAATTCGAACATCCCTTTAACCAATGCGGTTTATGCACACTTGCAATATTACACCCGTTTTGAAATTGAAAAAAATAACGATAAAGCGCAAGTATTTATAAGTACAAACAATGGTTCCAGCTTTGTGCCATTATGCGGAAGATACGAAACCTCTCCTGCATCATTTGGCGGAACAAACCCTGTTTATGATGGGTTGCAAGATGGTTGGGTTAAAGAAGACATTGATCTTTCCGCTTATATAGGACAATCTATTCGTATACGTTTTTCTTTGCAGTCTAATTTCAGTAACAATAAGGATGGCTTTTACATTGACGATATGCTTATCCGAATTATCGATAATACATTTGTGGGCGTAACTAAACAGTTTTTGGATACTGACATTGTATTGTTTCCTAATCCAAGTAAAGATTATATCAAAATCAATAGTGAACGTGATTTAAGCTCTTCAGAAATTACAATTACCAATTCACTTGGAATGCTTTTATATAAGGTTAACCCAGAGGGAACATCTACTCAAATTGAAACACGTGAATTGAGTCCTGGTGTTTATTTTCTGCATTTAACACTTAACGGCAAAACAATGGTTAAGAAATTTATTAAAGAATAATTTTCTTTTTTAGTGTGGAATTAAATAAGCAACAACCATTTATTGAGCTTCAAAAGGTTCTAACATTGTTTGACCAAACGTCAACTGAGGCTAAAATTAGTTGGTTAGAAAAATGTTCTCAGCAAAAACTAAATTCTGTTAAGTTAATTAAAGCCTATCACGATCAATTATTGTTTTTAAGTGCATATGCCGAAAACAAACAAATTTTTAGATTGACTCAAGATGAACTGAACCGGTTGAGTGATGCATTAATTCAATTATCTGCTCAAAAAAAAGAACAACTAAGCAATTCAGGAATGCCATTTACAGAAATACAAGGCACTTATAGCTTTGTTTTAATGCAATGGCTCATTAAAAATTTCCCAAACAGTGTCAGCATTCATTCATTTGATGAAACAGGCGTTCATCCAAAGGAACTACTGAAATATCGCTTAAACGAAATGGAATTTGAGTGTATAGGCAATGATACACTTTCTAAAACCAAATGGATACAATTAGTCAGCGGTTTTAAAAAACCTAAAGATCAATTAAAGTGGCTGTTAAAGGAATTCGAAATGTTAAATATTGACACCGTTTTTAAAGAACAATTATTCGAATCACTTAAGTTATACATTCGTATAAACCCGGCAGACATAAGATTTTCCAGAAGCTATGGAACAGTTCCGATTAAGGAGCATTATTTTCATACAAAAGGACTTCTTAAAAAGTTTGATGAACAGGCTTTAATCAATCAAAAATTACCGGCGCCCCTTAAATTATCAAATGAAGAGAAACAAGTTTATCTCGATAAGGCAAGAGTTGCACTCCTTTTACTTAACAGAGAAACAGATCCAATAACTTATGGTGAGGCAAAAGACTGCCTTGTTTACAACTTAGAGCATGGTTTAACGATTGCACTTTATTGTATCCAACCTGCATTAAGATTAAGCGTGGAATCCTATATTGGATTTATGATGTTTAAAAATGGTTACCCAATGTCTTATGGCGGAGCTTGGTTATTTGGTCAGCGATCCTTAATCGGAATCAATATCTTCGAAGCATTTAGAGGGGGCGAATCTGCTTTTGTGTTTGCGCAATTACTCAGAACTTATTCTCAGGCCTTTGGTGCCACCCAGTTTGAGGTGGAACCCTATCAGTTTGGCAAGGGAAATCCGGAAGGCATTAAATCAGGCGCTTTCTGGTTCTATTACCGCTTTGGTTTCAGACCTATTGATACTAAATTAGCACAACTTGCAGAGCAAGAAGCAAGTAAAATAACTGCGAACAAAGGCTACCGTACGGATTATGAAACTTTAAAGTTATTTACTAAATCAAACTTACTGGTTAACTTTAAACCAACAGAAATTGACATCAAACCATTACAAATCAGCTATTTTATCACCTCCGTTATTGCTTCACAATTTATGGGAAGTAGGGTAGAGGCACAAAAATACTGTAAAGCTACCTTACAAAAAGAGCTCGGTATCAACTTTCTAAAACTAAAAAATGAAGAAAGAATTGGATTTGCTAAATTATCTCATTTTTGTGTGTTTTGTTTGAATTTACAAAAGCTAAAACCAAATCATCGCTTGCACTTAAAAACCCTGATTTTGAAGAAAGGAACCTCTGAGTATCAATATATTAGAGAGTACTACAAGTTTCCTTTTGACTTATACTTTACACAAGCATTGTTAGATTTTAAGGTGAAGTAATTTTTTTGCCATAATTATGGCTAATTCGTTAAAAATGTTATCTTTGCCATTCCAAAAAATTAAGATTTATTAGATTTTATGATTAACAAAAAGAACGCACAACCGGTTGAGAAAAACGAAGAAAAGGATAATATGAGTATTCTGGAGAGTATTCGTAAACGCACCGGCTTATTGGTAGGTATTGTTGGTTTAGCACTTGTCATTTTTATCCTTCAAAGCCTTTTAGGCTCAGGAGCGAGTATTTTTGGTGGTAGCGATGAAACAACTGTTGGTAAAATTAATGGCACAAAAATTGACCGCAATGAATTTGCTGCCAAAGTTGAAAATCAATTAAACATGATTAGGCAAAATCGTCAAACTCAAGATGTTGATGATGCGACTCGTGGTCAGGTTGTTGATTATGTTTGGAATCAATACATTAATGACTTAATAATTAAACCGCAGTATGATAAACTAGGCATTATGGTTGGCGATGATGAAAAGTACCAAAAAGTGGTAATGGAGCCAATGCCATTCATTATTCAACAAATTTCCGACCCTCAAACCGGTCAATTAAATCCAAATTTCGCCAAAGCAGATGGTTCTTTTGATCCTAATAAATGGAAACAAGCCATTCAAAGTGTTACCGGCGACCAAGAATTAGCAGTACTTCAAATGGAAGATCAGGTTGTTCAAATGCGCATGGGTGAAAAATACATTTCTCTAATTAAAAAAGGAATGTACGTAACAAGTGCAGAGGCTAAAGCAGTAATGGCCAATAATACAACTCAGGCTAATATTTCTTATGTAATGAAACCGTATACATTGGTTTCTGATAGCGCAGTTTCTGTAACTGACTCTGACATTCAAAAATATTACAATGAGCATATTTATGAATTTTACAACCCTGAAACAACACGCTCATTAGAATATGTTACATACAATGTTTTAGCCAGTGAAAAAGATTTAGCCGCTGTTGAAAGCGATGCCAAAAGAGCAGCTGAAGATTTTAAAACCAAATCAATAAAAGAAGACAGTGCATTTATTCAGGCTGAATCTGAAAATGGTGTTGTAACCATTCAGGATTTCACTAAAAAAACAATGATTATACGTGACTCATCAATTTATACAGCACCTGTAGGAAGCGTATTTGGACCATACAATGAAGGTGCCTATTTTAAAATATATAAATTACAAGGGATTAAGTCCATTGCCGATAGTGCAAAAGTTCGTCACATATTAATTGGCACACAACCTGACCCAAAAACACAACAACCAACCAGAAGTATTGCTGATTGTAAGCGAATTGCTGATAGTTTAATCGGCTTAATTAAGACTAAAAAAGTAAGCTTTGATACTTTGGTTAAAACTGTTAGTGATGATCAGGGAAGCAAGACAAATGGTGGTGATTACGGCTGGTTTGATGAGAACAAACAATTTGTTGAACCATTTAAAATGGCAGGTTTAATTGGAACTAAAGGAAATATTAGTCCTGTTGAAACACAATTTGGAGTTCACATTATTGAAGTTTTAGATGTTTCAAAAACAAGACACAATACATACAAATTAGCTCAAATTTTTAAATTAATTGCACCTAGTGATGAAACTAACCAAATGATTTTTGCGAAAGCAAGTGAATTTGCTGGCAAAAACAATACGGGCGAGTTATTTGACAAAGGTATTGAAACCGAAAAGCTAACAAAACGTATTGCCGATAACTTAAAAGAAAGTGATCGTTCAATTGTTGGATTAGATAATGCTCGCGAAATTGTTAGGTGGGCTTACACAGCTAAAAAAGGCGAAATCAATGTATTTTCATTAACAGACAAGCATGTGGTTGTAAAATTAGCTACCATTAACACTAAAGGTACTAAACCATTGGAAGACGTAAAAGATGAAGTAAAGGCAAAAGCTATTGTTGCTAAAAAAGCAGAGCAGTTTTTAAAAGAATTTGCAGCTGCTGGCACAAGTGTTTCGCAAATTGCAACTAAATTAAACTTAAATGAAACAACGATGGAAGACTTTAATTTAAGTAACAGAAATATTAAAGGAGCCGGAATTGACAACGTATTATCCGGAACCATTGCAGGTTTGAAGAGTGGTACAACAAGCAAACCAATTGCCGGCGATAATGGTGTTTTTGTCGTTCAAATCGTTTCTAAAAAACAAAATCCATCGCAAACTGATGAAACTTCTGTTAAAAGACAGTTAGAGGCCATGTACTCAAATAAGGCTGACCAAAGCTCTTTCACAGCCTTACAGGAAATGACAGACATTGAAGATCATAAAGGCAGAATCGAATAATCTTATATCTCCAAAATTTGAAAGCAGTTGTAATTAAACAACTGCTTTTTTTTTAAACTCACTATGAAAAAAATCATCCTGTTTTACATATTTACAATTTCATTTTGGAGTGTTAACTTCAAATTAAATTCACAAACACAGCAAGCCACACTTTTGTACAAGGTTTCCGGAAATGGCTTAAAGCAAAACAGTTATTTATGGGGCACTTATCACTTACTTTCGAAGCGTTTTTTAGATTTAGAAAAAAAGAAAGTCAATCAGGCATTAAAAAAATGCAAAGGCGTGGTAGTTGAAATGGTAATGGATTCAAAGTCGGGTATGAAATTAGCACCCTATTTATTTGCAAAAGATTCAGCCTTAGATGTTATTTTTTCGAAAACAGAATACGATAGTATAGCACAGTTACTTAAAACTGAGGCCAATTTAAACTTAGCGTCATTCAATAAAATGAAACCATTTGTGGTGCATGCCACACTTTTAAAAAATTCTAAAGCCGAGTCCATTTCAGATGCAGCAAAGTATGGCAATAGTGCAATGGACATAGATTTTGTAACGTATGCTAAAACAAACAGTTTAACTGTAAATGCACTTGAAACAATTGAAGAACAAGCAACGCTATTGTATTCCGGCAGTATTTTAACTCAAAAGAAAATGCTTTTAGCAATGCTAAGAGATTTTGAAACTGTAAAACGCATGCAGGATAGTTTATACTTTGCATACAAAAAAGAAGATGTTACAACAATTGAACGTTTGTTTAACGACCCAAGCATAGGCAATTATGAAATGGATATGGAGGCCTTATTAAAAAACCGAAATTTAAACTGGATGCAAAAATTACCAAATTTGTTTACTGAAAGGAGTCAATTTGTGGCAGTAGGGGCAGGGCACCTTTTTGGAAAGGATGGTTTGATAACCTTACTCACCAATGCAGGTTACAAAGTGGAGCCTGTTTTAACGAAGAAGTGATTTTGTTAAAAACGAAAGTATAAATACATCAGTAAAATTTGCTAATTGAATTAGGTCTGTTGTAAATTTAATTAGAGTAATAAAAGCCCTGAGTTTGCTCAAGTAAGTGCTTTAAAATTCACCATGATTAAAGCAGGAAAATAATCGAAGGATTATTTTTCTCTTAAATTAAAAATCCGACTTCAATTTTTCAACAGTAATTAAAACTTTCTGCTTTGCCATTCTTAAATATGTTTTACTTCGTAATTAAAGCTCGGTAAATGTTCGATTGATTCAGCTAGATGCTTACGATGACATTGACAAATATTTGCTTCAAAACAAGTTAATGCAATGCGCTTGTGTTCCTTTAATAAATCTAAAATAATAGTTTGAGTAGGAATTGTTTTAGTTAAATTGTTTTTCCGATAAGCCGCAAATAATTTATCGTAATCACTTTGCGTATTTAATTCTTGGCGTTGTTCGGATTGTATTCCAACATCAGGGAAGTGCATATATTGTATGCCTATACTTTCGCAGTATTTTTTAAGTAAACTTTTACTAAATCCAAATTTCATGCTTAATGGATAATTGCGAACGTCTATTAAAATTTTAACATCGTTTTTAAGAAGACGGTTTAAATATTCTTCTAACGAAATGCCCTCATATCCAATTGTAAATAAAATAGTTTTATTACTGCTTGGGATATTGGTAATGACTTTATTTAATTCTTCTTGATTTAAAATATTTCCGGCAATTTCGCTTTTTGTAGCCCAATATGGAAAATTAACATAAGTGTGCTTTGTAAGCGTTTTAGTGTCCATTTTGCCATACAACAACTTAATTTGTTGCACCAATTTTCTATCAGCTTCTTTTAAGGTTTTTAAATAGTCGGTATTATCTATTTTTGAAAAAGTTTTTGTGTCTTCGGCTAACATTCCTTTAGATGCCATAGCCGTTAAATCGGCATTTGCAGAGTAGGAATAGCAGCCAAATTTATAAGGTACAAAGTCATATTCGGCCTTTTGCTGTTGCTTGGTAAATAAAAACAGTAATTTTTGAAGCCTAATTTTTTCTAATTGACCATCAAATAATTGTAATAGGGATAATATAACTTTTCGTCTGTAAAACATAAAGTGAAATAAGTGATAAATTAGAACTTACTGGAAAATTTTACTATTCATTTTTTAGAATCTTTACGAACTTGTGTATTAGATTTTATGGATTTAGCCACAGCTTTTTCAAAATCACTTTCGAAATTAATTAGTTGTTTTTGATGATACTTTTCGTATTCATTTTCAGCTTTGGCAATTGCCAATTCATGACTTATTTTTCCAGCATTCTGTAAAATAGCTTGTTCGTTAAATTGCAAAAAGCCATCTAGTTTTTTTACCCAATCTTTCATATACATTACTTTACCATTTCTGGCTTGCATTTCGGCATAATCTAAGTACATGGTTACAATTCTATTTAATTCGTTTAATTCATCTTTATTAAGATAGTTTTTAGCTACTCCCACGTCAGCCTTTCTAATGGATCCTTTTGGTGCATTCTTCCACGTTGTAAGCCCCATATTTTCTTTATCAGAATTTGCTCTAGTGTTTATTATTTCGCTAGCAGTTAATCCAGTAATAGCCCAATGTAATTTGTTTTGAACTATTGAAAAAAAATCTTTTGTAATATTACTATTAACCGAATAATCTGCACTACATTGTGCATAGATGTCGGTTATTTTTAAATAAAAACGTCTTTCACTGCTTCGTATATCTCGTATACGCTCAAGTTGTTCCTCAAAGTAATCTTTACCAAATATGTTTTGAGGGTTTTTAAGCCGTTCATCATCCATTGTAAAGCCCTTAATAATATATTCTTTAAGCCTCTCTGTAGCCCAAATACGAAACTGCGTGGCCTGATGACTATTTACCCTATAACCAACAGAAATAACAGCATCTATATTATAAAACTGTGTTTGATATTTTTTTCCATCATCGGCAGTATGTGCAAATTTTGCACATACTGCATTTTTGTCTAATTCATTAGTATTAAAAATATTTTTAAGATGTTTAGTAATAACAGTTCTGTCTACCCCAAATAATTCTGAAATACGAGATTGGCTTAACCAAAAATTTTCGTTTTGTACTAATACATCTATTTTCACCTTACCATTTGGTGTGGTGTATAATATAATATCATTTGATTGAGGTAAGTTATTATCACTCATAATTTATGTGTTCTTGTTTTATTTCTCACTCCTTCGTAAACAAATCCGCAGTATACTTCTCGTATAGTTCAAATAAAAATTCTTTAGCTTTTGAATTATTTTCATTTATTCTATTATCTTAATTGTAGGTGCTTTAGATTTTCTGGTAATAAACCATTCATAGTTGCATGAATGGTATTTTCTTTTATCGTCACCAGCAACAAACGCTAATCGAAATTGTCCATCTTTATCAAAACAATTTTCCTTTTTGAATTCACGAATATGAATTGATCCATTACCAAATTTAATATCTTCTTTTGTTGGATTTCTCCAATAAGAGTATGTCTCGTTAGTATTATTGTGCTTCTTCATTTGCTTATTTTTTTACTTTCTTCACTTTTTCTTTTGTAAATAAATCCGCTGTATATTTTTCATATAGTTCAAATAAAAATTCCATACGATTTGCTTCACTTGTAAATGCTTGTGGTCTGTAAGCCAAATCAACTGCTTTGTCCAACTCGGAATGTGCTTTTATTAAAACTGGTGGCATTGTCAATGGGTCGTATAAATCAGATAAGGAACTTTTTGGAAATTCTGCTCTTGCATCTAAAACCATTTGAGCCGATGTTTCAATAGCTCTAATTTGTTTTTCTGCTGGATTTTCTGGCCAAGGATAATTGTTGTAAACGATATCTTTCGAATATCTGTATCGACTTTCTAATCTTCCGCAAACCGACTTAACCCAAGCCATATGCATTGTTGACATCAATATTCCGAAATGATAAAGATTTCCATTTGGGACTGTATGACAACTATTATTCGCAATATCTTCTTTACCAAAAAAACCCAATGGAATGTATTTACGGTTTTCTGATGTTGTGCTTGGGATTAAGATATATGTGTTGGGTTGATTTCTGTCACGAAATAAAGTTGGAGTAATAGCAAATTTTTGAGTTGAAGGTGCTACACTGTCAAGACGAAATTTCTTTACTGCTTCTACTCGTTTTAAAACTTCGGGTAATTGTTTTAGTTCACTTGGTTCTGCTCCAACAAGCCAAATACACCAACGATTTTCACCATTTAAAAATTCATACGCTGATATTAAAGGCTTGATAAATTTTTCTGCTTTGGGTTCTTTTAAAATAAATGCGTTTTTCTCTTCATCCGATAATAGCAAGTGTCCGCCATCTAAAGGCATATTACCAAAGCTCATTTTTGGGACATTGCAAATAGGATTAGAACTTTTGTTTATCAAAATATCTTTTGCATCAACTAAATACGGATTTATATTTTTAACTTTTAACTCGTGGGCGTCGCTTTTTATATCTTCATAATTAAAAATGCTCTTGTTATAAGTGTCGTAGTTGGCGAAGCCTATTATCACACAATAGACAGCGGCATTTCCTTTGGCTTCATTGCTCCATTTAAAAGTTCTGTGAGCAAAATGAATTTTGATTTTGTATTTATTCAACATTTGCCCCCATAGAATACTAATTTGTTCTCCTTGTACAATAGAGTTAGTGCTAACAAAAGCCACTTTTGTTTTTGAACCTTGTATATATTTTGCCGCTTTAATATACCAGGCAGTTACGTAGTCTAAAACACCAGCACCTTGTATATTATCAAATTCTTTCATAACTGAATCTCTTTGATATTGGCTCATTATTTTAGAGCCTATGAAGGGAGGGTTACCAATAATATAATCGAATTTTATTTCTTCATTTTCATTAGGTTTTTTGCCTTTATGTACTTCAAAAGTTTCTGTTTGAACATTCACTGTTTTATAATGTTCTTTAGGTTCTTCAACTAAATAAATATTAGCGTGTTTTGCAACTACGTTAATTGAATTTATCGGATTTAATAAACTCTGCCAATCCGTTTCTAATGCATCACCATGAACTATTTTAGCTGCCTTTTTTAAAGGTAAACGCACAAAATATTGCCCAAACTCATTGCTTATTTGCATATTCATTTGGTGGTCAATTAACCACATAGCAACTTCGGCTATACGTGCAGGAAATTCTTCATATTCAATTCCACACATCATGTCAACATCCAACCAAATAATTTCACTCACATCTAAGAAACCTTGCCCAGATTTATTAAGAGATCGCAAAACTTCAAGTTCCAACAAACGTAATTCTCGATATGTAATAACTAAGAAGTTACCACAACCACAAGCTGGGTCTAGAAATTTTAATGTGCTTAATTTTTTATGAAATTCAGGAAGTTTATTTTTATTGTCTTTTATACTTTCAAACTCTTTCCAAAGTTCATCTAAAAAAAGTGGTTTTATTAATTTTAAGATGTTTGTTTCGCTAGTGTAATGTGCACCTAGGTTTCTACGTTCCTTAGGATTCATAACACTTTGAAACATCGAGCCAAATATGGCGGGAGAAATTTTACTCCAATCAATATAGCAACACTCTAACAAAGCTGTTCGCATTTTGCTATCGAAACTCGCCATAGGCAATATCTCTTCAAACAATTTTCCATTAACATAAGGAAACTCCGCTAACTGTTCGTCAAGATTTTTAAAGCGATTTTCTTTTGGTGTATTTAATACTTGAAATAGTTCTTGAATTTTTGAAGCGATGTCGCTACCATCTTCATTGGTGCGTTGCTCAATAAATTCTTGAAACTGTTGCTTATTGAAAATGGTTGTGTCCTCTGCAAACAAACAAAATAATATACGAACTAAGTAAACTTCTAATGGATGCCCTGTATAACCAATTTCTTCAAGTCTGTCGTGAAGTTTACCCATTAATTCCGCTGCTTTAATATTTGCAGGGTCTTGTTCTTTGTAAACCTTTTTTTGATAACCTAACAGGTAACTAAAATGCTGAACATTATTGACTAGGTCGTTGAGTTTAAATTCTATAACGTCGCCCGTTCCCTCCAACACTTCGACTCCGCTCAGTGTGACATGTGGAGAATCAAGATCATACAATTTAAACGTTTCGAAATCAGACACTAAAATATACTTAGGTAATTCGTGTTGTTTTAATCCGTGTAAGTAATCTTTCGCTTGTTGGTAGGCTTTGTCAAGGTTTTTGCCTCGACTTTTCATTTCAATTAAAATCGTTCCTTTCCAAAGCAAATCAATATAACCGTCTTTTTCGTCTAGCTTTTTTACACGATGTTCAAAGGTAGAAACTCGTTTGCTGCTAATCCCAAATACATTAAAGAACTCAACCAAAAATGGTTTTGCGTCCGCTTCTTCATTAGAAGTGTCAGCCCATTCTTTAGAGAAGTGTAATGCTCTATCTTTTATTTCGTTCCAACTAAGTGCCATAAAAAAACTGAATAAGATATAAAATTAAAAAAGTAATGGAATTAAACGGCTATAAATCGTAGCATTTTATATTACTTTCTAACAAAAATACCACACGCCTGTGGCGCGCCTTTTGATGCATCGAGCATATGCGCAAAAGAGTACTGAAAGCACACTTAATTGTGTAGGGTAGGGATATAGCTCGTTTGATTTTTGCAATTGCGTCGGCGTCTATGGAGGGTAAAAAGCAAATGTGCTAAATTAGGAATAGCCAAAACGGGTTTTCAGAACCCGAAAAGTAGAGGATAGAAAAAAACTAAAAACTGTTTTAGTTCCATAAAATGTTTATTAGTTGTGAGCCCTAATATCTAACGAAAAGTTTATTGTCAGACGTAAATTTGTCGATTGAAATTCAGTCCGGGCCCATTGGAGGTAACGTTTAGGGTTTTGCGCTGTGCGGGTTTAAAAGCACTTTACTGTCTACCCGCACGAATTTAACCCAAATTATGCATTAGAAGGCGAAGCATGAGCCGAACTAATTGTATTAGTTGTGTTTATCCTGCCTGCTGCAGGTAGGCCTGCAATAGGCAGGCAAGCCTGCCTATTGCAGGCGAGCCCGATTTAGAAAATCACCCTTTGGGTATACCAATGTGAAAAAATAATTATTGGCATAATTATTTTTGCTACAGTGGTTTATACCGATTAGAAAGAAGTTTGGTGCAATGAAGTAAAACGAAATTGGACCATTACTTATTTCACATCGGAATTTCAGGTATTTCTGAACAAAGGGTTGATTTTCTTACATCGTTTATTCATTTGGTTTTCCAAATGAATAAAATGGGTTTAATAAATAATTACTACAGAACCTGAACGCGCACACTACAAGTATACACCTTTAAAATTATTGCGCGTGAACTTCCGTCACCCGCATAGCGCAAAACCCGTGTTATACGCTGGCGGACTTTTCTATTCAGGTCTGGACATAAAGGTTTCTGGTGTCAAAACTTTTATGGTTGCTTTTTTATAGTCTTTTATGTTTCTGGTAATAATGGTCGTCAAGTTATATTCTATAGCACAAGAGTATTGTATAGCGTCTTCAAAGTCATTAAAATCAGAAGCTATAGCCAAATCTATTGTCTTGCTGTCAACGGGTAATACATTTACTAACGTCTTAAATTTTGCTATTATTTGTCTAGAATGTGTTGTCGAGTATTGTGAGCGCAATACATAGTCAATGTTAGAAAAAGAAAGCGAAGAAACATAAATTTTTATTTTTCCATTGTCTGCCTGTGAAAATAATATTTCAGCGGTTTTATTAAATGGTTTTCGACCCGATAGCAAGTCAATGCAAACGTCGGTGTCAACAAATACCTTGGTCATATTATTTAGAGTATTTGTTTAGTATGTGTTTCTTGTAGTCTTTTTTATAGTCAACGTTTTTGGGCAAATTAATTACTCCTGATAAACTTTTAACTAATGGAGTTACTTCTTGATTGTCTTTTGGGTCAATAAGTAAGCCAAGGTATGATTCTATTAGTTTTGAAAGACTGGTGTTTTTCTTTTTAGCATAGATCTTTGCTTGTTCTATTATATCACCATCTAGCTTTAAGGTTAATTTAGTGTCCATGAGTTAATTTAGTTGTACGTGCAAATATAATATAATTATACGTAAATGTCAAGTTTTGAGTTGTAAACAACTTGAGTATAACTTCTTTACACCCGCAACTCTAAATCGTCTATCCAACCAAATTGGTATGTTTAGCGATATAAAATGGCGTTTTTACGGCTTGACTAAATCAAATATAAGATTAAAATGCAGTTTAGCAATTGGCGTTTTCTCTTTAATTAAATGTATTGTTAACCATGCCGCAACTATTTACCAACCAAGCTCCATTTTCTTGTTTCATTTGCAAGGTTAATTTAAATTCGGGTTGGCCTTTGCCTTTTAAATGGATAATATTGCCTGTTTGATCTAGTGATTCTAATTCAAATCCGTTTTCAGGATAGTCCTGCGCATTCAAAATAGGATCAGCTTCCAAACCTATTTCGGGATTGTTTTTTTTAGCTTCGTTTACGAGGTTAGTTAATGCTGCTTTAAACTCCATGGTTGTTTGCGTATTCATTGCTACCCATTCTTCAACTGCAAGCGCCTTGCTCATTTGATTACAGTTAACAACATAAGCATTTACAAAACTTAAAGCTACTTCAACTGCCTGGTTTTCGTTAATTTGTAATGCTTCTTCCTGCTTTACAACAGCATCCGGCTCTTTACTTTCGCTGCACGCAACTACAAATAACAAACCTGCACTTAAAATGATGGTACTTAATTTCATATCTAATTTAATAGCCTAAGATAGCTAAATTAATAATTTGATTAAAGAATTGTTTAGGGTGTGTTTTAAAACTTTGTGGGATTGGCTTTTCTGTACAAGATGTTAAGCCACTCACATACCAAAGCCACTACCATACTGCAGTATAAATAGGCTTTGCTTAATTCAATATGAAAGGCCTCAGCCACCAAGTAAAATCCAATTAAAACTAAAAATACAAAGGCAAGGAGTTTAATACCCGGATACTTATTAATGATGTTCACAATTGGTTTTACAAACACCAACATTAACAAACTTGAAGCTACGATCGCAATTCCCATTACCAAAATACTGTCAACCAAACCAATTGCCGTTAAAATAGTATCAACCGAAAAAACTACATTAATAATCATTATTTGTATAAGCACACTTGAAAACGTAACGGCAACTTGCTTTAGATTTTGGGTTTCGGGTTTAATGACTTTTAACTTATAAAGAAGCTCCTTAACTGTTTTATAAATCAAAAACAATCCGCCAATTAATAACATTAAATCCTTTATGCTAAGCTGTATGGCTGCAATATTTAAAAAGGGTTTTTGTAATGAAAGTATAAAATTAACAAGAAATAAAAGGAGCACCCTAAGGATGACGGACAACATAATACCTAGGTTACGGGCTTTGTCCCGTTGACCTTCATCCAATTTATCACTTAAGATGGAGACAAAAATGATATTGTCTATACCCAAAACTAACTCAATTAAAGTTAGTGTAACACACGAATAAATAAACTCACTGTTCACAATAGAGAAACCAGTTTTAGAATAATTTGTTTATACAAAGTAGCTTTGTATTGTTAAAGAAACTTAACGAAATAAAAAAACCACCAAGAGTATGGTGGTTTTTTAAAGTTTCAACTAAATAAATTATTTAGTTTCAGTTGCTTTAGTATCAGTTGCAGCCTCAGCTTGTTCAGCTTTCTTTTTGCAGCAAGATTTACCTTCGCCCTTAGCACAAGCTTCTTTCTTTTCGCCTGCACAAGCTTTACCATCTTGTTTTTTGCAACATTCTTTTTTACCTTTTTTGTCTTTATCGTCACCTTTAACATTGGCAACAGCTGTGCTAGATAATAATCCTGCAAATGCAGCTAATAATACTAATTTTTTCATTGGTTTAAAATATTTATCAAATTTAAGAATAATGTGCTTATATAAAAGTTAAAATTCTAAAATAATGATGTAAATCACTAATTCGATTTAACCTGAGAATCACAAGTAAACTTCTTACATTTCTTAAACCCAAATTATGCATTAGAAGGCGAAGCATGAGCCGAACTAATTGTATTAGTTGGGTTTATCCCGATTTAGAAAATCACCCTTTGGGTTTCAGGTATTTCTGAACAAAGGGTTGATTTTCTTACATCGTTTATTCATTTGATTTTCCAAATGAATAAAATGGGTTAAATTATATTTAAATTCCTTAAATCATAAGTCTTAATAAATTAGTATATTTGATACTCGATTATTATGACGTTTGACCTCTTTATTACGCTGGTTCTTATTTTTTTGAATGGTTTTTTTGTTGCTGCGGAATTCGCTTTGGTAAAAGTTAGAGCTTCACAACTAGATATTAAAGTTCAAAAAGGAAGTAGTCGTGCCAAATTAGCCAAAACGCTTATTGAGAAATTAGATGCTTATCTATCAGCCACACAGTTAGGAATAACTTTAGCTTCATTAGCCTTAGGTGCTGTTGGTGAGGAAGTTATATCTCATTTTGCAGAAAGAGCTTTTACTAAATTCGGCTGGGTACCGAATGGTGTGGCAATACATAGCATTTCTTTGCCAATTGCTTTAACGCTATTAACCATATTACATGTAACGCTTGGAGAACAAATTCCAAAAATGATCGGTATTAAATATAGCATGCAAACAACTTTGGCCATAGCCTGGCCAATGCGCGTATTTTACTTTGTTTTTAGTCCTTTTATTTGGTTTTTAAATAAATCATCCAATTTAGTTTTAAGATTAGTTGGCATCAAAAAAGTAGGCGAGGAGGAAGTTCATACTGAAGAGGAGTTAAGGTTAATTTTAACGGAAAGTGAAGAAGGCGGTGCCATTAAGCCTAGCGAAAATGAATTGATTCAAAATGTATTTGATTTTGACGACCGCATAGTTAAACAAATTATGGTGCCGCAAAATAGGGTAGTGGCACTTGATGTTGAGTTAGGTAAAAATGAAATTACCAAAATGGTAATTGAAGAAGGTTTCAGCAGAATCCCGATTTATTTAGGTGATATCGACCATGTTATAGGTATTGTTCACTCAAAGGATTTATTAAAAGCCCTTATCGAAAATAAATTTAAATCACTAAAAGAAATTATGCGACCTGCTAATTTTGTGCCGGAGAGCATGAAAATTAATGACTTATTGCGAGAATTTCAAAAAAACCATGCTCAAATGGCCATTGTTACTAATGAGTTTGGAGCAACTGCAGGTATTATTACAATGGAAGATATAATTGAAGAATTAGTTGGTGAAATACAAGATGAACATGATGAAGAAAAACCAAACGTTGAGAAGAAAAGCGACACTGAATTTATTGTGAATGCGCAAACAACCATTACCGATGTAAACGAAAGTTTACCTATAGCACTTCCTATTAACCCGCATTACGAAACAGTAAGTGGGTATATTAATTTTATCTTCGGTCGTATTCCTGCGGTTAATGACAAGCGTTATAAAGACGGTTATGAAATTGTGATTCTTAAACGAAGCCGTCAAAGTGTAGACAGCATTAAATTTAAGGTTTCAGAAGATTAATTGAAATGTTGCAATTATCGGATCAATATTGGAATAATCGCTACTTAACAAACGATTTTGGTTGGGATATTGGTGAGATTAGTACACCGCTTAAAACTTACTTTGAAAGTTTAACCAATAAAAACCTCCGAATATTAATTCCGGGTGCAGGTAATGCTTATGAGGCCGAATGGCTTATAAAGAATGGGTTCAAAAACATTTATGTTTGTGATTATGCTTCTGAGCCTTTAAAAAACTTAAAATCAAGATGTTGCGAGTTTCCAGCAAACCAATTACTTCAGGTAAATTTTTTCGAATTAATGAATTTATCTTTCGATTTAATAGTAGAGCAAACTTTTTTTTGTGCCATTGATAGAACACTTCGCCCAACCTATTTTAAAAAAATTGAGGAATTATTGGCGCCAAATGGTTCGTTGGTTGGTTTACTCTTTAATACTAATTTTGCTAATGAAGATGCTCAACCACCATTTGGAGGTCACAAACACGAGTATCTGACATGCATTCAGGAGACAAAGCTCATAATCCACAAACTAGAGCCTTGTTACAACTCAATTCCTCCACGTTCTAATAGAGAATTATTCATACATTTAATTAAATTAGTATGAACCAGCGCGAATTGTTTTTAAGACATGTGGCTCAAACCAGCGAACTTCCATTAATGGGCGTTGACATGAATATAGCTAATGCAAAAGGCGTTGTTTTAACAGATGTAAACGGCAAAAAATACATAGACTTAATCAGTGGTATTTCAGTAAGTAATATTGGTCATTGTCATCCAAAGGTAGTTGATGCCATCAACCTACAATCTCAAAAATTCATGCACTTAATGGTTTATGGTGAGTTTAATCAAAGTCCGCAGGTAAACTACGCAACCACGTTATTACCTCATTTACCACCAACCTTAAATTGCATCTATTTTGCAACCGGAGGCAGTGAGAGTATTGAAGGTGCCATGAAACTAGCTAAACGTGTTACCGGTAAAACGGATTTTGTTTCGTTTAAAAACTCTTATCACGGTTCTACACATGGGGCTTTAAGTTTAATGGGAGATGAGTATTTTAAAAACGCCTTTCGTCCTTTATTACCAAATACCAAACAATTAACTTATAATTCCATTGAAGAATTAAGCCAAATTGGACCAAATACTGCAGCTGTTGTGCTCGAATTAATTCAAGCTGAGAGTGGGGTAAAGCCTGCTAATGAGGTGTTTATTAATGAAGTTGCAAAAATTTGCAAACATCACGGGGCTTTATTAATTGTTGATGAAATACAAACCGGATTTGGCAGAACAGGTACATTGTTTGCTTTTGAACAATACGGAATTACACCTGATGTGTTATGTATTGCAAAAGGTATGGGTGGAGGTTTGCCAATAGGTGCATTTATCGCCGATAAAAAAATTATGAATTCATTAAGTCATGATCCGGTTTTAGGTCACATTAATACTTTTGGAGGCAATGCAGTTTGCCTGGCAGCTGCGCAAGCCAATCTGGAAGTAATCCTGCAAGAGCGCTTATGGGAGTCGGCTAAAAAGATAGAGACCATTCTAACTCAACATTTGCAACATTCAAAAATTAAGACCTTAAGTGTTAAAGGCGCTATGGCAGCTGTTGAGTTTGATAACCAAATTGTCAATTTTACGATTATTAGAAAATGTTTAGAGAGCGGCATCATTACCGATTGGTTTTTGTTTAATGACAGAGCATTAAGAATTTGCCCGCCACTTAACATTGATGAAAAAGAATTAATCGGAGCCCTTCAAAAAATTATTTCAATCCTAAACGAAGAATAGCAAATCTATTAAAGGCATTATTAAATATTTACCCATCATCTTTATAGAAGGTGCCACGGTTATGACTGTTGAACTTTGCGGTGCAAGATTACTGTCCCCAATTTACGGAACAAGTTTATATGTTTGGAGCAGTGTAATGGCAATAACCTTAGCCGGCTTGGCAGCAGGTTATTTTCTTGGCGCTTTTTTCAGTCAAAAAAAAGACACTTCAAAGATTTTATTGAATGTATTATTTAGCGCTGGTATTTTCATTTCATTCATTCCTTTTTTGGCCTATTACATTGTACCACGTATTTCGTATTTCAATTTTAACCTGGCAGTACTATTAAGTTCCGGTATTTTGTTATTTATACCAATTGTAGCACTTGGCTGCACCTCGCCATTATTTATTAAACAGTTGGCTAGTGATACCGATGCCGGTAAATTCAGCGGTATGGTTTATGGCATCAGTACGGTTGGGGGTATTCTTTCCACCTTAATCTCCGGTTTTTATATCATCCCGGTATTTGGGTTTAATACAACCATCCTTACTTTTGGTATCATTTTAGTGCTGTCAAGTATAATCACCTTCAAAAAAATAAATACCGGGTTGTTGTTGGTTTTTATAGTTACAAATTATTTGTCCTTTCAAATCAATCCAAAATCAAAAAGTAGTTTATTCAGAAAAGAAAGTTTAAATGGTACCATTGAGGTAACGGAAGAACGAACCGGTAATTCTGTTAGCCGTATTTTGTCTATCAATAACATTATTCAAACAGAGTATAATTTAACCAACAAGGTTAGTAGCAGTAAATATCTAAAAATCATTGAGTCAGAAATACTGAAAGACAGCACGACGGGAAATGTGCTTATTTTAGGTTTAGGAGGTGGTGTATTATGTAATATGCTTGTTGAAAATGGTTTTAACGTAACCGGTGTAGAATTTGACGAAAGAATAATAAACTGTAGCAGAAACTATTTTAATTTAAACCCAAACGTTAAAGTGATAGAAGATGACGCTCGAAACTTTATCAATAATAACAAAGAAGTATATCAATATATTGTTTTTGATTTATTTAAATCTGAAGAATGTCCTGCACATACTGTAACCTTAGAAAGTTTTGAATTAGTTAAAAAACAATTAACTGCAAATGGTAAACTGTTTATCAATTGGCATGGTTATTATTCTGGTAAAGAAGGACTTGGAACGCTTACATTACTTAACACTTTAAGTGCCGCCGGTTTTGAAGTTAATTTAAAAAGTACAGATAAGTTACAAGCCCATAGTAATTTAGTATGGGTAGCAAAACCAAGCAAAAATGTATCAGTCATTTCTTCGCTTCCTATTAACTTTGATAATTACCAATTGCTTGAGAAACAAAACGCTTTAGCTAGTTTACAATGGCGAAAAAATTATTTGAACTATTATCAAGGAAAGAATTAGTTGGCACCAAAGCTAACTGCTATAATCTGAATTTTACGCTCCATGGCAGCAAATGGACTGTAAACGCTGTTTCGTTTATCCTTTAAATCATCACTTACTAAACTGGCTTCCAATTCTCCAATATCAACATCTTCAAAAATAATTTTACCTTCGCCCGGAGTAGTATTGTTAATATATTTCTTAAACCAACCCTGCTTGTATTCGGTAAAGTAATTTCTTAAACTGCTAATACGTCTTTTAGCAAGATTAACATTATAGTCGGTACTGGCTAGGGGGCTGCAGTATCCTTTCATGGTTATTTTAACTATTTCATTCTTTAATAATACTTGCTCAAGTAGTTTGCTAAACTTTATTAAATCATTCATTCCGGCATCAACACTATCGGTAAAAAAATCTGTTAAACTTTCAAGAGCTTTTTCTTTTAATGGCTCTGTTAAACCTGCCGGATAATATTTTTCATAATCAGGCACCAATTTTTTATAATCAATATAAGTTGATTCATAATTTCTTTTAGTTTCAATGTTTTTTGTTTTTGGGTCAGGTTCATCGTTATGAAAATACAATGTGAGTGGAACCAATAGTTTTAATTGTTGTTTATTTTCCTGCAATGTATCAACAGCTTTCGGAGGCAAAGTCAATGGTTCTATATCAAATCGGTAAATATCATTACAACAGTTTAATTTATGTTCAAAAAAAGACCCAACACGGTTACTACTTAAATAAGCTCTGTTTTTTGCTTTATTAACAGAGTAGTAAATATCATTATAACTGCTGTTAATGGGGTAACCGGCATTTTCAGGTTCCAGAAATAAGCTGTCTTTATAAATAGACTTAAAGATATCAAATCCGCCAAGTCCCTTATGATAAGTACTACTAAAAAAAAGTTGATTTCGTTCGGTAATGAACCAAGGTGTAATCTCATCATCTGGTGTATTTACGTTTTTTCCAGCATTAACCGGTTCCGAAAAAGTGCCATCTGAATTTACGTAACTATACCAAATATCCAAATTGCCTTGTCCGCCTGGGCGGTTACTTGCAAAAAACAAAACAGTTTTATTGTTTATTTTACCAAAACTGGGCTGGGTGGTATTATAGCCTTTGAGGTTAATAGGAGGAGGTAATGACGCAAGCTCTTTCCATTTGCCATTTAATTGATCAGAATAATAAATCTCGCAGGTGAACTCACTTGCATTTTTGGCTTTACAGCGTGAAACAATCATTCGCTGATAATCCTCTGTAAAACAAGTATTAGCATTATGCAAATAGGTTGAATTAATTGATGTATCAAGTAGTGTTGGCTTTTGCCATTTGGTGTTTTTAATGTCACTTTGATATATTTTATTGAATGCAACTTCATTAGGATCTCTTTTATTTTTTATTCTTAACGAAGAAAAATAGAGTGTGCTGTCCATTTCAAAAGCAGCATATTCACTAACTTTACTATTGATATTGGTATCAAGGTGCTCAGGCTTTGGAATTACAGGCAATTTTATAGCTTGCGGAGCCCAGTTGCATGCCTCGATTTCGATGTTGCATTTTTTCAGGTAATAATCTAAATTGAAATTATATTTCTTTTTTTTGGTTTTACTGAATTTAGTAAACTGCTTTTTTGCATCCTTATAGTTTCCCTTCTGTTTGTAAAGTTGCCCTAACCAATAATAGCACAGCGGGTACTTGTTTTTTTCATCATTGGTTAAAACTTTGGTATATAAGCGAATAGCTAAATCATTATCGAAATTTAATCGACTTGCCTCTGCGAATTGGTATTGTAATCTTATATCGCTGCTATCATGACTATAAACACGACTATAATATTGGGCAGCTCCAAACCAATCTTTTTCGGCAAAGGCCAAATCACCATAAATTCTTAATTTTCGATCGCTTTGCGCAGAAACGAAATTGAACAAAATACAAACTAAATATGGCGTTAATTTCTTCAAATAGTTAAGCTACATAAAAACTGGGCAAGCACGCTTTTTTGCTGTGTAGCCTCGTTTTGTTTTAATTATGTAATTAATATAAATTTCAAATGCACCTCGTCGATTAGTTGCAGCAATGAATTTACTTGTGTTTATATCATAAGCAATACCACTTTGCATGGTTTTAAAGTGATAACCTGCTCTTAGTATAAAAGCATCTCTGGCTCTTAAACTTAAACCACCTAATACCGCTTGATTTAAATCTTTATTAAAATAATATTTTAAAGAAGCATGGGGTAAAACCTCGTAATATTTTCCCTGCGTATTAATAAGCGCTTCAGCTATCAGATCTGTTTTTATACCAATTGGGGTTGTGTAACTAAGATAATTGCTGAACTTAAAATCTAGTTTACTTAAACGATTACCTTGGTATGTAATTACAGGATTGGTGAGGTGATGCAGTCCTAATCCATACATGAATTTGTGTTTTGAATTAAGAATATATTGGAGTCCGGCTCCTACATTGAAGTCGGCAAAGGTGTAATACGTGTAGTTAAATCGTTCGCCGGTAGCCAAATTTTTATTGTAATTAGCACCGTCAAACTGATTGTCAAAGGTCATTTTGGTGTAATCAAATCCAACCTGACAAATGCCAAAATTAAGCCCGGTTGACAGTAGGAGAGAACTATCCTGTTTAAGGGGAACAATGTAAGCAGCACTAAAGTAAAATTGATTGGTACCATAATTGGCATCACCCGCCTTATCGTTGTTAAAAGTAAAACCAACACCAACCATGTCTCGTTTTTCAGCGAAAGGTTTAATACGCATTTCGCCACCCATACTAAAGGTAGAATAAGGTACGGGTACGCTGAGCCATTGGCTCCTGTAAATTGCGTTTACACGGTAATCACCATTAAAAAAGCCTGTAAATGCGGGCGATTGATTTAATAAACTACCATTAAATTGAGAAAAATGTATATCCTGAGCATTCAGAAAAGTGATGCAGCAGAGGGCCAATAAATATTTAAGCAAATTTGGAATAGACTAAAAATACAAATAAAAAGAATGTTAATAACTAAAATAATTTAATTTATAAACGGTTATTTGTAAATTCCAAATAATTTTATCTTTGTGATTATTAATAAACATCATCATGAAAAAAGTAATTAGTCTTTCAATTTTAGCTCTAGTAATTTCTATTTCATTAAATAGTTGTAAGAGTCACGAAAAATGTCCTGCATATAACAAAGTGGAAACTAAGAAAGCAGAGAAACTTTAATTTAAAAGCGTAACAATGTTTACTATTTTAAATAACCTTTTCTATTTAACATAATGTTAATTATGTGTTTTTGAAGGGCCGAGAAAAACAACTAATTTTACAAACCCTACATGCCTCTTAAGCCGTTAATATTACTTGTTGAAGACGAAATTTCTTTAGCATCTACGCTAGCTTTAAACCTTGAATTGGAAGGATTTCAAATAATCCAAGCTAATACCGGTAACAAAGCAATAGACCTCTTTCATCAAAACAAATCCAAAATCAATTTGGTGTTTCTTGATATCATGCTACCGGATGTTAATGGTTATACATTATGTAAATTGTTCAAAGAAATAAAACCAGATTTACCAATCATATTTATAACTGCAAGAAATCAAACAATTGATAAAATCGAAGGACTGAAATTAGGTGCAGACGATTACATTACAAAACCTTTTGAACTAGAAGAAGTTTTATTACGGACTAAAAATTTACTTAAACGAACTCAACCATCAGATTCAGAAATCTTTAAGTTTGGCAGTAATACCATTAATTTTGATTCATTTGAGGTAAACACATTTAATGGTGAAACTTTTAAATTAACAAAACGAGAAATTGGTTTGTTGAAAATTTTAACTAATAGAGTTAACAAAGTTCTTTCGCGGGATGAAATTATTGAAGAGTTGTGGCATGAAAACGAAAACCCGTCAGGAAGAACAATTGATAACTACATTGTTAATTTCAGAAAAATGTTTGAAAAAAATCCTAAGGAACCGATTTACTTTCTATCTATTAGAGGTGTTGGTTATAAATTTGAGATTCCAAATTAATCTTTATTGATTGATAAGCCTCCAAAGTCGTATTTCAATTTTACAATTCTCATGCTTTTATTGATTGGATCTCTTTCTACAAATGAATTTAACAAGCCGTTATTTTTATCTGAAACATAACTTATCTCTTTAATTAATACATCATTTTTAAATTGCTTTTCAGTAAATAGTTCATTCAATGCATCGTATTCAAACTCAACTTTTCTTTTAAAATTAGTGTTAGCATTCCCAAAATACTCTGCCGATATAAGTCTATTTCCCGTGTAACTAAATTTTTGCTCTTGAACAATCCAGCTAGCGGCAACATAATTCTCATATATTTTGATGATGTTACCTAAACTGTCTTTGTAAATGAAATTTTCTTTATAAGGACGTTTTTCACTATTAAAATAAACACATTTAGTTTGTTTTTGACTGTAATTAAAGAATTGCATACTATCTGTGCTTAATAAAACCTGATTACCTAAAATGAAAAGTTGTTTATCTGTGCTATTATTGGTTTCTTTAAACCGCATTTCTTTTATCATATTCGCCTTATCATCGTATTGAAAATATCTACTTTCATAATAGTTTAAGCCATCATGGTAACGTTTTAAAGCCAATAAATTGTTTTTATAAATGTAAGTTGTGCTGATTGTGTCATAAATGTAATCTATGTAAGTTCTAAATGAAATCTGCTTTTTTCTGCCTTTTTGGGTAACTAAAGGGATATTTCGTTCTATTGATTTGACAATGGTTGTATAGTAGTAACGCAATAAACTGCCATTGGTATCAAATTCATAGGTTTCAATTAGATTCTTGTCAACAACGGTCTCAAAATCTTTTTTATCTACAATTTCAAATGTTATTTTTTTTATTCCCCGCTTTTTGATTACCTCACTATTAAACTGGTGCTGTTTTTCAAAAGCTGTTTTGTATGTGGGCAACAATACCTGTGATATCAAGTCGTTGGCAACAAAACAAATTAAAACTGATACTATAAATTTAATTTTCAAAATAAACGATAGCCTCTTTAACGGAACTTACCGGCAAAAAACAATGATTGTTTTTACAAACATAAACTAATGTTTGATTGTTTACAAACCTATTCTTAAGCGCAGGTAATTCACCTTCCTTTTGGCTAACTACTAAAATCGTATAAGTTGGACAATGTTTATATAGCTCCAATAAAATTGTATTAACATTGTTACCAACAATTACTACTTCAAATTTAGGACAAGAAATTTTATGCGCCAACATTGCCCAATTGGTATATCCAGCTGCATAATTCTTAAATCCTGATAGTCCGGAACTCAGCATTTTCAAAGCTTTTTTTATGTAATTATCATCATCAAAATATTGTCCAAGTGCATATAGATTAACTGCCATTTGTGAATTCGCAGCTGGAATCACATTATCACTCACCTCAGTTGTTTGAACAATTAAATTATGTTCTTGAGAATAATAAAGTAAATCACTGTTCGGATTAGAAAATTTTTCTAATACATAATCTGCTAACTTTTTTGATTTTATTATATAATTTTCATCTTGACTAATCAAATAACATTTTAATAGCGCATCAATTGTGAATGCGTAATCATCTAAAAAACCAACAATTTTGCTTGAACTATTTTTGTAAATCCGCTTAAGTAAACCCTTATCGTTCAGTAAATTATTTAAAATGAATTGCATGTTGGCTAATGCTATTGTTTTATAACTCTCGTCTCCAAAAGTTAAATACCCATCACAAAAGGCACTGCAAGCCAAAGCATTCCATGCACAAATAGTTTTATCATCCAAGCCAGGCTTAATTCGTTTTTGTTGTTCTTTTTTTAACTTCTCAATGCATGTATTAATTTTGTTTTCAAGTTCCTGTATTGTCAAATTGTATTTAATTAAAAGATTAGAACAGTCTTCTTTACGCATTAAAATGTACTTTTCATCTTCCCAATAACCAACTTCATTTAACTGAAAGTAATCTATAAACAAATCAGCGTTTTCGGTTAAGTGGTATTTTATTTCGTTCAATTCCCAAACATAATACTTACCCTCCTCGCCATCGCTATCTGCATCCAGTGCACTATAAAAGTAACCGTCCCTGTACCATTCCTGTTTAATAAAATCAAGCGTTTTAATAGCGGTTTTTTTATATAGCTCATTATTGGTTTTAACAAATGCCTGACAATACAAACTTGCCAGTTGGGCATTATCGTACAACATTTTTTCAAAATGCGGAACCTTCCAAACTAAATCTACACTGTATCTTGCAAAACCACCGTTAATATGATCAAAAATTCCACCATTGGCCATTTTTGTAAGCGTCAGTTCAGAGTGTTGCATGATGTTTTTATCAACTTTTTCGTAACCATAATTTAATAAGTACATATAATTGTTTGGAAGTGGAAACTTTGGGGCATGATTTGGGCCTCCATTTTCATTATCAAATCTTAATTGCCACTTTGCAATACCTGTTTCCAAAATTTCTTGAAATTGAACGCTCTCCTCCTTCTGTGATTGTGAGTTAATTAACTCAGCCTGCTTTAGTCCATTCGTTAAATTTTGAGCATACTCTTCAACCTTTGCAGGATCATTGTTAAATAATTCAGATAAATTTTTAAGAACGTTAATCCATTGTTGCTTATTAAAATAAGTACCTCCATAAATTGGTTCGCCACTTGGAAGGGTAAAACAATTTAAAGGCCATCCCCCCTGCCCTGTCATAATTTGTACTGCTTGCATGTAAAGCATGTCTACATCAGTTCTCTCTTCCCGATCAACCTTAATATTTATGAAGTACTTGTTCATTAGCTCTGCTACAGCTTGATCTTCGAAACTCTCATGCTCCATTACGTGACACCAATGGCAGGCACTGTAACCAACACTAACTAAAACCAGTTTGTTTTCATACTTGGCTTTTTCAAAGGCTGAATTGCCAAATGGCAACCAATTAACCGGATTATAAGCATGTTGTAATAAGTAAGGGCTGCTTTCGTTTATAAGTTGGTTGGGAATTTTAGAATGATTTGGCATGCTTAAAGTTACCGCCTTAAACAAAGACTAAACAAATATTTATTAGTAAATTTGAGAAACTTTATAACAACGAATTTTAAAACCCTATGAGGCGTATTTATTGGATTATTGGAACAGGCATTACATTAATTATTATTTTCATATTAGTTAGTAAATTAAAAGGTAATAAGCCTACAGAGGTCTATACAGAAACAGTTACAAAACGAACGATAATAGAAGTTGTTTCTGCTACGGGTAAAATTCAACCTGAAACAGAGCTAAAAATCAGTAGCGATGTGAGCGGTGAAATAACAGAAATGTATGTGAAAGAAGGTGATCAGGTTAAAAAAGGTGATTTACTTTGCAGAATTAAGCCTGATTTGTACATGAGTGCTATTGATAGAGTGAGTGCAACGGTTAATACTACCAAAGCAAATTTACAAACTGCAAAAGCACAATTAGAACAAGCGAAAGCCAATTTAGCAAGCAGCCTGGCGGCCTATAACCGAAGTGAAAAACTATTTAATCAAAATGCCATTTCGCAACAAGAGTTTGAAACAAGTAAGGCTGCATATGAAGGAGCAAAAGCAAACGTAGCCGCATTAGAAGCCGGCGTAAATGCCAGTAATTATACTATAGAAAGTTCGCAGGCATCCTTAAGAGAGGCAAATACGAATTTAGAAAAAACTTATATATACTCTCCTGTTGATGCAACTGTAAGTAAACTTTCATCTAAAAAAGGCGAAAGGGTTGTTGGTGTAAGTGGCATGACAGGTACCGAAATTCTTCGTCTTGCCAATTTAAATGAAATGGAAGTGAGTGTTGAGGTAAACGAAAACGATATCATTAAAGTGCATAATCAAGATACCGCTATTATTGAAGTGGATGCCTACATGGACAAAAAATTTAAGGGCATAGTTACAGAAATTGCGAATTCATCAAATAGTAATGGTATTTCAGTAGATCAAGTAACCAATTTTACAGTTAAAATTAGATTACTCCGCGAATCCTATGCCTTTTTAATAAATGAAAAAAACCAAGTACCGTTTAGACCCGGAATGAGTGCAAGCGTGGATATTCAAACCAGAAGAGCCGTTAATGTGCTTTCTATTCCCATCCAAGCAGTTACAACCAGAAACAAAGACAGTTTAAAAACAAATAACGAATTTGACCGACCGGAAGTTAAAGTTAGTAATGATCAAGAAACAAAATTAAAAAGCAGTGAGGATGATTTAAAAGAGATTGTTTTTATTGTTGAGAACTCAATTATTAAGCAAACAATAGTTACAACAGGCATACAAGACAATGACTACATAGAAATTGTATCGGGACTAAAACCTTCTCAAATTTTAGTTTGTGGGCCATACAAAGCAATCAGTAAAACTTTAAAAGATTTACAAAAAGTAAATGTTGTTAAAAAAGAGGATCTATACAAGGAGGAAGAACAGTAATTAATGGCAACTATTTTACACATTGATACTAGTTCTACTGTTTGCTCAGTTGGTTTAAGTATTGACGACCAATTAATTGACATTATTGAGGAGAATGAAGGATATTCTCACGCAGAGAAACTACATATATTTATTCAGTCGATATTATCCAATCAAAAAATAAACACTGTCGATTTAACTGCTGTAGCTGTTAATAAAGGTCCCGGATCATACACCGGACTAAGAATTGGGGTTAGCGCTGCAAAAGGAATGGCATTTGCTTTAAATATTCCTCTAATAAGCGTAAACAGCCTGCATGCAATGTGTTATAATTTAAATAATGAAAATGCTGCATTTTTTTTACCTATGATTGATGCAAGGCGAATGGAAGTATATACTTGCTTATTAGATCATAATTTTTGCGAAATAATACATTCACATGCCAAGATAATTGACACGGAAAGTTATTTAGATTTTTTAAATTACCAACCGATAATTTGTTTGGGTGATGGTGCAGTAAAATGTCAGCCTTATTTGAGTTCTTTACCAAATATTCAATTTTTGGATAAAATTAATGCCAGTGTTCGCAATTTTTATCTAATGGCTTTTAATAAACTCAAAAATCGAGAGTTTGAGGATATTGACTATTTTGAACCTGCATATTTAAAACCGTATTATTTCAAATCTTGATACTTTTACACTAATTTAAGTAAATTTAAAAATACCCTTTATCTATTAAAAAAAATGTTATATCTTTAAATATTATATGTTCATCGTTGTTTAATCAATATCTGAACTCTAAATATTGTTTAAGTATGAAAAAAATTTATATTACATTACTAGTTTGTTTTTCGTTTTCGTTGTCTTCTCAAGTAGGTGCGCCAAAATTCATTAATTATCAAGGCCTAGCAAGGGATGCCTCTGGAATACCCATCCAAAATCAAATTGTTGCCATAAGCTTCACACTTACTAATGGTGTATCAACACCATTTACTGATTCAAAAAACAGTACAACGAATGCATTTGGTTTATTCAACACAACCATTGGAAGCAATGCTAATCCAATTAATGTTGATTTCTCAGCAGGTAATTACAACTTATTAGTTTCCATTAATGGTAGTAGCCTGCCTCCACAATTACTGGCAAGTGTTCCATACGCTCTAAATGCTCCTGAACCTCTGGTAACATATACGTCGGGCATTTTAACCATTGGTTCTACCTCTATTGCCATAAGCTCTGGAACAAACTACCAAGCCGGAACCGGTATAAGTATTGTATCAGGTTCAATTATAAATACCGCACCTTCACAATCCATTAATATTAGCGCCACAAATCCTTTAACTGTTACTTCTGCTCCCCCTATTTACAGTATTGGTTTAACACCTCAAATCTTTAATTCTATAGGAGGCGGTTCGGTTACGTCTACTTACGGTGGAACATTTGTTATTCCAACATCAACCAGTTCTGTTTTAAGTGGTGATGCAAATGGCCCTTCTAACAATAACACGGTAACTGCCATTCGAGGCTTGCCAATTTCAACAATCGCTCCAACCTCTGGTCAAAATTTAGTTTTTAACACCGGACAATGGACACCTTCAACACCCATTTTTTCACTTTCGGGAAATACAATCTTTCCTTCAACACTCACAAATGGACTAGGCATAGGAATCAATTCATTAAATATCGGTGGCTCCAATTATTCTGTTGCGGTTAACGGTAATCAATATTTAAATGGTTTTTTACACCACGGCGGCATGTCTTCAATGCCTTCCGTTGCAGGTACTGGTAATGGCCGAATATACTATGATAATACTACTAATCGTTATATGGTTTCTGAAGGATTAAATACATATATTCCTTTAGTCCCTAATAATATTTGGAATAAAACAGGTTCAAGTATAGTACCAACAACAACAGTTGATAATGTTGGGATTGGAGTTCTTACGCCAGCAGCTAAACTTCATGTAAATGGACAAACACGTATTGATCAACCAAATTTGTCTGATGGTTTATTAATTAGTCATACCGGTAGTATCGGTTCCGCAGCAAGTTTTACGAGTGTTACAGGAAACGGTTTAATCGCATCAAGCTCTCACTCAACCAATTATGGTGTATTTGGTATTAATACTAATGCATCACCTGCCGGTTATGCAGGTTATTTTGATGGTGGCTTGGTTACGCGAAGTAAAGCTGGTGCATCAACTGATGCGTTTCAAGTTTGGAATAATGCATCTTCTCCTCTGTTAAACGTCAAAAACTCGGGCAATGTAGGAATTAATGCACCTAATCCTAACGCCAAATTGCACATCATTGAAAACACATTAAGTAATCAACAGGCAGCACTTTTTATAAATAATTATACCTTAACTTCTGCTCCTTCATTTGGCTTAAGAGCGTCTAGCGCTAACTCAAACTCAATATCCGCAGGTGTTTATGCAGAGAGTTTAGGAGGAGGAAATGGTGTTTCCGGAATAAGTACTTCAACTACATTTACTGGAACAGCAGGCGTTTATGGTCTTGCGCAAGGAACGCACTCAACTAACGTGAGTATTCAGGCTGATGCTAATAGTGGTAGTTCAACCGGAATGTTTGTAAATAGTTTTAGCGGTCATTCAGGTATCGCCTTGCATGTAAAACGATCAGGTACTGGCAGCGGAATTGGCGCACGCATTGAAAATATTGTAGCGGGAAATACCGCAGATGCTGTTTTTGCCTTAACAGAAGGACCTGGTGCAGCTGTTCACGCAGTTAGTTCGGCTACAAATAATGCATCAGCCTTATCTCTTTTATTAGAAAATGGCCATATTGCAACTCAAGGCGCAGCTCCTTCAACAACTGTAATTACCCCTTTAGGAACTGGCGGCACCGTGACATTACTAACCTCCTCAACAGATGTTGCAGGAAGAATTACAATAAACTTTGGAACGGGCGGATTTACAGCATCCACATTTGCTGGAATTATTTTTAACAAACCTTATACTTTTGCTCCAATAGTTATTTTGACACCTGCATCTTTTGCAGCGTCATCAGCAAATATTCACGTTACTTCTTCACCCGGAGGATTCAATATTACTTACAATACACCGCCAGCTGCAAGTACATTGCATAGTTTTAATTATATAATTATTGAAACAAAATGAGAAAACAACTTAGTATATTATTTTCCATCTTAACAACGTTTGTTGTTACTGCACAAACACCTAAATTTATTAATTACCAAGGTATAGCGCGTGATGCTTCTGGAAATCCGATTGTGAATCAATCGGTAAGTTTAAATTTTACGATTACAAATGGAAGCTCTCCGATTTATACAGACAGTAAACTTTCAAATACAAATGCCTTTGGTTTGTTTAATACAAGCATTGGAAGTAACGGCAATCCAATTACCAGTAACTTATCAAGTGGAAATTATAGTTTAATTGTAAGCATTAACAACGTCGTTTTAAGTCCACAGAATTTAGCTAGTGTTCCATACGCCTTACATGCCGAAACGGCCTCTTCTGCTCCTGCTCCAACCGTTAACTTTAGCGGAGGTGTTTTAAGTGTTGGTGGCAACACAACTAGTATTCCGGGTGGTTCTGTATATTCGGCGGGCACAGCTATTAGTATTTCATCAATCGGTGTTATTTCAAATCTGTCGCCAGACCAAACGGTTACGATTACTTCATCCGGTGTAGCCACTGTTAATTCTACTTATCCAACTTTTAATGTTGGTGTTCCTAATCCAAGCTTAAATTTTTCCAATGCAACTAACATTTTAACCTTAACACAAGGAACATTTGCAACAACTGCAACGTTAACCGGTTCTGGTTCTTCAACTATAACTATTACCGGAACTAATAATGCAGTTGTGTCACCAACCGCAGGTAGTTCGTTTTTGGTTAACGTCCCAACCCAATCATTCTCAATAGCGACCAATACTATTACATCCAATTTAGGAGGTTCATTTGTAATACCTACACAAAGTTTGAGTTTAACCGGTAATACTTTAACGTCAGGTCCTTCATCTAACAGTGTTAATCTTTCAAGCGTAATTGGGAATGATTGGAGTTTAAATGGCAATACAGGAACGGTTTTTGGCACTAATTCGTTTGGAACAAATGACTTTAGTGCGTTAAGCATTGTTACCAACAGTTTACAAAGAATCGGCATCAATACTTCAACTATAAGCGGAGCCGGTGGCGTTGTAATTGGCGGTAATACAGCTCTTACATCATTAGGTAAAGACTTAACTTTACAGGGGCCTTTAAGTTCGACATCTGACTTAACCTATGGACACATGTCCATTCGAGGAGGGTCAAATTCACCTGCTAATCAGTCATTTTTAACTTTTTCGGGAGGCCCGTTGGCTTTAGTAAGGGGGTATTTAGGCGATAGAAACACAACGGATGATGACATTACACTTTATGCACAAAACAATTTAAGGCTTACAGCGGGTTCAGCCACTTTAAATCCAACCATTTTCATCAATGGAACGAGTAATAACGTTGCGATTGGTGGTTTCACTGCACCTTTAGCTAAATTAGACGTACAAACAACACATACTGCCGCAGCTGTTAACGGGATTAACAATGGTGCAACATCTTCTTCCTTTGCTTATGGCGTTTATGGTGAAACAAATTCTTCTTCAGCACAAGGTGCAGCAGTTAAAGGTAATAATAGTGGTATTGGTTTAGGTGTTGCCGGTGTAAATTTAACCGGGTCTGCCAGTGCTGATGCACACGGTGTTTATGGAGAGACAAACTCCACAAATGTTACAACTTATGGTGTATTCGGCCGAAATTCAGGCACAGGAAGCGGTGTTTATGGTAGAGCAAGCAGTACTGCAGCTATTAATGCTTCCGGTGTTTACGGACAAAATATTGGCATAGGATCAGGAGTATATGGAATTAACACCGGAGGAATTCCGAATAATAATGCACATGGTGTATTAGGTATTACTCAGAATACAGATGCTAATGCCGCCGGTGTTTTTGGTTCAAATGATAATGTCGGACCTTCTATTTTTGCTCAAAAAAATGGAGCGGCTTCAGGCAATGCTTTGAGAGTAGAGAATCTAAATTCCGGAAATAGTGCTCCAGCGTTGAATGTTAGCTCAAACTCCACTACAGGGCCCGGCTTTGCATTATCTGTATTGCAAACCGGTAATCAGGCAAGTTTATATTCACATAAAACAGGATCCGGTACAGGTAGCGCAGGTGTATTCGAAAATTTAAGTGTAACTAATTCAGCTCCTGTGCTTCAGGTTGCTAATGGAAGTTCTGTACAAATGTCGCCGGCAATTAACGCAGCTTCCAACTCAAGTATAGCTGCAATTGGCGTTCAATTGCAAAATGCGCACCTTAAATCCATTGGTAATTTGTCTGGTATCATTACCCACACCTATTCCTTTGGAGGATTCCCAGCAGGCGGTTATTCAATCACTCCTATTAACTGTACAGATGTAAAAGGCACCATCTTAATAGCAAATACCTCCTTTACAACTACGCCAAGCGGTGCAGTTGCAGACTTTGTTGTGCCATTTAACAAATCTTATGGCACCACTCCTATTGTTGTTCTTACACAACAACACACAGGAAACGAAATAAGCAAACTTAGCGTACAATTATTATCAACCGGATCAAATGATTTTACTTTCCGATTGGTTAATTTATCTGCTACACCGCTAATCTTAGTTGGTTCTGAACAAATTAAACTTAACTATTTTGTAATTGAATAATGAGAAATTTAATAGTAATATTTAGTTGTGTTGTTATTCGATTAAGCGGCCAAACAATTGATAATTCGGTTATCAATTCTGCCGGACAAACGCATACAATTAATTCTAACTTTATTTATACCGACAATATTGGAGAACCATTTGTAAGTACGGAATTTGTTGGAACTTACACTTTTACACAAGGCTTTTTACAAATTTTTGATGGTCCCAAAGTTTTTGTTACCTACAATCCTGTCAGTTGTACTGATCGAAAAGATGGAAATATCAGTGTAAGTGTGTCAAATGTTTCACCAACCCAAACAGTTAGTTATTTATGGTCGCCATCATCTATCTGTACAAACGCAACTTGCAATAATGTAGATAGTTTAAATGCCGGTACCTACTCGTTAATTATTTCCATTAAAACACCTTCAGGAACAGGATTTCTTGAGAAATTTTACCCACAAAACGCCATCACCATAGAAGACAAAAACGGTCCATGTAGAGTAAAAATATATAATACAATTACAGCTAATGGAGATGGAATAAATGATTTTTTAACCATTGATAATTTAGAGGAATTTCCAGACCACGAGCTATTAATATATAACCGTTGGGGCAAACTTTTAAAGTCAATTAAAAATTACAAAAATGATAATGGATGGCCTGCTAAAGGTGAAACGATAATTTCTGGAACTTATTTTTATGTTTTGGACCTTGGAAAAGGTATTAAACCAATTAAAGGCTGGGTAGAATTACTAAACAATTAAAAAAATACAGCGAGTTGAAATAAATTATGGATTATAAGTATGTTATATTTATCATTTGTTTTAGTGTAGCTACTAGGCTAGGATTAGCCCAATTGCCATTTACCGCAAACTTCTTTTGCTTGGATTCATCGCTTAGGTATGGTAACTCACTCAAAAATTCACATAAAGGCGTTATTGTAAGGGATTTTAATAAAGATGGTTATCCAGACCTAGCTTCCGTAATAAATAAAACACCTAATGGAAAAGAAATAATTTTTCTTACAAACAACAGCTTAACTTCTACAGTAACTCTATTTAATGAATATTTTTATCCGATTTCAAGCACGCCAACCGGTACTAACACAAATGTAAATAGTATTACTGCCGGGTTTATTAATACCGATTCGTTGGCAGATGTTTTATTCATAGATAATAATAACTTAAATGTATTTGTAAACAGCACCGCAACAACCGGCTTTAATGTACCTATTACCGGAAGTGTTGTAAATGGATACAACTTTTTAACCAACTATGGAGGCTACGCTAAATTTATTAAAGGAATGGATTTTAATGCAGACAGAAAAACAGATGTGGTTGTATTTACTCAAAGTAGTAGTGGCCAATTAGTTGTCATGATGTTACGAAATAACTCCACCTTAACGTCTATTAATTTCATTTTAGATGCTACCTATACGGTTTATCCTGGAACCGATTTACTTAATGTTGTTCAAGATTGTGATCTCTCTGTTAATGATGTTAACAATGATAATAACCCTGATGTTTTATTAATGTATCGTTCTTATGCACCTTATAACGGTTATGGATTTATTAATACCAGTACAAATTCTGGTGTTCTTAGTTTTGTTGGATTTACGCTAGCCCCTCAAGGAACCTACCCGATTACAGTTCAATATGTTAATTATAAATCAGTCGCCGTAGCTAAAGTAAATGAGTTTGATAATATTAACGACATCGTCTTTGGTATAAATATTCCTTTAAGTAGTTCTATTATTTCTTATTTGGAAAATTCAACCGGATCGTCTGTTAATCCAACGCAAACCTTTGCTTTGCCGGTAAATGGCGATTTTATAAAAGACCTAACACTTACAGATTTAACAGGAGATAAGAATAAAGACCTCGTTGTTTTAACATCAAATCTAACAGCCTCCAATCGCTTACTAATATATTATTACGATCCATCAATTAACGGGTTTAATTCTAATTTTACCTCCATTGCAATGCCTGCTTCGGTCGACTCACTAATTAATGAACTGGTAGTAATGGATTACAACAACGACACCAGATGGGATCTCATTTTAAAATCATGGTCTAAAGTCACTAACTTAAATCCAGAGTACATTTACCTCATTCCAAACTTTGGCAACAAATCGTTCCTGAATCCAACTAATTATGCCGTTTGTTCGAATACCTCAATAGTATTAACCCCTACCATTGCGTATACTGGAAACCATAATTATGCATGGAGTCTTAATACTGCCACAAGTAACCCAGTTGGAACTAGTTTAACGCACACGTTGTTACCGCCATCAGCTACAGGTGTAAATAACTATTCGTTTAATTTTTCATATAAATTGCCATATTCCGGATTAACCTGTAATTACAAGCCACTTTCTATTAATGTTGCGTCGCTAGCGGTCCCTTCGGTAAGTTTTTCTACTAGCTCATCGATCGTTTGTAAAGGTGATAAAGCCATTTTATCAACTACAACAAATTTTGCCTCCACGTATACAATTTTTCCGTTGAATATCAGCAATACGAGTACTATAATGGTAACGCCAACTAATCTAGTTAATTATACAGCTATTGCTACAGCTTCAAATGGATGTTTTGCAGCGAGTTCGTTACAAATAAATGTTCATCCAACCCAAACAGCAGAAATTGCTCCATTGACAAGCTATAACATCTGCTTAAACGATTCTGTTCATTTAAAAAGTAATAAGGTAGCTAACAGTTATTTATGGTTTAATGGTAACACAAATAGTAACTTTTATTTTAAACCAACTGCGCAAGGAAATTACCTCATTTCACTTGGCACAATGGATACTAATAATTGTAAAACGGATGAAGCCATTATCCAAATAACGGTTAATGATTGTATTAACTCAGACACTCTGATAAAAACGTATAACTTAATTACGCCGAACGGCGATGGTTTAAACGACATTTTATTTATTGAAAACATTTCAAATTATCCGGATGCAGAAGTAACCATCTTTAGCAGATGGGGTCGACAACTTTTTAACAAAAAAAACTATAATAATGCTAACATCTCTTGGCCTGCTCCAAATGAAAATATCCCAAGTGGTACATATTATTACACTGTAACAAACAATAAGTTAATATTATTAAAAGGTTGGATAGAAATATTAAAAAACTAAAATGAAAAAAATCACCCTCATCTTAATCGTCCTAGCTTCTAAACTAGTTGCACAACAAGATCCGCAGTATAACTTGTATCAATTTAATCCATTGATTATTAACCCTGCATACGCAGGAGCAAGGGATGGTATTGTTGGTACAGCGTCTATCAGAAATCAATGGGTAGGTTTTGAAGGAGCCCCAAAAACAATCGCTGCAAGTGTACATGCGCCAGTGCTCAATAGAAATATAGGCTTAGGCTTAACACTTTGTAATGATGTGATGGGTCCAAGAAACTTAACCAGTGCCCATGCTAATTTTGCGTATATCCTTAAATTGAATAATAAATATAAATTATCTTTTGGTTTAAATACCGGGCTAAACCGATACTCGTTTAATTTTAACAAATTAACTTATAAGCAAAATGAAAACATAATTGATTTCTCTCAAGTTCAAACCTTTAATTCATTTGATGCGAATTCAGGACTTTATTTTAGATCTAATAGTTTTTTTATTGGCTACAGTAATACCCACCTTTTCTCTAAAGAAGTGTATAATATTTCAACGGGTAATAATGGATCGGTTAGTTATAGATTGCGTACTCACCAATTCTTATCAATAGGTAAATCATTTATGTTTAGCGAGAAATTTATTTTTGCACCAACCATTTTACTAAAATCTGTTAACGGAAATGGTTTAGCTGATGTGAATCTAAATGCTTTTCTTTTCAAAAAAGTTTGGTTTGGTGTTTTTGCAAGATTAGGATACGGACCAGGATTTTTATTTCAGTATTACATCAACAATAATTTCAAGGTTGGCTACAGTTATGATACTGGATTAGGCAGCGCAAGAAATTTAGGTTCAAGTCACGAAATTGTGATCAGTTTTGAAGGTTCAACAAAAAAATCAAAAGTAATTAGCCCACGTTTTCTATAATCGAACACCAATTTATGTTTAAAACTTATTATATAATATTCTTTTTATTAAGTTCTTGTTTAGTTTCATTTGGTCAACTTAAAAAAGGCGATAATTATGTTTCAAAAAACATGTACGTTGAGGCTATAAAATGCTATAAAAAGGCAGTTAACACAAAGAACTCAAATCTTAAACAAGAGGCATTACTAAAGCTTGCCAATGCGTATAAAACAATTAACGAATACCAAAAAGCTGAATCTAGTTTTCAACAAGCATTAGCTATTGGTACCGTAAGTAATGTTGAAGAATATTATAATTACGCGCAAGTGCTCAAAGTAAACAACAAGTATGAAGAAGCATCTGAAAATTATCAAATATTCCTGAAAAGTAATCCCAAACACGCCAATGCAAAAAATGCATTAAAATTTTGCCGAGAGATTAAATATTATACGAGTAAACCTATTGAATACGTTATAAAAAATATTGAATCCCTGAATACCGAGCGATCAGAATTCTCACCAATTTATTTTAGTAATAGATTATATTTTGTTGCAGAAAAAACAGAATTCAATTTTGTAGACTTTTCAAATAATGATTTAAACGGTGAACCCTATTTAAATATGTTTACCGCTGAGATTAAAAACGATCAGATTAAAAAGACCAAGCAACTAAGCAAAAAAATCAATACTGATTATCATGATGGACCTGCATGTATCTCATCAGATGGCAAAACCCTCTACTTTACTCGCACTAACAATAAACTAAAAGATAAGTACGTAAATCATGCTAAAATTTATATCGCAACCGGCAGTGGATCAAAATGGACTAACATCGCCTCGTTTCAATTTAATAATGATGAATACTCTGTTGCGCACCCTAGCATCAGTTCAGACGGGAATTATCTTTTCTTTACGAGTAATATGCCGGGGGGGTTTGGGGGAAAAGACATTTATTTTTGTAAAAAAGAAGCGAATGGTTGGAGTAATCCAAAAAATTTAGGACCTGATATCAATACAACCGGCGACGAAATGTTCCCGTGTATTAAAAGTAACGGTGTACTTTACTTTTCATCTAATGGTTTGCCTGGTTTTGGTGGTTTAGATATTTATTCTGCAAAACAAAGTAATGGGGTTTGGATTGTCATCAGAAATGAAGGACTGAATTTAAATAGCAGTTACGATGATTTTGGTATAACATTTCAAAACGATTCAGTCGGGTATTTCTCATCCAACCGCCAGGGTGGTAAAGGCAAAGATGATATCTATAAATTTGCTTTCAAAGACAAATCCATGATATTAGGTGGTGCTATTTTATTAACTGAAAATCTTAATAACCCTGCAAAAAATATACATTTAAAATTACTAGATGAAAAAGGTCAATTTTTAGACAGTACTAAAACTAACTCTAACGGCGGATTTGAATTTAAAAATTTAGAAGCTGACAAAAAATACATGATGTATGTTGATGAAACCGATCCTCTGTTTGCCGGCAAAGCCCATTATTACTATGCAGATAAGAGTGGCGTGATACAGCGTATTTCCAATAAAGGATACAACCAAAAGTTTTTATTTAAAAACTTACCGGCTGACCCTAGTGCTTTACCTGATTTATTTGCAGAAGACGATTTAACTTTGGCGGGAAATTTATTGTATGGCGAAAATCCAAGTAAAGCTATTAAAAATACAAAAATAAAACTTGTTAATGATTATGGGGATGTGATTGAAGAAACAACTACAAATGAATTTGGGGCATTTGCTTTTAGAAATATTCCTGCTGACCAAAATTATTTATTTACAATCGAAGAATCGGACATTACTTTACCAGAAAACACTAAAATTACATTAACAAACAAAAGTGGTAAGGTTTTAAAAACATTTTATAAAGGCAAAGATAAATTCACGTTTAAGGTTATTAGCTCAGACAAAACCATGTTATCTGAAATGGACGTAAACGATGAAGATTTAATTATGGATGTTTTTGGATATGTTTACGATCAAAACAAAAAACCTATTGCTTTTACAAAAGTTAAACTACTTGCTGAAAATGATCCTGCCGTTTATGAATTAAAAACCTCAGAAAGCGGTAAATTTAATTTCAGAAATTTAAAGGCAGACAAGAATTATATTTTTGAAGCAGACGAGACAGATCCTGCATTAAAAAACGTAACCAGGATTTTTATTGCGGATGCTAAAGGAAAAATTTATAAAGTAATTGATAAAAACATGGATGGCAAATTTAAATTTAAAATTATGGAATCTGATAAACAACGCCTGGGTGAGTTTGTAGTTGATGATCCATGGCTAGCAGTGCTTGAATTAAAAAACAAACAAGAGAAAGAGCTTACCATCATAGAAAATATTTATTATGCCAGTGGTGACCATAAATTAGATGATGCTGGAATAAAAATTATGGACAAAGTTATCTCTGTCATGCAAAGCAACAAACAACTTATTGTTGAATTAAGTTCGCATACCGATAGTAAAGCAAGCGACCAGTTTAACTTAGTTCTTTCAAAGAAAAGAGCACAAACCGCTGTAGATTATCTTATTGCAAAAGGAATTGACAAGAAAAGATTAACAGCTGTAGGTTATGGCGAAACTAAACTATTAAACAAGTGTACTAATAATGTTGAGTGTACGGATGATGAACATAAAATTAACCGCCGTACAGAGTTTAAAATTAACGAACAAAAACTACCTTAAAACTTTTGATATTTAACAAAGCTTCTTACTTTTGTAAAAACTAACATACTCAAATTATGAAAAAAATAATTACACTTTTATCAATAATATTAATTGTATCATCTTGCTCAAACAAATTCAGTTTACAAAAAAGAAAATATAATAAAGGTTTTTATTTTGCATCAAATCATTCTAAAAACAACTCATCCAATACCGGAAAGTTAAACCCTCAAATATTAAACAGCAAAAGTTATAGTCAGGTTAAAATAGAGCAGCAAGAATTAGAAATCGCTTCAGAAAACAATAAAAATGTAGAATTAACTGTTATGACCAATCCTGCGTCTGCTAAAATCCAGCCTAATCTATCAGAAGTTTCAAAAAATGATCTTTCTTTAGTCTCAAACAACATAAAACATATTCAGTTAAACAAATTAATTAAGCCAATGGCCTTACCAATGGCAAAAAAGGGTGGGTCTGACACCAACTTGATTGTTCTAGTTATACTTAGTTTGTTCCCTATTATTTGTTTAATAGCTGTTTTTTTAAAAGACAGTAAAAGTATTACATTAAACTTTTGGATTGATTTACTACTACATTTGACATTAATTGGTGCAATTATTTTTGCCTTATTGGTTGTGCTTGATATTGTAAATTTGGCCTAGTTGATTTTAATCTTAGCACGAAAACCTCTTACGGCATAATAAGATTGGGCACCATTATGATAGATGAATACTCTTCCAAATTTATAATCACCAAAAATAGCTCCACCAAGTTTTCTAATTGAATCAGGCGTATGAAGCCATGTAGATGTTTTCATATCAAACGGGCCATACTTTTGCAAGTCAAAATATTCTTGCTCTGTTAGTAAAGTTACGCCCATATCTAATGCCATTTGAGTGGCGCTGCCATTTGGCTTATTTTCCTTTCTGCTGTCCAAAGCTTCCTTGTCATAACATAAGCTTCTTCTACCAACTGGAGTCTCTTTAGAACAATCTATAAAAACAATATCGCCTTTGATAGTGCTTAACTCAACAACATCAGGATCTCCCCCACTCTCTTCTAAATGATAAATACTTAATAAGGCTTTTTTGTTTTTTGCTAAAAACGTTTCAATCTCTTTCCAATCATTAGATGGATGTCTATTTAGATTAGTTTCAAAACGATCTCTTAATTTATCAATTAATAACTTTAATTCCTTTGTGGTTGGTTTGATTTCTGACATATAATTAAGACTCGTTAGGATTAGCTAAAGTTGGTACTTTAATTTTTTCTCCTTTTTTTAAACCCTCCACAACTTCGGTAACAATCGCATCACTTAGCCCTGTTTTAACAAAACGTTTTTCGTACTTATTCTCTCCAATTAGTACTTCAACAAACGTTTTATCACCTTCAAATTGCAAAACACTTTCAGAAACCGCCAAAACTTTCTCTTTCTTTGCTAAAATAATATCAGCATTTGCGCTATAACCAGCTCTTAAAAAGGTAGCATCAGTAGTTCCGGTATTTATTTTGGCTTTAATTACAAACTGCATTGCACCGGCCTCATTAATTCCTTTTGGAGAAATATATTCTAAAGTGGCATTAAATTTAATTTTATCAATTGCACCTATAGTAAGTTCTATCGAGTTACCCATATTTATTTTACCTACTTCGCTCTCATCTAATTTACCTTCAAAAATCATTTCGCTCATATTGGCTACCGAACATATAGTTGTTCCCTCATTAAATGTGTTACTTTCAATTACCTGTCCACCTTCTTTAATCGGTACATCTAAAATCATACCTGAAATTGTAGATTTAACAAGCGTATTACTTGATTGAAGTGAACTTTTAGCAACGCCCTCTTTAATAATTTGTAATTGATTTTTCGCAGCCTCAACTTCTTCGTTAGTAGTTTTTAATCTTAATTCATACTGTTGAAACTCTTGTTTCGAAATAACACTTTGGTCTAATAAAGACTTATTTCTATCGAATTCAATTTTCGAGTTGTCATAATTGATTTGGGCAGCATTAAGTCTATTTTCAGCATTAGCAAGGTTAAGCATGTTTGGTATTATTTTGATTTTGGCAATCACATCGCCTTCTTTAACCTGCATGCCAGCAACAACATAAAGCTTTTCAACGATACCACTAACCTGCGATTTAACGTTCACTTCTTTTCTAGGAACAATTGAACCAGTTGCTACTGTTTTCTTAACAATAGTTGTATCTGTTACAATTTCTGTTTTAACAACTGTTGGTTGTTCAGATGAACAACCAATAAATACTGAAACAGTAATAAAAGTGAAAATTAGTTTGATCAAAATTTTATTCATATCGTAAAGCTTCTACAGGATTGATAGCAACGGCTTTTCTTGCAGGAATTAGTCCTGCAAAGGTACCACTTATTACCAAAATTAAAAGCGAACCAATGATTACCGTTAAATCAACTGTAGGGTTCGCAAACATGCTATCTCTTGATGGAGGTAAATTTTTATTTAATAATTGTATAATCAATAAACCTAGTCCCAAACCAGTTAATCCGGCAAGAGAAGTTAAAAAAAGTGATTCAACCATTATTTGACTGATAACACTAATTGGAGTTGCGCCAATCGCTCGTTTGACACCAATTTCTTTGGTTCGTTCTTTAACTACTATTAGCATTATATTACTTACGCCAATAACGCCTGCAATTAATGTTCCTGAACCAACAAACCAAATTAACCAATCTATACCATTAAACAAACCGTTCATTTTATTATATTGAACCTCAGTATTCCAATGTCCGACGGCTTGCTGATCAATGGGCGCAATTTTATGTCGTTCTTTTAACACTGTAATTGCTTTTTCTTCGGCAATTGATGCAGGTATTCCTTTTTTAGCGAGCAACGAAAACCAGGTAATGTGATCGCCCATATGAAAAGCGTTTTGGAAAGTAGTGAACGGTACACGAATTTTTCGTGCACCTTCCATATATCGTTGCCCATTACCTTGTGGCGTATTTACCCCAATTACTTTAAAATTAACCCCATTTATTTTAATAAAACTTCCTATTGGTTGCTCTGTTTTTGAATATAAAGTTTCAACCACACGCGGACCAATCACACATACTTTACGTTTTTCATCAATATCATTTTGATTAATAAATCGGCCACTTTGTAGTTTAATATTTTCAATTTTTGTAATGCTTGGATATTCACCTAAAACCTCAAAATTACCAACTTTTAATCCCCTTATTACGTTATTAGAGTTTCCGTAATCACCAAGCTGGTTTTCCGGCGAAATAACCTCAAGCTCATCTATTTTTTTTAGTGCAATGGCATCACCATTTTTAAACTGATAATTTCTGCCACTTTTCATACCTTTATATGGTTTACTGGTAGTTTGAGCCCAAATAAAAAAACTATTATTACCTTCGCCCGCAAATTCCTGCATTACCCCGTGCCTGAGTCCGGATCCGGCCCCAAGCATAATAACCAGCATAAAAATTCCCCAAAATACGCCAAACATAGTTAGGGCTGTTCTCAACTTGTTTTTACGAATGGTTGCAAAAATTTCCTGCCAATTATCTTTTTCAAAAATCACCTGTCGGGGCTTAGCTGTTTAATATTTTCTTAAATTTACGTACTTTTTTAATTCAATGAAAATATACTTAGATAATGCTGCAACAACTAAACTTGATGAAGAGGTTTTAAAGGCTATGATACCTGTTATGGCTGATGAATTTGGAAATCCATCATCTATACATGCTTATGGAAGAAAAGTACGTTCGTTGGTTGAAAATGCCAGAAAAACGGTTGCCAAATTGTTAAATGTAACACCAGCTGAAATATTTTTCACCAGTGGCGGAACCGAAGCTGATAACATGGCTATTTGCCAGAGTGTTGATACCTTTGGAATAAAGCACATCATCAGTTCCAAAATAGAACATCATGCAGTAGAGCATACCATTTGCGTCCTAGAAAAACAAGGTAAAGTAAAGGTAAGTTGGGTTAATATTGACGAAATGGGTAATGTGGATTTAGCACATTTAGAAGAATTACTAAAAACGAATGAAAAATCATTAGTAAGCTTAATGCATGCCAACAACGAAATTGGTACACTTTTGCCCTTAAACGAAGTTGGCGAACTATGTGAAAAATACAACGCCTTGTTTCACAGTGATACGGTACAAACCATGGGGCACTATACTATGGATTTAAAAAACACCAAGGTACATTATGTTACTTGTGCCGCTCATAAATTTCATGGTCCAAAAGGTGTTGGCTTTTTGTACATACATCATGGTCATAAAATCAGCCCGTTTATTCATGGTGGTGCCCAAGAGCGAAATATGCGAGGTGGTACTGAAAATGTGTATGGCATTGTAGGGCTTGCTAAAGCTTTGGAAATATGTTTCAATGAAATGGAAGCCCATCAAAAACACATTTACGGATTAAAAACATACCTAAAAGCTAAGTTAGAAGAAAACATTCCAGGTATCGAATTTAATGGCGAAACAAGTTACGACAAAGCATTATACACAGTATTAAACTGCCGTTTCCCTGCTCACCCTGATGCCGAAATGTTACTGTTTAATTTAGATATTGCAGGTATAGCTGCAAGTGGAGGAAGCGCATGTAGCAGTGGCAGTAACCAAGGCAGCCATGTATTAAAGGGAATTGGTATAGATATGTCGAGGGCATCCGTAAGATTCAGTTTTAGCAAATACAACACAAAAGATGAATTGGATAAAGTGGTTGAAAAATTAAAACAACTATTAACAGTAAAAGAAACAATTAATTAAAAGATATGAGTGATATTAAAACAGTATTAGACAATGCAAAGTCATTAATGGACAAAGCGATTAGCCATTTAGAATCTGAACTACAAAAAGTAAGAGCCGGCAAGGCTAACCCTGTGATGTTAGAAAACGTTCAGGTAGACTATTACGGAAGCCGAGTTCCATTGAGTAACACAGCAAGTATAAACACTCAAGATGCTAGAACATTAATCATTCAACCATGGGAAAAAAGCATGTTAACTCCAATTGAAAAGGCCATACAGGCAGCTAATTTAGGTTTTAACCCTCAAAATGACGGGGTTATTATAAGAATTATTGTGCCACCTTTAACTGAAGAACGCCGCAAAGATTTAACCAAAACCGCTAAAGGTTTAGGTGAAGATGCTAAAATTGCTTCAAGAAATATTCGAAAAGATGCCATGGAACAAATCAAAAAATTACAAAAAGATGGCTTACCTGAAGACTTAGCTAAGGATGCTGAAACTAAAGTACAGCAATTAACAGATGGCACTGTATCTAAAATTGATAAACACGTAGAGCAAAAGGAAAAGGAAATCATGACTGTTTAATTGAATCAAGTTTATTGATTCTTAAAGGGGTTCATAATCGATTAATTTCCGTTTTCAATTATATGAATGAAAACGATTTTAATAAAAGTTATTTACATCCACAAAATCAAAAAGAATGTGAGATGTTCTATTTTTTAGGATTGTGCAGTTGGCGTTGTTTGTATCACTTTGAACACATTATACTAACTAAAAATCAAACCGCTTAATGTAGATTTTGAATTCTTAAATTGCATTTTGAAGTAAATAGTTTCACATCCAAATTTCAAAAATATCACATTACAATTACATGTTTTTTTTAAAAGTGCCTATAATATCCAAATAGTCAAGTTTTTTGAAGCCACTGTTTATTACAAATGAATTATACCATTTATAATTGTTAAATAGTCTATGGTCAGACTGAGCGGAGTCGAAGTCTGATATTGAAGCACCCTTCGACTACGCTCAGGGTGACTTAAATGCTTTAGACTACTTTTAATTTATAAATGGTATTATTATGTAAGATTTAATCTCAAAAACTAAACTACCGATAAAACAGTGGCCTAATTTGGTCTTAACAAGATCTATAATTTCTGATTCAACAAAGCAAGAGACGCTGAGGGATTCTCTACTTCTATAATCATTTGCTTGTATTTTTCATCTTTAAGATCAAGAATAATTGCTTTCTTTTTGTCAGATACATCCATAAAAATTACACCACCGTCTTGATAAAATGTACCTGCGTGTAAACCAAATGGAATATTCGTGCCAATTATTTTAGCAAAATTAAAATCCTTTATTTGTGTCTCATCCTGATATACTTTTACAATATGTTCACTAGGAATTATTATTTCACTTTTAAGTGCCCATAATTTATGCATTCCTTTTATTTCAAAAATAAAATTTTTATCGCTTTTTGTTATACTTACCATATTCGTAAAATTAGTCCAAAAATTTAAGATATATCATACTTCACTGAATCAAAGAAAAATTATTAAACAAGTCAACAAAAAACCCGCTTGAATAGCGGGTTTTTTAGTTTAGTTGATTATCAATTTCTTGTTCGCTGTACCTTGATTAGTTTCAAGACTCAGGAAGTAAATACCCTTCGCTAAATTTATTTCATTTAGATTGATTAACTCGCCAGCTTTGTAGTTGATACAAGTTAAGACTTGGCCTGAAACTGAAACTAATTTTAAAAGTCCTGAGACCGGTGATTTTATAATAAATAAACCATTGTTTGGATTAGGGTAAATTAAAACCTGACTTTCTAATGTTACTTCTGCAATACCTGCACAAGGAGAAACAGATTGTGTAAATGAGGCGTTATTGTTACAGCTTAAAGTGTTAGTTCCTATAAGTGTATAAGTAGTAGTTATTGTTGGACTGACAACGATTGAAGATCCATTTTGGTTTCCTGTCCAAGTATAAGTATTAGCACCTGTTGCGGTTAACGTTGCGCTATTGCCCACACAAACTAAACTACTGTTTGATGTTACACTAATTGTAGGAAGAGAATTAACATTAACCGTAATTGTTCTGGTTCCAATACAACTATTGCTTGCAGCACCGCTTAAAGTATAAGTTGTAGTAGTGGTTGGAGAGAAAATAATCGGGTTATTGTTTGCGCCTGTATTCCAGGTATAAGTGCTGGCACCGGAACCGGTTAATGTTGAGGAAGCACCAGCGCAAATGGTTTGCGTTCCGGCAATTGTTATGGTTGGCGTTGGATTGACATTTAATGCAAAGGTGCTTGAATTGGAGCAATTTGCCGTGCTCGTTCCAATCACTGAATAGATAGTTGTTGCAGACGGTGTAATAACAACAGAGGTTGTTGTTGCACCATTACTCCACGTATAACTATTAGCACCAGAGGCCGAATACGTTTGAACCACACCTGAACAGGCTGCTGTAGGCCCACTAATGCTAATCGTTGGATTAACATTAACTACTAAATTAACAGAATTACTTGCCACACAACTGGTACCCGATACTGCTAAAGTATAAACAGTAGAAGCAGTTGGTGTTACAACAACACTTGAAGTGCTTAAATTCATTGGTTGCCAGGTATAAGTAATAGCATTTGTACTGACGTTAAGTGTGGAAGAATTACCTGAACAAACTGCTGCAGCTGTAGGACTAATACTTGTTGTTAAATTAATAACCGAAATGGTATCTGCGCCAATTGTACAACCATTTCTAGCCGTAACAATGTATGTACCCGAACTTGAAGCTGTGGTAGAATTGGTAACTGCTCCACTACTCCACAATACTTGGGAGAAAGAACCACTAATACTTAGTGAGGCTGTTGAAGAAGGACATAACAACCAATTACTTCCTTGTGCAATAGAAACTGAAGCAACAGGTTGTGGTATTGTAAAGTCGGCATTAGTAAAAGTCAAATTATCTAAAAACCTTAAATTTACAGGAGAACCGGGATCGTTAGGAACTGTAAATATTGCATAAACACCAGCCATTTTATAGGATGTAGGCGTTGGCTGTAATACTTCATCGGCAATATGAGGATATAAAATTTGTCCGTTCAATCCGGGATTACAAGATGTGAAGTCCTTTACATTCGTCCACAAATTTGTTGTAACATCAAACGCTCGTGAAAATAAGTTAGGCGTTTGATTGGCCTGACCTAAGGTGTAAGTTGAATTATCGGTCCAATTAAAAAATATTTTTTTACCATCAGCAGTTCTACTAATTTGCGGAAACATATCAATGGTAGTTGAGTTCGTACCTATACCAAATGTACCTCGTCCCGCATTTACATTGGCAATATCATAAGCGTTCCAAACACCATTTAACTGAGTAATATCGAACATTCTCTTTGTTGAACCAAAAAACATCGAATAGGTATTATTACCATTGCCAATTGTTACCAACATATGAGGATTCCCATTTATATCCACCGTTAAATCATGTTCAAATGCGCAAGAGGCAACGTTAGGCGGTGTTATTAATGCACTAATACAACTAAATTGGTTCAGGTCAACTTGAATTGGCCCTACCCATGAAACACCCCCGTCTGTTGTTTTGTAAAAGTTCGGATAATAAGCGTAGTTAGTTGGGCCACCACTGGTATGACTTAAAAAGCTCAACCAACCAAAATTACCTGTTGGATCAAATGCGATGTTATAATCTGCAATTTGATTATTACCGTTATATAAAGTGTTAAATGTTGGAGTTACAGAAAAATTTTGAGACCAGTTAATATCATTACTTCCATTCCAAACACCTTTATACGCTCTGAAACCTGAAACAACCGTTCCTGTATATACTGCATCCGCCGCCCAATAGGTGGTGGCATTTCCTTTTGTTAATGAATTTGGAATAAGTACATTTACCCCACCCGCTTGATTGTAGTTCTCTGTATTACCTGTGCCATTCAATTGTCGTACACCACTTACATGACCGTTCCAAGCAGCACTCACCGAATTAATTGTGGCTCCTAAATACCCGATATAGGCATTTGTTGGATTTGTATTTGCAGGTGGATTATAAATTAATGCATTAGGGTAACGACCCGGACTAATTAAAGACGGATTTAAATTACCAACATCAACCGTCCATGTAGTACCTGCATTTGTTGATACATCGTAGCGGAAATGCCCGGAACTTCCACCAAACAATGAAGCGTTATTGCGATGTGCAAAAACAATTGTGTTCAAATCTTTATTAACAGCTACCGGATTTGTAGTCCATCTAATTTGAGTAAACATATTGCTTGAAGAACCAGCTGTAACAGAATTTGAACATTGTGCGTTTATTTTGCCGGCAGTTGCCAACATAACAATCGTCAATAATGGGGAGTAAATTTTATTCATATTAAAAGGGTTTGATTAGTAAAAGTAACAAAAAAAATGAATTAGGCAATACAAAAATGCCTAGTTTTAACAACTAAAAAATACAGTTAAGATATTAAATAAGATATTAAATCAAATTCCTTGAATAACAAAAAAGAACTAATTATTGAAGTAACAATTAGTCCTTGACTACCTTTAAATTTTGCGTGTTGCCATTTAAATCTACTGTAAGTAAGTATATGCCATTAGCCAGGTGACCGGTTTTAATTGCTTTACTAAGTGTACCTGCTTCTTCTTTAGATTCACTGTAAACAACCTGTTTACCGCTGGCATCATATAATTGCAGTATTAATTTGCCATTGTATTGCGCATTAATTTTAATATTCAGTTCATCTTTAAATGGATTAGGGAAAACAGCATTTAAGACTAATGATTGATTTTCTGCAATCGATACAGGCGTTGTATTAACAAGTTGACCATTCGAACTAATGACGCTACTTAGTAACCCCGCACCATTTTCAGCACGAACATTAAAAAAATACATGGTGTTGTTGGTTAAAACCAATGAATAGGCTGTAACAGATGTTGCAGCAAAATTCTGCGTCCATCCTTTAACGTCAGTCAATCCGGGCGCAGTTCCTATGCTGTACCAATACATTCCAATGGCAGAATTGGTATCTGATGAAGCTCCCCAATTGGCCCTTAAACTGTCCGATGTGTTTACAGTTGCAATATCTGCTCCCGGACCATCATTTACAAAAGGAATACTCATCGGTGGTGTCCAATCAACATCAATATCCTGATAATAAATAGCTGACAAATTACCTGCAAAATCCTGGCAAATAGATTTTACTTTTCCGGCATTTTGAGCAGGTGATGGATTACGGAATCTTAAATCGTTGGTTGATGCAGAACCAACACTTACACTTACAGTTGAATTTCTTGAACGATAGACTTTTAATTCATCTACACTCATTTTACAATTACCGCTTCTAAAACTAATTGAATTACCATTCGCAAATGGCGCTGTATCCGTCCAGGTTAATACAGCATTGTTGTTAACATAAACTGAAATTTTTCCGGTAATTCGGTCAAAAATAGTTTTATAATCATACCAGGTGTTTGGCGCAACAGTTAAGCTGGCGCTGGCTACCGGCGCTGTAAAGGTGTTTGCAACAACTTTATACAATTCAACTAAACTTTGATCAACTCTAAACCAAACGAAATAAGAATTCCCACGATTACTTTGAGAAGGGTTATCACAGGCAAAATGGAATCCTCCTCTTCTATTAGTTCCAGTTCCTTCAAATTTTGTAACAAAATGATATAAATACCGGTTACTCAAGCTTTGTGTTAGTGATGCATAAATATTTGTATTACCGGCTGTTCCGCTGATTTCATCAGTTTGAACTAGAGCATTCCCTTGGATTGACCATGTGCCGACTGATTGGGTCCACTCCGGATGAATGGCTGCATCAAAATTATCAGCAAAGAATCCGTTAGTATTATTTGCCCTCCACTCCGTTCCATTATAATCAATTACCTGATAATACCCTTTTTCAATGCCACTACCACCTAAATTATCAGTGTCGGTAATGGAAGAAGTAAATGAAGCCGTTACCCAGGCACTGGTTGGATTAACAACTGTTGTTGGTGCAATGTTATCTGTAGGTGTTGGTGTAACTGTACCATTCATTGTATAATTAGCTGCCCAACCGGCTGAAGTTGTAGCGCAATCACTTCTAAACTCAACTAACACAGAATCGTTTACTGACACTAAAGGACCCGGACTAACGGTTCCGGTATATTTACCTACTAAAGGCGAATTAACACTTCCACCATTGTAAATGATTAAATAATCGTAATTATTTTCGAGGTTAAAAGAAGTAAAACTAAGTGTAATATTAGTTGTACCTGGTTTGGTAAATAACCAAAATTTACGTTCATCATTACCATAATTAGCACTGGCACCGCCAGAATCGAAAAAAGCACCGGTGCTACTTGTATAAGTGGCGGTAATTGAGTAAGTGTTATTGATGATTTTATAATAACGTTCCCAATTCCAATTAGGGCCCGGATCGGTATGTGTTTGACTTGGGTACATTTGATGACCCTTGACTTTAACACAACTACCTTGCAAACACTGTGGGGTTGTTCCGGTGCAACCCGGACCAAAATAAGTTCTTAATTTGTTAATACCATTGTCATTACAAATATCTCTGGTTAAAATACCTGAGGAATTATACATTGCAGTAGTAAACCAAGAAATATTATTAATAAAACCTTCATGTTCTAATCCAACCGTGTATGGATTTTCACTACCAACATGCCATGCCTTATTAGATTCTAAAACCATTTGAGTAACCTGGCCATCTGAACTTCTAAGCACATAGTGCGCAGAGGCATTAGCAGAACAATTTTTAAACCAACTAATGCAACCTGCATATGAACCTTGAACGAAGTGAATTGTTACAGCTGAAATCGGCGTACCACTTCTGCTACTCCAATTACAAGAGGTTGGATCCCATATAGCGGGTGGATAATCCGGAGCGGCTGCTGTTGAAACACTATTATTTAATTTGAATGAGGTTCCATTTCCATTGATTTCATTTTCAGAAATAGTTACAAAGGACGAACTTAATACTGAATAATTATCTCCGAAAAGAGCCGGTAAATCAAGGGAATAATTTGGTAAATGATAGGCTTCTTGACATTCCTTGTTATTTAAAAACCAGTACAGTTGATAAAGATGTGAACTTAAGGCAAAATTTTGCTGTAACTCCTGCTCTATTGGTAATTCACTTAATTCTATAAAAATTGGTAAATATGCAGATAAGTCTGCACCATAAATTAATTTTTGGTTTTGTAAGTGACTAAAAGCCTTGGCATAAGCCAATATTGAAACTTCAGGATTTGAAATCATATCCTCTACTCTAAAGCCGCTCAATTGAGACACTTTAATTAAATTGTTTCGGAAATAGTTTTTACCATCCTCAATTAAACCCATTACTGTTTTTGCCTGTGGTATACCAATACAACTTGGTTCAAGATCGTTCGTTAAATGTGTAAACCTGGTTTGGGTAAATGCAATAGCTTCCAATACGCCCTTTGGGATTGAAGGATTGAGCACATAGGCCTTTTTAAATGAAGCTGCATAAGGATTTGGGCAAACCAAATCAGTTGCACGGATAATAAAAAATTGGATTGTAAATAAAAAAAGTAAACTTTTTTTCATAATTGGTTTTTTATGGATGTTGAAGATAATTATTTTCAGAATAAATTAGATGCCAAATGCAATAAATGCATTGATTACAGGCGAATTTAACACCTAAAAGGGTTTAAAAAAAGATAATCCCAACCTTATAGATACCTAAAAATTATACAAGTATCGTTAAATACAGTTCAACGTTGATTTTCTACAATTCAAATACTATTAACTTCTTAAAGCAAACTCAGCAGGTTAGTTTTACAAAAAATTTAACCAATTATATATCATGAGAGTATTTATTTTTATTGTCAGTTTTTTTCAACTGATTTTGTTATCAGCACAAAACGTTACCCAAACCATTAGAGGTCAAATTACGGATGAGGCCTCTAAATCAAGCTTGCCTGGCGCAACTATTATGCTTTTAAACGACAGTTTACCATTAGGTGCCATTACTGACCTAAATGGTGAATTCACATTATCAAAAGTTCCATTAGGTCGTCAAACTATAAAGGTAACATACATGGGATATGAACAACAAATCATTCCGAACATAATTGTTACAGCCGGTAAGGAAGTAATTATTAATGTAACGTTAGTAGAAAAAGTTAATAATATAGATGAGGTAGAAGTTGTTTACGACAGAAGCAAGGATAAAACAGTTACGAATAATGATATGACCACTGTCAGTGCCAGATCATTTAACATTGAAGATACTAAAAAATATGCGGGCGCACTGGGCGACCCAAGCCGTATGGCCGCTAATTTTGCCGGTGTAGTAGCAGGGAATGATAGCAGAAATGATATAGTTGTAAGAGGTAATTCTCCGAACGGTATGTTATGGCAATTAGAAGGGCTAAACATATATAATCCGAATCATTTTGGCTCGTTTAATAGTACCGGAGGTCCGGTTAGTATGCTAAATAACAATACCTTGGATAAATCAGATTTTCTTACTTCGGCCTTTCCTGCTCAATACGGCAATGCTACTGCAGGTGTGTTTGATTTGAGACTAAGGGATGGAAATAATCAAAAACACGAGTTTCTGGCGCAAATGGGCTTCAATGGCATTGAAGTTGGTGCTGAAGGTCCATTTTCTAAAAAATCAAAAGCATCTTATTTAATCAATTATCGCTACTCTACATTAGGGTTATTTCAAGCTATGGGCATCAACTTTGGAACAGGCAATGCCACTCCAAATTATCAGGATATTAATTTTAAAATTAGCATACCTACAAAAAAGAACAATGGGAAATTCATGCTGTTTGGAATTGGTGGCAATAGTACAATTGATTTATTGGGCACTCAGGTTGATACTAATTCTGTTGACTTTTATGGTGACCCAAAACAAAATGCATATCCAAGATTTAAAATGGGCACAATTGGTGCAAGCTATCAACAAAACATAGGCGCAAAAACATTTTTAAAATTTACATTAGGCGCCACAGCTCAACAACAAAATTACACCACTGATTCTATTGTATATAATGGTGTTAATGATTTGCTTATACCTTCATCTGAAGCAAAATTTTTTAATGCAAAATATAGTGGAATTTTCAATTTAACGCATAAGTTTAATTCAAGAAATACTTTAACCATTGGTGGCAATACTGACTATATAATGTTCGATTATTTTAATAAAATTATTTATGGCGGCGTTACAGACTATGTTTATGTTGACTCGAAAAATAATACAATGCTCTCTCAAGTTTATTCTCAATTTAAGCATCGATTTAACACTAAACTTAGTGCAAACCTTGGCGTTCATTTCCAACACTTATCACTTAATAATACAATGGCTGTAGAACCAAGAGCAGGATTAAAATGGAGTTTAAACTCCAAATCATCCATTAATGCCGGATATGGCATACATAACCAAACACAAACAATATACAATTATTTTTTGCAAACAAAAACTGACCAAGGCATTACCTATTCAAATAAAAACATGGGATTTACACAAAGTCAGCATTTTGTAATTGGATATGAAAACAATCTTACTGAAAATACCAGAGTAAAATTAGAATCATATTATCAATTACTCAACAATATTCCTGTTAACTCCTTCTCATCATCATTCTCTGCAATAAACGACGGTACAAGTTTTGTACCATCGCAAGCATTAAATTTAGTAAATAACGGAACAGGAACGAATTATGGACTTGAATTAACCTTAGAACGTTTTTTCAATAAAGGATTCTACTATTTAATAACAGGTTCTTTATTTGACAGCAAATACAAAGGAAGTGACGGCATTGAACGTAATACTGGATTTAATACAAAATATGCAGCTAACTTACTAGTTGGCAAGGAATTTAAATTAGGTAAAAAAGGAAATGTATTAGCCTTTAACTTTAAAGCCACAAGCGTTGGTGGAAAATACTTAACCCCATTAGATTTGGAAAAATCAAAATTAGCAGGAATGGCCGTTTATGATGAAAGTAAAGCATTTTCGGAGCGTCAACCTGATTATTTTAGAATGGATGCTAAAATTGCTTATAGAAAAGAATTAAAGAAATCCACGCTCGAATTTGCAATTGATTTTCAAAACGTAACTAATCATAAAAATGTGTTTTTACAAGGTTATAATGCACGAAACAATACAATTTCAACGGAATATCAACAAGGTTTCTTTCCGGTACCAATGTTTAAATTTACTTTTTAACTTAGCATCATAATTGAGTAGATTTTTAAAATATATTTTCACTAAAAGAATTACCTATATGGTAATTCTTAGTTTTATCATTTCAGTTTTAATTGATAAAATATCACCGGTTGATGAAAGTTACAGAACAAGGTATACCCCCTTACTTGTTTACTTATTGTGCTTAGCAATAACAGTAATGATTTGGGAATTAAATCAATTTATTAATTGTAAAGTTGAAAAGCACCTTAGCTGGCAAAAAGAACCTTTAAAACGTTTAATCATTCAGTTCAGTTTGGGAGTAACTTGTGGAATCATCATTATTAAATATTCAGTATTTTATTTCGATAAGTATTTATGCCCGTTGCCAAGCGAAATTAGCGAACGATTAAATATCACTGCCGTTATAGTTGGTGCGCTATTTACTGTTATCTTGATTGCCATCAACATTGGTTTCGAACTGTTCAAAAACTGGAAAACATCTTTAGTTGAAGCAGAGAAATATAAAAAAGAAAGTATTGAAGCTCAGTTACAAAATTTAAAAAGTCAAGTTAATCCTCATTTTTTGTTTAACAATTTAAGTGTACTATCTTCACTTGTCTACAAAAATCAGGATAAGGCGGTTGACTTTATTAACCAATTCTCTAAAGTTTATCGTTACATATTAGAAAATCAAACAAAAGAGCTAATAGAATTAGAGAGTGAACTGAAATTTATTGAATCTTATTGCTATTTGCTAAAAATAAGGTTCGAAGCTGGCTTCAATTATCAAATTTTAGTAGACAACAAATTGTATGGAAAATTAGTCCCTCCAATGGTGCTGCAATTACTTATTGAAAATACAATTAAACACAATCAAACTTCAATAGATAAACCACTTGTTGTTGAAGTTATAGCTAATGAACATGTCATTTCAGTTAAAAACAATTTACAATTACGAACAGTAAAGGAAGAAAGTTCTAAAACCGGCTTAACGAATATTATATCCAGGTATAAATTTTTTACTAAAAATGAAGTTGAAATCATTCAAAATTCTGAATTTTTTGAAGTTAAAATTCCGTTATTATAGTCTAATAAAATGAAAGTACTGATCATAGAAGATGAACCGCTTAGCGCAGAGCACTTGGAAAATTTGATAAACAAGTGTGATCCGTCTATCCGCATTATCGGGAAAATAGATTCAGTTAAAAACGCGCTTTCCCTCCTTAAAAGAGTACCAGAAATTGATTTACTTTTTTTAGACATTCATTTATCTGATGGTTTAAGTTTTGATATTTTTGAAGAAATAGATTTAGATACACCAATTATATTTACAACTGCTTTTAATGAATATGCCGTTAAAGCCTTTAAACTAAATAGTATTGATTACTTACTAAAGCCAATTGATAAAGCAGAACTACAAAAGGCTTTAGTTAAATACAACAAAACAACGAAATCAAATTCGCTGGTTAAATTCAATAAAGATCTGGAAGTAATTTTAAATTCGCTTAATAAGCCATATAAGTCACGTTTTATGGTAAAAATGGGTGAAACATTAAATACCATTAAAATTGAAGATGTTGCCTTTTTTAATGTCGAAGATGGAACAGTAATGCTAAACACCAAGTCTGGTAAACGCTACACACTTGATTACACGTTAGACGATTTGGAATTAACAATTGACATGAAACATTTCTTTCGAATAAATAGAAAGGTATTGTTAAATATTGACGCCATTAAAAAAGTGAGTAGCTATTTTAACAGCCGTTATAAGCTTACAGTTGATGGCTTAAATGATGACACGAATGTTGTAAGCAGAGAGCGCGTTAATGAATTTAAAGCATGGCTAGGTAACTGAATAGTACAACGAAAATTAATCAATACTTTCATTTGGTAATTCCTTTTTATCTACCTTTTTCTTTCTAATAAGTTCAAATGTAAAGCCAATTAAAAAACTTTCTCTACCTGTTTCATCATTAATCTTGTAATCAAATTGATGAACAAATCCTATTTGAACTCCCATGGCTTGTGTAGGCTTATAATTGAATACGAATTGCATACGATTTCGTTCAAAATAAGCAGCTTGGTTTGTAAAAAACAACTCATTATTGGCTGTAATTGCAAACAATTTTCTATTACCCCTATATTTACAAAACGGGTAAGATATTCCTATTCGCATACGATAACGATTTCGAAATCCGCTACTCGTCCATCTCAGCTCATAGCGGTACCTGTGTTCTAGTTTGAGATTTCCAAAATCCTGAAAAAACAAAAATTGCGGCCATAGCCTAAACTCATCATTATTTTTAGGAACAACAAAATTACCGCCTTCTGCGTAAGTTTGATAACTACCGGCACCAAGTGTCGCATGAAAAGACTTGTTAACTAAATAATTTATGGCGGCTTTATATTCATAATAATGAAAGTGGTCGTAAAATTTGAGCGAACGAAGTTGAGACTCCCCAAAAAAACTAATTTTATTGGTTAATTGATACTTTAGATTTAATATTGACCAAGTTCCAAGTTGAGAGTTTTGTGCAATAACTATCCTGAATAAACTAAAACCAATGATAAATATCTTAATGTTAACTTTCTTCAAAAACTGAAAAACTTGATTTTAATAATAATGCATTTGGAATTGAACAAACAGATTGATCCATTTCCTTTTCTATAAAAATAAAAAAATAAGTCATCTCCTTTACTTTTCCTATTATTTCAATTCCTTCAGAGTTAACACAGATTTTATCTCCAATTTTTACCGGATGTTGAAAAAATAAAATCAAATAGGCAGTAATGTTGGATAAGATAGACATTTCGGCAAATAAGGCAACTCCAAATACCGTTAGTAATGTACTAGCAAATACTAAAACATTATCCTGCTTAACGCTCCAAATAGAGACAATAAAGGTGAACAATACCACAAAAACAAGTAAGTTAATTATTTTGTGAATTTCCTTTTTCTCATGACGCTTTATTACTGAGTTTAGGATGGTTATCTTTACAAGGTATTTTAAAATGAATTTTAACGTCATAAAAACTACTAATACAATACCTGTTTCTATTAGTTGAATTTTATGGGCAGAAAAAAGATTTAACATAGATTCTAAATTAATCAAATCCTAAAGAATATTAAGTTGTATGGAAAAAAATAATAAAAAGGGGCTATTCTTTAATTAATAATTTATGTGTTAACTCATAATTATAAAAACATTTGCCTAACTCTGCAAAGAAAGGAAGTGCGACTGAGTTATATTCATATTTTCCGTCATTTATAACCTCATCTGCATTTGTGTATATACTTGCAGTTAGCATAAATTCGATTTTATTTTTATCATCCTTTATTCGAGCACAATCCACCATAAAACCATAACTCTGCCCAACTATGTTTGTAATTTTGACATTGTAATTTTTAATTTTTTTAGTATCACCATAAATCAAATACTTTTTATAACTGTCATAAAACTTCTTTGGATTATATAAAGGCAATTTACTCTCTGAAGGAAGCATGGTTAAATAGTCGAGTAAAAACTGACGCTGTTCCTTACTTAATTTAAAACGCTTCAGTTGGTCATAAATTAATTCTTGTAACATAGCATGTATTTCGTTTAACGGCATGTGATTCATGAAGGTGAATTCTTTCGGTTGATTTATTAGTTTATTTTTACTGTTGTAATAAGCTTTGCCAACGCTTACTTGCCCTAAAGGATGGCTAAATTGAAGCTTTGCATATTTACACGGTTGTGTATAAATTAAATCACCATTTGTACTGTAAAATTTTACAGGATTTGTAATTCCGTTATCTAAACCTGAACAAGATCCATCATATCTATTAACAATTCTTGTATCCGGATAACCGTATTGTTTTAATTTTTGATGAACTTCATCAACTCCAACAAATTCATAAACTCTGCTATAGGCTTCATTATCGCTTACCAAAAACATTTTTTTTATGTAATGTTCAACACTTGGTTTCTTAGATTTGGATGTTGTGTCAATTAAATAAGTTCTATGACATTTTATGCAACTGTCTGTCATCATTGTTGCGTTTATTGGTAAGTGTAATTCATTTAGTTTTTCTACGGCCAAAATACTTATAGGTAACTTTACTAAACTGGCGCAATAAATGTATTCCGGGTTCTGAGAAAAAATATAGGATTTATCGGATGGGACTCCATTTTTAACAGGCGTATAAATTATTTGAATTCTGTATTTTTTTGAATTACTGCAAAGTTCTTTTAACAAAGTACTTTTCGAAATAATCGAATCAAAATTAAATTGCCCGCTAACAAAGTTAAATACACAGATCAGTAATCCTATTGTGTATTTAATCTTCATTTATTCTTTTTTGTAGCAATTAATAGGTTACTATTATTGTCTTTAAAATTATAACCTATTCCAAAACCAATTTTTTCAGAGCCTTGCTGATGCCAAACAGAATCTAGGTCTTTTTGATAGTTTTTAGAAAACAAAGAAATAGGTTTAACATAATCACCAAAAAATTTGAAGTCCCATTTCGATTTATCAAAATACCTAAAAGCAATTCCGCTATCATCTTGAATAACAGTTTTAGCACCATTTAAGATGATGTTTCTGATAATTGAAAAGTTGGCACTATGCAATAAATAAGAAGCGCCCTTCAAATAAGTATTGAAATTAGATTGCTGATTTAAATACGCTACAAATCCTTTGTTTTTTGATAAACCATCGTTAGCGGCATTTAAAGAAAAGTAAGTTACCTTTTTTAATTGATTTTGAGGTGTCACAAATTCTATGCTCACACCTTTGGTTCTTAAGTTTGCTTTCTTTAGCTCAATGAAATTTGATTTTTCAATAAGTATTCCTGCACTATCTACCGAAACAGGTTTTGCTGATACTATTGAATTGCCAGTGCGATTTAAAAAAAGTAACAATAGATGTAAAGTCCCGTCCACTTCTTCGTTTTTTAAATCCTTACTCATACTCTCGGTTCTAAAAAAACTAAATTTCAAAATGGCATTTAATGAAGAATTAATTTTATTGAAATAATTAGCAATTGAATCCTCCGGATTGTTGGTAAATTTTGGCAAGGTACCAACCGGTTCTAAACCAATCATAATATAATGTTCCACATCCGGGAAAAAAGTATGCGCATATAATATATCAGGACCCGAAAAAGGATAAAATAAAGTTTTTGTAGGTTGTACATTCCTGCTTAGAACATTAGATTGAAAAGCCTTTAATTTTTGAATACGTGTGGTGTCGTATTTTTTCCAGCGTGTATTAAATGAATTCGAAAAATTTAAATAATCTTTGTTTTTTATTAAATAATCATACACTTTAGTTTCATTATTTAAGGAACCTCCTATTATTTGTGCAATAGCATTTAAAGTATCGTTAACCTGATAATTGGCCTCAATAATTGTACTATCAATCTTCTCAGGTTTAACAATTAACGAATCAACAACCGTGGCAGTTGAATCAACCTTTTTAGTATTTTCTTTTGGAGAAGAATCACAGGCACATGCAAAAATCAATGCACAATAACCAATTAATCGTAAACGCATTTAATTATTTCAATTGTTTGAAGGCACGAAATTAGGTTATTTTTGTTAGCTGACCAAGTTAGCAATATCTAGCTCAGCTTTTGATAGGTTTGCCACCAGCGATCAGGTATCTCGTTATTTACAGCCATTTCATAATCTTTATAACTGCAAGGAATAACCGTGTGTCTTTCAAATTTTAAACCCTTTTGCGGAGGATATGGTATTTCCATCCACCAGCGATCGGTTTTTTTGCTTTTATAAAAGTTTATCTCGTATTTATCGTCTTGCAAAATAACATGGAATTTAACGTAATCAGTATTATACTTACTAGGAATATCATTTTTACGATTATAATACCCTTCCATAAAACACCAAATCATTTGTGCTGCCAAATGTGATGTTTTGCCACTAATATCAAAAGTTGGGTTAATTTCATAAATCCCAATACTGCTCAATTTATCACTCATTCCTGCATAACGCATCATTTGGCAGGCATCTTCAGCATAAAATCCATTAGGTGAAGCATTAGGATTAGCGGGCGCATCACTATTCTTAATTGCCGTTATATCAAAGGTTATGGCATCAGCCTGTCTGATAATTGGTTCAACTTCTTCAATTTTCTCTCTGAATTGCCCTAAACGGTAACTATCAAAATAAAGCCTTGCCATCATATCAACGCTTTTGGGATCTACTAAATAGGTTTGGTAACCTAGATTACTATAATTAAATAAATAGTTTGGTTGATGAAGTATAATCTTACCTAAGTAGCTATTATTATTAATTTCATCATCAGGATTTCCAAGATCGAATACACTGTCTACAGCCACCATATTGATAGTTTGTTCCAGATTTTTGTAACCTAAAAACTGAGCGTATGTAATATCCTGAGAGCCACCAATAATTACCGGCACAATATTTCGTTTAATTAAAACTTCAACACACTCTCTTAAGGCAAAATAGGTGTCGTTAACTGTTTTACCAGGCATAATATTTCCAAGGTCTGCAACTTTAGGCTCGAAACTTCCTGCATATAGTTTGTATAAAAAAGTTCTCACTTCATCCGGCGCTAAATTACTTCCGGTATTATTTATGGAATTTCTGTCTTCACATACACCAATAATCGCAATATTTATATCATCAAGCTCCGGAAATTCTCCTTCTGTATGCTTTACAATTAAGCTTCCTAATTGATTTTCATTGAATTGAGGCTCATTAAACAACTGATTTATTTCTATCGCTTTAAAATAATAATGTATATCGCTCATATTTTCTAAAAATAAGCGAAAGGGTTAAAAGCAATCTGTACTTCTAATAAATTAATGAAACCTAAGTTGTTGAAAACAACAATGAAAGAAATTACTTCAATTGACAATCATATGTTGCAGTACCGCTATTTATTACAATAACTGATAGCTGAAAGGATGCTGAAGGTACTGAAGTAGTTGTTTTTTCTAAAAATGGTTCAGAATAACTGATACAATCTTTTTTTGCAGCACGTTTAGTGGTTTTAATATATTTTCGTTCGTAGGTTCTATAATCGCTTAATGGTGTGCTAAAAGTAGTATCAGCTAAATCCTGAGCAAAACCCGGAAAAATAACAAGGCTTGCCTTACCTGTTGTTAAACTTGTTCCTGTTCTTGTTTCTGAACATTCACAGGTTCTATCTTTTTTACAGGCATATCCTATTGAAAGTACTAATCCTAATAAAACAAACTTTTTCATATTAATTTTTAAACTGTTCTACTTGTATCAAATTGTTCCAAATAGTCGGCCACTTTACGTAAAAAACTGCCACCTAAACTGCCATCAACCACACGGTGATCGTAACTCAAACTTAAAAACATAAATTGTCTAATACCAATCATGTCTCCTTGCGGAGTCTCAATTACGGCAGGCTTTTTCTTAATTGATCCAACAGCTAAAATAGCAACTTGTGGTTGATTAATGATTGGTGTACCCATTACATTTCCGAAATTTCCAACATTAGTTAGCGTAAATGTACCACCTTGAATTTCATCCGGCGCTAACTTGTTAGCGCGCGCTCTATTGGCTAAATCATTAACTGCCTTGGTGATTCCTAATAAATTTTTTTGATCGGCATTTTTAATAACCGGAACAATTAAATTACCACTAGGTAAAGCAGCAGCCATTCCTATATTTATGTTCTTACGTTTAATTACTTTTGTACCTGTTTGATCAACGCTCACATTAATTAATGGGAAATCTTTAATTGCTTTTGCAACTGCTTCAATAAAAAGTGGGGTAAATGTTAACTTCTCCCCTTCCCTCTTTTCAAATTCCTTTTTAGCCTTATCTCTCCACATAACTAAATTAGTTACATCCGCTTCAACAAATGAGGTCACATGCGGACTTACATGCTTACTCATCACCATATGGTCAGCAATAAGTTTGCGCATTCTGTCCATTTCCACAATTTCATCTCCTGCACCAACGCTTACAGCTGGTCGTTGAACAATAACTGTATTATCACCTAAATTAACAGGCGCACTTGAGCTTGTTTTAGTTTCTGTGCTTGTTGTTTGACTTTGTTGACTTACTTCTGCAACAACAGTGCCTGACGATTTTCCTCTATTAGGCAGATAAGCTAAAATATCTGCTTTCGTTACTCTTCCGTCTTGTCCGGTTCCTTTTATTGAATCAAGTTCAGCTAAACTTATACCTTCTTCCTTAGCAATGCTTTTTACCAATGGTGAATAAAACTTATCTGAATCAGCAAAATTAGTTAATGCCTGCGTTACTGCGGGTGCAGATTCTACCTTATTTACAACGGTTTCAGTCTTTGATACTGGCGTTTCAACCTTTGGTGTTGAAGAAACAGAAGCTGCGGCATCACTGCTGATTGTTGCTATAACGGTTCCAACTTGCACAACATCTCCTTCTTTGAATAAACGTTTAACCAAGGTGCCCTCAAATGGCGAAGGTATTTCACTGTCAACTTTGTCAGTAGCTATTTCCAGCACCGTTTCGTCCAGTTTAATTTTATCTCCCTCATTTTTTGTCCATTTTATAATTGTAGCTTCTGCCACACTTTCGCCCATTTTAGGCATTATTAAATCAAAAGTTGCCATTACTTATAAGTTGTAAAAAGCAAAAATAACACTTTTAGTGCATTCTGCATAATTACCGGAACGTTATTTTTACAAGGCAAATAATGCCCTTGTGAACAATAAAATTGCTTTGAAAAAACTGCAAAAACAGGGCTGGACTATATTATAATTGGCTTCCTGTCTATAAAGCCTCCACCAACAAGGTCGTTTCCTTCGTAAATAACAGCACTTTGCCCGGGTGCAACGCCTACCACTGGTGAATGAAAAATCACGTCCAATTTAGAATCAATTGTATTTATAGTGGCTAAAGCGCCGGCATCCTTGTATCTTATTTTTGTGAGCCCAACAAAATCGTCCGGTAAATGCTCATATTTAATAAGATTAAAATCTCTTACAAGTAAGTGATTTTCCTCCAAATCTTCTTTATCTCCTAGTACAACAGTATTCTTTTCAGGAATGATTTCTTTGACAAAAACGGGCACCCCAAGCGCAATATCTAATCCTTTTCTTTGACCAACGGTAAAATAGGGATAGCCTTTGTGCTTGCCTACCTCTTTGCCTTTATAAATAAAAGATCCTCCGGCAACTTCTTTTTCAAGATGTGGAAGCCGGTGATTTAAAAAAGCTCTGTAATCATTATCGGGCACAAAACAAATATCGTAGCTCTCACTTTTGTTGGCCAAATCATAAAAACCTGCATCTTTAGCCATTTGTTTTATTTCTGCCTTTTTGTATTGCCCTAATGGAAACATGGTACGCTTAAGGCAATCCTGGTTTAATCCCCACAAAACATAAGTTTGATCCTTAGTTTCATCTAAGCCTTTAAAAACAACTTTTCGATTATTTTCAGTGCGTAACTGCGCATAATGGCCAGTTGCAATAAACTCGCAATCCAACATATCCGCTCTTTTAAGCAGTGCATCCCATTTGATATGCGTATTACATAAAACACAAGGATTAGGCGTTCTGCCGGCTAGGTATTCTTCAACGAAATTATTGATGATGAATTCACCAAATTCTCCCCTTATATCTAAAATATAATGAGGAAATCCAAAATTAACCGCCATTGACCTGGCGTCATTAATACTATCTAAACTACAGCAACCGGTTTCTCGTTTACTTGAGCCACTGCTTTCGTAGTCCCAAGTTTTCATGGTAATGCCAATCACTTCATAACCCTGCTCATGTAACATCATGGCGGTAACACTACTATCAATTCCGCCACTCATGGCCACTAAAACCTTACCGTTTTTGCTCATTTATTTTACAAAGTTAGGCTTAAAGTTTTTATTTAGAAAGGTTCAAAACAGTTTTTTTTAATTGACCCCAATAAAAAAGCCGTTAACAGAAAATCTCCCAAAAATCTGTTAACGGCTAAATTTGTTATAACTAAACAAAAACCCTTATAAAGAACGTACTGTAAAGTTAAGTTAAACTAAGACCTTTTTTTTATTGAATTGTATAAGTGGTTACCTTTTTCAAACAAGTGGTAATTTAATGTGTAAAATAAAGCTAAAGGAATTTAAAAATTAAAAACACAATAGCAGCGCTCTTATAAAATCTTTTTAACTTGCTTTAAATATTGATTATAATAGCTTTATAAAATTGAGCTAAAGCATAAATTACAAGGCAGCCATTAATAAATTAATGTCTTTAAACGGCAAATTAAATGCTTCGCCGAGGTATTGATTGGTTAAAATTCCATTGTAGATGTATACTCCATTGCGCAATCCTGCATCTTTTCTGACTACGCTATCAAACCCACCTTCATCGCCCATATTTAAAATAATTTGAGAGAAGATGTTACTAAAGGCATAACTTGCTGTGCGCGCCACACGACTTGGAATATTTGGAACACAATAATGTATAACGCCATGCTTTCTAAAAACAGGTTTGGTATGATTAGTTACCTGACTTGTTTCAAAAACACCACCTTGATCAATACTTACATCAACAATTACACTTCCGGTTTTCATTTCGCTCACCATTGTATCTGTTACAATACAAGGTGTGCGGCCTTTGGTGGCTCTTAATGCGCCAATGGCTACATCAGCGGTTTTTAAATGTTTTTCTAAAACTTTTGGAACAATAACAGAGGTAAATACTCTTGAGCCCAATTGATTTTGCAAACGGCGCAAACGAGAAGTTGAATTATCAAAAACTTTAACAGTTGCTCCCAATCCAATCGCTGCTCTTGCCGCAAACTCACCAACAGTACCCGCGCCAATGATTACTACTTCAGTAGGTGAAATGCCGCTGATACCGCCTAAAATTGCACCAACACCATTGTTTACATTGCTTAGCAACTCAGCAGCAATTAAAATACTTGCTCCTCCTGCAATTTCACCCATTGCCCTAATAACAGGGAAAATACCGGCATCATCAATAATTAAATCGTAGGCAATGCAATTTAATTTCTTGGTAATTAATTTCTTTAAAAAATCTTGTGGTTGAACAGTAAGTTGTAAAGCACTAAACAAGGTTTGTTTAGGCTGCATTAATTCTATTTCGTCCAAAGTAGGTGGCGCTATCTTAAAAATAACCTCTGCTTTATAAACATCTGTTGGAGAATAAACAATTTCTGCGCCAGCCTCACTATAATCATTATCATCAAAATTAGCTGCTTTTCCGGCACCTGCTTCTATAATAATTTTATGACCATTGTTAACCAAAAGTGCAACTGCATCAGGAACTAAGGCTACTCTATTCTCCTGATAAGCGATTTCTTTAGGAATACCTATAAAAAGTTTTCCCTTTTTACGCGCTACTTCCAACATTTCCTCCTGAGGTGCAAAAGCTCCTTTAGTTAGCGAAAACAGTACATCTTTAGTCATTACCATAGTTTACATTTTAATATTTTGGGCCTTTATATCTTGGTGTGTTACAGTCGTCAATCGCTCTTCGCTTTGGTCGCCAAATGATACCAAATCTTGTTTCAAAAGTTCTGTTTCTTATTCTTACGTTATTTTTCACCTTTAGGTTGTATAGATCTGGATTATAATGTTCTTCAACAATCCCATAAAAGTTTCTAAACAAGGGAAACTCGTAACCAACGCCAATGTTTCCGCTGTACCAAATTCTAGGTAATTCACTGGCATAACCATTAAAAACTGAAACACTTTGATTTAGTTTATATTCCAACCTAATACCGGGCATTAAATAGATATTTTCTCTCAAACCAAAAGGACCAAAGAACTTTAAGTAGTTATTCCACTGAATATAGGTGTATTTATTAGCACTGAACGAATTTGATCTTGTTCCCATGTATTGGTCAATAATTTCTTTCTCATTTGCGCCTTTCTTGGTATATGATAATTCAGTTTGCCACCTTACACCATCGTTCCTTAAAAATTCAGCAAAAATTCCGGCTCCCCAACTAAAATATTCTCGAGAAATATGATTTTGAGGATAATAATATTCTGGCACAAACAACGTATCTACTTTTTTTGTAGCATCGCCATTTTTATATTTATGACACGATTGAGTTAAAGCACCATAAACACCAATGCCTCTAAAAAACTGAGCCTTGCTAAAACCTGATATTAAGCAAAATATAACTAAACTTTTTTTAATCATTTTAAACTCCTGCAACTTCAACAGTTGGACTTATTTTTTTTACTAAACCTTGTAAAACTTTACCAGGGCCAACTTCCGTAAAATGTCCGGCACCATCAGCAGTCATTTGGATTACACTTTGTGTCCATTTTACCGGTGCGGTTAATTGTGCAATTAAATTTATTTTAATTAAAGATGGATCTGAAACAGGTTTAGCAGTTACATTTTGATAAACAGGACAAATTGGTTGATTAAACTGTGTTGCGTTAATAGCCTGTTCTAATTCTATTTTTGCCGGCTCCATGAGTGGTGAGTGAAAAGCACCACCTACCGGCAACAGCAAGGCTCGTTTGGCACCTGCAGCTTTTAGTTTTTCACATGCAATATTTACACCGGCATTAGAACCGGAAATAACTAATTGACCGGGGCAATTGTAATTAGCTGCTACAACAACATCTCCATTATTTGTTATTTCTTGACAAATATCTTCAACTACTTTATCATCTAAACTAAGTACAGCAGCCATTGTGCTTGGATTTAATTCGCAAGCTTTTTGCATGGCCAAGGCTCGTTGATAAACCAATTTTAATGCAGCTTCAAAACTAAGCGTTTTATTGGCAACTAATGCAGAGAATTCTCCAAGTGAATGACCTGCAACCATATCCGGATTGAAATCTGCAATTGTTGAGGCTAATACAACAGAATGAAGAAAAATAGCAGGCTGCGTAATTTTTGTTTGCTTCAATTCTTCTTCACTACCATTAAACATGGTATCTGTAATTCTAAATCCTAGAATGTTGTTAGCTTGTTCAAAAAGTTCTTTTGCGTGGGTATTTGATTCATAAAGTTCTTTGCCCATTCCACTAAATTGTGAACCTTGTCCAGGAAAAACGTATGCTTTTTTCATTAATTATATTTTAACTACACTTTTTTATATTATTAATAGAAAATATTTTAATGATATTTTATCATTAAAATTTCAAATTTAAATTTACCTACTTTTTAATTTTGTATAATGAAGTAACAGGTAAACTAATTAACTACTTATTGTTAACACTAATCCAACTTGTCTCTAATTTCAAGTAATTTAGCCTTAATATCTTGTAATTTGGCTATTACTTCAGCTTGGTTAGTTGATTTTTGAAAAGTTTCAGTTTCTGATTTTGTTTTAAGTGCATCTTTTGCACCTTGTATGGTGTATCCTTTAATTTTAATTAACTCAACTAAAATTCTAATGTTTTCAATGTCTTTAATCGTAAAAATACGGTTACCTTTTTTATTTTTGCTTGGACTTAAAGTATTGAACTCTTTTTCCCAATAACGCAACGTACTTGCGTTAATGTCAAACATTTCACTTATTTCACTTATAGTGTAATAAAGCTTTTGAGTTTCTTCTTTTTCAAATAATGACATACCAATCAACTATCCTAAATTATTTATTAATTGTAAGCTCAGTTAAACTAGTTGTTAACATTTAATTAAAAATAAACTGGATAGAATCGAACGCCCTTTTGATTTAATTGAATAGTGGGCATCGGAACTTTAATAGAATTTAACGCTAAAAAAAGCGTTTTCAATCCTTTACGTTTTGTTTTGATTTTAGTTAAATCTAAATCTAAACTTAAATAAAACCTTCGTTCACGATTGAATTTAAGCACATCACCTACTTCGTTTTGCACAACAAATTGATTATAGTGTCCGCCCAACATCCCGTAAGCGCTGTAACCAATAGAAAGATTTAAAACATTTAATATGGTTTTTTTGGGCTTCTTTTTTGAAAAATTAAGTGGATTAAAACTAAACCAGTAAGTTTGGCCATTGTAATCTTTTAATATCTCTAATCCTAATCCATTGCCTAACAAATCTGGATTATACTCTGCTAAACCACTTCTTGAGAATGAAAACTTTAACCAGCATTTTTGTTCATTAAACAGTATTTTTTGGCCAATAGCCCAATAAGTTCCCGCAACATTTCCAATACAATCTCCCCAGCTAAATCCCCATCCATCACTATAGCCATCAAACACTTCAATGCAAGTCATGTAAGCTAATCCTATATTTCCGCCAATTAAAATCGACTTCTTCCTCGAGAATCCCGCCCATTCAAAACTTTCAATCATATAATTGCTTAATATATAATTAGTGTAAACATGTCCGGCCTTGTCCATTTGCAACCACTCCTTATTATCATTAAAAAAATGAAATTTACCTGTGGAATGATTTTTATACCAAGCCTGATTTAAATAAAATAAGGAGCCAGTTGTTGCAAGAGAACTTCCAATTATTAATCCGATTTTTCTTTTTTTAATCTGGCTTACACTAATCGAGTCAGTTTGAGATTGACCAATTAAAACAACAGCTAAGAATATAAGAGTAAGGCATTTTCTCACTATCACAAATATACTAAAAACAAAAAGGGCGAATTTTATTAAATCCGCCCTTTTATTAATTAACTTAATTATTATTCTAAAATTAATTTTTTATAAATTGAATTCCCTTCTTGTGAAATTTGTATCGTGTAAACACCTTTAGCATATTCAGAGAAATTAAGCGTTGCTTTTGAGTCTGCTTGCTGATTCAAAATTAACTGACCAAGTTGATTATGAACAACCAGGTTAAATGCACCTTGCAATTCAACAACCACAATTCCGTTACTTGGGTTTGGATAAATGGATAGATTTTCAGAAATGTTCAGATTACTAATACCTGAAGCAAAACTCACACAAGTGGTTGCTGAATTTGCACAACCATTCGCATCTGTAATATTAACAGTATAACATTGTGGTGCTAAACTAGTGGCAGTTGCCGCAGTGCCACCCGAAGGTAACCAATTGTATGTGTATGGTGAAGTACCTCCAGAGACAGAAACAGTTGCTGAACCATTTGTACAAACACCGCAACTCGCAGGGCTATTATTAATACTATTTGTTAAAGCCGAAGGTTGTGTAATGCTACCTGCAAAATTAACCTTGCATCCTTTGCTATCTGTTACTACACATGAATATGATCCAACACCTAAACCATTTACGTTAGCGGTTGTTTGACCACCAGGTGTCCAAGAGTATGTATAAGGTGCCGTACCTGAAGCAGGATTAACCAATAACATACCATTTGTTAAACCATTACAACTAATATTTGTTGCACTGCCACTTGCTGTTGGATTGGAATTAACAGCAACTGAGAACGCATTGGTACCATTGCAACCTGCGTTTGTTCCACTTACGGTGTAATTTGTAGCAACTGTTGGGTTTACAACTATACTTGCAGCATTTGAACCAGTGTTCCATGTATAAGTTGCCGCACCGCTTGCTGTGATGGTTAATGAATTACCAATACATAATTGAGGTATGGCAGGTGTTAAGTTGATTGAAATTGATGATCCTATATTAACAGATAAGGTTTTGGTATTGGTGCAAGAACCGTTGAATCCGATTACTGTATAATTTGTATTAGAAGCAGGTGTAACAGTTATTGGGTTAGCAGTTGAGCCAGTATTCCATGAATAAGTTGTAGCGCCAGTAGCATTTAATGTTGCAGTGCCGCCAGCACATATAGTTTGGTTAGCTACAACTACGGTTGGCGTAGTGGTAACATTTAAATTGTAGGTAGTAAATGTTGAGCAACCACCGGTAGTTCCGGTAACAGAATATATTGTTGTTGAAAGTGGACTAACACTAATTGAATTCGTTGTAGACCCTGTGTTCCAACTATAAGAAGTTGCACCACTAGCTGTGATGTTAGCAGAGCTTCCGGAACAAATACTGGAGGTTCCTGTTACGGTTAATGGAGGGCCACTTGTAACATTAATTGTTTTGGTGCTTACTGAAACATTTGTTCCATTAATAGCTGTTAAAGTAATTGTTTGAATGCCGGTTGTTGAAAATGAAAAGGTAGGGTTTGTAGCTGTTGAAGTACCACCACCACCACTTGTTGACCAACTGTAGGATACAGCGCCTGAACTGGTATTGGTCATTGTAACAGCAGCTCCGGAACACGCAGAAGCCGGATTGTTAAACGAAGCACTGTTAGCTCTTAAGTTAATATTATCAAGAAACAAAGCTTGACCATAGTGACCTCTATTAACAAAGGCTATCATTACATTTGCTTGACCAGCTGCCAGAGAAGTAATATTCACCGAATCTGTTCTCCATTGCGCCGTGGTAGGCGTAAATTGGCTGGCCGTTAAGGTACCCGGCACTGTTGATAAAGTACTTCCCCCACGTGAGTATATAGTTGTCCACGACGTACCGCAATTGGTTGATAATTTAACTTCCAATGTATCCGAATACTGATTATCATACTGCCTGTAAGCAACATCAAATCTTAAAGTGGCTTGAGTAACTGAAGAGAAAACATATTTAGGTGTTCTTATTTCATCTCTTGCTGGAGCAACATCTTCATTATAATTATCAAACCAAGCGCAGGCTGTACTTGTGCCAAAAGCACCTAAGCCCGTTCGGCGCTTCCAGAAATATCCATCGTTATCAATGTTAACCGGAGTCCAATTAGAAGGTACAAAAGTCGTTGCTTGAAAGCCTTCTGTTAAAGGAAGTAATTGAGGCCCTGCAACTGTTATGTAGGAAACTTTTGTATTCACATTACCACCATTAGGGTTAGTGGCCTGTAAGGCAACTGAAAAGGTACCTGGGGTTGCCCACGACACTGAAGGATTAGAGGAAGTAGAAGTTGCAGGTGTTCCTGCTTGAAAAGTCCAACTCCAAGCAGTTGGTAAATATAAAGAACTATCTACAAAACTGATAGGTGTACTAGGACAAGTTAACCTTACAGGGGCATAGAAATGTGATACTACCGGTTGCGCGCTAAAACCGGCTGCGCATAACATGGCTTGATAAGCCTCAATTCTTCCTGCTCCCAATTGCCCTGCCAAAGTACCTGAATTTACCGGGTAAATATTTACAGCAGTTGAATTAATACAATTTAAAACATCAGTAGCAGTCATTTGTGGGGAACGAGATAACATCAATGCAGCTAATCCGGCAACACATGGTGTTGCCATGGAGGTACCTGAAGAATAACCGTAAGTATTAGCCGGGTAAGTGCTTCTGATGTTTTCTCCAGGAGCGCAAATGTCAACCCAAGTTCCATAATTACTGAATCCAGATTTTACATTTAATGTTCCCCACGGCGCAGATGGTCCTGTTCCAACAGAAGCAACGGAATAAACATTATTATAGGCTGCAGGATAATGTAATGCGTTGGTATTAGAATTACCAGCAGCAGCAATTACAATGCATCCTCTACCCCAGGCATAATTGATTACAGCTTGTTCAGCAGCGCTTCCAGTACCAGGACCTCCCCAAGAACATGAAATTACTCTTGCCTTTACTTTAGCTGCATAAACTATACCTTGATAGCCTGCCACTATACCAGTAGTACTGCCGCCATTAGTTTGACATTTAACTGGGATTAAACTTACATTCCAACTAATAGCCGCCGGCCCTGTACTATTATTAGTTCTCCCAGCAGCAGTTCCGGAGCAGTGCGTACCATGATTCATAGAATTATTAGAAGGAATCGTGTTATTATCACCATCAGCTGCGTCCCATCCATTCACATCATCTATGTAGCCATTCATGTCATTATCGATGCCATCGCCTGCTATTTCACCTGGATTCGTCCATACATTAGGAGACAAATCCGGATGTGAACGATCAACTGCATTATCAATTACGGCTACCGTAATATTTAAACTACCTGTTGAAACATTCCAAGCATTTTGAGCATTAATTTGATTTAAATATGGCATGGTTCCACCTGTAAAATGTGGGTCGTTAGGAGCTAAATCCACCGTATTAAGATTAACAGGTTCAGCATACTCTACACCTTTAATGCGAGATAAATCAGCAATTAACTCATCAATTTGATTAATTTGACTAAACTGAACCTGCAACACATATGGTAAAACAGCGTCATCGTCTGCCTGATAAAATGGTTTGAAGACTTTAGTAGCACCATATTTAAAAAGTGTTTGACTCAAACTTCCAAGTTTACTGATTACGATATTGGATGGATTATCCTTTTGAACAGCCTTTAAAATACCCGGCTGCACTTTTAAATAAATTTGACCATCAACTTTATGTTTGTATACAGTTTGCGAAAGCAAACTTGAAGTTAAAACTGCAAAACCAATTGCGAATAAAGATTTTTTCATTTGAAATGACTTAAATTGACAATAATAAAATTAAACTATCAAAATGTTAAAACCAATATTTTTACTAATTATTTATTAGATTTAGACAAAAATATTTTCAACGGCAAAAAGATGAGATTAGCGGTTATAGATTGTGGCACCAACACCTTTAATCTTTTGGTTGTTGAAGTTAATGGTAACGAATTTAAAAAAATCATTAAAACGCGTATACCTGTCAAGCTAGGAGAAAATACCATAAACGTCGGATACATAAACGAAGCTGCTTATCAAAGGGGACAAAATGCATTAGCAGAATTTAAAACCATATGTAATGAACTAAAGGTCTATCAAATCCATGCATTTGCAACTTCTGCCATTAGAGATGCCAATAATGGAGCTAAATTTACAAACGATGCCTTAATAAAATTCAACATTACCATTCAAACCATTGATGGGAATAAAGAAGCAGAATTGATTTATTATGGTAACAGATTAGCTGCACCGCTTAGTGAAAAGGTAAGTTTAATTATGGATATTGGCGGTGGAAGTAACGAATACATTTTATGTACGAGGGATCAAATTTTATGGAAACAAAGTTTTAAATTAGGCGCAGCCAGATTGATTGATAAATTTAAACCGGAAAATCCTTTGAAGAGAGAAACTGAGTTGGCCATGCTTAATTATCTTAATCTTGAGCTATCTGATCTTTTTAAAGCCTGTGCTAAATATCAACCAACAGAGTTAGTTGGTTCTTCAGGTGCATTCGACTCAATCATTGAAATGATTCACGGAGAATTAAACGGCGAACCGTTTACCGAAAATCAATTATGCTATGATGTAACCCTTGATAATTTTAAAAAGATCTACGATAGAGTTCTTGGTTCAACAATAGAAGAACGTAAAAATATTAAAGGACTAATTGAAATGCGCGTGGATATGATTGTTATCTCTTGTATCTTAATTCAGTATACATTAAGTAGCTTAAACATAAATAAATTAAGGGTATCTACCTATTCTCTAAAAGAAGGTGCCCTCTATCAACTTATCAACTCCTGAAAAACATGGCAAAAATTTTAATTATTGATGATGAAAAAGCCATTCGTAGAACAATTACGGATATATTAGAATTTGAAAAACATCTAATTGATGAAGCCGAAGATGGCCTTGTTGGATTTGAAAAAGCAACTAAAAATGTATACGATGTTATTTTATGTGACATTAAAATGCCCAAAATGGATGGTGAAGAACTCTTAAATAAACTTTTAGAACAAAACATCAGCAGCTCCATTATTATGATGAGTGGGCATGGAACTATTGATACAGCAGTTAGTGCAGTAAAAAAAGGTGCTTACGACTATCTGCCAAAACCAATTGACTTAAATCGTTTATTGGTGAGTATTAAAAACGCTTTAGACAAAACTGAATTGGTAACGGAAACCAAAACGTTGAAGAAAAAAATTAACAAAAGCGTTGAAATAATTGGTGAATCTGATGCAATTTTAAAGGTAAAAGAAATTATTGAGAAAGTAGCGCCAACAGAAGCACGCGTGCTAATTACAGGAAGTAATGGCAGTGGTAAGGAGTTGGTTGCAAAATTACTTCATGAAAAAAGTAGCAGAGCAAATAATACTTTGGTAGAAGTAAATTGTGCTGCCATCCCATCTGAGTTGATAGAAAGCGAATTGTTCGGTCACGAAAAAGGTTCGTTTACGAGTGCAGTAGCACAACGAAAGGGTAAGTTTGAATTAGCCGAAGGAGGTACTATTTTTTTAGATGAGATAGGCGACATGAGTTTAAGCGCACAAGCCAAAGTTTTAAGAGCCTTACAAGAAAACAAAATAACTCGAGTTGGAGGTGATAAAGAGATTAAGGTGAATGTTAGAGTAATTGCTGCAACCAACAAAAATTTACAAAAAGAAATTGAATTGGGTAATTTTAGAGAAGACTTATTTCATCGATTATCGGTTATTCCTATTCATGTGCCCTCGCTTGACGAACGTAAAGACGATATCCCTTTATTAACAGAATATTTTAATCAAATCATTTCGCAGGAAATGGGCTCAGCAAAAAAAGAAATAGAAAAAGATGCTGTTGCTGAATTACAAAATAAAAACTGGCCAGGTAATATCCGTCAGTTTAGAAATGTAATTGAAAGACTGATTATTTTGAGTGGAAAAGCAATTACTGCCAATGATGTGAAGCAATTTGCTTAATCTTCAAATTCGTAGCGATAAATCTCCGGCAAGTCCTCCTTGTTATCGTGGATAGTATTTAACTCGGTTATTAGGCCATTGTTCATTCCATACACCCAACCATGTATAACTAAACCCCTACCTTGATGCCAAGCTTTTTGAACAATTTTGGTCTCAGCTAAATTTTTAACCTGCTGCATCACATTCAATTCAGTTAATCTGTCTGAACGCTTATCAATGTCCATTATTTGCTCCAGCTCATTTTGATTTCTATGGTACACATCTTTAATATTTCGTAACCATTTATCTACAAGTCCAAAAGTTTTATTCGTCATAGCAGCTCTAACACCACCACATCCATAATGACCACAAACAATAATGTGTTTTACCTCTAATACATTTACTGCATATTCCAGCACACTCATTAAATTAAAATCCGTATGAACAACTAAATTGGCGATGTTGCGATGCACGAATATTTCACCGCTTTCTGTGTTGGTTACTTCGTTAGCAGGCACCCTACTATCACTACAGCCAATCCAAAGATAATCAGGCTTCTGCCCAAGAGATAATTTTTTGAAATATTCAGGATCGTTAAACGTTCTTGAGTCTGAAAATAGTTTATTTCCGCGAATTAATTTGTTGTAGGATTCGTCAATAATTGATTTAGACATGTGATTAAATGTGTTTTAAAAAAGAATTAGAGTTAATTGGTAGCTAATTTATATATTAATTCTTTTCTATCTATTATTTTTTCTTTTGTTTCAAACTAGAATAGATGTGATTTGAAAAAGCCACATGATTATCAGTACCAATAATGGTACACTCTCCTCCAGATTTTATATAAATTTCGCTAAAGTTCTTTAAATTTTGCATTACGGTTGAGTCAATTAATTTTGCCTTCCCAATATCAATTATTACATTATTTTTAATTTCAATTGCAGACATTTCTTTTTTGATTTTTATGAAATTTAAAAAGTGAGCAGACTCTTCAATTGTAATTGTATATAAGTTATTTACTCTTGTAATTTGTACATAAGATTTAAATAAACTCTTAAAGGTTAGTCCGTTTATAAAAAGAATTAATATCTTAGAAATTGTCCCTATCAAAATTCCAACCAACAAATCAAATGTTAGAGTAAATATTATTGTAACAACAAAAGCCAATAATTGCTCTTTCCCTATTTTTAATACCAGCATTAATTGTGAAGGATTAGCTAATCGAACACCAACACTGATCAAAATTGCGGCTAATGCCGGCTTAGGAATTAAAGAACTGAATTTTACAGCGTAAACTAAAAACATTAACATAATTACACCATGAAAGAAATTAGACCAACGCGTTTTTGCCCCATAACTAATGTTTGCTGTACTTCTTGCAACTTCCGAGATTATAGGCAATCCACCAACAAACCCACTTGCGATGTTACCAACACCAATTGCAATTAAATCCCGATTAGGTTGAGATTTATCTTTTTTATTAACCATTAAATCAATTGCATTTACAGTTAACATTGATTCTAAGCTTCCAATTATAGCAAAAATAAGTGTATGTTTAATAAACAAAATACCCTGTTTAAAGCCATCAAAATTTACATTTATAGTTAACACATCAAACAATCCTTGATTAAAATTAATGTAATAAAGCGGTAATCCTTTTTCATCTTTAAGATCGTTCAATCCTATTAGAAAAGAAAAAGGGATAATTACCAATAGCATCATAACAGGGCCTGGAACTCGTTTTAATTTTTGAGGAATTATCAACGGCCAGGTAAACAAAATAACGAGCGCAACTAAACCAACAAGAAAAGCCTTGAAATTCATATTTTGAATGGCTTTAGGTAATTCTAAAAAAAGTTCAATCGGTTCGATGATAGGTTTGTTATGATCATCTAACGGATTAAATCCTAAAACACTGTGTAATTGTTTACTTAAAATTATTAAACCAATAGCTGCAAGCATGCCTTTAACAACAGAAAATGGAAAAATTTCCGTTAATGATCCAAATCGGATTAAGCCAAAAATTACCTGAAGAAACCCGGAAGCAATGATAACACCGAGCGTTAATTTCCAACCAATCTGCCCGCCACCAAAATCAGCAACCGAAGATGCCACCAATACAATTAAACCAGCAGCAGGTCCCTTAATACTAAGTGGAGAACCAGAGAAAAAAGCAACTATACATCCTCCAATCGCAGCGGTGATTAATCCATATATAGGTTGAAAATCACTTGCCTGTGCGATACCAATACTTAATGGCAGGGCCAGCAGAAATACCAAAAATCCAGCAATAAAATCAGAAATAAAATTTTTTCTAAAATCTCTCAGCTCATTTTTTAACTCGTTTATCAATTTCATTTTACCTCTAAGAACATTATTTGAATCGTCAAATACGATCAAAAACTTCGGATGAAAATAGTAAAATAAAGCGTACAAAAAGAGGTACAATAATTAAAAATTATAATTACTGCTATTATTAATTAACCAAACCATTAATTTTCTATCATCGCCTGAAGAAACCAATGTTTTTCCATCTGATTCCCAATAAATTTTATTGACAGAAAATTGATGACCAGTAAAATTTTCATATGCAATGGTTTTAGGAGCTCCTATATTGTTTGAGTCCCAAATTTTAATAGTTTTATCTCTGCTTGCAGTAGCCATTAAATTTTGAGTTTTAGAAAACTCAATAGCATAAATAGCATAATTATGTGCTGGAATGGATTTTACCGGTTCTAAATTGAGTGTCCAGATGTTTAAATGCGCATCCCAGCCACCACTTAACACCAAATCACTGTTGGGATGAAACTTAGCCACATTACAGGATTTTTCATGTGCAATGATTGAGTTAATAAGCAATTTCTTATCAAGATCTATTAACTTTATGTTAGAATCGCCACATGCCAATAATGCCAAATTGCCTTTTATATCTACACTTCTAAGTTTTTCATCTGAAAATTTAACAAGTCGTTCTATAACTAAAGTATCTAAATTAGTAAATCCTAAAAACCCATCAGAACTTGCACTAAGTAAATAACCATTGTAATGCTTTAGGTCAAAAATTGCAGAGTTGTGAAGATGTATTAATTTTATCTCTTTTTGTAAATTTAAATCAACAACATGAATTTTGCCACCGGAGGTCCCGATCATCAGTTGATTTAAAACCTCATAGTAAAACAAACTATATATTGTTTCGTTTGACCTTATTAACAATTTTGACTTATCTTGATTATTGATATCCCATAATATAACATGCTTATCAACTCCACCAGAAAAAACATAGCCATCACGTAAAGGAATCATCGCATAAATGGCTGCTTTATGACCTGTTAATTCAATTTTCTTTGTGATTTCCAGCATTTTTTTAATAAACTGAAATTAAAAACAATTCAATACTCAAAATAAATACTTAAAATACACTCATCAAAAATTTTACTTTTCTTTGATAAAAAAGTAATCCTGTTTTGTTTTATCATTAGTTAGAATAAGTGAATCGGAATTGAATTTATAACTCATGGTATTAAAATTATCCATAACAGCATATTCAGTATTTGAGATTTTATCATCACAAATAGATTTTGTACCAAACAAAGATTTAAAAGTGATTTGATTGCCAGTAATACTGTATTTTGCACTCAATTGATTACAAACTTTTAAGTAAACTTTCATTGAATCAAAACGCATGCTAAAATCATAGGTAATTAAGTTAAAACTAGTTGAAGCAGCCGTATTTGTATATCTTATTAACTTCCATTTTGTGTTTTTAAGCGCATTAATTTGCGCATTATTAAAGTTAATAAAGCCGACAAAAAATATGATTGTAATTATTGGTTTCATCATTTAAATGTACAAATAAAACTGATAATGGTTACAAAATAAACGAAAGATAAAACTTTGCAAACCATTGCAGATAGTATAATTCCGTAATTAAATAAAATTATTCGCATCCATTTTCAGGTGTGCAAACTTTTCCCGACACTTTTGCATCCTTTAATTGAGTTTCGGCCTTTTCCCAGCTTGTAAAGGCTTTTTGCAATATATCTTTAAATACGTCACTACCTTGTGCACCCGAAACAGCATACTGCCGATTGAATACAAAAAAAGGAACACCTGTAACACCAATTCGTTTCGCATCCTCAATATCTGATTTCACTTCATCTGCAAAACTATCGCTAATTAATAGTTGATTTAAATCAACTTCAGATATGCCAATTTCTTTACCTAAAGCAATTAATAAATTAACATCGCACATATCTTTACCCTCTGAGAAATATGCTTTAAATAAACGTTCTTCAGCTTTGTCACCTAAACCAAAGGTCTTGGCGAGCTGTATCAAACGATGTGCATCAAAAGAATTAGCTACAACTGCAATATCAAAATTATAATTGAGACCAACTCCTTTGGCCATATCAGATACGTTACGATGGAGTGAAATTGATTGCTCCAATGAAATACCTTTTCGCTTTGCCAAATATTCATAGGTAGATAATTTACTGGAAGGTTTGGGCAAAGAGGGGTCCAATAAAAAACTTCTCCATACAACTTCTATTTTCCCAGAGGAAGAAAATTCTTTTAAAGCCTCTTCAAACTGTCTTTTACCAATGTAACAAAATGGACACATAATATCAGACCAAATTTCTACCCTCATTTTCTCGTTTGTCATATAATTACTTTTTGTTAATTTAAGTGAATCTTTCTTATAATTACTTTGAGCGATTGAACTAATAAACAAACTGCTAAAAATTAAGACAATTATTTTCCTACTACTATAACCCAGTAAATTAAACATGTCATTAAAATTTATTTGAAAAATAGACAATCCACATTTTAAAATTAGGTATAATTATTTAAAAAAATAAATCATAGTTAAGTTAATAGTATTTAGGCTAAAACTACTTCACAAAACTAACCATCATATTTTTAAGGTTCTCTCGATAAGAATCTGAAACCGGCAAATCGGTGTTTAAAATTTTTACAGATGAATTTGAATAACTTTGAATGTGATTTAAATTCACCAGATACGAACGATGAATTTTACAAAAGGTGGAGCTTGACAAATGCTCTTCAAAATATTTTAAACTCTTAGTAATTAATAAACTATCACTTTTGAACTGCAATAATGTATAATTATCATTTGCTCTCAAAAAACACAAATTACTCAAACAAATTTTAATCCAAGCACCTTTGTCTTTTACAAATAAAAAATCGTTTTTTGTTTCGTTTGCATGCTTTTCAAGAGCTAAATCAATCGCAATTTCAACATCAAAATTTTTAAATGGCTTTGAAATGAATCCCAATGGTTTTGAATCTAAAACTCTTTTTCTTGTTTTATCGTCAGTATTTGAAGAAATGTACAAAAAAGGTATTTGATGATGATGATTTATATAGTTCGCGAGATCAACACCGTCTTCAATTCCGGGCACTTTAATATCCAAAAGCAGTAAATCTATCTGCTCAGTCAATTTGCGCTTAACCTCTTCTACTGTTGATACACTAAATGATAATTCAAATCCCTTGTCTTTAACAAGCTCACCAAGGTGCTCAGCAATCATTATTTCGTCTTCTAAAATTCCTATTTTCATTTTTCAAATTCAAATTTATAAGTTAAACCCGAGCTACTATCAAATTGAATATTTGCACCTAGCTGTTTAGATAATGATTTAATTAGTTTAAAGCCTAAAGATTTGTTACTTAAGGAATCTAAATTGAAATTAGAACCCTTACCATTATCCGAGATAACGAGTTTTAGTTTTTGATTGCCGGCTTTCAGTAAAATATTAATTTTTGGCTCCGGTTGATTTGAAAAGGCATGCTTAATTGCATTTGTAATAATTTCGTTAACCAACAAGCCGATTAAAATTGTTTTATCTACATGTATTTTAATTGGTTCTAATTCCAAATTAACTTTTAGTTTTCCTCCGGAATAAGATCTACAAATATCTTCAGCTAAAGCTTTTATATAAAAATCTAAATCTACATTTTGAACATTATCTTGTTTAAACAGTTTGTCATGAAGATTTGCAATTGCAATGATTCGATTTTGGTTTTCTTGTAACAAAGAATACAGTTCTTTGTTATCGAGACTTCGCATTTGTAACTCAATAATACTTGACAATAATTGTAAATTATTTTTAACGCGATGATGTACCTCATGAATTAAAAACTGTTTTTCATTTACTAATTTTTCGAGTTTACCATTTTTGCCTCTTAACAAAATAACAAAAACCAAAATGATAAGCGTAACTAGTATTGCAAAAAACAAAATAAGAAACAAATTTCTTTTTTCATTTTCCTGAAGCTTAATCGTAATTGCCTGTGCTTTTATTTCAGTGTCTTTTTTCTCTCCTTGATATTGTTCTTGTATTTTTGTTATTTTTAAATTAACCTCTTCTGAATTTAAACTGTCGTTAATTTGCTTATGAAGTTTATAGAACTCGAAAGCCTTATGATAATTACCACTTATTGCGTGACTTTCAGATAAAGCAGCGTAACAAAAATCTAAAAGATAATCAGATTGAAGTTTTCTAGCTAAATTAAGTGCTTTTTCATTTTCTCTTAGTGCGAGGTTAATTTGTTTATTGGCTGTATAAGCTTCAGCAATATTTAATCGTGTCCTACAAGCACCGTCTAAATCATCAAAACGTTGGTAAATCGTTAACGCTTCATTAAAATTAGTGAAACAACTTGTAAATTTTTCTAATGATAACTCGCTCCTACCAATATTTAACAATAAGTCAGCTAACCTAATAGAATCTTTTACTTTCACAAACTCTGGTTTTGCAATAGAATAATAATACAAAGCACTATCATGCTGCTTTTGCTCCTCCTTCAGATAGCCATAATTTGCATAAGTACGAGCCAGTTGCAAACGATCGTTTCTCAACTTTCCATTTTTTATAGCAATTAAAAAATATAATTCGGCAGCTTTATACTTTTTAGCCTCCAAAAAAGCTGTACCCAAATTATTTGCCATAAAAGCAGCTCTGGTAGCAAATCCATTCTTTTCTGCTAATTTTAATCCTGCAATAAATGTTCTGATAGATAATTCAAAATCACCTTTTGCTTTGTAGGCGTATCCAAGTAATGCATAAAATTGTAAACGTAAGTCAATACTGCCAAGTTGCTCACTTCTATCAATTGCTGCCCTCGACAAGCAAATAGCCAATTTACAATTCTCTTGAATTATGTTTTGAATTTTAGTAGTGTAACTTTTTAATTGAATTGTGTCTTTAGTTTCGAACTTGAAATTTTTAAAAATAGAGTCACAATCAGCAATTTGAGAAAAACTATTGCAAGCAAAAAACAAACAGAATAGAAAGGTAATTAAACTTATTTTCAAGCAACTCAAAAATAATAATACTTTCTAGATTTACAAATTTCAACCTTATTAGTACAATTTTTAGTTTAGAAAATCCGTAAACATAATCACATAGATTTTACTTAGGAAATAAAATCACTTCCATCCACCGCCTAAAGATTTATAAAGTTGTACAATTGCAATGGTTTGTCTTTTATAAATTCCAATTAAATCAATTTGTGATTCCAATGCATTTTTTTGAACTGTAATAACTTCAAGATAGTTGCATCTTCCTGCCTTAAAAAGTTCTTGCGAGCTAAGAATCGATTTTTTTAACACATCTACTTCTTCATTTTTTAAATTAAATGCTTCTCTTGTTTTGTTCAAATTATTCATGGAAACAAACACTTCTTTAAAAGCATTCACAACTGTTTTTTCGTAGTTTATATAAGCTGACTTTTGCTGTGCTTTTGTTAATAGCAAATCTGATTTAAGTTTTCTTCTATTTAACAATGGAGCAGCCAATCCTCCAATAGTGTTGTAAGCTAGAGATGCAGGAACGTCCAATAACAACAAAGCATTAAACGATTGTAAGCCAACAAATGCATTAATGTTGAAGGACGGATAAAAGGCCTTTTTCGCAAAAGCCAGGTTAGCATTATTAGCCAAAACTTCATACTCTGCTTGTTTGATATCCGGCCTATTATCTAATAACGCAGAAGGTACTCCAGTTTTTATCTCTAAATTTAATTGCGTATTGTAAAAGCTTGTATCTACGGGGACTTTATTTGGATACTGTCCGCATAAATAATTCAATTTAGCTTCGCATTCCAGCATTTGTTGTTCTACTTCTACTAGTATGGTTTTGGAATTTAATAATTGTGCTTTCATCAATTCAACTGCCAGTTGATTGGCTCTTCCAACATCTTTTTGTGTCAGCATTAACTCATAAGCATTCTCTTGTAATTTTATATTTTCCTTTAACACATTTACTTCTTTATCTAGAGCCAACAACTCAAAATATAGTGCAGCTATATCGGCTATTAAATTCGTAACAATTAAATCCTTGCCATATTGAGATGCGATGAATTTAGATGCGGCCGATTCCTTTAAATTCTTCAACTTACCCCATAAATCTATTTCCCATGTTGATTGAAAACCTACGTAGTAATCGGGCAAAGGATTAGGTATTACCTGATCAGATTTAATATTATCAGACAAATTTGTATCAAAATTACCTACACCATCCATAGTGTAATCACCAAACTTTCTTCTGCCTAAATTTACATTGGCATTAACATCGGGCAACCTTATACCTTTATTTAAAAGCACACCAGATCTTGACATTTCTATTTTTTGAAGAGCGTCTTTTAAATCAAAATTATTTTTTAGTGCCGTATCAATTAATTTTGATAAAGTCGGATTAAAAATAATTTCTTTCCATTTTGCCAACTCTTTGGTTACAGTGTCGGATTGATTAATATATGACTTAGGTAAAGGTTTTTCTGTAACAACTTTAGTCTTTTTATTTACTTTACAACTAAATAACGATATCAACAGAATTAACTGAAAGAAATAGTTTAAAATTTTCATACTTTTCACTTCTACTTTGCTTTGCTTTTAGGTTTAAACAATACATATAAACCCGGAATGATAATGACTCCAAAAACAGTACCAATTAACATCCCTCCGGCAGAGGCTGTTCCGATAGTTCGGTTGCCGATTGCTCCGGCACCGTTAGCCAGCATCAAAGGAATTAATCCGGCAATGAAAGCAAATGAGGTCATTAAAATAGGTCTTAATCTTGCAGTTGAACCTTCTATTGCGGCATTATACGCAGACATTCCTTGCTTTTGTTTTAAAACAGCGTATTCAATAATTAATATAGCATTTTTACCAAGCAAACCAATTAGCATTACCATGGCTACTTGTGCGTATATATTATTTTCTAAACCAAATAACCAAAGGAAAAACAAAGTTCCAAAAATTCCAACCGGCAAAGAAAGTAGCACCGGTAATGGTAAAATAAAACTTTCGTACTGTGCACATAAGAGTAAGTATACAAATACAACACATATTAAAAAAATAAATATGATTTGATTGCCGGATGCTATTTCCTCCTTCGTCATCCCAGACCATTCGTATGAAAAACCTTTTGGTAACTCTTTTAGAGCAACTTCCTTTATGGCATTGATGGCATCACCACTACTATAGCCCTTTTCAGGCTCACCATTGAGCATTGCTGCGGTGTACATATTAAATCTCGTTAATTGTTCAGGCCCATAAATTCGCTCAATTCTGCAAAATAAAGAGTAAGGCACCATTTCTCCGGATGTATTTTTAACCCTTAAAGCCAATACATCTTCTGGTAAAGCTCTGTATTTTGGGTCGGCCTGTATCATCACTTTATACATTTGACCAAATCGAATAAAATTGGTAGTATAATAACTCCCCAATAAATTTTGCAAGTTGCTCATTGCATTATCTACTGTGATACCCTTTTTAGCGGCAACGTCTTGATCTACATTGATGAGATATTGAGGAAATGTTGGATTAAAACTGGTGAATACATTCTTAATTTCTTTTCTACTCTCCAACGCCTTTATAAATTTTTGAGTCACCTCAAATGTTTGCTGCAAATTTCCTGAACCCGTTTTATCTAATACTCGTAACTCAAAGCCGCTGGCATTTCCAAAACCCGGAACAGCAGGTGGTGGAAAGAATTGAATTTCGGCACCTTTTATATTTTTTGTTTTATCTTCTAATAATGCAATGATTTCGTTAGCTGTTTTCTTTCGATCCTTCCAGTTTTTTAAACTTATGGTGCTCATCCCAAAAGATGCACCAACGCCATCAGTCATAATACTAAATCCGGCCAAGGTTGAATTTCCTTCTATCTCAGGAATTGTTTTCACTACTTTATCAATTTCGTTCATTACAGCCTCAGTTCTTTCTAAAGTTGCTCCAACTGGCGTTGTTACATTTACATAAATTGTTCCCTGATCCTCTGTCGGAATAAATCCGGTAGGCAAAAATTTAGAAACACCCCAGGTAGCAAAACAGAAAATTAAAAGGGATCCAAAAACTAAAACACGTTTATTAATGAAACCTGAAAGAATGAATTGATACTTTTTTTCAACTTTATTATAGCCGTTATTAAACTTGATAAAAAATTTGGACAATAAATTAGTTTTTGTATCATGAGATGTGTGTTTAAGCATTAAGGCGCATAATGCAGGAGTTAAAGTAAGCGCATTAATACCTGAAATAACTATGGAAATAGCCATCGTCACCGAAAATTGTCTGTAAAATACGCCTACAGGGCCATCTAAAAACGCTACCGGAATAAACACAGCTGACATTACAAGCGTAATGGCAACGATAGCACCACCAATTTCATCCATGGATTCTATCGTTGCAGTTTTGGCATCGATATGTTTCTCCTGCATTTTGGCGTGAACTGCCTCCACCACAACAATCGCATTATCGACGACAATAACAATTGCTAACACCAATGCAAATAACGTTAATAGATTGATAGAAAAACCAAATGCCGACATTAATGCGAAAGTTCCTACTAAAGCCACAGGAACTGCTAAAATGGGAATTAAGGTTGACCTCCAATCTTGTAAAAAAAGAAAAACAACAATAGCCACAAGAATAAACGCTTCAATTAATGTTTTTATAACTTCGTGCATAGAGGCATCTAGAAACTTAGAAACATCATAACTAAAGGTATAATCCATTCCAGGTGGAAAAGTAGTTTCTTTTAGGGATTGCATTTTTGCCTTTATATTTTTTATAACGTCACTGGCATTTGATCCCGGACGTTGTTTAAGCACAATTGCAGCCGATGGCTTACCATTTTCTTTTGATAAAACATCGTAATCCAAAGACCCAAACTCAACATCTGCTACGTCACGTAACTTAAGCATTTCACCGGTTTCGGTTACTTTAATTACTAAATTTTCATATTGTTCTTTTTGGGTTAATTTACCGGTGTATCGTAAAACATATTGAAGTGATTGAGGATTTCTGCCTGAACTTTCTCCTATTTTGCCAGGAGCAGCTTCAATGTTTTGCGACTTTAATGCAGCAATAACATCTTCAGAAGAAATTTTGTAAACATCAAGTTTAGATGGCTTTAACCAGATCCGCATGGCATATTCACGAGATCCCAAAATATCTGCATAACCTACACCATCTATCCTTTTAAGTTCTGCTAAAACATTAATATCAGCAAAATTATAAATAAATTTTTCGTCTAATGTTGTATCCGTACTAACCAAGTTAAGATACAACAACATGCTGTTTACCTCTTTTTCTGTTAATACACCTGCCTTAATAACTTCCTCCGGCAACTCATTTAATACAGTTGCTACTCTATTTTGAACGTTAACGGCTGCGAGATCCGGATCAGTTCCAACTTTAAAGTAAATTTGAATAATACTTGTACCATCGTTACCCGACACAGAATTCATATAAGCCATTCCCGGTACACCGTTTATAGCACGCTCTAATGGTGTAACAACAGCCTTGGCACAAACTTCCGCATTAGCGCCGGTATATTTGGTTGTTACAGAAACCGCAGGAGGGGCAATATCCGGATATTGTGTAACAGGTAATTGCAACATGGCAATTACGCCAAGTATTGTTATGAATAATGAGATGACGAGAGATAAAATAGGTCTCTCAATAAACTTTTTAAACATAACTATTTTTTAATTCTAAATCTTTCTTTAAATTATTTTTACCAGTAATTTGTGGTTGGATAACCATGTTCTCTTTAATGTTTTGAACACCATCAAGAACGATGGTTTCTCCAACACTTAATCCGTTTTTTAAAATAAAAAAATGTGGTAAGCGTGCTTGGCATTCAATTTTACGCATAACAGCCTTATTTTCTTTATTCACAACATAAACATACATTCTATCTTGTATTTCGAAGGTAGATTTTTGCGGTACCAAGCAAACGTTGTCATATCGCTTATTTAACCTCACCTTTCCACTGGCACCATGTTTAATGAGTTTTTGAGGGTTAGGAAATTTTGCTCTGAATGCAATATTACCGGTATTTCCATCAATTGCACCTTCCATTGTTTCGATTACACCTTTGTATTCATGGGTAGAACCATCCGCTAGAATTAAACTTACGATTTTAGAATTAGCGCTATCATTCTTTAAATTGCGTGCATATGTTAAATACTCCTTCTCCGACAAATCAAAATAGGCATAAACCGATTCGTTGTCAGCAATGGAAGTCAATAAAGTTCCTTCACTAATTAAACTCCCGATTTTATGAGGAATTCTGTTAATTGTTCCATTAAAAGGCGCTCTTATTTCAGAATTTGACAACTTAATTTCCACATAAGATTGATGAGCTTGCGCCTCCTCCATCTTGGCTTTTTGAGCTTCCAACTTACTCTTCGCAAGTGACAACTCTGTTGACGATACTATTTTTTTATCTGATAATTGTGTTACGTTTTTATATTCTAACTCAGCTGCATTTACTTCTGCAATAGCGCTTCGGTAAAGTGCCTTTGCTTTTGCCAACTCTTCAACATATTCCTTATTGTTGATGCTGAATAGCAGCTGACCTTTTGTAACTGTTGCGCCTTCGTCAACATGTATTTTATCTAAATATCCGTTAACTCTTGCCCTAATTTCAACATTTTGGATGGCATGAATTTCCGACACATAATCAACTGTTGTGAATGTGTCTAATTGAGTGATGGTCGTCGTAGGAAATTTCTCAGTATCTTGTTCAACTGTATCTTTGTTTTTACAAGATTGTGTTATGGTTAAAAATAATAGAGTTGGAACTAATAAATACGTTTTCATTTGTAAAATTTAGATAAATAATAATATAGAAATTGAACAGCTAAAGCTGTTAAAAGTTTATACCTCAGGAGGAGGAATAGGAACTCTTTGATGAAAGGAGCTCAGTAAGAAAGGAATTGAATTATTTATAAAAATAGACTTACAAAATTTATTTAAGCGGAAAGTATTATTTTGAACAACAAATTCTATTAATTCGGTTTCATCTAATTCGTTTTCTGAAGACCCTGTTTCTGCCTTTGCTGAAGACATTAACAGAAAAGTACTTTCTTCTTTAATTGAATTATAAAAATGATAAATAGTTTGAAAACTAATTAAATAGACTACAAGCAGAATAATTATATTATTTTTATATTTCAAAATCGTATGCGTCAAAGATAGAGGTTTAGAATAAGTAAAGCATAATTTGATTTATTTTTTAGATTTTTTTGGCAAGTCGTAAAGGATAAATCAAATTAACCTTAGTAGATATTGAAAATACCAATAACTAGTAGAAGATTGACTTAAACAATATCGGCAGAAAAATTGTCAACAAAGGTAACACACCAATGAAAGTATAAATGATAGCAAAGATCAGAAAACGAGATTTATAATTAGAGATGAAATCAGATTTAACTTCTAGTAAATGATGCGCTAAATTACTTTGCTGTGATCTCACATTGTTAATATATTGATGATTATAGTTTTGTGTTCCGCAATAACAACAAATCTCTATCAATTGATTCTTAATTTCAATAGTGGCACCACAATTATTGCAGTTTTCATTATTAAGTTTAACGTAACTATTGTTTTCTGTTAATTCGGCAATCTCTTCATTGACCTCGAAAGGTAAAGTGTAGCAAGCGTAACAATTAATAATTAAAGAAAAATAAAAATATCCGATAAAATCATTTAATTCTTTAGCATTTTCGAATCCTGATAGATTAAAGTAAAGTTGCTTGGTAACATCTATTTTAATGAAAAAAAGTGTAATAATGAATATAATAAACAAGACAATTGGATGCCATCTAAAAAATAGTTTGTATCGGCTCAAAATATTCACAAACTTAATTTTAAACACATAGTTATTTATTATGCCTATGTATGACTTCAATTTCAATCTATATTCTAAAATTGCTTTATGATTAGCACTCAGAGAAAAACTTGTTTTACAATTGACACAATTTGATTGATTTGAATTTAACTCCAAAATACTTCCACAATTTTTACATTCAAGAGGTTCAATTGTTTCATTTTTATATTCAATTGTAAAGTTTATTAAATCCGCATGAATTTTTTTATTTTGCCTACTGATTCTACTCTTAAAAAGAATTAAATAGCAATAGAAGCCGTATAAAAGCAAAAACAAAAAAGTCAAAGTGCCATTAAATAACAAATAATAAAAACAGATTTCGGCTATCATCTTAGTTCAAAATACAAATTTAGTCTATAATTAATTCACACCCATCTATGTAACATAAAAGCCATTCCAATTCACCCAAAAAATAGTAGCGTTCACCCAAAACAGTTTTTTACGGTTCACCAATAAAGTAATTTTGTTTAAAATTTAAAAAATGAAAAAAATTGCAATTTTAATATTAACTGGTATTTTGTACAAAACCACATTCGCACAAGTTGGGATACCATATCCCAATATAACACAATTCGACGCGTTCAAAAACAAAGAATTGGCATCATCACTCAAATACGCAGAAGAGCTCAAAGGAATTAAAATTAACTTTAATGAATATAAGTTTACCGGTAAATCAGAAATTATTGGATTTAGAAGAGAAGAAACAAAAAACATAACTACTTTATGGCCAAACGATGGATGTTACGTTAGATATTATTACGAGAGTTCAAAAATTCTTAATGGTATAAACTCAAAAATAGAAATAGTTGCAGAATTTAAAAGATCGTATTGCAAAGGAGAGAACTGCTACCTTGAAAATGAATGGAAGCCCTTTGTAGTTAATGTAATACCTTTTTATGAAGATGCTGGTCTAAATAAAAAAGAAGCCATGGATCTTGCATTAACCTGCATAAAATCAAAGTTAGCGAAAGATACTTTGCTGGCAGATTATATTAAATTTGATAGTATAGTTGTGCCTGATGTTTGGGAAACTACAAAAGGAAATGTTTATAAATACTCAAAAATTCACAGCCCTAACCATGTTGAATTCAGAGTAATGGTCTATGGCTCCAAAGCACATTTCCCAGCTGATAGAAGTTATAATGGCAAAGTGCTTGAAAACATTTATGATAATTACACTTACGTTTTAAAGAATTTAAATGGAAAATGGGAAGTTACTGGGAGCCTTGATCGTTTGAACATAGATAGAACAGGAAGTAATTATGGATTCTTTAGAGAACTACCAACCAAAAGATTTACACCTTACGCATTAACTTCATACGAGAGTATTAAAGGAACAACCAAAGAAGAGAGTTTAAGTACTGATAACACATTAAACAAGCTAAAAACAAGCAGTGAAAACTTTTTAAACTTTATTGTTACAAATACCGAAAGTTTATCAAAAGAAAAGCTGTCGACTTTTTTCGAATGGCAAGATAAAAGCAATGTTGAAAATATAAATAACGTTATTGAAAATTTAATTGAAAAGACCAAGGGTAACAATAATGGTAAAATAAAATTCATAAAAATGGAAGCGCTTAATTTTAATGAATTTGAACCAAAAAGAAACGATTCAGGTAGTATTTATGAAACAGGAAGTTACACAGGTGAAATGCTGGTTAAAAATTATAATTTAGAAGGAAAAAAATTTAAAGAAACAGGCGAAGAAAAAATTAATATCAGCTTATCTTTAATAAAACTTGATAAGGAGTGGAAAATTATTTCCGTTAGTTATTAATAGATTTAGTTTTAATGTAATTCAATTTAATAAACGAAATATAAGAGCAAATATTACAGGCGAATTTTCAGCAAAATTAGAATTATGGAACATAATGAACAAGATCAAATTTCGCTATAAGCTACTTAGTCGTTTTAACACCCATGGTTTGTCCCATTTTCTCATAAACAATGTCGTTAGGTTCCCATAATTCGATTTTGTTTTTTTCTAAATCAAGGATATGTACAAATTTCCCATAGTCATATCGCTCAACAGAATCTAATACAGTCACTCCTTCTTTCTTTAATTCGATGATTAAATTTTCCAGATCCTCTACTCTATAGTTTATCATAAAATCTTTAGTAGATGGCGAAAAGTAATTCGTTTTTTCATCAAACAGGCTCCATTGTGTAAACCCCTTTTTAGTGCTATCAGCACCCTGAAACCACTCAAATACACTTCCATAATCATTAATGCTTAACCCCAAATGCTTTTGATACCAGGACCTGAGTTTTTTAGGATCCTTGCACTTAAAAAAAACACCACCAATTCCGGTTACACGTTTTTTTGCTGTTCTATTCATTTGGTTCGACACAATCGACTGCAAGGTTATTCCAAAACAAAAACTTCCCAGCATTGCAAATAAAAATAAGTATGATTTTTTCATGAGTTTAATCTTAAAAACTAAAATAGGAATAAATTACCATAAACAAGTTCTCGAACTTGCTAATTAACCCACAACTTGAATTATTTTTCAGTTGTGTAACCAAGTTTTGTATCTTTAGGCATTAAATTGTTTAATTAATTTGTAAAAGTTGAAAACACTAGTTAAATCGACACTTTTAATCGCTTTTGTTGGCTCACTAAAGGCACAAAGTGCATTTGTTTACATTAACGAAAAAGTTAATGGAATCGACATTCCAATAGAACGAGTAGAATGTGAAATTACTATTAATGATTCTATTGTAAAGAAAAAAACATCCCAAAACGATGGTTCAATTGGCAGATTTTCTCTGGAAAAAGGCAAACATCGCATAAAAGCAAGTTCAGAGGAATTTCAAGATAGCCCGGTTATTGAATTTATTGTTAATGAATCTAAAACCACAACTTTGAGTATTGTTTTAATTCGCTTAACCCCAACTCAATTAGAAGAGAAAAAGAAAAAATTGAAAAAGGATTAAGTTGTAATAGTTCAATCCAATTTGGCCCACTTTGATTTCAAAAATCCTTTCTATTAATTTTCATCTATACTTAAAAATATTATTAGCTATTATCCAAAAAATTGCTAAGCCATTAACCTATTTGTTAATTTTTGTTTCTATTGTTCAATTAATGCTAATTTGTTTGTCTAACCGTTTAAATTTTACTAAAATTGCATCACTAACTTATAACTTAAACTTAAAAAATGAAGAAAATTGCAGGTTTAGCTCTTTTGGCTTTGATATCATTTAATGGTGCGGCTCAAACAGCCGATGAAATCGTAAAAAAACACATTGAGGCCATTGGTGGTGCTGCCAATTGGGCAAAAATTAAAAGTTTGAAACTTCAAACGAAAATGAAGGCTCAGGGTGCAGAAGTGCTTGTTGACATTACTCAGGTAGATAAAAAAGCCATGCGCACTGATATTGCAGTTATGGGCATGAAGGGTTATTACATCGTCACAAACACCGAAGGCTGGAGTTTTATGCCTTTTCAAGGACAAACTAAACCGGAGGCTATGACGGCAGACGATGTTAAAAAAGTTCAGGATGAACTTTCTTTGCAAGAAGATTTTTTAACTTATAAAGAATTAGGAAAAAAAATAGAATACCTTGGTAAAGACGATATAGACGGCACTGAATGTTTTAAAATAAAAATGACTAATAAAGATGGAATTGAAAAAACATATTTCTTAGATGCATCTAATTATTACACGATTAAGGTAGTTGAGAAATATAAATCAGATGGAAAAGAGCTTGAAGGCTCCACTAGTTTTGGAAATTACAAAAAATTAGATGAAGGAATTGTTTATCCAATGAGCATTTCCGGAGGTCAAATGGGTGAGTCTGAAGTTATCAGTGTAACCATTAATCCTAAAATTGAAGACTCTATATTTAAAATACAAAACTAAATTTATCAAAACAATTATTAAAGCCTCATTATAAAGATGAGGCTTCATTTTTTATTAACGATGAAAAAAAAATTATTACCATTTATTATAACTGTAACAGCCTTTACAGTTAATGCTCAAACAACTGTTAATTCCGGTATGTTTAGTTCACTGGAAGCCCGTTGCCTTGGCCCCGGAACAATGAGTGGACGTATTACAGCGCTTGAAGGTGTTAACAATGATAATGGCAAAACACTTTATATGGGAACTGCCGGAGGTGGTGTGTGGAAATCTACTAATGCCGGAGCATCCTACAAATCCATCTTTGATAAGTATTGTCAATCCATTGGTGCTTTAGCCGTCAATCAAAAAAATCCAAGCACCATTTATGTTGGAAGCGGCGAAAGCAATATGCGTAACTCGGTTTCAATTGGTAACGGCATGTACAAAAGTACCGATGCGGGTGATAACTGGAAAAAAATTGGCTTGGATAGTGTAGAACATATTTCAAAGGTTGTTTTAAATCCCGAAAATCCAGACATTGTTTATGTTGCGGCACCCGGAGCACTCTGGAGTAACAGCAAACACCGTGGTTTATACAAATCTGTTAACGGTGGCGAAACATGGGAAAAATTATTTTACATTGATGATAAAACAGGTTGTGCAGATTTACTAATGGATCCAACTAACCCTAATATACTATATGCATCAATGTGGCAATTCCGACGCACGCCTTACAGCTTTAATTCAGGGGGCAACACCAGCGGGCTTTATAAAAGTACCGATGGAGGTAAAACCTGGAAAGAAATTACCAAAGGCCTACCGCCAAAACCATTTGGACGCATAGCCATGGCTTTAGCACCAAGCGATCCAAAACAAATGATTGCAATTGTAGAAAGTAATAAAACCGGCTTGTATATTTCTTCTGATGCCGGTGAAACCTGGAAAAGTCAAAGCGCTACAATGAATACCGTTGCACGCCCGTTTTATTTCAGTACCATTGTGATTGACCCTAAGGATCCTAAACGCGTTTATCGTCCTGCCTTTCAATTTGCTTATAGCAGTGATGGTGGATACTCTTTTACCGAAGCTAGTTCTGATGGTGGTTGGGTGCATAGTGATATGCATGCGTTATGGATTAATCCAAGCAACACCAACATTATGTATTTGGGAACTGATGGCGGAACTTATATGAGTGTTGATAGAGGTGTAACCTGGCAATTTAATCATGGGTTACCTGTTGGTCAATTCTACCATGTAGCACACGATTTAAAAGAACCGTACAACGTTTATGGTGGTTTACAGGATAACGGAAGCTGGGTTGCACCTAGTGCAGCGCCGGGTGGTATCGGAAACGGTAACTGGTCTCGTTTATATGGCGGTGATGGGTTTTGGACAGTTCCTGACATTGATGGTAAAACGGCCTATGCCGAATATCAAGGTGGCAACATGGCTCGCATTAATTTAACCACAGCTAAATCAGAAAACATTCAACCGCAAAAAACCAGTAAGGAGGAAAAATTACGCTGGAATTGGAATACCCCAATTGTTACCGGTAGTAAAAATCCTAAAAACTTATATGTAGGTGCGCAGTACTTATACAAATCAACAGACCAAGGTCGTAACTGGCAGCGCATTTCAGGAGATTTAACCACAAACGATAAAAAGAAACAGGAGCAGGAAGAAAGTGGCGGATTAAGCGCAGATAATACTTCCGCCGAAAATCATTGTACCATTTTCACCATTGCAGAATCGCCATTGGATGAACAACTCGTTTGGGTTGGAACCGATGATGGAAACTTACAGGTTACGGTTGATGGCGGTAAAACCTGGGTAAATACTTCTCCTCAGTTAGGTAAAGCTTTGGGTGTTAACCAAGCATGGATCAGCAGTATTTTTCCATCACATTTTGATAAAAACACAGTTTATGTCACCGCTGAAAATCACATGTATGGTGACTTTAATACGTATTTAGCCAAAACAACAGACGGCGGTAAAACATGGACGCGTCTTAACAGTAAAGAGTTCAGAAGCTTTGCACATAAAGTGGTGGAAGACCATGAAAATAAAAACCTGTTATTTTTAGGAACAGAAATGGGTTTGTTTGCAACTTTAGATGGCGGCAGCAACTGGTTCTTGGTTAAAAATAACATTCCTGAATACGCTTTAGTACGTGATTTAAAAATACATCCTAAAACGCATGATTTAATTGTTGCAACGCACGGCAGAGGTATTTATATTTTAGATAACATCAGTGTGTTAAGCAAGTTAACCCCGGAACTGTTAGAGAAAGATGTTCATGTTTTCCAAACACCGGATATTATATTAAACAATGGCAAATTAGGTTGGGGTGGCCCCGAAGTATCAGGTGGTTGGGTTAGCGGCAATCCAAGTGAAATACCAACTATTGATTATTATTTAAAACAACGTTTAAGCTCCGGAAAAATAACGGTTGATATTTATGACGATAAAGGCAATTTAATCCAAAGTATTCCCGGCTCTATTAAAAAAGGTATTAACAAAGTATTTTGGAATTTAAGAGGTATACCACCCAAAGTTGCATCGGGAAGCACAAAAATGGACATGGCCGGCTTTACGGCGCCAATGGTATTACCGGGCGTATACACGGTTAAAATAAAGGTGAAAGACCAGGAATATACGAGCACTCTAAACTGCGTACACGATAAAAATAATGTCGATTTAACCGAAACCGATAGACGCTTAGTTTATGAAAAAGCCATGCAGTTGCAAACCTTATACAAGAATGTAAATGCACGAATTGATAGTATAAATTTATATCAAACCAGTTTAAAAGCCGATTCGGTTTGGTTTAATAAAAACAAGACAGCAAAACTGTTTTACGATGATTTACAAAAGGTAAAAGCCGAATTAATGGCTACTAAAAAAACCTCCATTTTTGCGGATGAAGAACGGTTGCGCGAAAAAATATCCGGCTTGTATGGCACATTTTGCGGAATGGAATCAAAACCAAACAGCACGCAGTTAGAAGCCATTGAAGTTTTAGAGACTGATTTTAAAACACATAACGAAACATATAAAAAAACGGTGACTAAGTATTTACCTAAAACACCCGAATTGAAATTGAAAAAGGATATTTGATTTTTTAGTAATTAATTTAATGTTTTCAGAACGTAATATATATGAAAAACATATTATTTATCATTCTATTCGCTTCTGTCATAAATGGCATCGCTCAAAATAACGACAAAGCATATAACCCAATTACGGTTAAACGAACCAAGCTTGTTAATGCTCATACTTTAAGTGACATAATCAATAAAGAAACTGATAGTTTAGTTGCATCAATTGAGCTAAGTTGTATCATCAAAAATGAACTTTACACAAAAAAAAGTGGTGTGGATTTGGAATATTTAGCTAAAAATATTTTTCCAAATATAGAAAAGAAATCAAGAATTTTTATTGATGTTTTTAGAAAAGGAAAACCCAACGATCCTATAACCTATGCGCTAGTGCTTGAAGACTAATTAAAGCTGATTGTAATTCTTTTTGTTTTTAACTGCACTTCACTGGGCTTTTATTGGAGTGCCATTAACTGCAATGACTGGGATTTTAGATCATCTCCTATTTTTTGATTTTTACGCAGGATTACAAATCCAACGAAACCTGAACTTACAGTATTTGCGAAGCTTTACATTCGCCGGGGCTAAGCAGCGAAGCGGGGATGCCCGCCGTTAAAGAGCTGTTTTTATTAAAGCTTCAACAGATAAGTCTTCGTCTATTAGTGGCCAAAGAATGCCATAACCAGAAGGAGAAACCTTAAAAAATTGTCTTTGAAAATCATTGGCAGCTTTTAATTTTGAGGAAATTCTGTCGAGAGCAACTTTAATAAGTTTTCCGTCAATTATTAAACTCATTGAATCCTTGTCGAAGGAAATATCTTTTATAATATGAGTTGTAATCATTAAGTCAGTTATTTTATTTTCATCGCTGCATTGTGAATTCTAAGTATTGTAACATTTCCATTACTTAATCGGTAAAAAATGCGATAATTACCTTCAATCAATTCTCGAATTTCCTTAATATTCTTTTCCGGGACCACCCGTCCCGATTCTGGAAAGTCAATTAATTGGTCAACTCGTTTGATAAGTTTTGTAATAAATCTAGCTGCATAGAAGTTGGAGTCAAGTGAAATATAATCGTTGATTGCTTTTAGGTCTTTTACTGATTTTTTAGTCCAGTTTATTTTTGCCATTTTGTTGCCATCTTTTTCACTTTATCATGACTAATAGTTTTACCAGCCTTAGCTTCAGCCATTCCTTCGTCTATTTTTTCAATCACGATTAAGCGTTCAAGAAATTCATCAAGACTGAACTTATTTGGAAGCTCATTTAATGTGTTAAGAACAATTGATTTTTGCATGATATAAATTTACAAAAAACTATGAATTTATCAAAACAGATTTTTGTGCAGACCACAAACTTAGTATTAAGGACTTTAAATTGAATTATACCTGAATTTTAAGAGAGGAATACAAATTCTTCAGAGCACCGGCCTCTTTATATTTTAAATCCCGCTATTTTACAATTTTTTAGTGAGCATGCAAATCCAACGAAACGTGAACTTACAGTATTTATAAAGCTTTACATTCGCCGGGGCTATGCAGCGCAGCGGCAAATACAGCGTAGCGGGGGAGTTGAGTGCTACGTTAGATTTTTAATTTGATACTATTTTATCAAATTTTAAACTTATTTGATTTAGGGATTTACAAAACTATGCCCTATCTTTTAGTTTCCCTTTTGGATTTCTGCTTGTGTGAAAAAAAGAATGAACGATAATATTATCATCAATAATTTCATAAACCAGATAATAAGGAAACCGCTTGTAAACTGCTTCACGATAGTGTTTGTATTTTCTTTGAAAGAGGTATGGATTTGCTCTAAGCTTTTCAATTAAGTTATCTGTTTCCTTTTCAAATTTATCCCCTAATCCTTGTTGCTATTTCTCATAATAGTTAAAAGCAGAATTATATTCTTCCGCTGCTAGTATGGTTATTTCAAGCTTATATGCCTAAATAAGGCTATATTGTGCGGGTACGTTTTTTTAACTCGTTCCAAGAAGTTGTTTTGAGTTTACCTTGTCTATACAAAGCAGAACGTCTTTCGATTTCAGATTTTTGTTCTGATGTCATTAAACTTTTACCATCGCTATCTTCGTATATTTTAAGCATTCCATAAACAGCTTCAATTACGTTGTCCTCAGCATGATTAATATATTCGATGACTTTTTTTCTTAATGCCTTAGATGTCATGTATAAATCTTTGCTTTAAGTTAGTCCTTTTTATTGAAATTTAAAAATGTGTTTTTCGACTTGGTAAAATATATTTGCATCTAAACCTCAAATGGCAGCTACCCTCAGCCTAATGGATTATTCGCAGTGCAACGGATACAAGATTTTACGCAGAATTAAAAATCCTGCGGAGTTGATTACAAATCTCAGTACTTTAAGTTTTTGCACAGCTTTACATTCGCTGCGGCGAATTAGTGCAGCGGGACTATACTGAAATGTAATAAGCAGCATGCTATAGCTTTACTACTTTCGGTTTGAAGTAGCCCATATAACGTTCCAAATTATCTTTAAACCATTGAAACTGATTATTCCACTCGTTTCTATCAGTAAAATCTCCAATAGCTTTTAACATAACTGCACTCATTTTTCGCCCGTCCATTTTATCCCAAACCAAATCCTTATTTACTTCTGCAAATGAACTTTCATAGCCAACGGAATATAGTTTATCATAATTCTCCTTTGCTTGATCACCCATTATATTTAACCAAATATTTATTGAATTATCCCGAGAATTGACAGAAGCCGACAAATGAAAATTGCTTCGACCAATTGCAATATTTGTCCAATGTTGAGGCAAAGGATTTTGCATTTTAACAAAACTTTTTTTAGTTTCCATGAAATCTTTCAGTCCCTGCCAATATTCTTGTTGAAGTAGTTTGGTATCTGTAGTTGGTTGTGAAGTTGTAGAACGTTTAACTTGCTTGGTCCAATCATTAGGTTTGGAAACGATATTAAACATTGGTGCGGGTGAAGAGTCTCCAATTTTATATAGTTCTATTTCAATTCCGAAAAACGTGAATGTATCGTCAGTTATTCTGTTTAACCAGTCTAAAGCTGCCCTGTGTTCTTCTGTAAATTTTTGGGCAATCCAAATAATGGTTACAGCATCAAGTCCGGCAGCATAAGTCATTAGTTGACCCAAATGAGTATGATCAGTTTTCTCAAGCTGATTTTCAATTAAAACGAAATGATCGTTAATTGTATCCTTACATAAAATATCAGCGCTAAAAGGCCCCACGCTTTCTTCTTGACTTTGAACTTCGAGTTCAATACCTATCGTTTCACTCAATAACTGAATATTCTCATCTTGGGCAAGCCATGGCGTAAAATCGGTCGCTTCTTTTTTCCAATAAGCTCTTAAATCAATTTTCTCTAATCTGCCTAGCTTCATAATTTATTTTGGTATTTAAATTATTTATTTTTTACTTTTCTTCACCTTCTCCTTAGTAAACAAATCCGCCGTATACTTTTCGTATAACTCAAATAAAAATTCCATTCTATTAGCTTCACTAGTGAATGGCTTCGGACGATATGCTAAATCAACGGCTTTATCTAACTCAATATGCGCTTTTACTAACGATGGTGGCATTTTTTCTGTATCGTATAATACTGCTAACGAACTATCAGAAAATTGAGTTCTAATATCCAATACTTTTTGTATAGCTTTTTTAATTTGCTCAGCTTGTTTTACCGAAATGTTTTCCGGCCAAGGAAAATTATTATATACTATTTCATTTGAATATCTGTACCTGTTTTCTAATCTTCCACAAACCGAACTGACCCATGCCATGTGCATGGACGATTGTAAAACGCCTAAATGATATAAACTTGAGTCGGCAATAATACTACCGGTGTTATTCGCAATAAAACTTTTATCGAAAAATCCCATTGGTATTACTTTTCTATTTTCTGAAGATGTTAGCGGAATAAAAATATAATCAGATTTTGGTTGACGAATTTCACCAAATTGATAGGGAAATAATGCTAATTTTTTTGTTGCCTCTCTAGTACTTTTTTCTCTCAAATCTTTTACTGCTTTAATTCTATTTGAGAGCTCTTTACTTTTGACCAAATCGGAAGGATTGAAATCCTCTAGCCACAAACACCACTTAATACCACCATTTAAAAATTCCTGACCACTTACTAATTTTCTACAATATTTTTCAAAAACCTTGTCTTTTATGCAAAGTTCTTCTTTTAAATAGCTTTCAATAATCAAAAATCCACCATCATTGGGCATACTTCCAAAAGAAATTTCGGGGACATTACAAATTGGCGTTCTTCTTTTTTCAATAAAAATATCTTTTGCATCAACTAAATAAGGATTAATGTTTTTAGCTTTTACTTCGAGCGCTTCACCTTTAATATCTTCATATTCAAAAATACTTTTATTAGTTGTGTCAAAGTTAGCGAAGCCGATTATCACACAATAAACAGCAGCATTTCCTTTTGCTTCATTACTCCATTTAAATGTGCGATGCGCAAAATGAATTTTAATTCCGTATTTCTTGAGCATTTGCCCCCACAAGATACTTGTTTGTTCGCCTTGCACAATGGAGTTGGTACTAACAAATGCTACTTTCGTTTTTGTGTTTTGTATGTATTTGGCGGCTTTGATATACCAAGCCGTAACATAATCTAAAACTCCTGCGCCTTGTATGTTATCAAATTCTTTTACAACATCATCACGCTGAGATTGAGACATGATTTTTGCGCCGATAAATGGCGGATTTCCAATGATGTAGTTGTACTTTGGTTCGCTTTCTTTTCTTAGTATTTTTAACCCTTGATATGAAACATCAGGGGAATGTATTTCAAGTTTATATTTTTTTTCTGGTTCATTAATTACATGTGAAATTTCAATTTTATCAGCATATAATTTTTTAACAAATGCGTCTTCGGTTTCAAACGTATGCCAATTTATTTTTAGAGCATCTCCATGAACAATCATAGCCGCTTTTTTTAATGGCAGGCGTGCAAAGTACTGTCCAAACTCATTGCTAATTGCCATGTTCATTTGATGGTCTATTAACCACATGGCCACTTCAGCAATACGGGCAGGAAATTCTTCATACTCGATACCGTACATTTGGTCAACGTTGAGTTGAATCAATGCACTTACATCAATAATTGTTTGGCCAGATTTATTTAAGGCACGAATTATTTCTAATTCTAATAAGCGTAATTCGCGATAAGTAATAACTAAGAAATTGCCGCAACCGCAAGCAGGGTCAAGGAATTTTAGAGTGCCAAGTCGTTTATGAAATTCTGCTAATTTATTTTTGTTACCTTTTATGTTCTCAAATTCTGCCCATAGCTCATCTAAGAATAAAGGCTTTATTAATTTTAGAATGTTCTTTTCACTTGTATAATGCGCCCCCAAGTTTCTTCTTTCTTTAGGATTCATTACACTTTGGAACATAGAACCAAATATGGCAGGCGAAATTTTGCTCCAATCGATATAACAACACTCTAATAATGCCTGGCGCATTTTGCTATCAAAACTTGCAGTTGGCAAAGTTTCTTCAAACAGTTTACCATTTACATAAGGAAATTCGGCAAGTTGTTCATCCAAATTTTTGAAGCGTTTATCATTAGGTGTATTAAGCACCTGAAATAATTCTTGCAATTTACCTGCAAGATCGCTACCGTCTTCCGAAGTTCGTTGCTCAATAAAATCCTGAAATTGCTGTTTATTAAAGATGGTCGTATCTTCTGCAAATAAGCAGAACAGAATACGAACCAGATATACTTCTAATGGATGACCTTCATAGCCGATTTCTTCTAGTCTATCATGAAGTTTACCCATCAATTCAGCCGCCTTGATGTTGGCAGGGTCTTGTTCCTTATAAACTTTCTTTTGATAACCTGAGATAAAACCGAATAAGTGAACGTTTTTTACTAAGTCAGATAAATGAAATTCATTTGTTGTTTTCTCTTCGGTATCGTATAAGCGGAAAACATCAAAGTCGCAAACTAAAATGTACTTAGGTAATTCGTGAGATTTAAGCCCATGTGCGTAATCTTTGGCTTGTTCAAAGGCTTTATCTAAGTTCTTGCCCTTGCTTTTCATTTCAATCAAAATGGTTCCCTTCCAAAGCAAATCAATATAGCCATCGGCTTCATTAAGTTTTTTAACCTTATGCTCAAAGGTTCCAATTTTTTTTCGAGGCACGCCAAATACGTCAAAGAAAGCATCTAAGAAAGGTTTTGCGTCCGCTTCTTCATTATGTGTGGCAGCCCATTCCTTTGAGAACTTAACTGCACGCTCTTTTATTTCGTTCCAACTTAATGCCATAAACCTGAATAAAATATAAAATTAAAAAAGTAATAGAATTAAACAGCTATAAATCGTAGTAATTTAGGTTATTTATGCATAAACAGCCATGTTCGCTCTACTTGATCAGTCATCCAAAGCTTTTAACCGACTTTTTAGTATTTTAAGTTGCACTATTTTTAAATTTTTACGCAGGATTGGAAATCCTATGGAGCTAGTACCAAAATCATAATTTCACTTATGTTTTTCTAATAAGTTTATAAATTTTCCTAACTTAGTTAGAATTAATTTTTTTATTAAAATCAATCAAATGGGTGAAATAAATATAAAATCAACAACAATTGAAAAATCAATTGAGCTACTTCAGGATCTTTTAAAATGTCTTGTTGGTAAACCAATTAGTGAAATAGGTTCTTTACTTGAAGATAAAGTAAAGTTATGGAGGCTTAAAAATCAAATTACAACTTTAAATAAAGTTAAGTCCATTTGTGAAAATGAAAATGTTCCTTTTAAACAGGTTAATTTAAAAATAGTTTTTCCTTACTTAGAAGGTATTTCTTTAGAAGATAATAATACTATACAAACTTTGTGGGCAAATCTACTTGTTAACTATATGGACGAAAAAAAGAAATTAGAAGCCACCGTTTATCCAGAAATATTAAGACAACTTTCATCCAAAGATGTTGAAATTTTGGAGAATTATTATAAAGGAGAAATTTTTTATGATTATAATAATCTCCCTGTAAGAAAAACCAATGAGGATTTGAAATATTCTATTCACGAATTAGCTAATTTAGAAAGATTAGGCTTAATTAGGCCAGTACTTAAAATTTATAATACTAGTGGTAGAGGTACAGGCATATTCTCAAGATTAGAAGTTGAGTATGCCTCAATAAAGGTATCTGTTTTTGGTGATTTATTTTTTAATGCCTGCCATCGATAATCTATTTTTTTATCTTTTATTTCTATACTCAAAGTATTAATAGCTTTTATTTAGGTTGAAATAATATATATGTTCCATCATTCTCAAAGATTTGAAATCCTTTTACTCTTGGGTTTTTCCGAAGGATTACAAATACTGCGGAGCTAGTGATTGCAAATCTCAGTACTTAAAGTTTTTGCGTAGCTTTACAAAAGCAGCGCAGCGACAAATTACAATTCCTAAGAAATTTTATGAAATCGTTTTTCGTAACTTAAATCTATATTTTGCAGTTATTAGTTTTGTTGAAACTTTTATTAATTGTTTCCCTAAAAAATTAGTTGGCATGTGTTTTCGGAATGAGTAGCCTAAATTTTTTTGTTTTTCTTTTCTTTGATCTAAATGCTTTTTTATATCATTTACCCATTCTTTTTCCTTTTTCTTTGTTTTACTAATATTTTTCTTTGATTTATTTTTTTGAGCGATAGAGCTAATTTCCATTACTTCTGAATGAACATTTCTAATATGATTATAAGAAATACTGTTATACAAATTGAAATAACGGATATAGCTAACATATTTTTTTTCAATTAAAGTTTTTTCAATTAAATTTTCAATTATTTCGCAACAATCATCCAAAAAACTATGAAAGGTTAAAATATAATTTGAATACGCAATACTTATTTGTTCGTAGGAAGGAGATGTTAAATGTGTCAATACAACATTTGCATTATGGCTATTTTTATAAATACTAAAATATTCGTCCTCCGCCTCTTCAAAAGTTTTAAACGCTTTTATTTTTGGGATTTCTTCTTTTTTTGTTTCTATCAAAAAATAATTATGCTTATACTTTGTTTCAATGTCAAGCCATTGTTTTCGAACTTGTATGTAATTTCTACTGAAGACATCACTTAATTTCTCAAAATATTTATATTCTTTTATAGTGTTGACGACTACAGCTTTATCTTCTGTAGTAAGCATATCTTTCTTAGAAAGTAAATAATGAAATCTTAGTAATTTTTTATCTTCTTTAAATTCTTTTAGTTTTGCATTAAACAATAAATCTGAAATTTCAACCAAGGTTGCCCAATTATGGTCTAATTTGTTTCTAATTTGAAGTTCAACAATTATAGAATCATTTTTTATACATAGGAATAAATGCAAAGATCTATAACCCTCTTCTTGAGGTTTACTAATATAATCATACTCCTTCTTTATCTCTATTTCAGGTGTGTTTTTTAACACCTCTTTTAGTTTATAAACATCAGCATCAGATTCAACAATACATCTACATCCAGCAATATCCCACATCCTATTAAATTTCATATCTTTGTATCTATTCAGTTTACTAATTATAGATTCAAATCTTTTAATTCGGTAGGTCACTATATTCTTTGTTTTATTTTTATTTATCTTACATAAAATGTTAAAAATCTGAGAAAGTGAAGTTTTATGAGATGTTCTATACCTTTGTAAGGTAGCAAGGGTCTCATCAGATAGGTTTTCATGTTCCTTTCTAATTCTGTCTCCTAACCTATCAATTTCCCCCTTTGTCATTTTATTCTTTTTTATTATTTATTCTAATTTTCTTTAGCCAAAAAAACCAACATCGCTGTTGGTTTTCCTTTTAATTTATTTGGTCAAAGCAGGCTTCGACTCCGCTCAGCCTGACGCAGAATCAGCCTGACGTTAACTAACTCCCACAAGCTTCACAGGCATCCGGGTTATCTAAACTACAAGCCAATTGTGCTTGTTGTTCTTCTACACTCAATAAATGTGTTTGGCCGCGTTCTACCAACAAGGCATCTTCGTTGCCCAATACCGGTACTTTTAAGGCATCGTGGTCTACCGTAAACTTAATGGCATCTGCTGCTGCTTTGGTACGTAAGTAATACATACCGGTTTTTAAACCTTTTTTCCAGGCATAAAAATGGGCACTGCTCATTTTAGCAAAGTTGGCATCTTGTATAAACAGGTTTAAACTTTGGCTTTGGTCAATAAAAGCACCGCGGTCAGCTGCCATGTCAATAATGGTGCGTTGTTTAATTTCCCAAACGGTTTTGTACAATTCTTTAATGTTGGCAGGTATTTCGGCAATGTTTTGGATAGAGCCGTTAGCCGCAATAATTTTGTTTTTTAACGAGTCATTCCAGATGCCTAATTTTACTAAATCACGCAATAAGTGTTTGTTTACAACCACAAACTCGCCACTTAACACACGGCGTGTATAGATGTTGCTGGTGTATGGCTCAAAACACTCGTTATTACCTAAAATTTGAGAGGTGCTGGCTGTTGGCATCGGTGCTAACAATAAACTGTTTCTTACACCGTATTGTAAAATTTCTTCTTTTAAAATATCCCACTCCCAACGGCTGCTTGGTTTTACACCCCACATATCCTGTTGGAAAATACCTTTGCTGATTGGTGAGCCTTCGTAACTTTCGTAAGGTCCTTCCACCTTAGCCAAATCTTTACTGGCTGTTAACGCAGCAAAATAAATGGTTTCAAAAATTTCAGAATTTAAACGCTTAGCTTCTTCACTTTCAAAAGGGTAACGCATTAAAATAAAGGCATCGGCTAAACCTTGCACACCTAAACCAATTGGGCGATGGCGCATGTTACTGTTACGTGCTTCAGGCACCGGGTAGTAATTGCGGTCAATAATTTTGTTTAAGTTTTTGGTGGCAACGTAAGTAATTTCAAATAATTTGTTGTGGTCAAATGTTCCTGTTTTTTCATCCACAAAACGCGGTAAAGCTATACTGGCTAAGTTACAAACAGCCACTTCATCCGGACTGGTGTACTCAATAATTTCGGTACATAAGTTACTAGATTTAATGGTACCTAAATTTTGTTGGTTAGATTTACCGTTTGCGGCATCTTTAAACAACATGTATGGGTTACCGGTTTCAATTTGTGCTGCAATAATCTCAGCCCACAAATCACGTGCTTTAATTTGTTTACGGAATTTACCTTGCGCTTCGTAAGAAGTATACAATTTTTCAAAGGCTTCGCTGTGGCAATCGCTTAAGCCCGGACATTCGTTAGGACACATTAAGCTCCAAACGCCTTCTTCCTCCACTCGCTTCATAAATAAATCCGAAATCCATAAAGCCGTAAATAAATCACGCGCTCTTAATTCTTCTTTACCATGGTTTTTGCGTAGATCTAAAAATTCAAAAATATCTGCATGCCAAGGCTCTAAATAAACCGCAATGGATCCTTTACGTTTTCCACCGCCTTGATCAACGTAACGAGCTGTTTCGTTGTATACTTTTAGCATTGGTAAAATACCGTTGCTGGTTCCGTTGGTTCCTTTAATATATGAACCGGTTGCACGCACATTATGAATGCTGATACCAATTCCGCCGGCACTTTGCGAAATTTTAGCGCATTGTTTTAAGGTATCGTAAATCCCATCAATGCTGTCATCCTTCACTTGTAATAAAAAGCAAGAACTCATTTGCGGTTTTGGCGTACCGGCATTAAATAATGTTGGCGTTGCATGTGTAAACCAACGCTCACTCATTAAGTTGTATGTTTTTAAAGCACTGTCAATGTCGTTTTTATGAATCCCAACAGCTACGCGCATAATCATGTGTTGCGGACGCTCGGCCACTTTACCGTTCATTTTTAACAAGTACGAACGTTCAAGCGTTTTAAATCCAAAATAATCGTAACCAAAGTCTCTGTCGTAAATAATCGATGAATCTAAAATATGGGCATTGTTCATTACAATTTCGTAAACATCATCTGCAATTAAAGCGGCACGCAAATTTGTTTTCGGGTCAATGTAATTATACAACTCCTCTACCGTTTTTGAAAAACTTTTAATGGTATTTTTATGTAGGTTACTAACGGCTATACGCGAAGCCAACGATGCGTAATCAGGATGACGCACGGTTAGGGATGCAGCGGTTTCAGCAGCTAGATTATCCAATTCAATAGTGGTTACACCATCGTAAACACCATCAATTACTTTTTTTGCAACTTGTATGGGATCTACATGTGCAGGATCTAAGCCGTAGCTTAGTTTTTGAACGCGAGCGGTAATTTTGTCAAACTTTACCGATTCTTTTGTGCCATCTCTTTTAATTACGAACATATTGCCAAGGTTTTTTTAGATTATACTTAAGTAGCTTGATTGAGTTTACAAGGTACTATCGTTTTGATGCTTTTAGTGTTATTTTATTTTATTCTATTAACAGTTAATTGTTTAATTTACTTTAGCGTTTTGCTTACGTTTGAGGGGTTAAGGTCCCCATACAAGTTGCTAAACTTGTTCAAATAATTGCTACAAACGTTAAAGGTTTGTTTTTCCCCGACTAAAAGTCTTCGTCTAATTTAAAAACGTTACTTTGTTCGGTTTTGCCCATTACCCCTGCTTTTTGGTATTCGCCAACTCGTTTTTCAAAGAAGTTGGTTTTACCTTGCAATGAAATCATTTCCATGAAATCAAACGGGTTGGTGGCGTTATAAAATTTACTGCAGCCGAGGGCTAGCAATAAACGGTCGGCACAAAACTCAATGTACTGACACATTAAATCTGAATTCATGCCAATTAATTTAACCGGAATGGCGTCTACTACAAATTTCTTTTCAATTAAAACGGCATCCGTAATAATTTTGGTAACTTGCTCTTTAGGTAATTGGTTTTTTACGTAATTGGTGTACAATAAACAAGCAAAATCGCAATGCATACCCTCATCACGGCTGATGAGTTCGTTGCTAAACGATAAGCCCGGCATTAAACCGCGTTTTTTTAACCAAAAAATAGAGCAAAATGAACCGGAAAAGAAAATACCTTCTACGGCAGCAAAGGCTATTAAACGTTCGGCAAAACTTCCGTTGCTAATCCAACGTAAAGCCCACTCCGCTTTTTCACCAACACAAGGTACAGTATCAACTGCATGTAAAAGTTTATCTTTTTCAACCGGATCTTTAATGTAAGTATCAATTAATAACGAATAGGTTTCAGAATGGATGTTTTCCATCATGATTTGAAATCCGTAAAAACAACGCGCCTCAGGGTACTGCACTTCATTTAAGAAGTTAATGGCTAAATTCTCATTCACAATACCATCACTGGCAGCAAAAAAAGCTAACACGTGTTTAATAAAATGACGCTCGTTGTCATTTAATTTATTATTCCAATCGCTAATATCAGCCGCTAAATCTATTTCCTCAGCAGTCCAAAAGCTGGCTTCTGATTTTTTATAAAATTCCCATATATCTTTATACTTAATAGGGAATAAAACAAATCTATCTTTGTTTTCGGCTAATATTGGTTCGTTGGTCATAATGATATAAAAGTGTTTATGTTTGGTTAGTGTTCGTTTAACGTAAATGCAAATAAATGCAAAAATGATTTCATAAGAACAACAAATGAATTAACACTTAGCTTAAGTTTTAAACAGACAAAATTGACAGGTATCTGTTGATAAACTTTAATGCCATTGATTTACAAGCGAATAAAAAAAAAGCAAAAAAAAGTGCATAAATGGTTGCAATTGTAATTTTATTTTTTTAAGTGAATAGAGCTGTTTTTAGTAGTTTTATAAAAATACACAGTATTTGCAACCTTTTCCATTACTTTTCGTTAAAAATGATTAATCAATAGCTAAACTATGTTATCAGCTGATACCTTATCGACCATTCAAAAACAAGACAAGGAAGCCATCCGCCATGTTTTTGAAGAGTATTATCCAACGGTTTACAATATCTGTTTACGTTATTGCAAAAACGATACCCAAGCCAAAGAAGCTGTTAACCTGAGTTTCGATGCTATTTTCGATGCCATTCAATCCACCAAAAATTTAACATCGATACAATTAACTGAATTTATAAAAAGTAAAACCATTCAATGTTGTATTGAGTTGGTTAAAAGTATCCGGAGTGAGTATTATGTGGCCAGCACTGTTTATGCCAACTCCCCTTCTGCTAAAAATTATAATTTGTTTGAAGATACTACCATTATTGATTATAACGCCATTAACAGTGATGTGCTGATAAAAACCATTCAACAATTGGTTCCATCACAACGTTTGATATTTAATTTGCATGTATTGGATGGTTATAATTTGCAGGACTCGTCGTTATTACTTGAAGCCAATGAACAAACGGCTAAAAGTAATTTAGAAAAAGCACGCTTTAACCTGCAAAAAGGTATTGAGAAAAACTTTAAAGCAATGAAGCAACATGAGCAGTCATTTTAATTATGAAATAGATGAAAAGTCGTTGCGACAAAAGCTGTTGAATTATAGTTCTCCGTTGGATAATGATGCATGGCAACGTTTCGAAACGCATCGCAATCAAAAACCAAAAAGCAGTTCTATCGAGTCAGCATTCAAAAACATTCAATTCGGGATTAATAAAAGTGTTGTGTTACCATTAGTTTTTGGAACGGTAATTATTGCTTTTTCATATTTACTTTATAATTTTATTAGCATTAACACCACCAAAAAGAAAGCTGAGCTAGAGATTAAAACCAGCAAAATGGCAAACTATGCCTCAAATAAACTTAGCCAGAAAAACATTAAAATAACCGCCGCTCCGGTAAAAAAAGATACTATTTTACAAGACTCTTTACCCATCGCCGCCAATCCTTCTTTAACAGCTACACCAACCGTTGAATTGGTTGCAAGTACAAAAAGTACAACACCTGAAATCAAAACCGAGACTAAAACTGAGTTAACGTTAGCTAACACCAACTCGTCAGGTAAAAAAATAAGTATTCCTTCCGGCGAGAGCATTTACCCCTCACCTAGTATTAAAACGAGTCCAATTGCCACAACAAGCAGTAAAATTACTTACTACCAAATCAGTGAAACTGTTTACTTTCTTAAATTGGAATACTCGCAAAACGGCGAACTTAAGCAAGGCTATTTCAGAAAGAGTTCCTTTGAAAATAAATCAACCCCTTCAACCGCCAAAAAGAAAACCAAAGCTGAAACGTTGGAATCGGCTCCTATGCCCAGCTTAATAGGTAATCAAGAAGAAAAAGAAATTGAATTAAGATAAAAAGCTTTCCACCGCTTTAGGCAAGTACTCAAATTCTAGCAACCTTATTTTTTGACTTAAACTTTCAGGTGTATCATTTTCTGTGACTTGGCATTTTGCTTGTAAAATAATTTTACCTTCATCATAAGCCTCATTAACATAGTGAATGGTAATGCCCGATTCGGTTTCCCCGGATTTAATCACGGCTTCATGCACATGATGGCCATACATGCCTTTACCACCATATTTTGGTAACAGAGATGGGTGTATATTTATAATGCGATTCGGAAAAGCTTTCACAAAAGCCTCCGGAATTTTTAATAAAAAGCCTGCCAATACAATCAAATCTATTTTTTCAACTTTCAAAAATTCAATTAATTGATCGGTGTAATCATTTAACGCCGATTTACTTACCAATTGCACATTTTTTTTAAATCGTTCGGCACGGGCAATTACGCCGGCTTCACTATTGTTGGTAATTATTAATTTAAACTTGATTCGGGTATCATTTGCAAAATATTTAAAGAGATTTTCGGCGTTGGTTCCTTCGCCGCTTGCAAATATTGCTACGTTTATCATTGGACAAATTTACTCATTAATACCAAGTTGATTTATAAAAATCAAGTGAAAAGTTAATGAACTCTTAACAACCTACCCAAAAATTGAATAAGTTGTTTAAAAAAGTACATTTTTTTGTTGCACCCCCCCATATTTTGACCTACTTTTGTAAAAAAAATGAGTTTTTTACAATAACCCCCCCTAAAAAATACAAAATTATGAACACAAGACGAATTTTAGCCATGCAGGATGTTGTTAACCGAACACCCGTGGAATTTAAGAAAAACCAAAATCAACAGGTATCTCAATACTACGGCAGTAAAGTATTTGGAAATGATGCCATGCGCGAATTTTTAAGTGAAGAAGCCTACAAAAGTATTCAACAGAGCATGAATGAAGGCACAACGGTTGACAGAAAAGTAGCAGATCAAATTGCTGCTTGCATGAAAGCCTGGGCTCAAAGTCATGGCGTAACACATTATACACACTGGTTTCAACCACTAAGCGGCACCACTGCCGAAAAACATGATGGATTTTTTGAACCAATTGAAGGCGGCCGAGCAATTGAACGATTTAGCGGAAACGCCTTAGTTCAGCAAGAACCGGACGCTTCTTCTTTTCCGAATGGTGGTATTCGGAATACGTTTGAAGCAAGAGGTTATACGGCATGGGACCCAACGTCACCTGCTTTTATTTGGGGCGATACACTTTGCATCCCAACCATTTTTATTTCATATACCGGCGAAAGTTTAGATTTTAAAACACCTTTACTAAAATCGTTAAGTGCCTTAGATAAAGCCGCAACCGATGTTTGCAACAGTTATTTTGATAAAAATGTTACCAAAGTTATTGCTACCCTTGGTTGGGAACAAGAGTACTTTTTAATTGATGCAGCTTTATACCACATCCGTTTTGATTTACAACAAACGGGTCGTACCTTATTTGGCCATGCCCCTGCTAAAGGCCAGCAATTGGAAGACCATTACTGGGGCTCGATTCCGGAGCGTGTAGCTGCGTTTATGCGGGATTTTGAATATGAAGCTCATTTATTAGGGATACCGGTTCGTACCCGCCATAACGAAGTTGCGCCGGCACAGTTTGAATGTGCTCCTATTTTTGAAGAAGCTAATTTAGCAGTAGACCATAACATCTTGTTAATGGACATCATGGAAAAAGTAGCCATTCGTCATAACTTCAGAGTATTGTTGCATGAAAAACCATACGCAGGAGTAAACGGTAGTGGTAAACATAACAATTGGAGTTTAGCCACCAATACAGGCAAAAACTTATTATCGCCGGGCAAAACGCCTAAAACCAACTTGCAGTTTTTAACCTTCTTTGTTAACACCATTAAAGCCGTTTATGAGCATGCCGATTTAATGCGAGCCTCTATTGCATCTGCCAACAACGATCACCGTTTAGGAGCTAACGAAGCTCCGCCGGCAATTATGAGTGTGTTTTTAGGAGAACAATTATCAAACGTGTTAGATGAATTAGAAAAGGCTGTACATGCAGGCAAACTATCGCCTGAAGAAAAAACGGCCCTTAAATTAAACATCGGTAAAATACCTGATATTTTATTAGATAACACCGATCGTAACCGCACCAGTCCGTTTGCATTTACCGGCAATAAATTTGAATTTAGAGCGGTTGGTTCATCGGCCAACTGCGGATGGCCTATGACCGTTTTAAACTCAATAATGGCTGAACAATTAATTAAGTTTAAAAAAGATGTTGAAGCTTTAATTGCTAAAAAAATTGATAAAGATGATGCGATTTTTCATGTATTGAAAAACTATATTTCTGAAAGTAAAAAAATACGTTTTGAAGGGAATGGATATGGTGATGCCTGGAAAGCCGAAGCTAAAAAACGAGGCTTAAACAACATTCCAACAACGCCTGGTGCTTTAGAAGCCATGATTTCTAAAAAGTCATTACAACTATTTGAGCAGTTAGGCATTTTAAATCACCGCGAACAAGAAGCTCGCTACGAAATTGCTCTGGAAACTTACACTAAAAAAATCCAGATTGAAAGTAGAATCATTGCTGACATGGTGAATAATCAAATCATTCCTAGTGCGTTAACGTATCAAAAAACATTAACTGACAACGTGGTAGGTTTAAAATCTATTTTAAGTGCAGCCGAATTTAAAAAAGCAGCAGATACGCAATTAAGCTTAATTAAAGAAATCAGTGAAAGAGTTGCCATTATCAAAAAGGCAGCTGATGACATGACCGAGGAACGCAAAAAGGCCAACACCTTAGATAGCGCCAAAAAACAAGCTCATGCCTATTGCGAAAAAGTAAAACCATTTTTTGAACAAATACGTTATAATGTAGATAAATTGGAGAACATTACTGATGATGCCACTTGGCCTCTGCCAAAATACAGAGAGATGCTTTATTTGAGATGAGAAGTTAGATTTTTACTTTTAACAACAAAAATTAAGCGAGGGGATTTTCTCTCGCTTTTTTGTTTACCAACAATTAAAAATTACTTAAACAGGAGTTGCTTTGGGTTCACTCAAAAACGTAAATATCCCAATTAACAAATGTTTTGAGGCTTAAATCCCTTTTTAAGTGAAAGCCTTTTTGTACTTTTTAGCGAAAATTCTTGCAGATAAAACCAAGTTTCCCTTCCGTTTTTGGCTTGATAAAAATTAACAGACACGTCGTTAGCCCTGCTTACCGGATGCAGGTCAGTTCGAAGTATTTTTATACCTCTTCACTGCGCTGCCTCGATTCAGTTAAATTTTATACATATTGATTGAGTCCACTTACCTGAGCCATTACCGCAAAATCAACAAACGATTGGCATCAAGCTTAATAAATATAAATAACAAAATAGTAAAACTCCATAATGAAGACCCACCATAACTAAAAAAGGGTAAAGGAATACCAATCACCGGCACTAAACCAATCGTCATTCCTATATTGACTGCCAGGTGAAAAAACAATATGGCTGCTACACCGTAACCATATATTCTACTAAAGTCAGATCGTTGTCTTTCTGCTAAAAAAATCACACGCAAAATTAAAAACAGTTCTAAAAAGATAACAGTAACACTTCCAACAAAGCCCCACTCCTCTCCTACCGTACAAAAAATAAAGTCAGTATCTTGCTCCGGAACAAAATCATATTTCGTTTGTGTACCTTGTAAGTAACCTTTACCCAAAAATCCTCCGCTACCAATGGCAATTTTACTTTGATTCACATTATAACCCTTTCCTTTTGGATCTTCCTTCTTTTGTAATAATATATCAATCCTATCTTTTTGATGAGGTTCGAGATGATTATACACAAAGTCAGTAGTGAAAACAATACCTGCACCTAATAAATAAAATAAAGCAATGATGATTAAATTTTTTCTTGTGCGCGGCACAAATAAAAACGAGCTAAGAGCAATAATGCCTAAACTGATTAATAGCGTTGGCGTATTTGTTACCACCAATGCCACTATAAATAAAATAACGGCCAGCAACCCAAAAATTAAAAAATTAACTGATAGTCCTTCACGATACAAAACAATAATAAATGCCACCATTACAATAGCTAAACCGGTTTCATCTTGTAATTTTTTGATGATGAGTAAGGGCAATAAAATAAACAACAGAGCATAAAATGTGTTCTTATAATTTTTAACTAAATCTTTAAGCCTTAAACGAAACTGTTGATTAACGATAATTTGACGATTGCTTAAAAATTTAGCCAATGCCAAATTAACGGCAAACTTCATGAATTCGGCCGGCTGTAATCCAAAACCTCCTACTCCAAACCACGACTTACTGCCTTTAATTTCTCGACCTAAAAACACAACCAAAATATTTGCAACGATTAACACGGCGTAAAAACCATACGCAAAAACAGTGTAAAAATTGGCATCTATGATCAGAATGCTGGTGGCAATAATAAAAGCTGTTCCTATCCAAATTAATTGTTTACCATATTTTTGAGAGGTGTCAAATATGCTCTGATACTCCTCATTATAAACAGCGGCATAAATATTTAACCAGCCTAACAGCACCAATACTAAATAGGTAAATACTGTTACCAGGTCTACCCCATAAAACATGCTATTATCGTTTCTTCCCATTTTTAAGTACTCTGTTCTTTTCTGAGTTCTATTTTTTATTAATGACCTTCAGGTATTAAATTTTTGCCATGAATTAAATCAGCTTCTAAGATTCGTTTTTCAACATCAGGTCTTAAAGTTTTACCTCTTAAATATTTCTCTATCATTAATGTAACAACCGGAGCAGCCCAGGTGTTACCAAAGCCGGCATTTTCAACAATACAAGCAATGGCAATTTTAGGATTATCGCGAGGAGCAAAAGCTAAAAACACGGAGTGATCTTTTCCACCCGGATTTTGAGCTGTTCCTGTTTTTCCACAAACCACAATATCTTTAAGTCGGTTAGAAAACGCCGTACCACCGGGTTCAAGAGCGCCTTGCATCCCGTCAATCACATTTTGATAAGCTTCCTGATTTTGAACACCAACATAATGTTTTGTTTTGAATTTGGAATCAATATATTTTTCATTTCCAACACCTTTAATACAATGCGGTGTATAATAATAGCCCCGATTGGCAATAGTAGCCACTACATTTGCCATTTGATAAGGCACAAGTAGTAACTCAGCTTGTCCAATTCCTAATGAAACCACCGTATTGCTACGCCAACCATTTTCGCCAAAAACTTTGTTATAGTACTTTACAGATGGCACGTTACCCGGTTTGTCGTATGGTAAATCTGTATTTAACTTAGTTCCGGGGCCAAACGTCATTACCATGTCACGCCAGTGGTTATAACCATCAATAAACTTCGGGTATTTTTTTTGATCTACTATTTCACGAAAAACATAACTATAATATGAGTTACAAGAGGTGGCAATACTACCAATTAAATTTTTTCCGCCACCATGCGCATGGCATTTTGGTTTACCTCCCATTGGTGGATATCCCATTGCGCATGGGAAACTTGTATTGCGATTAATCAAACCGTCATTTTGTGCAATTAAAGCGCCAATTAATTTAAAAATAGACCCAGGAGGATACATAGCGGTTAAGGCACGGTTAAATAAAGGAAGATTTAAACTATCATAATATAGTTTAGTAAAATTTTTAGAACGTTCTTTTCCTCCAACCAGTAAATTTGGGTCGTAACCCGGAGATGAAATCAAAGCCAAAATTTCACCAGTTGATGGCTCAATTGCCACACAGGCTCCTTTTTTATTTTGAAGTAATTTTTCACCATACTCCTGCAAAACTATGTCAATTGAACAATATAACGGTTTACCTGGTACAGCCAAGGTATCATACTTTCCGTCCATGTAACTACCAATGGTTTTATTATGAACATTGGTAATAGCGCATTGTACACCTTTTACTCCGCGCAGTTCTGTTTCATAACTGCGTTCAATACCACTGATACCAATGTAATCTCCCTCGTTGTAATAAGAATCTTTTTTGGCTTTTTCCTTACTAACCTCACCAACATAACCTAACAAGTGCGCTGCTATTGGTTTTGGATATTTACGAACGGCACGTTTCTGAACAAAAAACCCTTTAAAGCGATATAAACGTTCTTGAAGAGCTGCGTACGTTTTAGCACTCATTTGTTTTTCAAAAATACTTTGTTTGCGCGGTGAATTTGGGGCTTGACATGCCTTTTTCATACGTTTTAAAAATTCTGTTTTATCAATCTCCAAAATTTCACATAAACCAACAGTATCGCAATTCTTAGCTTCTTTCGGAATAACCATTAAGTCATAACTTGCTTCATTAAAAACCAACAATTTACCGTTGCGATCATAGATAACACCTCTGACAGGGTATTCTGTTAACCTTCTGATAGCATTATTTTGTGCTTCTACTTTGTACCGATCATCAACTACCTGAATATAAAATAAACGAATGATGTAGATGATAACTACCAGCACAAAAAAACCACCAATAACGAGTTTACGGTTTGATAATTGACTGTTACTTGGCATTAGCGTTTAGGTTGACGATAGATTAAAAATTGTAATAAGTAACAAAACACAAAGGTAGCAACAGAACTCAAAATTATTCTGATTAACACGTTGAAGAATTCTGAGAAACGAAACACCTCCAAATAAAAAAAGTAAAAGTGATGTATTAATATTAAACTACCTGCATAAATAATATACCATTGCAAACCCATATCGTAAACAATTGGCTTCACTCCAGCATCATAGCCTTCTCTGGGTGAAACATATTTTAAAATGTAGTACCTTGCAAAAGCAGTTAATAAGGCAGAGCTCGCGTGTATGCCCGAAGTTGAGTTAAATAAATCAATACTTACACCGATGATTAAACCAATCAACAAAACTAGAATACGCGGAGTTTCGAAAGGTAAAATTAAAATTGCTAATATGTAAGGATATGGCACTATATAACTTGATAAGTACAAATTCTGAACCACCAATACTTGAAGCAAGATGATTAATAAAATCTTAAGAAAATATTTGGCTATTTCAGTCGTCAATTTGCTTTTGTGTTGCAGTTTCTAAAGAATCTCGTTCCGCTTTAAATTTGTTTTTTATCACATAAACAAAATTCACAATTTTTAAATCTGTACTGAGCTTTACCTTTGCTGTGTAAAATGGTTCGTTTTGTTTTCGTTCAAACTGATCAATAAATCCAACCAAAATACCCTCAGGAAATATTCCTGAAAGCTCACTTGTAATAACTGTATCACCCTTCTTCATTTTTGCGTGCGTTGGTATATCTGTTAAATTACAATATTCATAATCTTTTCCATCCCAAATAAGCGGACCATAGCTACCATCCTTTTTTAACTGACAATTAACTCTAACATCTTTATGTAACAAACTCATTACACTTGCAAAGTGTTCACTCACATCAGTAACGATACCCACAATACCGTTAGAACCTATAACAGCCATATCGCGCTCTATACCTTGATTTTTACCTACATTAATTGTTAAATAATTTCTTCGTTTATTAACAGATGTATTAACTACTTTAGCACTGATGTATGTGTACTGTTGTTGATACAACGTATCGTTTTTTTTATATACAGTTAATGGTATTGCAGCATAGTTTGATTTTAATAAATTTCTAAGCATTGCATTTTCAGAGGATAAAATAGAATTTTGTTGTTTCAAGGAGAAGTATTCTTTTGTGTTAGCGGTTGTTTGATAAACATTTGCAACAACTGCATTGCTTGAATTAAGCACCTTGGAGCCTTGATATCCGCTGCGATTAACCATTAAAGTAAAACAAAACACTTGCATTAACAAAAACACAACAACATAGTTGTGTTTGATGATAAACGCAAATAACTTTTTCACTTCTTAAATAATCTCTATAAATTATCGAATCAAGAATGGGAACTTGCTTACATTTTTAAGGGCAATGCCTGTACCACGGGCCACAGCACGAAGTGGATCTTCGCATACATGAACAGGTAATTTTGTTTTTAAACTAATACGTTTGTCTAAACCCCTTAACAAAGAACCACCACCTGCCATGTAAATTCCTTTTCTGTAAATATCGGCAGCTAATTCAGGAGGAGTCATCTCTAATGCGTTCAAAATAGCTTCTTCAATTTTAGATATCGACTTATCTAAACAATGTGCTATTTCAACATAAGAAATATAAACTTCTTTAGGAATACCGCTCATTAAATCTCTTCCTTGCACTGCAAAGTCAGCCGGCGGATTTTCAATTTCTGTCATTGCTGCACCAACTTCTATTTTAACACGCTCCGCACTTCGTTCACCAATTAAAATATTGTGCTGTCTACGCATGTATTCCTCAATGTTCGCATTAAAGTCATCACCTGCAATACGTATACTTTTATCACAAACAATTCCGCCCAATGCAATAACTGCAATTTCACTTGTTCCTCCACCAATATCAATAATCATATTACCCATTGGTTCTTCAACGTCAATACCCATACCAATTGCAGCAGCCATAGGCTCATGAATCATGTAAACTTCTTTTGCACCTGCATGTTCAGCACTATCTCTAACTGCACGTTTTTCAACCTCCGTAATACCTGACGGAATACAAATTACCATTCTTAAACTTGGTTTGAAGAATTTATTTCCCGTGTTAATCATTTTGATCATCCCTTTAATCATTTCCTCAGCTGCCTGGAAATCCGCAATTACACCGTCTTTCAGAGGTCTTATCGTTTTAATGTTTTCATGAGTTTTTCCATGCATCATTTGAGCTTGTTTCCCAACAGCAATAATTCTTTGCGTTGTTCTATCTTGCGCAACAATACTTGGTTCATCTACTACCACTTTATCGTTATGTATAATAATTGTATTTGCAGTACCTAAATCAATTGCAATATCCTGAGTAAGAAAATCAAAAAGCGCCATACTTTTAGCTTAAAATAAAATTAAATAATACGTAAAGTTAGCAGAAAGCTAAGTATTCATGCAAATAAATAAACGAAAGAATTAAATAAGTATTAACAATGCTCTTTCGGCGATAAATTTTTAATAAGAAGATTTTGTGTCAGAACGTCCAAGATTTTTACCATAACCAGGAGATAAATTGTAACGTAACATCACTTCTAAACCACCAAATCTTCTGCTGGCAGGCGTTAAAGCCGATACGTTAATATCGTATGATAAACCTAAACTATAATTATCATACTGGTATAAGGCTGACGGTATGATAGCATCTTTATAACGGTATTGTGCTCCAATTGCAAAAGCACTTGGTTTATTATTTTTAGTAAACGTTGACTGGTCATTTAAAATAAACTTAAATAATGCGCCACCAATAAACTCTCGCGATTTACCCTGAAGCATCACAAGTAACATTGGCATCACCGCATTCTTAGAGTTAGGAATTGCTATATCAGCATTGGCATGAATATTTATGCGAGTATAAAGCTTTTCGCTAGTTTGGATAAACGAATTTTTTGGAATAGAAAAATGATATAAACTAAAACCACCATTAAACTTATTACCATCACGCGAACTTATGAACCGATCACTTTTAGCATAGCTGTAATTTGCGCCCATCACAAAATCATATCCGGTAATAGCACTCCTTGGGGTTGTATTCTCTCCATTTGAAAGATTTGGATTATAGCTTAATGATTCTTCATCAAACTGTGTGCCCCAACGTAAATTATTTAAATCAATAGTTTTATAAATAAAGCCTCCTTGGAAACCAACGCCAATCTTAGAGTTTTTATTGATTTTAACGTGCTGAGAAATACCAATATTTGGATTTAATTTTCTGAGTTTAGCATCCCCTGCCTGATCTCTGAATATATTTATAAAAACAGTAGGATAGTTTCCTTTAAGTTTTTTAAACCCTATGGTTTGCTCGTAACTAAAACCAATGGTTTGATATGCTTGCGCTACACTTCCCCATTGCGATCTAAAATTACCCATCACACGTGTGTTGTATATAGAGCCGGCTAAAGCCGGATTAATATTAGTTTGAACCTCGGCATATTGCGAGAAGTGTATGTCCTGAGCTAAGCCAAATGCACTAATTAGTAAAGCGCTAATGGTTGCCGCAACTTTATTTTTTGATAACTTTTTCATTTTCTTTTATCTAACTAGTGTAATATTTCCTTTTGAACTATAGCCTTTACCATCGAATGTTTTTCCTTCGAGTCGATAAACAAACACATCGGTATTCATTAACTGACCTTTATAGGTTCCATCCCATCCTATTTCTCTGTCTGTGGTTTCAAACACTTTTTCGCCCCAACGGTTAAACACCATAAAGGTTAAGGTTTGTAAACAACGTCCTTTTACGTACAAAATATCATTAACGCCATCATTATTCGGAGAGAAAGCATTTGGCACATACATCTCCCCACAATCCGTTGAAACTTCGATCTGAACAGAGTCCTCAGAAGGACATCGAGTAGCGTTATATCCTCTCACAATTAGTAATAAACTTGTTAAAGGATTTTTAACCGTAAAACTATTTCCGGTTGCCGGCGGTGGAATGTAATAATTCAAGGCACGCCATTCATACCATTTGGCGCCACTGGCTGTGTAAGTCTTGGTTGAGGCAAACTTTAAGTAGTCCATACTCTTTAACTGACCTGGCGGCACAATTGTTGTATTTGGTATATCAACTACCTTGATGAGATTGGCTACTCCTCTGGTATAACAACTTCCTACTCCGACAGGCCATGGATTACATACTTTTAACACCACATTAAACCCGGCTTGTCCCGGTGGTGGTGGCAAATTATAACAAACTGTTGGAAACTGTGCAGTTGATGTCGAAGGCGTACCGCCTGCAAAAGTCCATGTGTAACTTTGTGGACCACCAGCCAAAGTATCGGTAAAATTTAAAAAAGTAATACAGTCTTGTCCGGCGCATAAAGTATCATTTGCATTCGCAACACTGAAAGACACTGCTGTCATGCTTCTGCAATCTACGGCAATTACAGAAACCGTATCAATACGCTTGCAGCCTGGAATGCCATTATAACCACTTTGAACAGTATATGTTTGGATACGAGGTAAACGCCTTGGTGCACTGGCAATAATAGTATGTGTTGGCGGAGAACCACCACCAATACCCGGATTTGGGCTTAAAATTGGTGAAGAACCTGTGCCATTAGCGTATGGTGCGGTCCAGGTAAAGGTTGGCACAACACCTGGAGGTAGAGCCGGAATAACATTATTGTTTACGGCAGATAATACAATATTAACATTCGGATCTGAGAAGGTATTACCTACAAAACAAACTGTATTAGTTGGCAGTCCATTAATAGTTGGAATAGCAATGGCTGTGAGTGGCTGCGGAAGAACTGTTACCGTGACCAAGCGAGGGAAAGAAATACAACCAACACTTGGAAAATCAACCTGGTGATTATCTCGAACTTCTACGGTATAGGTTGTTGTATTTTGAGGGTAAATAGTTACACATTTTAACAAGTTGTTAGGCATACTTGGTGGTGGTGCGTTAGCAGCCTCGTTCCAATTATAGGTGAACCCAGATGGTGGTCCTAATGCAAGTGTTCCAACGGAGGAAACACATAAACCTAAACTATCCCCCAAACACATTACAGGCTGTGGTGGTGTAACACCAATTGTGAACTGAGGAATTACAGTAACACAAATAACAGCAGAACCTGAACACACTGCAGAATTTCCAATAACAGTATAGCAGGTTGATGTGGTTGGCCTTACAATTGGCATTGGTGAGATGCTGTTTGAAATATTAAATGGCGGAAACCAAGCATAAGTTGATGCACCTGAAGCTTTTAATGTATCCGGTGAAGAGAAAAAAGGAAAGTTACTAACGATACAAACCGTTGGATTAGATTGAGATACATTAATGGTTAAAGGCGCTAACGTATTTATCGTGATAGCATTAAACGAATTACAACCGATGCCATTACTTCCAATAACGGTGTAAGTTCCTGGTCCTACTGAAATACTTGGTTGTAAAATCGAATTCGTGAATGTGCTGCCTGTCCATGTAAAATTAGGTGCACCTGTTGCAGTTAATGTTGACGTGAATCCTGTACAAACTGCGGTTGCAGAAACGGCAACTGCAACGGGAGGGGCAGCACCCACACCAACGTTGATAGTTGTTGAACCTGTACATCCGCCGCTATTACCAATTACCGTATAAGTTGTAGGTATCGTTGGACTTGCAACCACATTAGCACCAGAAGGAGAGCTTAAACTACCACTTGGTGTCCATGTATAATTTGTAGCACCATTTGCAGTCAAAGCTACAGTCTGGCCTGGACAAACACTTGTTGCACCCGCAGCTACACCAACAGTTAATGATCCTCCAGTGCTAACTGAGACAACAGCAGATCCTGTACAAGCACCTGATGTTCCAAATACAGTATAAGTTGTATTAACGGTTGGATTAACAACAACTGAATTACCGGTACCAACTGTATTAGAAGGGGCTGTAACCCAGGTGTATGTGGTACCTCCTGAAGCGGTTAATGTTACTGCCGCACCCGGGCAAACTAAACTTGGATTAGCACCAGCTAAGATAGTAATACCCGCTCCAATTGTAACGTTGGCTTGAGTTGTAAATGAACATCCACCCAGTGTAATAGAAACGCCATAAACGCTATTAACCGCTGGAGCAACTGTTTGAGTTTGTGAAGTACCTAACAAGCCTGGTGCGGGTGAAACAGTTACCCATTGATAATTAGCACCTGGATTTCCGGCATCTAAAGTTGCCGTACCACCTGCACAAATAGTTTGGTTAGCAATAGCAACGCTTGGCGTAGCATTAACCGTAACATTTTGAACTGCACTGTATGTTGGAATAGCGCCAACAAAACCAACAACGATAACAGAATATGTCCCTGGGGCATTATAATTTATCGTAGCAGTAGTACCTAACGCTGTTGTATTAGAAATTACAGCTGTGCCAGGCACTGTGGACCAAGTAAAAGCAGTGGTGCCGGCAGTAGTGCCTGTTAAGGTAGCCGTTACCGTTTGATTGGTACAAGCAGTTGCGGTTGTAGTTACAGTTAATTGTGCGGCAGCACTTAGTTGGATATCATCAATAGCTACAGACGGATCTGTTCCTGCTGCTGCCGTATTTTGCCATCTATACCCAATTTTTACAGTTGGATTGTTGTTACACGCCGCAGGCAAAGGGAAACTAGATGTTGTCCAAGTACCCTGAGGTAAACAACCAACTGTTGAAGACGCCAAAACACCAAGAACATTCCATATTGCACCATTATTAGAAGAAAACAAAACTTCGCAGAAATGCTGGCCCGGAGCACCGTTGGCTAAATACTTAAAATTTAAAGTGATTCCATTTTGGCCTGTGCAGTTGATGGTAGGTGATTCAGCCCTTTTATTAGTGTTAGAGGTTGGAGAAATCAAAAATGCTGCACCCGGATCTACAAATATTGGTGCAAGGTTAGAACCAATATGAAGTGTCCGGTTTGTTCCGCAACCGGTTCCGCAAGCACCAACAGCATTACCATTCTCTGTAGCGCTTACAAACCATTCATTAGCTTGAGCACCATTGGAAGGGGCGGCCGGCAAAGCAACAACCGTCCAAACTCCATTTGTTGGTGTGAAGGCAGCAGCAGTCGCCAACTGAGCTTGATTACAACCAGTACCAAATGTTTCGGACCAAAACTGCCCATAAGATTGAAAATAAAATGAAACGGCAATAAAAACCGATAGTAGTTTCTTCATATTGAGAAAATTAATTTAGCTAAGATACAACAAATTATTAACATATTTACTACAATTTACTCATTAAACCTCAATATTTAATAAAAATGTATTGTTAATTTCGTAGACAGAAAATCTATTATGAGAAAAGGTATCTTTTTATTTGTCATTTTCTTCTTAATTCTCCATTTAAACTCTCAAAACATCAGTAAAAAGGAGGTCTTTTCAATTTTTCCAACTATTGGATTTAATACTTGCCAAATTCATGGTGATAATTATGCAGGCTATAATAAATTTGGAGCTTTGGCAGGAATTGGTGTTCGTGCCAACATTCAGCCAAAATACAGCTTAGCATTAGAATTTAATTTTTCTCAAAAAGGTGCCAGGCACAACCAAAATCCTGAAAAAGGAGATTTTACCTTCTACCGAGTTAATTTAAATTACATCGATTTGTGCCTGATGAATAAATTATCTTTAAATAAAACTTATTATGCAAACCTTGGTCTCGGATTAAATTACCTTATTAACTATCAAGAGGACAATCATGTTGGAAACTGGAATAATGTATGGCCATTTGAAAAATTTGAATTTAGTTTGAATACAGGTCTAGGAAGAAAATTAACCGAAAAGTTTAATGTAGAAGTTCGAGCAAATAATTCTTTACTTCCAATAAGACCCTATGGTTTAAACGCCAGTGGAATTTTTTACCCAAATGCTATTGCTCGTTTTTTTAACAAAGGTTTATACAACAATACTTTGTCCTTAGTGTTAACCTATCAAATATCTTTAACAAAAAAACAAGATGCAGGGAATTAATAAAATAGCGATAGCGGTTACCGGGGCAAGTGGCAGTGTTTATGCAAAAGTTTTACTGGATAAAGTAAACCAACTACAAAACCAGATCTCTGAAATAAGTGTGGTTTATAGCGATAATGCCAAGGACGTTTGGAAATTAGAACTGGGTAATACCGACTATCTTAAGTACCCATTTAAAGTTTTTGAAAAAGAAAATTACATGGCGCCAATGGCATCCGGTTCAGCAAAATATGATGTTTTGATTGTTTGTCCTTGCAGTATGGGAACACTTGCCAGAATTGCCAATGGTATTAGCAACGATTTGATTACACGATCTGCTGATGTGATTTTAAAAGAAAGAAAAAAACTTATACTAGTTACAAGAGATACACCGCTAAGTCTTATTCATATTAACAACATGAAAACAATAACCGAGGCCGGGGGAATTATTTGTCCTGCGGCACCAAGTTTTTACAGCAAACCAAAAACCTTTGAAGAGCTTGCAGCAACTGTTGTTGACAGGGTTTTAGATTTAGCCGGGATAGATGTGAAAACATACAGATGGGGAGAGTCTCAGTAATTTTTTTTAACTTTAACCATCAAATTTTTCATAAATAATAACATCCTCAAAACAATTTGTATTGTTTTAATTTTCAGTGCCTGTAAATCTAATTTTCAAAGCAGAAAATATACGCGGGGATTTTACTTTAATTCCATAGAAAAAAAGAAACAAGTTACAGAACGAGAAAATATTTCAGTTACTGAGTCAAAAAAATCTACGCCTACACCGGCTCATGATAAGTTAACCAGCCAATCGGTAAACAAAACTGAAAAAGATTCTTTGGTTAAAACCAAAATTGTTTCAGGCGTTCATCCATCTGAACTGATTCAATCTTCAAAAAACGCTATTCAATTAACTCAATTTAAATCAAACATATTTTTTCAAAACAAAACACAGATAATTACTAACCGCCTAGCGTTAAAAAGCAAACAAAAAAACGCAGACTTCGATTTTTTTGATAGTGTAATTGGGTTTTTATATTTGGTGATGTTCGTAATATTTACTGCCATGTATTTTATTTTATTAATTGCTGCATACGCTTCAATGCCATTGGTAATTGCTCTCGGACTAGCAATGCTTTTATCACTTTTAACCTGTATCACCGGTCAATTTATTCAGGTTTAGACGTTCATATCATTTTTAAAATCAGTTTATTTTAATAGTATCTTTGTAACAATCTAAAATAAAAACTTGAAACGATACAACCATCTGATTTATTTTTTTAGTGCGGCAATTTTGTTACTAACCTCATGTATAAGTGGAGATGATGAGGTTTATTCTCCAAAACCAAAAGGTTATTACAGAATTGATTTCCCTGAAAAAAGCTACCAGCGCTACGACAGTTTATGCCCCTACTCTTTTGAATATCCGTCTTATGCTGTTTTAAGAAATGATAAACACATGGGTGCAGATCCTTGCTGGTTAAATATTGTTTTTCCTAAGTTTGACGCAACTATTCATTTAAGTTATAAAGAAGTTAAAAATAATTTAGCGGAATACCTTGCAGATTCGCACGATTTTGCTAACAAACACCAAGTTAAAGCCACAGGCTTGGATGAGATTGTTGTTTTGCGCGATAGTGCGAAAGTTTACGGTTTGGTGTTTGATATTGCCGGGAACACCGCTTCTTCTTTACAGTTTTATTTAACTGATAGCACTAAACATTTTATGAGAGGTGCCTTATATTTTAACACAAAACCAAATATCGATAGCTTACAAATTGTTGTTGATTTCATCAAAAAAGATGTTTTGCATTTAATTAATTCCACAAAATGGAAATAATTTTTTAAATGTTACCTGTTAGTATCAATCCTGAATATTTTACCGGCATTTAAGTTCTTTACATAAATTTATAAAAAATTGAATTGTGTTTTATAAGGTAAGTTCAGAAGATGAGTATTTGTATCAAGGCAAACGTAAACGCCTGGTAGAACAATTAAAAGAAAAAGGGATTAAAGATTTGCCTGTATTAAATGCTATTTCTAAAGTTCCACGTCATTTATTTTTCGATAACACTACCTCCAGGCCTGCATTGTTAGACCATGCCTATAGTGATAAAGCCTTGCCAATTGGCGCAGGCCAAACGATTTCCCATCCATATACGGTTGCCTTTCAAAGCGAACAATTACAAGTGATTGCAGGAGAAAAAATATTGGAAGTTGGCACCGGATGCGGTTACCAGACAGCTGTTTTAATAGAATTAGGCGCTAAAGTTTTTAGCATAGAACGGCAGAAAACCCTTTTTGACAAAACAAAACTTTTTTTACCTCATATTGGTTACCATGCTGCACGATTATTTTATGGCGACGGTTACAAAGGCTTACCCAATCATGCGCCATTTGATAAAATTATAGTAACAGCCGGCGCACCTTATATTCCGAATGATTTATTAGCCCAACTAAAAATTGGAGGTATTATGCTTATTCCAATTGGTGCAGGCGAAGTTCAAGAAATGACATGGCTCAAGCGAACGTCCGAAAGTGGTTTTGATAAAAAAATTCTTGGAAATTTTAAATTTGTACCTTTGCTCCAAAACAAGGCCACTTAAACACAATATTTTTGTAATATAACAGTTAGTATCTCTTATGAAAATTAAATTAATCACTATTAGCATGTTTCTATGCGTTGGCATTTATGCACAGGATTTAACTTCGAAAAAAGGGGAACCCATTTTACCGGAAAAGGGAGATTGGAGTTTTAGTATTGATGCTAATCCATTTTTGTTTTACATCGGAAATATTTTTAATAAAGGTGGTATTGCCACCACCACTGCCGGAAATGTTGTTACCAACAACAATCAACCGCCAAGTTTTGCTTTTCTAAATAATGGACAAGCTTTTACAGGAAAATATTTTGTTGAAAATAATTTAGCTTACCGAGGCACCGTTCGCTTAGGCTTTGGCGCGCTATCAGACAGAGAAAAAGTAAACAATCGTATGCTAACTGCACCATCTGCCTCTGCAAATGGTTACCCTGATCAAGCAAAACAAGTTGAAAATAAATGGACAAGAAGTTATACGAATTTTGCTGCTTCGGTTGGTATTGAAAAAAGAAAAGGCAAAACCAGAATTCAAGGATTATACGGTGTAGAAGCCGGTATTTTTTTGCGCAGTACACGTGATCGTTTTAAATATGGAAATGCTTTAGCTGTAAACATTGCACCGGCAGGTCCTGGCAGTCAACAAAATGTTACTGTTAATTTAGATGATGAATTTACTGGGGCTGAAAATGTTGATATAGCAAGTACTTTAGGTATTAATGGTGCCAACACAGCCGGAATTGGAGGTACTGCGTATGCCAGAGTAACTGATCGGAAAAACGGAACAACTTTTGGATTTGGAGCCAGATTATTTGGAGGGGTTGAATGGTTCATCAGTCCAAAAGTTAGTTTAGGAGGCGAGTTTGGCTGGGGCTTATCATTATCAAGAACAAGTGCATCAACAACAGTTTATCAAAGTACAGGAAATGCCAATACAGCCAATCCTTCTGCAAACTCTGACATTGTTGGACCAACCACAATTAAAGGGGCCGCAGATGGTAACTGGGGTTTTGATGTAGATAACAATAATGCATTTAATGGCGCAAGTGGTTCTATCAAGTTAAATTTCTATTTTTAAAAATATTTTTAACTCATAAAAAACAACCGTATTCACGCAAATACGGTTTTTTTATTTTAAAATAATTCTTGTAATTACTTTTTTACGCTTTTACCTTGTTCTTTCAATCTCATCAATCAAAATAAACTAATGCAACAATAATTTAATAATAAGTACCTTCTGTAAGCGTCTAATAGACATAAATTTGATTTAAAATTTAAATTGAATAAATTTGAAATTAGCGAAAGGTGATATCCGAAGGTAAAATAATAAAAACTTTAAAAGGTACCAATTGGGCATTTAATTTGTTAGACATCAGTGTTGTAGAATTAATTACAGATGACGACGTTGAATTAACCATTGAAGATGCTAAGGAAATGGTTTCAAGTGCTTATATTTTTAGTTGTGGCGAGCGCAAATTAAACCTATTTATTGTTGGAATTAATACTATTGCAACAGTAGAAGCTTTAAGGTATTTTAGCAGTGAAGAATCCAAAAATGTTTCGCTAGCAGATGCAATTGTCATTCATTCTCTGGGCCAACGGTTACTGGCAAATTTTTTAATTAAATTAGTCAAAGGCAGTTGGCCAATGAAGGTTTTTTCTAACAAGGATGACGCATTGAAGTGGCTTATTCAGCAAAAATAATATTGGTGATTTTATCCTTTTAATATAAAAAAAGCCCCACTATTCCTAGCGGGGCTTTGTAAAATGCAATTAAAAATTACTCTTTAATTAACTTAAAAGTATTTGTTTTACCCTCCGTTGAAATTTGAGCAAAATAAACACCGTTTGTTAATTTAGTTAAGTTGATAGAGTGTTTTACGTCGAATGTGTTTGTAGAATAAACTACCCTACCCGTTACATCCATGATTGTAATAACTTTGAGTGTGTTGGTATTCAAGTCTACAACAAAAACACCGTTATTTGGGTTAGGATATACACTTAATCCAACTATCGCATTCTTTTCATTGATACTTGCACAAGCTAACACGTTAATATTAACTGATGCAGTATTAGAACAACCTTGAGTATTTGTAAAAGTATAAACAGGCGTAAAAGAACCGGCTGTTGCGCCTGGCGTAAATGAACTACCGGTTACGTTAGAGCCGCTATAAGCGCCACCAGCTGGGCTTCCAAATAATGTTATAGTATTACCGTTAGCACAAACAGTTGTTGATGAAGCAACTAAGTTAACAACAGGAATCGCATTCACAGTAACTGTAACCATGGCCATTCCATTACAGCCAACTGAACTTGTACCTGTTGCTGTATAAGTTGTATTAACTGTAGGGCTTGCAACTAAACTCGCTGTTGTTGCTCCTGTGTTCCAGGTATAAGTGCTAGCTCCATTAGCTGTTAAAGTAGTGCTATTAGCCGAACATACCGTTGAAGAACCAGTGATATTAATGGTAGGATTTGTACCAGCAATGACATTTAAGGTTGTTATTCCAACACAACCGGTTGTTCCGGTACCGGATGCGGTATAGGTTGTATTAACTGTTGGAGAAACAGAAATAGAAGTTGTATTTGCACCTGTATTCCAAGTATAACTTGATGCACCAGATGCAGTTAAATTAACTGTAGCACCTGAACAAGCCACGGTTGGACCAGTTACAGTAATAGTTGGTGCAGGTGTAACTGACAAGGTGATATTAGTTTGAGTTGAACAACCTAAAACATTGGTAATTGTAACTGAATAATTGGTGGTTGTTGTTGGACTCGCAACTGTTGTTTGCAGGGTGCTACTAGAGAGTGAGGCAATAGGAGACCAATTAAATAAATTACTTGGAGGATTTACACCGCCTTGTATTGTAACATTATAATCTTCAGTTTCTCCCCATGTACCATTTGTACAAGCATTTTGGTTAATACCTCCGCTACCCCAGATACATTTCACACGCATTCTTGCAGTACCGTTTATGGCTGTTAATGGAACTGTAAAAGATGCTGTTACTAAAAGAGGGAAAGATCCAACATTTACCTCTGTGATTTTCTCTCCAGCGTCATCTAAACTTCCATTGTTATTGTAATCAAACCAAACAGCAATATTTTGACCACTGAAAGTACCTGCCTGCAAACCTATTGTATAGGCACTACCGGCAACTAAAGTTGTAGTTGTATTACCTAATTGTGGATACAAAGTGTAAAACGGAGCCGCTAAACCAGTAGTTGTATTGGTTATGTTTCCCAGTGTAACGCCTCCAATATAATCTCCATCTCCGGTTCCAGTTGACATTACTGGTTGGCAATAAGAGAAGAGTGTGTTAGTAAAATTAACGTTTAATGTACTTGAGTTTCCTGAACATAAAACTGTTGGTGTCGCAGTGATTGTTGTACTTGCAATTCCAGGATTTACAACAACTCCTAATGTGAAAGAATTGCTTGAACAACCAGTAGTTGTATTAGTTCCTACAACATTATAAATGGTGCCTACTGAAGGCGACGAACTTACGCTAGTACCTACAGTTGAAGAAACTGCACTTGCAGGGCCCCAAACATAAGTATTTGCTCCACTCGCAGTAAGAGTTAAACTATTAAGTGAAGGATTACAATATGCACTCGAAGAACTCACTGCGGTAACGGTTGGATTAGGGTTTAGTTGAAGCGTATAAACAGGAGATACTGCAATCGATCCACTGATAGCACAACTGGTTGTTACAATGTAAAACATGGATGTAGCAAGCGTTCCTGTATTTTGTGTTAATGCTGTACCCATATTTGTAAACGGACCAACTGAAGAAGTTGATGAAGCCCACTGATTGGAAATACCAACTAAAGAAGATGAAGGAGAAGTTAAGGTTAAGGTAGTTGCAGCACCTCCACAAGAGGATATAGCGCCGGTAATGGTTGGTGTGGTTGGAACTCCGGAACAAACCGAACCAACAGTTGCCCATGCAAAGTATTGGTCATTTGTTAAAGGGCCGCCTGAGGCTGTTGTATTACTTGATATTGTATATAAAGTGTTTGGAGCCATTGCACCGGTTCCGGTAGTTAATGACTTCTCTACCCAGGTTCCATTTAAAGCAGGTGCCTGAACAATTCTCACGTCTTGCTGGTTGCCACTTAAATTATCCGAACCACCAAAAGTAGAGTTATTGTATCGCAAGGTAATTGTATTACCAGAGCCAAGTACCGGACCTCCATTATAATTCAAACGATAAGCTCTGCTTCCAAAAACAGCAGTTAATGTCGGGGTTACTGGACCCGTTGGTGCATTTTCTATGGTTGCAGTAATCGTTTGACTATTCCAAGCGGTTGTGCCTCCTAAAGAAACTGTTCTTAAAATATTAGAAGATGGGAGGTTATTATGAAATGCGGATCCGGTTCCTAAAGGAAAATTTCTGGTAAATGCACCTGTAGCAGGAAATCGAACTTGCAAAGGACCATTAATAAAAGAACCATGGTTACCTGCATTCGTACCAGTGTTTGTAACCGTTGAAGGTGCAACACCGATAGCACCGGTAGCAGATGGATTAAGAATTAATAAATTTAAAGTAGATGTATTAATTATACCTCTTGTCATTGTGATGTTTTGAGCACCACCGGTAGTTGTTCCAACAGTTAAAGGGTAAGCCAATGTTACGTTATTATGTGTGTTCATAACCAAATTACCCGTATTCCATCTAACCGAACTGATTAATTCTACCTCCTCACCAGGGGTCACATTGGTTGGAGCATAAGCCATATACAACCCTGAATTTGCAGTGGCAAGTGGTGTAATGTATGTTAAATTTCGTTGAGTAACATTGGTATTATTGAATATTGGCGCTGTAGAAAAACCACCCAAAAATCTTTCGGTTGCGTACACAGCAGCTACAGAAGGGTTACCAACAGTTAAATTTGAACCATTAACCTGACCTAAATATAACCCACAAAAATTGGTTACATTAACAGGATTTGAGTATGTAACTCCATTAGGTGCGATGTGCGATATATTAGGCACTCTTGCGTTTGTGAATAAACCTGATCCGGAATAATTACCGCTAAAACCGGCCCAAACGAGGTGAGCAATAGTTGATGTGCCCGGATAAAAATTCATTAATCCATTATTCACAATATTTCCGCCAAAATATGTTTTTCTTCCGGTAGTTGTGCTTCCTGAAACAAAAGTTCCGGTGGCAGAAACCGTGCAGTTATCGTATACTTGTAACATATTAGTTGTTGCTGCATGATTAAGTAAACCATCAACAACTAAGTTCTGACAACGAACTGCAACTACATCTATCCCAATACTGTGGGAGGCAGCAATAACTACATTGTTATTGGCATTCGGCACAACCCCTCCTGACCAAGTCGCAGGATTTGACCATGCGCCGGAGGCAGTTGAAGTGATTGTAGAAGGCGTAAATTCTTCCACTTTAAAATCATCTATAAAATAGTTACTACCTAAAAAACAATTTGTTAGCTCAAAACCTAGCTTGGCATTAGCCACTTTAAAGGCTGCAGGTATTTTAATATTAACAGGCTGCCAAGGCGTAGCAGGACTAAAAGATGATACATCCGCATTTGGCATCACATTGGCAATAACTGACCACGTTGTACCACCATCCAAGGAACCTACAACTCTTAAATTCAAAAAAGTGGTTGCTGTACCTGAAAACAACATAAACCTCACATAAGGATTTGTTGATGCAACTAAATTTATGGTTGGCGATTCTAACCGTCTTGTTCCCAATGCTGTAGTGGTACCGCCAAAATCAAAATCATTTATTGCTATGACATTAGACCCTGTATTCGCTGCATTTGGGTATGTTCCGCCGGTCCATGTACCTGTCCATGTTGCAAGACCAGTATTTGTAATTTGTTGCCAATCTTTTTCACCTGATCCACCTGCATCAGGTATGCCATCTCCAATAACAACAATTCTTGTTTGTGTCCATCCTGCAGGTGCAGCAGGGTTGCCGGTAAAGACGCCTTCAAAGTTTTCATTCAAATAAACCTGAGCATTCAAACTACCCAAGCCTAAAATGGAAACAAGGCTTAATCTTCGTAAAATTTTATTCATATGTAAATCTGATTTTTGTTATACAAAGTTAGATTAAATTTGCTTTAAATATTTGTTAAATATTTTTAGATTTTGTTTAAGCATTAGTTTTTTAGACCAAACTTGCCATCCAATAAACAAAACCACTAAAACAATCTATTAGCCTCTTAAAATGAAAAAAACCCCAACTAAAAAGCCGGGGTTTTTATTTTAAAACTAATTGAATAAATTATTCTTTTACAATTTTTACAGTTTTAGTTTTACCATCAACTATTGCTTTTATAAAATAAATCCCATTAACATTACTGCCTAAGTTTAATTCATAGTTACCGGCATTAATTTTATCAGTTAAAATAACACGTCCTAAAACATCCGTTACCTCAATTATTGTCAGACTGAGCGGAGTCGAAGTCTCTAACTGTAAGTTAAAGATACCGTTACTTGGGTTAGGATAAACAATAAAGTTAGAAGTTAGATTTGAGAAGTTAGAATTGATATCCGTACAAGTAGAAACAGATTGAGAAATAACAGCGTTAGCAGAGCATCCGGCAGCATTTGTACCAGTTACAGTGTAGCTTGTAGTTGTAGTTGGACTAATTGCAATAACAGCTGTTGTGGCGGTTGTATTCCAAACATAAGTGTTAGCGCCTGCGGCAGTTAAAGTTGCTGTACTTCCAACACAAATAAAACTAGTATTACTACTAACCGCATTTACTGAAGGAAGCGCATTAACAGTTACACTAGTCATTGCCATACCTGTACATCCGTTTGTACCAGTAGAACTTGCAGTATAAGTTGTATTTGCAGTTGGGGTAACTACTATTGAAGAAGTTGTAGCACCTGTGTTCCAGGTATAAGTTGAAGAACCAGATGCTGTTAAGCTTGTAGAATTACCTGCACAAATAGAGTTATTACCTGAGATTGAAACACTTGGTGAGGCATTAACTGTAATGGTTGCAACCGCTGTGTTTGAACAACTAAGTGCATTTGTACCAGTAACAGTATAACTTGTTGTAACACTTGGCGTAACAGCTATAGTTGAGGTAGATTGTCCGCTGCTCCAAGAATATGAAGTGGCACCAGAAGCTGTTAAGTTTGCTGTATTACCTTGACAAATAGCAGTTGATGTAGAAGCAGTAACTGATGGAGCATTTAATGAACATGGAGCGGTAACACTAATGTTGTCTATAGATAAGTACCATGGCGTGCTATTTGCAACAACCCTATAACTTAAATAATAAATACCTGTTGATGGCACCGTAAACGTACTAGAAAGTGCAGCATATGCTGTGTTGATAGGTCCAGCAATTGTTGCCAATGTATTTGTAATCGCACTTGTGTTTTGCGCAGTAGATAATAACATAGAAAACTCAGTCCATCCAGTTAATCCATCAGTAACATAACCTGTAGAAGCAGAATAAGTAGTACCAGTATTTAATAAAACACCGTTCGTATATAACATATCCCCACCAACAATGGTAGACCAAGCTGTATAAGCATAACCAACTCCTGACTGAGGTATACGGTTATTAGAGAGGGTTGTAGTAGCTGTTGCCCAATCACCAGTTTTAAGCCATGAACAATTTGGAAAATTAATTGCTGTAGAACCTGCGGTAACACCTTCAAATCCTTCGAAATAAGGTACAGTATTAGTTGTAGTTACTGCTGGTGAAATATTTAAGGTATTACTCACGCTACTAAATAAGGTATTGGTTAAACATGTTAATACAATATTGTAGAATGTAGAAGTTGTAATACCAGTGGCCGTGATAGCAGCAGTTGTTCCACTTGGAATTGAACTATAAGGACCTGATAAAGCACTTGCAGATTGCCATTGGAATGAAACTCCTGAAGCTGACGGCGTAAAACTTAATGGTGCCGTGCTACCGCAAATTAATGTTTGTGGAGTTGTTGCAGTTACGTTTGGTGCACCAACATTAATTTGCACAGCTGTTGCAGTTGCAGAAACCGGACCGTTAGTACATGTCACTACAACTCTGTACCATGTTGTTAATGTGGCTGCTGTTGTTGCAAAAGTAACATTAGTAGCAGTTGGAATAGCGTTAAAGCCTGCAACAGCACTAACAGTAGATGACTGCCAGGCATAAGTTAAACCTGTTCCCGTGTATGTGACATTGGTACTTAATGTTAAAGCAGCGCCAGGACACAATAAAGTTGAACTCGCTATAGCAGTTGATGGTGGAGTAGCAGAACAAGGCACTGGAGGAGTCCACACAACTAAAGCATGACAAGCTGCATCAGTAGCACATGTTGGCGGACCATTAACTGATACATGAAAACGATACACACCAGTTGCCGGAATAGTAACAACAATTGGCGAATTCCCGAAAGCTCCTGGAATCAACACATTCGAAGCATTAGTAATTGTTATATAATTACCTATTCCTCCGGTTGAAACGAAGCTATATGTTCCTGCTGCGGTAAATGTAAAACTTGCATATTCTCCTCCAAATGCACAACCTGGCGAAGACTGGACTGAACTACCAGGCACTGAGCTAACATTTCCTGTTCCATAGGCGGAAGTGGAAATACATTGCGCATTAATTTGCGTCTGACTAAATGCCAGAATGGCGATAGCCGAAAATAATTTGTAAATTTTCTTCATTTTTTTAATTTTAAGTTTACACAAAGTTAAGTCATTTTTACTGAACGGTAAAAAATCTTTGTTAAATGTTAATAAAATAGGATGAAAGGCAAAGATTTTTAGTTTATTCACAAAAAAAACCCGACTAAAAAGCCAAGGTTTTTATTTTATAACTAATTGAATAAATTATTCTTTTACAATTTTAACGGTTTTGGTTTTGCCATCAACTTTAGCTTTAACAAAATAAACACCGTTTACGTTGTTACCTAAGTTCAATTGATAGTTACCAGTCTTAACATTATCAGTTAAAATAACACGACCTAAAACATCAGTAACTTCAACGGTTGCCAGGCTGAGCGGAGTCGAAGTCTCTAATTGTACATTAAAGATACCATTACTTGGATTTGGATAAACCATAAAGTTAGAAGTTAGATTTGATAAGTTAGAATTGATTCCAGTACAAGTAGAAACAGATTGTGAAATTACTGCATTAGCTGAACAACCGTTAGCTCCTGTACCTGTTACCGTATAACTTGTAGTTGTGGTTGGGCTAACCGCAATAACAGCTGTTGTGGCGGTTGTATTCCAAACATAAGTGTTAGCGCCTGCGGCAGTTAAAGTTGCTGTACTTCCAACACAAATAAAACTAGTATTACTACTAACCGCACTTACTGTTGGGCTAGCAGTTACTGATACACTGCTTGTGGCTGTGCTCACGGCAACGCAACCCGGATTGGAACCTGTAACAGTGTAGCTTGTGTTAGCTGTTGGAGAAACAACCGCAGAACCGCTTGAGTAAGTATAACTTGCAGCACCTGTAGGATTCATTGTAAATGAACTACCAGAGCAAACGCTACCACTGTTTACAGCAACAGTTGGTGCAGAACTTACATTTATAATAGCAGGAACTCTTGCACTAATTTGACAAACAGATAAATAATTTAACCTTACATAACCGTGTCCGCTATTTCCGGTAATAGACCCCGTACCAATGGGATTTGGCATAGAAGCATTACCTGCAATTAATACAGTTGAACCAGTTACACCTCCCACGTAACCAGAACCACCGCCACCGCCTTGTGTATCAGTACCAATTGTAGAAGATGAAAACGTTCCGCCACCATATAGGCCGCCGCCGCCACCACCACCATCACCATTTCCTGTGCCGCCACCAAATCCTAAACCTCCACCAGTACCGGCAGCAGTTTGTGAAGCATCAAAGGTAGTATTATACCCGACGCCTGTTAATCCACCTCCATGCCCATATGGGTCAGCACCGTCTTCGCCGCCGCCGCCGCCGCCGCCAGCTACAATAACTCTGTTTGCTAATCCATTACCTAGATAACGTACATCAGAAGCTCCACCGCCTCCATTACCAGGTTCGCCAGCACCTGATGCGTAACCTTGTCCTCCACCGTTAAATCCACCTAAAGCTATTCCTGTGGTGCTTGATAAGCCATATCCACCAACATAAACATTTAATGTACTGCCAGGTGTAACGTTTAAAAAACCACTAGCATAACCGCCTTTGCCACCAACACCGCTACTTGTGTTGCCACTTAAAACAACACCTCCACCCTCAGCACCCCACACTTCTATTTGTACACTTGTAATTCCTGATGGAACGATAAAAGCTTGAGGAGCACCCGTATGGGTGAATGTTTGAGAAGTAGCAGCAGGACCGCCGCCATAAGTAAGAGCATCTGCATAATACGTAGTTGTTGATGCAGCTAAAGCTGTAAATGTATTGCCGCTTCCTAATACGGCAGTTGATGTTGGTGTAGCATACCAATTGACATTGGCGTTTGAAGTAGCAGTTAGAGTGCCCGTACCTGAACCACAAATTGAACTATTGTTAACACTAAGTGTTGGTGTAGTTGTAACAGTTAAACCTTGAACCGCAGTACTTGTTGCACTTGGACATCCTGCTATTGTGCCAACAACTGTATAACTAGAAGTAACCGTTGGAGTAAACGCAACCCCATTAGAAATACCCCCACTCCAAGTGTAAGTGGATAAACCTGACGCAGTTAATGTTGCCTGGTTACCGGAACAAATCGGATTATTTGGAAGCATTGATATAACAGGGACAGGAACGTTAGTTAAGGAAGGACAAGTTAATAAAATGCGGTAGTCTTCTGTCTCTCCTAAACCACCCCCTAGGTTATTGGTACATGCCTGACCGCTTGTAATTGCTGAATTTTGAGCAGAACGAATTCGCATACGCAGGTTCGAACCTATAGTACCAAGTGGCATAGTAAAAGTGCCACTATGTGTTGCAGCAGGACTTGAAGAAATAATTTGTTCAGAAGCTTCGTAAGTACTGTTATTGTTTAGGTCTATCCACAATGCAAAACCTTGCGAGTAACCATAGTAACCATTCGTGGTTGATGACCAACTGATTGTTGCTCCAATTTGCGCGGAAAATGTAGTTAAAGTGTAATTGCCAAAACCAGCCGGACTGCAACCCGGGCTATTAGTTGAACTTAGGCCAGCAAACATAAACGCCTGAATTTGATCACCATAAGAACAATCTTGAGTTGGCGCAAACGTAACAGAACATTGCGATTTAAGCGAATTAATTGACAAAAAAGCAACTAAAGTTATTGTAAAAAGTCTTTTCATTTTTTTAATTTAACGTAAATATACATGTTAATTTAAATATATTCAATGAAATTATTAAAATGTTATTAAATAATACCAAAATTATTTATCAGATCAATTAGATGTCAAAAATTTAACTCTGTTTGGCAGAGAATTAGAAGTAATTGAAATTGTAAATGCGCTTTTATCTTTTAATTGTATTGGAACATCTATTATTGTTGTACAGTTGTTATTTACAATTACCTGCTTAGTTAGTTTTTGAATCATTACCTTTTGATTTTTATCAAACACTTTTAGAATATAACTGTCAGTAGAATTTCCAGTATTGTTTATCACAACCTTAATTTTCTTCACTTTATTATTTTTTGTTTCAGTTTTTTCCACAACTGGAATGAACTGATAGATGGGAATTTTAGGGATAAATGAACTTCTATATTGCTTTAAAGCGGTCCAATTAGTGTCTCCATTTACTTTACATTGTATAAATGCGTCCCATACAATCTCATGTTTTCTCGTAATTTCAAACGTTCTGTTTAATGTTCCTGCGCAAACAAGCAAATTATCATTTTTTAAATCGGTCACATTTCCACATCTTTCACTTCTGCCATCTGTCAAAGAGTCAAAATTTAGGTTAAATTGCCATAACACAGGATTATTATTTAAATTATTACCATCAAGTTCAATAACACTTGATGGTTCTTTTTTTAATGTATTATTGCTAAAAATTAAAATAGAATTCGCTTTTGTTAATGAACAATCATGTTGAGAAAAAAAGGTATTATCCGCATATTTAGCGTCGCCTGATGGATACTTTTCGCCATAACTTGAAATAACCTTTCCGGTTTTCACATTTACCTTAACTATTCTACTTAAATCTCTAAATCCAATGCAAACTTCATCCATCTTTTCATTAAAAGAAAACGCATTCATATGTGAGCTAAAGGAAGGAAATCCATTACCAGATAATTTATAATTTAAATCTACATCTTTTAAATAATTGTTTGCATCCCACATCCAAAGCAATTGGTTATCTTTATTAAATTTCATTAACAACCCCATTTCACAGCCTCTAAAAATACCAGAATCTGTAATTAAAACTTTATCTTCATTTCTAACTATATTATCTTCTAGTTTCTTTAATAATTTTCTGTAAACTATTCTATTTCCTAAAACCCAATAATTTCCTTCATTATCTTTTTTAAAATCATGATGATACTTAATTGTATCTTTTCCGATCACAAGAGGTTTTATTCCTTTCCACAATACACCACCTTCAAAGTCTATTTCAATTGGTGTTTTAAGAGTTAAAAAGGTTAATGTATTATCTTTTGTAATTTTCAAATCTCTAATAACAGTATTAAAATCAATAATATCTTTTGTTAATGGTAATGTCCAAACAGGGTTTCCCTCTCTGTCAAAAATAGTCCTGCAATTATCAAAAACAATGAATCCACCATTGTTCTTATTTTTTATATTTTTTATGACTTTTAATCTTACAGTATCCATGTAAGAAGCTTTTATGGTCATTATACTAAACTTATGAATTTCGCCTTGTTTTGCAATTTTACCATCTTTATATGCATCTACTCTCCAATAATAAGTTGTGGCCCAATTTAATTTATAGACATGAAAAGCAGGTAGTTTTTTGTAAATAGTATCTATTAACAAAATAGGCTTTTTGAAAAGTGAATCTAAACCCAGAAATAATTTATATGTATTTCCGGAATTTACAAGACTATCTTCAAAATATACAGAAGTATAATGCAATACACTATTATTTTTTGGTATTTGAGCAAAGATTGAATTAAATACGTTTAGTACTATAAATATAATATGCAGTAGATTTCTGATTTTTTTATTCATTTATTTTCGAAGCAAACTTAATAAAATATACAGTACAATTCAGATATAATTTAACTTAACTTTCATGAATTGAAGTGAATTACCCGCTTCGTAGTGGTTATAAAAAAACCCCGACTAAAAAGCCGGGGTTTTAATTTTAAAACCTATTCGCAAAAGTAATTTTATTCTCATAAGTGTTTTTTTCTAGTAAAGGATAACATTAATATTCTCATTTTTTATGTATTGAAACTATTATAAGTTAGAATAGGCATAAATACCAAAAAAATTACAACAACTAATTTTCAATTTTACAAGTATAACAAAAAACCCCAACATCGCTGTTGGGGTTTTTAATTCTATAATTAAAGAATGAATTATTCTTCTGTTTTAGCTTCTGCGCTGTTATCGCCTTTGGCTGTTGCTTTTTTAGCACCACGGCTACGACGGGTTGTTTTAGCTTTTTCAGCAGCTCCTGTTGATTTAGAATTGCTGTAAATTTCATTAAAATCTACTAACTCAATCATGGCCATTTCAGCAGCATCACCTAAACGATTACCAGTCTTGATGATACGCGTGTAGCCACCTTTTCTATCAGCAACTTTTACTGCTACGTTTTTAAATAGCTCCGTAACAGCTTCTTTGCTTCTCAAATCAGCAAATACCACACGGCGGCTATGCGTCGTATCATCTTTACTTTTAGTGATGATTGGCTCAATATACGTACGCAAAGCTTTAGCTTTAGCTAAGGTTGTAAAAATACGTTTATTTGTAATTAAGGCAATTGCCATATTGCTCATCAATGCGTGACGGTGAGCTGTCTTTCTGCCTAGGTTATTTAATTTATCTCCGTGTCTCATTTTAATTTTTGATTTAAGATTTAAGATTTAAGAAGTTTGTAAACTCTAACTTCTCAATTCTACAATCTAATTTATTAATCTTTATCTAACTTGTATTTTGCAATGTTCATTCCAAACTGAAGTCCTTTTGTAATTACCAAGTCTTCTAATTCAGTTAATGATTTTTTACCAAAGTTGCGGAATTTTAAAAGGTCGTTTTTATTGAAAGAAACCAATTCTCCTAATGTTTCAACATCTGCTGCTTTTAGGCAATTTAAAGCGCGAACTGATAAATCCATGTCAACTAACTTAGTTTTTAGTAATTGACGCATGTGCAAGCTTGATTCGTCGAATTCTTCTTCATTGCGTTTTTCTTCAGTTTCCAAAGTAATTTTCTCATCAGAGAATAACATAAAATGGAAAATTAAGATTTTTGCAGCTTCTTTTAAGGCATCTTTCGGATGCACTGAACCATCTGTTACGATGTCTAAAATTAAACGCTCGTAATCGGTTTTTTGCTCAACACGGTAGTTTTCAATTGTATATTTTACATTTTTAATTGGTGTATAAATACTATCAATTGCAATGGTACCATGTGGTGCACTATTTGTTTTGTTTTCTTCTGCAGGCACATATCCACGTCCGCGTTCAATGGTAAATTCCATTTTTAAACGTACGCTAGAATCGCTATTAAAAATAACTAAATCCGGATTTAATACTTGAAAACCATTTACATATTTACCAATATCACCGGCAGTAAATTTATCTTGTCCGGCAAAATGAACAGTTACTTTTTCGTTATCACTGTTATCCAATTGTTTCTTAAAACGAACTTGTTTTAAGTTTAAGATGATTTCTGTTACATCTTCAACCACACCTTTAATGGTTGAAAATTCGTGATCAACACCTTCAATTTTAACGCTAGTAATGGCATAACCCTCTAAAGACGATAATAAAATACGACGTAACGAGTTACCAATTGTAATACCGAAACCAGGCTCAAGCGGTCTGAATTCAAACTGCCCTTCTCTTTCGGTAGAGTTAATCATAATAACCTTATCTGGTTTTACGAAATTTAAAATTGCCATATATTAAGCTATATTATATTTATTAATTAATTAATTACTATTTTGAATACAATTCGACAATCAACTGTTCCTTAATATTTTCAGGGATTTGAGAACGATCAGGGCGATTGATGAATTTGCCGCTTAAGCTTGATTTATCAAAATCTAACCAAGCGTGCTTGTTAACTGCGCCGGAAACCGAATTTGAAATAGCCTCTAATGACTTAGATTTTTCTCTAACTGCAACAACATCACCAGCTTTTAAAGTATAAGAAGGAATGTTTATTACACTACCGTTAACTGTAATGTGAGCATGAGAAACTAACTGACGCGCCGCACGACGAGAAGGTGCAATACCTAAACGGTAAACCACGTTATCTAAACGGCTCTCGATTAATTCTAATAACACTTCACCAGTGATACCATGTGAACGTGCAGCTTTATCGAAAATTTTAGCGAATTGCTTTTCTAAAATACCGTAAGTGTATTTTGCCTTTTGTTTTTCCTGCAATTGAATTGCGTATTCAGATTGCTTTGCACGTTTTTTGTTAACACCGTGCTGCCCCGGAGGGTAATTTTTCTTTTCTAACGCCTTATCAGGACCAAAAATTGGTTCTTTGAATTTACGGGCGATCTTTGATTTAGGACCTGTGTACCTTGCCATTTTAAATAATTGTTTTGTTTTTGTTTTTATTATTTAAGTTGAAAATCCTATAGATTATCAACTCCAATCCCAATTTTAACATTGGGACGGCTTTTTTTATTTTTTAATTAAACGCGACGACGTTTAGGAGGACGACAACCGTTGTGCGGCATTGGAGTTATATCCATGATCTCAGTCACTTCAATTCCAGATGCAGCAATAGAACGGATTGCACTTTCTCTTCCACCACCCGGGCCTTTTACAAATACTTTTACTTTGCGTAAACCAAAGTCAAAAGCTACTTTACTGCAATCTGTTGCAGCCATTTGAGCAGCATAAGGTGTATTTTTCTTAGAACCACGGAAACCCATTTTACCCGCACTGCTCCAAGAAATTACTTGTCCTGCAGTATTAGTTAAAGAGATAATGATGTTGTTAAATGTTGCATTGATGTGCGCTTCGCCGGTAGCTTCAACTTTTACAGTACGTTTGCGTGCTGCTGCTTTAGCGTTGTTAGCTGCTGATGCTTGTTTTGCCATTTTATATTCTTAATGTATTATTTTAATTATTATTTAGCTGCCATTTTCTTGTTGGCGATTGTTTTACGCTTACCTTTACGAGTACGAGCGTTTGTTTTAGTACGTTGACCACGTAATGGTAATCCATTACGGTGACGGATACCACGGTAAGAGTTGATGTCAACTAAACGTTTGATATTCAATTGTACTTCTGAACGTAAAGCACCTTCTACTTTAAATCCATTATTAATTAAATTACGGATTGCATTTTGCTCATCATCTGTCCATTCGCTAACTTTTTTATCATGATGAATACCAGACTCATCTAATATTTTTTTAGCTCGGCTTGGGCCAATGCCATAAATGTAGGTCAAGCCTATTACTCCTCTTTTATTCTTAGGTAAATCAATACCAGCTATACGTGCCATTTTTCTTTATAATTTTTTAAAGGTTTGCAAAGATAAAATTATTTTTGTCTTTGTTTAAATTTTGGATTCTTTTTGTTAATTACGTACAATTTTCCTTTACGACGCACTATTTTGCAATCTGCGCTTCTTTTTTTTATGGATGCTCTTACTTTCATTTTTTCTTAATTTAAAAGGTAAAATTTAAAATTTAAAAGATTGCAACTCAATCAACTTTTAATTTTTAACTTTTTAGTTAATTAATTAGTTTCTATTTATATCTGAACGTTATTCTTGCTTTTGTTAAGTCATAGGGGCTCATTTCTAACTTCACCTTGTCTCCTGTTAAAATTTTAATATAATGCATTCTCATCTTACCTGAAATGTGTGCGATAACAATATGTCCGTTTTCAAGTTCAACACGAAACATTGCATTACTTAATGCTTCCACAATTGTTCCATCAACTTCTATATTTGCCTGTTTACCCATTTCTTATTAGCCTTGTTGAACCATCATTGCGTTAGCTCCTCTACCTTTAATCCTTCCACTCTTCATTAAACCATCATAATGACGATTTAATAAATATGTTTCAATTTGTTGTAAGGTATCCAACACAACACCAACTAAAATTAATAATGAAGTTCCACCGTAAAAATCAGCAAATGAAGAGTTAACACCAATCTTCTCGGCAAATGCAGGCATAACTGCTACAGCGGCCAAGAAAAGTGAACCAGGCAACGTAATTCTGCTCATTACCTGATCAATAAATTCTGCTGTTTTTTTACCAGGCTTAACTCCAGGAATAAAACCACCATTACGTTTCATATCATCAGCTAACTGGTTAGGATTAACCATAATTGCTGTGTAGAAATAAGTAAATACGATGATTAAAATTGCGAAAATGAAGTTATACCAGAAGCCATAACGTTGAGAGAAAATACCGGCTGAATTTGCTGAGAAATTAGCAAAAACAGTAGGAATAAACATAATTGCTTGAGCAAAGATGATTGGCATTACACCCGCTGCATTAACCTTTAAAGGAATGTACTGACGTACACCGCCATATTGTTTGTTCCCTACAATCTTCTTGGCAAACTGAACAGGTATTCTTCTTGTACCTTGCACTAACATAATAGAACCAACTATTACAAGTAATAGGATAACAATTTCAATTAAGAAAATGATTAAACCACCATTACCTGACATGCGAGACTGAATTTCTGCACTAAACGCGAAAGGTAAACGAGAAATAATACCAATCATAATGATTAATGAAATACCATTTCCCAAACCTTTATCGGTAATCCTCTCCCCTAACCACATTACAAACATAGTTCCTGTAATAAGGATGAAAATCGTTTGAATCCACCAAATAGTTGACAAATCAGTAAAAGCTGTTGGTGCTGTAGACTTAATAGAAGCAATGTAACCAGGCGCCTGCACCGCAGTTACACCAATGGTTAAAAAGCGGGTATATTGGTTTATCTTTTTTCTTCCACTTTCACCTTCACGTTGAAGCTTTTGAAAATAAGGCACTGCCATACCCAATAACTGAATAATAATGGAAGCAGTAATGTAAGGCATAATACCTAAGCCAAAAATGGAAGCTCTTGAGAAAGCTCCACCGGCAAACATATTAATTAAACCCACAATGCCACCGCCATCACCCTTATTGGTTGATTTAGCAAGTACATCCGTGTCTACACCCGGTAATACCACATATGAGCCCAATCGATAGATTAAAACCAAGCCAAGCGTAACAATAATACGTTGGCGTAGTTCTTGGATTGACCATATGTTACGAAGTGTATCTAAAAAACGTTTCATATATTATTTTACTTGTGTTGCTACACCACCTTTAGCTTCGATTGCAGCTTTTGCTGTTGCTGTAAAGGCTTGTACTTTAACATCTACTTTTGATTTTAATTCACCGCGACCTAAGATTTTAACTTGGTCGTTTTTGCTTGCTAAACCATTTTTAATTAGTGTATCACAAGTAATTTCAGTTACCTTTAATTTTTCAACTAAGGATTGAATAGCGTCGAGGTTGATGCCACGGTATTCAACACGATTAATATTTTTGAAACCAAACTTAGGTAAACGACGTTGCAATGGCATTTGACCACCTTCGAAACCACGCTTAGAAGAGTGACCCGAACGTGATTGCGCACCTTTATGACCACGCGTAGCAGTTCCACCACCACCTGAACCTTGTCCACGGCCACGACGGAAATTTGACTTTACTGAACCTTTTGCAGGTTTTAATCCATTTAATTTCATTCTTAACTATTTTCTACTTTTAATAAATGTTCAACTTTTTTAATCATGCCAGAAATAGCAGGATTAACTTCCTTTTCAACGGTTTGTAATGTTTTTCTTAAACCTAAAGCACTTAATGTAGCTCTTTGAGCCGGTGTGCGTTTTGATGCACTTTTTACTAATGTAATTTTAACTTTACTCATGATTTAGGATTTTTATTAACCGTTAAATACTCTGTCTAATTTAATACCGCGTTGTTGAGAAACAGTAATAGGATCTCTCATTTTCATTAAAGCATCTAAAGTTGCTTTAACCACATTATGAGGATTACTGCTACCTTTTGATTTAGCTAATACATCAGTAATTCCAACACTTTCCAATACTGCACGCATCGCACCACCAGCAATTACACCAGTACCGTGAGCAGCAGGCTTTAAAAATACTCTAGCTCCACCAAACTTACCTTCCTGTGGATGAGGCACGGTACCGTTTAAAACAGCAACTTTTACTAAGCTTTTCTTAGCGTCCTCTATACCTTTGGTAATTGCATCAGTTACCTCGTTAGCTTTACCTAAGCCCTGACCGATCACACCTTTTTCGTTTCCTACAACCACAATGGCTGCAAAACTAAAGTGACGACCACCCTTGGTAACTTTAGTTACACGTTGAACGGCAACTAATTTATCTTTTAATTCTATTTCGCTTGATTTAACGCGTTTTACTACTTCTTTCGACATTTGAATATTTTTTTAGAATTTTAAACCACCTTCGCGAGCACCTTCGGCTAACGATTTAATACGACCATGGTATAAAAAACCATTACGATCAAATACAACCTCATTAATGCCTGTTGCTAATGCTTTTTCAGCTACCAATTTACCAACCAATTTAGCTTTTTCTATTTTGGTAACTTTTGCGCTTGCTACAGACTTATCGTTAGAACCAACTGCCAATAGAGTTTTACCGGCTTTGTCATCCACCAATTGCGCATAAATTTCTGCATTACTGCGGTAAACATTTAAGCGAGGGGCTGAAGCCGAACCCTTTAATTTTTTGCGCAGCTTCAATTTTATTTTTGTTCTTCTTTCTTGTTTATTAAGTGCCATCTTTCTTATTTTTTAAGATGATTTACAATTTATTTAATTATTTTTTAGATGCCGATTTACCAGCCTTACGACGTAATACCTCACCGGTAAACTTAATACCTTTGCCTTTGTACGGCTCTGGCTTACGTAAGCTACGGATTTTTGAAGCAACCAATCCAATCAATTGCTTATCTGCGCTTTCTAAAACTATTTTTGGATTCTGACCTTTTTCAGAACTTGTGGTAACTTTTACTTCTGCAGGTAATTCAAATGTAATATTATGAGAATAACCTAAAGCTAACTCCAACAATTGACCTTTGTTACTAGCACGGTAACCTACACCTACTAATTCTTGCTCGGTTTTGTATCCTTCGCTCACACCTTTAACCATGTTAGCGATTAAAGCGCGGTACAAACCATGCAAAGAACGGTGACGTTTTTGATCAGTTGGGCGAGTAACATTAACTATTCCGTTATCTACACTTACTGTAATATCTAAATCTACTTTTTGAGTTAAGGTACCTTTAGCACCTTTAACTGTAACTAAACCATTGTTAACTGTTACATCAACACCATTTGGTAAAGTAATTGGGGCTTTTCCTATACGTGACATGTTTTACTTCTCCTCTCTTTTAATTATGAAATATAACATAAAACCTCGCCACCAACATTTAATTTCTTAGCTTCTTTATCAGTAATAATACCTTTAGAAGTAGAAATAATGGCAATACCTAATCCGTTTAAAACCCTTGGCATTGTATCAACGCCAGAGTATTTTCTTAAACCTGGTTTAGAAACTCTGTCTAAACTGGTAATAGCCGGTTTTTTTGTTACTGGATGATATTTTAAGGCTATTTTAATTGAACCTTGCTTATTAACTGTATCTTCAAACTTGTAATTTAAGATATAGCCTTTTTCAAAAAGAATCTTGGTGATTTCTTTTTTTAAGTTGGAGGCAGGAACCTCTACAACCCTGTGATTTGCCTTAATTGCGTTACGTACACGCGTAAGGTAGTCTGATATTGTATCTGTCATTTTTTTAGGTTTATATGTTATCCCGCTAATGCAGAATAATTATATTAAACAATTATTTTTTTAAGGGCGCAAATATACGATTATTTACAATCCCTTGCAAGTTATTTTATTTTATTTTACCAGCTTGCCTTGGTAACGCCTGGTATTAAACCAAACAATGCCATTTCTCTGAAGGTAACACGGCTAACTCCGAAGGTACTCATGTACCCACGAGGGCGTCCTGTTAACTTACAACGGTTACGTAAACGAACTTTACAAGAATTCTTTGGTAAAGTTTGTAACTCATCCCATTTTCCTTCTTTTTTAAGTTGTTCGCGTTTGGCTGCGTACTTAGCTACTAGTTTTGCCCTTTTAACTTCGCGGGCTTTCATTGATTCTTTTGCCATTTGATCTTTTTATTTCTTTTTAAATGGAATTCCAAATTCTGTTAATAAAGCATGTGCTTCTTTGTCTGTTGGTGCAGAAGTTACAAAAGTAATATCCATACCTGTAATTTTGCTAACTTTATCGATATCAATTTCAGGGAATATGATTTGTTCAGTAACACCAAATGTGTAGTTACCGTTTCCATCAAATCCTTTATCGTTTACACCTTTAAAATCGCGGATACGTGGCAATGCAGATGCAATTAAACGATCTAAAAATTCGTACATTTTATCGCCGCGCAATGTTACTCGAACGCCCACAGCTACACCTTTGCGTAATTTAAAGTTAGAGATATCTTTTGTAGAATAAGTTGGGACAGCCTTTTGACCAGTAATTGTAGTCATTTCTTTTACAGCTGATTCAATTAATTTTTTATCCGAAACAGCATCACCAATACCTTGATTGATACAAATCTTTTGCAATTTAGGTACTTGCATAGGTGATTTGTATTGAAATTGCTTTTTCAATGCAGGAATAACATCTGCCTTATATTTCGTTTTTAAGCGGGGTTGATAAGTTGTTGTTGCCATTATTTAATTACCTCCTTTGTTTTTTTAGATATACGAACCAATTTGTTGGTTTTCTCATCTAATTTACGACCTACTCTTACTGTTTTACCATCAACTAGTAACATTAAATTAGAAAGATGAATAGAACCTTCCTTTTTAACAATACCACCATTAGTGTTTTTTGCATTCGGTTTTTCGCTTTTGCTAACTAGGTTCACACCCTCAACCGTTGCACGATTTTTCTTAATGTCGATACTTAAAATTTTACCTTGAGAACCTCTTGATTCTCCTGATATAACCTTAACGGTATCGCCTTTTTTTAATTTTAATTTTGCCATTTCTAATACAATTTTTTAATTATAGCACTTCAGGTGCCAATGAAATGATTTTCATAAATGATTTATCGCGTAATTCACGAGCTACAGGGCCGAAAATACGTGTTCCGCGGATTTCATCAGTTGCATTTAATAACACTACTGCGTTATCATCGAAACGGATATATGATCCATCGGCACGTCTGATTTCTTTTTTCGTGCGAACAATTACTGCTTTACTTACAGTTCCTTTTTTTACGTTACCGCTAGGTAATGCATGTTTTACGGTTACCACCACTTTATCTCCAATAGAAGCATAACGCTTTCTTGTACCACCTAACACGCGAATAACTAACACCTCTTTAGCGCCGCTATTATCTGCTACTGTTAATCTTGACTCGTTTTGTACCATTTTTAATTTTTATTTTAATGCGATTAACAAATTATTTAACTTTTTCAATCACTTCAACTAAACGCCAGTTTTTAGTTTTACTTAACGGGCGAGTTTCTTGAATTTTTACAGTATCACCAATGCTGCACTCATTTTTTTCATCGTGAGCCACAAACGTAGATGTTTGGTTTAAGAATTTACCGTATTTTGGATGCTTAACTTTACGCATCACAGCAACTACAATGCTTTTATCCATTTTGTTGCTCTTTACAATTCCTATTTTTTCTTTTCTTAAATTTCTTTCCATGACTCAAAATTATTTTTTTGCTGCATTTTTACGTTTACTCACTTCCGTTAACATACGTGCAATAGCTCTTCTATCTGTTCGTATTTTTGCAGGATTCTCAACCGGTGATATTGCCTGATTTAGTTTAATTTTATTTAAAGCTAATTTGCCTTCACTAACTTTTTCGTTAAGTTCGGCGTCGCTTAAACTGATGATTTCTTTATTTTTCATTTTTTACTTTTTTACTTACTTCTTTTATTCAAAAGTTGTAACCAAAATTAACTAAAGTAACGGTTTTAATTAAAATGATTAGCTTATACGGTTTCTACGTAATCTCTTCTAACAATGAATTTTGTAACAATTGGTAATTTTTGAGCTGCTAAACGTAAAGCTTCTTTTGCAGTTTCTAAAGGAACACCTTCAGCTTCAAACAAAATTCTACCACGTTTAACAGGAGCCATCCAATATTCCGGAGCACCTTTACCTTTACCCATACGTACCTCAGCTGGTTTAGCTGTAACAGGACGATCAGGGAAAATGCGAATCCATACCTGACCTTCACGTTTCATATGACGTGTAAGAGCCTGACGAGCAGATTCGATTTGACGAGCAGTCATACGACACTCGTCCATTGCTTTAATACCAAATGAACCAAAAGCTAACTCATAGCCACGCTTTGCGTCGCCTTTGATTTTCATTTTATGTGATTTTCTATATTTACTTCTTTTCGGTTGTAACATGACCTTAATTTTTTATTCGTTAAAACTATGCTTTTTTATCCGTTTTTTTACGGTTAAACTTGCGATCTCCTCTATTGTTTCCGCCTTCGCTATTTTGTTTTTTCTCGCGCAATCCACCACCATTTGGAGTTAAATCACGTTTACCATAAACTTCACCGCGGCAAATCCAAACTTTTACGCCAATACGACCGTAAGATGTATGCGCTTCAGCAACAGCATAATCAATATCAGCACGTAATGTATGCAAAGGAGTTCTTCCTTCTTTGTAACCTTCGGTACGTGCCATTTCTGCGCCACCTAAACGGCCGCTAACTTTAATCTTAATACCTTCAGCTCCTAAACGCATGGTACTTGCCATAGCCATTTTTGCAGCTCTGCGGAAAGATATACGGCCTTCGATTTGACGTGCAATGCTATCAGCAACTAAACGAGCGTCTAATTCAGGGCGTTTAATCTCAAAAATATTAATTTGAATTTCTTTTTTAGTTACTTTCTTTAACTCCTCTTTCAATTTATCAACCTCTTTACCACCTTTGCCGATGATAATCCCAGGACGAGCCGTATTAATAGTAACAGTAATTACTTTTAGAGTACGTTCAATAACAATTTTAGAAATGCTACCTTTGGCTAAACGAGCTTTTAAATAGGTACGAATTTTATCGTCTTCAACTATTTTTTCAGAGTAATCGTTACCACCATACCAATTAGAGTCCCATCCTTTGATGATTCCTAATCTAATGCCTATTGGATTTACTTTTTGTCCCATTTCTTATAATTATTTTTTTGTATCTAAAACTAAGGTTACATGATTTGAACGTTTACGAATGCGGTATCCACGACCTTGAGGTGCTGTACGCAAACGCTTTTGCATTAGAGCACTATCAACAGTGATAGATTTAACAAATAATACACCCTCTTCTGCGCGAGTGTTACTTTTTGCTTCGTAATTGGCAATGGCCGATTTTAATAATTTTTCTAAACGACCAGATGCTTCACGAGTATTAAATTTTAATACGTTTAAAGCTTGGTAAGCATCCATTCCTCTTACTAAATCTGCAACCTGACGCATTTTGCGAGGTGAAGTAGGACAACTATTTAATTTAGCAAAATAAGATGTTTTATTTGCTTCTTTGCGAGCCTCAGCTACTAATCTTTTTCTTTTTCCCATAACTTACTAATTATTTTTTGTTATGGCCAGCGTGACCTTTAAATACACGGGTTGGCGCAAACTCTCCTAATTTATGCCCTACCATATTCTCGGTTACATAAACCGGAATAAATTTTGCACCATTGTGCACAGCAAACGTGTGCCCTACAAACTCTGGTGGAATTGTTGAACGACGAGCCCAAGTCTTAATTGCAGACTTTTTTCCGCTAGCGTTCATTTTGTCAACCTTACCTGCCAAATTGTGGTCTATGAAAGGTCCTTTTTTTAATGATCTTGCCATTTATTTTTTGTTTTTGTTTTGAAACTCAATTCCATCACTCTTTGACTAAGCTCAGAGCGACTCACTGAACCATTAAACGTTAATTATTATTTTTTTCTTCTTTCGATAATGTGCTTGTTACTTGACTTTTGCTTGTAGCGGGTTTTTAAGCCTTTAGCTAATAAACCTTTGCGCGAGCGCGGGTGACCACCAGATGCACGTCCTTCACCACCACCCATTGGATGATCGACAGGATTCATTGCAACCGGACGTGTACGAGGGCGAACACCTAACCAACGGCTTTTACCAGCTTTTCCAATAACCTCTAGGTTGTGGTCAGGGTTTGAAACCGAGCCAATAGTCGCTTTACAAGTAATTAAAATCATACGTGTTTCGCCGGAAGGCATACGTAATACTGCATATTTTCCTTCACGTGCAGTTAATTGAGCATATGAACCAGCAGAACGAGCCATTGCAGCACCTTGACCAGGACGTAATTCGATATTATGAATTACAGTACCTAATGGGATTTCAGATAAAAATAATGTATTACCTACTTCAGGGGCAGCGCCCTTACCGGATACAATTTTTTGTCCTACTTTAATCCCGTGAGGCGCAATAATATATCGTTTTTCACCGTCTTTGTATACAACTAAAGCGATACGTGCGGTTCTGTTTGGATCGTACTCAACTGTTTTAACTGTCGCTTCGATCCCATCTTTGTCACGTTTAAAATCAATTAAACGAAATGCTTTCTTGTGACCACCGCCAATATAACGCATGGTCATTTTTCCTGAATTGTTACGACCACCTGAACTCTTAGTAGAAACTACTAAACTCTTTTCAGGTTTACTTGCTGTGATCTCAGCAAAATCAGCATTAATTTTATATCTTAATGTTGGCGTAAGTGGTCTAAATTTTTTTAATCCCATTTCTTAATTTTTTTAATGTTAGATACTTGCGTAAAAATCAATTACTTCGCCTTGCTTTAAAGTTACATAAGCCTTTTTGCTGCGATTTACACGACCAATTGCTAAACCACGAGTTGTGTTGCGTGTTTTAACTTTTCCAACGTATTGTTGCGTGTTAACACTTTCAACTTTTACATTGTACATGCTTTCTACAGCAGCCTTAATTTCTAACTTATTTGCGCCTTTATCAACCACAAAGCCATAGCGATTTAATTTTTCGGCTTGAGGTGTCATTTTTTCTGTAATGATCGGCTTAATTAAAATTCCCATTTTAATGCTTTCTTATTTATTTAAAATTGTTTCAATTGCTTTAACTGAACTTTCAGCTAAAACTAAACTTTCGGCGTTTAAGATATCGTAGGTATTTAAATCCGATGCAGTTACCACCTTTGCGGTTGGTAAATTTCTACTTGATAAATACACATTCTTATTATGAGCACCAACAACAACTAGAGTTTTTTTGCTGTCTAAATTTAAGTTCTTAATTAAGTCAACAAAGTTTTTTGTTTTTGGAGCTTCAAAATTGAAATCTTCTAAAACCGTGATAGCATTGTCTTTTGCTTTGTAAGATAAAGCAGAAATACGAGCTAATGTTTTTACCTTTTTATTAATTTTAAATGAATAATCACGAGGCTTTGGACCAAATACGCGACCACCACCAATAAATAAAGGTGACTTCATTGAACCTGCACGAGCGCCACCCGTACCTTTTTGGCGTTTTAATTTTTTTGTGGTACGTGCAATCTCAGCACGTTCTTTTGATTTATGAGTACCCTGACGTTGATTTGCTAAGAACTGTTTAACATCAAGATAAATACAATGATCGTTTGGTTCAACCGAATAAATAGCGTCAACTAAGTCAACTTTTTTGGTTGTTTTTTTCCCACTTATGTTTAATACTTCTACTTGCATGACTATTTTTCTATTACAACGTAAGACCCTTTAGCACCCGGAACAGAACCTTTAATTAAGATTACATTTTTCTCAGGCATTACTTTAACTATTTGTAGGTTTTGGATTTTTTTACGATTTCCACCTGTCCTACCTGCCATTCTCATACCAGGCATTACACGAGCCGGATCTGAAGATGCACCTAACGAACCAGGAGCTCTTTCACGATCGTGCTGACCGTGAGATTTATTAGCGTGACCAACACCACTAAATCCGTGACGTTTTACAACACCTTGAAAACCTTTACCTTTTGATGTTCCAATTACATCCACAAAATCACCTTCGGCAAACAATTCCACCGTTATGGTGTCGCCTAAATTTTTTGCTTCTTCAAAATGACGAAACTCAACTACTTTGCGTTTAGGCGTTGTTTTTGCCTTTTCAAAGTGTACTTTCATAGCATTTGATGTGTGTTTTTCTTTTTTCTCATCAAACGACAACTGAAGTGCAGAGTAACCGTCTTTTTCATTGGTTTTTACTTGCGTCACAACACAAGGACCTGCTTCAATAACTGTGCATGGTAAATACTTACCATTGGCATCGAAGAAGCTAGTCATTCCGATTTTTTTACCAATTATTCCTGACATTTTATTTTTTGTTTATTAATTTATTTTATTAACTGTTTTATTTAGCCTACTAACTGCTATTAAATAACAATTTTCCAGGGGAGGATTAAACCTTAATCTCTACCTCAACTCCACTAGGTAATTCTAACTTCATTAAAGCATCTACAGTTTTTGAAGAAGAACTATAAATGTCTAACAAACGCTTATAAGAACTTAATTGGAACTGATCACGTGCTTTTTTGTTAACGTGTGGTGATTTCAACACAGTAAAATATCTTTGATTTGTAGGTAAAGGAATTGGTCCGTTTACCACAGCACCTGTTGCTTTTACTGTTTTTACGATTTTCTCGGCAGACTTGTCAACCAAGTTGTAATCGTAAGATTTTAGTTTAATTCTGATTCTTTGGCTCATATAAAGAACGTTTTATTTTTATATTATTAATTATGCGTTTTCAGTTTTTTTACCTTTTGCTTTTGCAATAACATCTTGTGCAATGTTATTAGGAGCTTCAGCGTAATGACTAAATTCCATTGTAGAAGTTGCACGACCTGAAGTTAAAGTACGTAATTGTGTTACATAACCAAACATTTCAGATAATGGAACTTTAGCTTTAATTACCTGTGCAGTTCCTTTGCTATCCATCCCTTCAATCTGACCACGACGACGGTTTAAGTCACCAACTACGTCACCCATATTTTGTTCAGGTGTTAATACCTCAACTTTCATGATTGGTTCTAATAATGCAGGTTTACAACTAGGCAGAGACTCACGGAAAGCTGTGCGAGCACAAACTTCGAAAGACAATGCATCAGAGTCAACTGCGTGGTAAGAACCATCAGTTAAAACAACCTTCATTCCTACTAGAGGATATCCGGCTAAAACACCATTATTCATTGAGTTACGGAAACCTTTCTCAACTGCAGGGATAAATTCACGAGGAATGTTACCACCTGTAATTTCATTTACAAACTGAAATGGATCTTTATTAATATCCCATTCTGCATCAACTGGTCCAACAGTAAAACGTATATCAGCGAATTTACCACGACCACCAGATTGTTTTTTGTAAACCTCACGGTGAGAGAAAGTACTGGTAATTGACTCTTTATAAGCTACCTGAGGAGCACCTTGGTTAACCTCAACTTTAAATTCACGTTTTAAACGATCTACGATAATCTCTAAATGTAACTCGCCCATACCAGAGATAATGGTTTGTCCAGAATCTTCATCAGTATTAACACGGAAAGTTGGATCCTCCTCAGCTAATTTGCCTAAACCAACACCTAAACGATCTAAATCACCTTGTGTTTTTGGTTCAATAGCGATACCAATTACTGGCTCAGGGAATTGCATAGCCTCTAACACAATTGGGTTTTTCTCATCGCACAATGTATCACCGGTACGAATATCTTTAAAGCCCACGGCAGCACCAATATCTCCAGCCTCAATGAATTCGATTGGATTTTGCTTATTAGCATGCATCTGGAAAATACGTGAAATACGCTCCTTATTACCAGAACGAGTATTTAACACATAAGAACCAGCATCTAAACGGCCAGAATAGGCACGGAAGAAACACAAACGACCAACAAATGGATCGGTTGCAATTTTAAATGCCAAAGCAGTAAATGGATCTTTTGCATCCGGTTTACGAATAACTTCAGCACCAGTGTCAGGGTTAGTACCTTTAATCACGTCTTTATCTAACGGACAAGGCATTAATTCCATAACTAAATCTAGCATGGTTTGAACACCTTTATTTTTGAAAGATGAACCACAAACCATAGGTACAATTTTATTGGCGATACAAGCCTTACGCAATGCAGCAAGTACTTCAGCTTCTGTAATTGTTTCAGGAGCATCGAAAAACTTTTCCATAATCTGGTCATCAAACTCAGAAACAGATTCGAATAATTTTTCTCTCCATTCGGCAACTTCAGCAACCATATCAGCAGGGATTGGAACTTCAGTGAATGTCATTCCTTTGTCTGCTTCATTCCATACAATACCTCTGTTATTAATTAAATCAACAACACCTTCAAAATTTTCTTCAGCACCAATTGGTAATTGCAATGGAACAGCGTTACCGCCTAATATTTCTCTAACTTGTTTAACAACAGCTAAGAAATCAGAACCTTGACGGTCCATTTTGTTAACGAATCCAATACGAGAAACGCCATAGTTATCAGCCAAGCGCCAGTTAGTTTCTGATTGAGGCTCAACACCATCAACAGCAGAAAATAAGAACACTAAACCGTCTAATACACGAAGTGAACGATTTACTTCAACAGTAAAATCAACGTGACCCGGAGTATCAATGATATTAATTTTGTATTTGTTACCACGGTAGTTCCAGTGACAAGTAGTAGCAGCAGAGGTAATGGTAATACCACGCTCTTGCTCCTGTGCCATCCAGTCCATTGTAGCTGCACCTTCATGCACCTCACCAATTTTGTGATTTACACCTGTATAATATAAAATACGCTCAGTAGTTGTAGTTTTACCGGCGTCGATGTGGGCTGCAATCCCAATATTTCTTGTATAACGTAAGTCGCTCATTTTAAATTCTTATAAACTATTAAACACGGAAATGCGAGAATGCTTTATTAGCTTCAGCCATTTTGTGAACATCTTCTTTCTTTTTGAATGCAGCACCTTCTTCTTTTGAAGCGGCAACGATTTCAGCAGCTAACTTTTGAGCCATTGATTTTTCATTACGTTTGCGTGCATATCCAATCAACCATTTCATGGCCATTGAAATTTTTCTATCAGGACGAATTTCAGTAGGAATTTGGAAAGTTGCTCCACCCACACGACGTGAGCGAACTTCAACCTGAGGCGTTACATTTGCCAATGCTTTTTTCCAAACTTCTAAACCATCTTCATTGGTGCGTTTTGCCACTGTGGCAATAGCATCATGAAATATTACCGAAGCGGTATTTTTCTTACCGTCATACATTAAATTATTTAAAAAACGTGTTACCATTACATCGTTGTAAACGGGATCAGGTAATAAAATGTGTTTTTTTGCTCTAGCTTTTCTCATTGTATAATCTTTTTAATTATTTTTTCTTTGCAGGAGCTGCAGCAGCACCTGGCTTAGGACGCTTAGAACCGTATTTTGAACGTTGTTGTTTACGACCTTCAACGCCGGCTGTATCTAAACTACCGCGCACAATATGATAACGTACTCCCGGTAAATCTTTAACACGACCACCACGTACCAAAACGATACTATGCTCTTGTAAATTATGACCTTCACCTGGGATGTAAGCAATTACCTCTTGCTTATTGGTTAAACGAACCTTAGCTACTTTGCGCATTGCTGAGTTAGGTTTTTTAGGGGTTGTTGTGTACACTTTTGTACAAACACCACGGCGTTGTGGACATGAATCCAAAGCGGCCGATTTGCTCTTGTTAGTCGGTTTAACACGACCTTTTCTTACTAATTGCGATATTGTAGGCATTTTATATCCTCTGTATTACTTGATTTTACTAGTGTTTTAACATTTTCCTTTTTAAGGGACGGCAAAGATAGAAAAATATTTTTAATTCCCTGCATTTTTGTTGCACTTTTTTTAGCTTTTGTAGATTTTTTTTCAGATTTGGGCGAATTTTTATATGAGTCGGCTAAATTTTGTACAAAAATAAAAAAGCAACCCAAGAGGATTGCTTCTTTCAAATTTATTTAATGAGAATTATTTTAAAGTCGCCACTTTCTTTGCTAAACTTGATTTTAAGTTAGCAGCCTTATTTTTATGAATAACTGTTTTTTTAGCTAACTTATCTAACATACTTTCTACTTTTGGTAATAAAGCTGTAGCTTCTTTCTTATTAGTAGATGTGCGTAAAGCCTTAACCGCATTACGGGTAGTTTTAGCATAGTAGCGATTTTCAACACGTTTAGCGTCGTTTGAACGAATACGTTTTATAGCTGATTTATGGTTTGCCATTTTACTTGGTATTAAATTTTTATTTTTTGGGACTGCAAATATACAATATTTTTCTTATTTGCAAATGTTTATAACTAAAATAATTAATTTTTTCTAAAGGCACGGTTTAATCCTATTTTTGAAACATGCGTTTTTTGCAATTTATTATAACAATTATAATCGCAACTGTTGCAACAAAGGCCCAAACAGCCGCAAAAGCCGTTATTGAAAAAAACTTAATACCTAATGGCAGTTTTGAAAACTATCGCAAAAAAAGCGGATCAATAAGAAATGCTATACCCTGGAAAGAAATTGCAAGTGTAGATTTTTATCAAAAACCGCTAGATAACGACACTACATTGGATAAAGGTGCTTCAGAAGGCTATTGTTATGCTGGAATTCGTTTTCAAAAGCGTTACAAAGAGTATTTACAGGTCAAATTAGTTGAATCACTGCATAGAGGTACTGTTTATGAGTTTAGCATGAAGGTCAAGCTCGCCTTTTGGAGTAATGCAGTTCTTAAATCGATGGGTGTTTTATTTACCAAGGCAGGCTACACAAAGCAAGCAGACGCAGCTAAAGCTAACATGATTGATTCCTTAAATAAAAAATCAGGAATTTTCAAAGCTCATCAATGGTTTACCATCCATGGATTTTACAAAGCCGATGGCGGTGAAAAATTTATAACCATTGGGAATTTTGCACCGAAAGTTAAACAAGATATGATGCGAATGAACTTGTTTAAGTTGGGTTTTAAAGAGAGTTACTATTTTATTGATGATGTCAAACTTGTTAAATTTAAAGGTACAGAGGAACAAGTTGAAGTTGAAATTGTTGGTCCAAACTTGAGAGATAGGTCAACGGATAGCGTGTTTGTTGTGAAAAACGACATTAAAGTTGGTGACAAAATAACCTTAAACAATATATTTTTTGAAAATGGCAAATATTACTTACTGCCTGAATCATATCAAGAATTAAACAAACTAGCCAATTATTTAATTAAAAACCCAAATTTAATAATACAAATTAACGGACACAGCGATAACAGCGGGCTTAAATATAAAAACTTAAAAATTAGCGAACTAAGAGCTCGCGAAGTTTTTGAATATCTTATAACCAAGGGGGTTCAGAATAAGCTCCTTTTTAAAGGCTTTGGGAGCAGTATGCCTGTTGCAAGTAATGACACTGATGATGGCAAAGCTAAAAACAGACGTGTTGAATTTGAGATTATAAAAAACTAAAACGCACCTCTTTTGAAGTGCGCTTCAGTAAATTAATTTTTCACTTTATCAAGCTTACATGACCGGTTAAATCGTGGTATTTATTAAAAATATCAACTACTTGCGCTTTCCAAACGTACACATCTTGTTTAATAGGATCGCTGGTGTTTTTCATAGTGCCATCCCAAGTTTCCTCCAAAGAATTTCCAGTAAATACGAGGTGTCCCCAACGATCATAAATTTGAATAGTAAATTTATTAATGCCTACACCTTTGGCAAAAAAATCATCATTCACACCGTCTCCATTTGGAGTAAAGGCATTAGGAATATATACTACAAACGATGGTTTAAATTTTAGAACCTTAGAAATAGTATCTGAACAACCATATTCATTTTTCACAACCTGAAATATAACCGGTGTTTGTTTAGCAGGTACTGCAAAAACATGAGATGCTTTATCGCTGTAATAATTTGAGCCATCATTAATGTGATAGCTAGTAGCAAGGGCTCCGGTTGCATTAGATAGTATTGCTACATTGGGTTCATTCTCATCAATTTCTTCCGGCTCAGTATAAAACGACGCAATTGGTGTTGGGTAAACCGTAATAAAATTAGGTTTAACAATTTTGTTAATACAACCGGAATCACTTACAGCAATTAAGGTAACATCATATTTGCCGGTAGTATAACAGTGTGTTGGATTCAATTGATAAATCGGTAAAGATCCATCCCCAAATTGCCACTGAGAGGTCACTATATTGCCATTGCTTATGGTTGACAGATTTGTAAATTTAGTGCAGAAACTTGGGCATCCTTGCATTTTAGGAGCGCTAAAATTTGTAACTGGTACTGCATTAACAAATACAGGTTTTACGATAACATTTGTGCAGCCATATTCTGTTTGAACTTCCAATTTTACAAGGTGCACTCCGGTGTTAACATAGGTAGTTGTAGGAGATGGGAAGATGTTGTCGATAGTATTATCGCTGTTAAAATCCCATTGATATGAAGAAAATAAACCATCGGCTGAAGTAGATAAATTAGTAAACTTTGTTCCATCTCCGAAACATGTTTTATTGGTGGTGAAATTTGCAACAGGATTGGCGTGAACAATTACATTCTGAGAAACTGTTCTGGCACAATTAAAATTACTAACAGTTTGTAATTTACAGTTGAAATTACCATAGTTTGGATATAACTTACTAGGATTTATCGCTAAAGTGTCATCCCAAATTCCATCATTTTCAAAGTCCCAGCGGTATTTGGTAATAGTTGCGTTAATAACACTGCTGCTATTGTTAAATTGCGTAGTTTGGTTTAAACATGCTATGTTATTGGTAAATTGGTTAGTTGGCAAATGATGAACCAATACAGTAGATGTAAAAAAGGCATTGCAATTATTATTGGATGTAGCTGTTAACTGAACCGTGTAAACACCACCCGAATTATAATTTACTGCTGGTGTAATGCCATTAAAACTTGTGTTATTTCCTAAACTCCAAGCATAGCTAATAACTGAACCAACCGGAATTGAAGTTTGATTGGTGAATGTGGTTGTATTTCCAAAACATACTGGACTCGCTATAAATGAAGCTGTTGGATTGGCAAATACCTGAACTGAAGATGTGATTGTATTAACACAATTATAACTACTTGTTGCTTGAAGGTTAACTGTGTAGTTTCCAAAAGATGGATATATATATGTTGGGCTGTTTACATTACTATCATAAATTCCATCATTGTTAAAATCCCAATTAAAAGTAGTTAATGTTCCGTCTGCCACATTACAATTATTAGTAAATTGGGTTGCTACCCCTTGACAAACGGAGCTTGAAGCAAATGCCATATTTGGAAGGTAGTACACCTGAACTGTTTTGGAAATGGCTGTTGAACAACCAACGTTGCTGGTAGATTGTAATTGAACTGTATAGATACCAGGCGTTAAATAATTAACTGAGGGGTTAGTTAATGTGCTGGTTAAAACACTATTCAATACCCAATTGTAGGAAGCGATATTTCCTGTAGAAATATTACTTTGGTTTGTAAACTGTGTTGTTGAATTTAAACACACATTATTTGCTATAAAATTAGTAACCGGTAAAGGGGCAATGTTAAATGAAGCCGAAGTTGAACTTAAACAACCCTGATTACTTGAAACATTTAGTTGCAAGCTATAATTACCCGGTGCTGCAAAACCAAATATAGGTTGGATTAAATTATTATTTACCGGTGTAACATTCCAAGTATATGATAAGTTGCCGCTTGAGATTGTGCTGGTATTTGTTACGGAGTAGTTTAGAGCGCAGGCATTTGCGGTTGAATAGGTAAATGAAGCATTTGGCTGCGGAAAATTAACGAGTGTGTAAGTAAATTCAGGCCCTGTGCATCCGGTTACGAGTTGTGTTTGACACGTATAAACCCCTGCGCTTAATGCACTAAAACATTGACCAATTACGTTACTGGCATTGGGGCCATTCCAAGTGTAATTCATGAACCCGTTAGGTGCGCAAAAATTCTTAGTTGTTCCGGCACAAACTGTATCACTGCCACCTTTCACAAATGCTGCGCAAATTCCGTCAATATAAGCGTAGCCATAATGTCCGCCAAGCGCGCAATCGTATGTGGTAAAACGGATAGTTACATTTTGGCCAATGTAATTTGTAAGATCAACCGAAACATTAGTCCAGTTTTTATAAATTACTCCATTAAGTGTTGGCGAATTTTGAAACCCCGGTATGTTGTTTCCGGCAGCAACATTATAAAACGTACATGGGATTTGTACACCGGAACTATCCAACATTTCAATTTGAAAGGAAGGTTGTTGAGCAAGAACATGCCCCGGATCCTGAAAAACAACGGCATAGCGATATGTAAAATTGGCATTAAATGAATTAACCAGAAAGGTTTGTTCTACTCTATCTGCTTCTCCTCCGGTTCCATTGTCTCCTAAAAGTAAAGAAAAATTGCCTCCCGGTGCTACTCGCTGAAAGCCACCTGCCGGATCGATTCCTGCATTAACTACCAATTGTGACCCTCCTGGATTTGGGCAACAACCTAATGGATTAAAGATTGGATGAAATCCACTACTTGATGTCCAACCGGACAAATTACCACTTTCAAAATCGATGTTCACACAAGTGGAGGCCTGTGTATTTTGAGGATTAAAATTATAGGGTATTAATTTTGCCGAATGGCTATGCTGAGTTGAATTATTGTGAGCATTCAAGAACTCCTGTTTTTCAGCTTTGTTAAGCTTTAATTGATCAGCATATTTATTCCAGAACTGGAATTGATTAGAAGATTGGGCTGTTGAGTTGGAGAGATTTTTCGTTTGTGCAGTGGATAGCACCTGTGCCCCAAAGCCAAACACAATTAATAGGTAATTTACTGTTTTCATGGCTGCTGTTTTTTAAAGGGTTAATTGTTTTCATTGTTTTTATTACTTGTTTGTTATTAGTTTTTTTGTACGCTTGCTAATTTAAAAAGTTGTAAAGGTTACAGCCTATTAGATTAAACCTTATAATTGATATGCTAAATCGATTAGATAATAGACAATTGATAAAAATTGACTCATAAACGTTAAGAATGATTTAACCAACAAGTATAATCCAGTGTCAAAAAAAAATGTAAATTCAACCTATGAACCGATATATTGCCATTAGTTTCCTTTTGTTGATTACAATTGCCAAGCAAGTGCATGCACAAACAGATCCAAAATTAGCCGGAGCAGACAAACTTTATATAAAAATGTTATATAAGAATGCTGCAATTGAATACGAAGAATATTTGAAAAAAAATCCTAAAGATTTTTATGCTTCTAAACAAGCGGCCCTTTGTTACAGCAAATTAAATGATCATAATAAAGCTATCGATTATTGGCCGGCAGTTATTGATAATGCACTAGCCACAGAGCAAGATAAACTTGCTTATGGAAAATGTCTGCTTTCTAACTACAGAATTGATGATGCGAAAAAGGTTTTCAATTTATTAAAAAACAGTACGAATAAAGAAATTACTTCATGGAGTAAAGTATACGAAACTAATATATTTTATGAAGATAGTGTATTAGCTAAAGCTACAGAAGTTAGAAATATTAATACTCTAAAGTCAGAGTCAAATCCGGCATTATACGCAGGGAAGCTTGTATATATCGCTGAGGAAAAGAACAACCCCTTAAAAACAGTAATAAAAATTTGTGACAAAAGCGATTCTGTTACATTTAGTAAAAACACACCTTTTAATAGTCACATACAAAGCAAAAAAATTAACGGCGCATTTTGCTTCAGCAAAGATGATTCAAGTTTTTATTTTACTCGATTGGCAAGTAAAAGTGATCTCAAAAAAATAAAAAATACGTCAACAAGGTTTCAGATCTTTACAACTAGAATGAATAAGTTTGGGGATGCGCACCCTGAATTTATATCATTTCAGTATAATAGTTTGGACTATGACTGCATGCATCCTGCAATTAACAAAGAAGGAAATAAACTATATTTTGTTAGCAACATGCCCGGCGGATTAGGTGGTTACGATATTTGGGTATGTGAAAAACAAGGTGATAACTGGGTTCAACCTGTTAATATGGGATCAAGTATTAACACGAGTGGGAATGAGTTATTTCCGTTTGTTGATTTAAATGGCTCACTGTTTTATTCAAGTGATATGAAACCGGGCCTAGGTGGATTGGACATCTTTTATGCAGATTATAATAGCTTGAAGAAAGAGTTTGCTGAACCGGAAAATTTAGGATTTCCAATTAACAGTAACTTTGATGATTTTGGTATTTATCTTAGAAAAGGTAACAGAACCGGCTACATGAGCAGCAACAGAAAAAATGGGCAACTAGATAATGACATTTACTTTATTAACAATAACAAACCTAAATACTATAATACCAAACTTCAATTCATTGATTCTGTTTCGGGTAATGTTGTTTCGGTAAATTATACCTTAACGCAAGGTGCTGTAAATACGACAGGCAAAACAGAAACAACAGAAGCGGAAAAAATTAGGATTAAAACGCAAAAAACTTTCACAATCGCTTTAAGCGATAATAATTTTAAACCTTTATCATTAAACAAACAGGTTACTTCAGAAGACACATTAATTACCGTTTATTGTCAACCAAAAACTCAAAAAAGTATACAAGGCAGAATAATTGATAAGGAGTCAGGCCAACCCTTATCAGGAGTAAAAGTTGCAATTTACGATGAAACCGGTACAAATTATTTATCAAAAATTACAGATGAGAGCGGCCGTTATCAAGTATCCAATCTTCCGGTTGACAAGGCGCTTTTCATAGGATCTGAAAAAAAACCGGATTATTTTAGTAATACTGAAAAATTCTTTATCAGAAAAGATTCTGATTTGGTAAAAGACATTTACACCCAAAAAATTGTTGTAGGCAAAGCAATTAAAATAGACAATATTTATTTTGATGCCGCTAAATGGGCAATTCGTGCCGATGCTGCATTAGAATTAGACAAGCTGGTGCAATTAATGAAAGATAATCCGGATATCGTAATTGAACTTAGTTCTCATACAGATTGCAATGGAAATGCAAAGTCAAATTTAATTTTATCAGATAAAAGAGCTAAAAGCAGTACAGATTACATTTTAAGTAAAGGCATCTCCAAAATACGCATTAAAGGTAAAGGCTATGGTGAATCTAAGCTTTTAAATAACTGTGCCTGCGAAGGAACGAAGACTAGTGATTGCAAGGAAGAAGAACACGCACAAAATCGACGGACAGAATTTAAAGTAACCGGTTTTATCAAACGATAAGTAATAAGATTATGAAGTTTTTTACACAGTTTTTTAAAGGATTTGGCTATTGTTTTAAAAGTTTGTCCATCATTTTTGATAAAGGATTATGGCCATTTTTATTTATTCCATTGATTGTTTGTATTGTGTTAATCATACTTAGTTTTTATGGTATTTATTCATTCTCGTCCTACATTGCAGACTATTTAAAACCATATTTAGAAGTTGATGCCGCAACGATTACTAACCCCGGTTTAATTGACAGTATACGGATATTTTTATCAGCTAAAGCCGGTTTTATTATAAACCTGATTATTAAAATCTTGTTAGGGTTAGTATCCGGAACACTTGTAAAATATACTTTGCTAATGGTACTCTCTCCTTTTTTAGCGTTACTTTCTGAAAAAGCCGATGAAAAACTTCATAACACTCACTTTAAATTTTCTGTAAAACAGCTTTTAATTGATATTGCGCGCGGTGTGTTAATGAGCTTAAGGAACATGTTTTTAGAATATTTTTTCATTTTTATTTTTATGCTTGTATCGGTATTTATTGCCCCATTATCGGTAGTTACCATTCCACTTTTATTTTTAATCAGTTGTTATTTTGTTGGTTTTAACTTTTTTGATTACAATAGTGAGCGTTACAAATTGAGACTTAAAGAAAGCAGCAAGCTTGCTTCTCAAAACAGAGGTTATTTGGTGGGTATAGGTTGTTTTTATTTTCTAGTCATGCATATTCCTACGTTTGTTGGCACTGTGTTGGGTATTGCTTTTGGTCCGGCCATGGCAACTGTTGCAGCCGTATTGTGTTTCAAGGAAATTGAACTGGCGCAATCAAATACCAACTCCGTTAAGGTTTAAACGGTTTTTCTCGAAAAAACAACACCGGTAATTATTTTTGGAGATATAAAACTAATTTTGTAGTTTGGACGATCTTTTGAGAAAAGTTATTAACATATTGCTATTTATTTCATGCTATTTATCCAACGCATCCACACATCCTGATAGCGTTTCCACAAAGTACAAATACATAAGTAAAAAGAAGCTCGTTCTAATGATTGATTCCTTTCTTGAATTAGAGTATGTAAGCACCAATGACATCAACACCTTAAATTACTACTCAAGCTTATTAAATAATACAACATTAGATTCAGTTAAAATAGGCCGATTAGATCTGTCGGAGCTAAGTTTTTACGCATCACTGGATGAAAAAGCTTTATTCCCTCCTACTCCACTCGATAGCCTGCCAAACAGCTTTAACCTCAATATAGAAAATGAGTATTTAAGTTATTTTCAGCTTCCAATTGCCGGTGTAGTAACCAGTAATTATGGCTGGCGCGATGGAAGAATGCACAAAGGCATAGATATCGATTTAAACAAAGGAGATAAAGTATCGGCAGCTTTTGACGGGAAAGTAAGAATTGCCCGACGCCAGGGTGGGTTTGGCAATGTGGTTATTTTAATGCATCCAAACGGTTTGGAAACTGTATATGCGCACTTGCATAAAATAAAAGTGAAAGAAGGAGATGTTGTTTTAAGTGGGCAAATAATTGGTTTAGGCGGAAACACTGGCCATAGCAGAGGTACACACTTGCATTTTGAAATGCGTTATAAAGGACACCCGTTAAATCCGGGAGCGATTGTTTCATTTACGAACGCAAAAACGTATCATCATACGATAACCATAAAAAACAGCAAGTATGGTTTGTGCGCTTTTCCGAGTAATGCCTATGTACATACCGTTGAACGTGGCGACAGTTGGCACGCCATCGCCAGTGCATATGGCTTAAGTACAAAACAACTAATGGAATTAAACGGTATTAGTAAACGCTATTATTTAAAGGTGGGTCAACAAATTAGGGTAAACTAAACCCCGCCTTTTGTGCATCATACGCATTAAAGGTTCCAATGGCCTTTGCTACCATTATAGTTTCAGGCATTGAAATCACTTCACATTCAATTACCAAAATACGTTTCCCGGCGCTTATCACCTTTGCATTGGCAACCAGCAAATCGTTTAATTTTACAGGACTTAAATAATTGAGTTTATATTCTATGGTGCTTACCACTTTATTTTGATGACAAACCAAACTTAAACCTGCCACCCCCAACGCACCGTCAACCAGCGCAGCAACCAAACCGCCATGCGCGGCATTTGGTGTAGCTAAATGTTGATTAGTTACAAGCACCTCGTATTTTATTTCACCGAGTTTAATAATTTGAAAGTGCATTCCAATAAGTCTGCTAAACGCATTACTCTCTATGTACTGTTTAATTAATGTATGCATTTTTAATTTTTAGGAATTATAATTGTATCATAAAACGGCGCGTATCCAACAAACGCACCAAATACCTCTCTAACATTATCAAATGTGCCTTGAACATTGGCCGGTGCGCTAAAGGGGTTGCCGTTACTAGATTTGTTTTGATAATAGGTATTCCAAAACTCGTATTCTTTTTTGCCTATCTTGCAAAACTTCACAATAATCGTGTCTCCTTTTCGATAATATCCACGCTCAGGATCCTCTCTAAATTCTTGCACTAAATTTGGTTGAGGACCTCTATCATATGCAAAATCAAATTTTTTACCATCTACAAACTTATCATCAAAAACCGAGTTAAATGGGGCAGCAAAAAACTGATCTCTACCATAACGTTTGGCAAACCAACGATAGGCATCTCCGCTACCTGCGGGCTCGTTAAATTTCTGCCATATAAACCCCAGGTTATCTTTCTCAGCTTTAAACCATAAGCTATCCAACTTTGGTGGAGATAAAATAGTTGTTGAACTACTATACTCCTTTCCATTATACCTTATTTTTAAAGTATAAGTTTTGCCTTGCTCGCCATTAATTTTCAGGCCGGTATATAAATAACCTAAATCGGGATCTAATTCTTTTAAGGTGTCTACTAACGTACCGTTAGTTACAGTTACAAAAGCACCTTTAATAAAAGCCTCCTGCGGTTTACTAAAATCAAACGTGCCAAAATAGGGAACTGATTTTGATAAAAATACAATTGCAGGTTGACCGGTTTCAATACTTGCTTCAACCACTAGTTTTTCTTCATAATCAGGCAGTTTAACTACCACGTCTTTACGGCAAGAAGCTAAAAATAAAAAGATAAATATATAACAATATTTCATCAGTTAAATTTTTGTTTTTAGTAGCTGCTGTCTCAAAAAATCAATTTCCTCTTTTAATGAATTAATATGTTCTTTATCTGCATTAATAACGACATCTACATAAGCATTAGGACTTTCACTGTTTTGCTGATTGATAATTTTAGCGGCTTTTTCATTAATTAACTCGCTTACTGTTGTATCTAATATTTTAGAAATTTGAATTAATCTAGTAATAGTTATTCTATTATCCTCCTTTTCTAGTCTGGCATATGATGGCTGCGTAATACCTAGTTCGGAAGACATATTTTCTTGAGAAAAGCCTCTTAATTCTCTCATTTGTTTTATTTTTAATCCAATACTATTCATATATTTTATAATTATTTCCTCAAAATTAATAAATTAATTATAATTTGAATAAAAATTTAGATTTATACAATATACCTTTGTATAAATTTAATCATACTTAATAACCAAATTATGAAAAAAACAATTAAAACTTTTGGAATTTTAGCTTTAGCTTCTTTGCTTGTAATCAGTTGTAAAAAAGCTAAAGTTAATACACCTGTTAGCAATGAAATCAAAAATGATAAATATGATTTCAGAAAAGATGATAAACTATTAGCTTTTAAGGATATTAATATTTCTAATCATACTCAACGAAAATATGAAAATGTTGATATGGCAATGATTGAAGCAATTTACGAATTAACTCCTTCAACAAATAGGAACGCAGCATTCTCTTTGTTAAGTAACTTTGAAAAATACGCATACTGGGACAATCTTATAACTCGTAAAATTGAATCATCTAGCTTAACATCACAACAAAAGAGTTTACTTGTTGACTTCAAAAACTTAATAATTATTCCACAAATTTACACTAATTCAGATGAGGGAAATGACTTGAGAACCGGTTTGGAAAATAGCCTATCGGATATATTCATACAATTTATTGATGAAGGGATTGACACAACGTCAGTTCTTAATATTTTTTATGCTAATGGACTAAATAACTTAACATTTACCGATCACCAAGTTGGTGGTGTTGATTGGGGCCATGACTGTGGATGCAATAGAGGATCTGTAGTAAATGGTTGGAAAAACAGGCTTTGTGTTGATGCAGCGTGTAATGTTTCTAGTTTTGGTTGTGGGTTTGTAGGAGCATTTATGTGTAATGGACGTCCAGCAATTGCAACATCAGGTGGAGGCGTTCAATTTTTAGATATGCCTTAAAAAGGCATTTTAAAAAATGCTAATTGCATTGAATTGCAATTAGCATTTTTTATTTTTGCATATGACCAAAATAATAGAAATATTAAAATTCATACTTTGGAGTATCTTTATTTTTATTCTACAAATTTTAGTTTGGATAATTTTCGAGAGTTTTGATTATAATGAAAAAGAACTTTATATTTTTTACCTAAGTTGTAATTTTTTTGTTTTTTACCTATTATTTTCTGTTATTTCATTAAAATTAAAAGTAAGGAAAATATATGAGATTCTTCTATTGTCATGTGCGCAACTAGCAATGAGCACATTTATAATTTTAAGTCCAGAAACTTTAAAGATGAGGAGTTTAGATTTAATGTTTTATTCGATATTTCTATTTCTACAGCCATTACTTTTTAAATATAATAACAGTATAAAACTAATTACGAATTTAACTTTAGGTATAATCCTTTCACTAACTTCATTATTCGCGTACAAGTATATTAGTAGCTACATTTTATCATCATTTTTTAGTGAAAAGACAAATCGTGAAATAACTTCAACTAAACAAGAATTTTACTTTATTGATAAAGATAGCGCAAATACAACATTTCCTTTTTTGAAGAAAAACAAAATTTATTTTATAGAATTTTGGAACAAAAGTTGTGGAATTTGTGTAAAAAATTTACCAGAGATTAAAAGGCTACAGTCCACTTATAAAAATGATACGGTAGTAGAAATTATAAGTTTATATTGTCCAATTAATCAAAATGAAACTAGAGATTGGTTTTACAATATTTTTTTGACAAATAATATTAAATTACCTGATATTAAATACTCTTATACCAGTATTGGAATGAATCTAAAATACAAGATTACAACATTCCCACATTTCTTTCTAATTGACAAGGAAGGTAATGGTATTGAAGGATCGCAAGTTTATTTCGATAAGAGTTTACCTAATAATATTTATGATAAAATTGAAGATCTTAAAAAAAAGTAGCTTGATAATCTGTTTAGCAATTATCGCACTTAGATGTAATGAAAATAAAAAGATTGAAAGAAAAGTCGCAATATTACAAACAGAAGATTTAGTTTTTAATGTTGGCCATATATTAAAGGATAGTACTTATAAATTTAATTTTTATGTAAAATCAGTCGGTGATAATCCATTAATAGTTGATTCTGTAAGCAAAAACTGTGAGTGCACTAATGTGAAATTTTCTCATAAACCAATAAATAAGGGAGATTCAGCTAAATTTGAAGTAACTTTTAAAGCAAATAAGTCAGACTCTGGAAAATTTACATCTAGCTTTGTGATAAAGGCTAATGTTAAAAATTACTTTGTGCCAGTTTATTTTACAGGCACCTTAATAGATTAGAACTAAAAGATAAATTGTCTAAAACTTAAAATTCCAGGTAAAACTAGGTAAAATTGGGAAAAGCGTAACTTGCCTGGCACCAACTTTTAAAGTGCCGTTTGCAAAATCACCACTTTTGGTTAAATAAATAAAATAAGGATTATAACGGTTATAGACGTTAAAAACACTTAAGGTAAAGCTATTCGAAAAATGCTTTAACCAAGGTTTGGTAATTTGAATTGAAGTTGTGTCTTTTTGCTGCAACGTATATTTTTGAATCAAGGCCTGCTTTTTTCTTTCTAACCTTTTAGATCTATTAGGCGTATAGGTAACATTTAAATCCATACGGTGGTAATCTGCAAACTTATAAGAATTTCTTAAGCCGTAATCACTGCTTAAACTACCCTCATATAAGAAGAAACCATTCGGCAAAGTGCCTCTATTTCCGGTTCCATACACCCATACCAATCCAAAATTCCATTGATTAGTGGCATCATAATTAACAACTAATGAGGCATCATGTCTACGGTCGTATTTTGCTAAAAAAGGCAACCCGTAATTGATGTTATCAAATTGCCGCCAAGCCCAACTTAAGGTGTATCCAATCCAGCCTGTTAATTTGCCGCTTCTCTTTTTAGCAAAAACCTCAACACCATAGGCCCAACCTCTACCAAATGTAAAACCATTATCAGGATTATCAAATACGTTATCGGATGGTTGTGCGCCTTCCTTAAATTCGATCTGGCGATCCATTGTTTTATAATAAACTTCGGCACTGGTTTCGTACAAATTATCTTTTAAATTTTTAAAAAAACCAAGTGCATATTGATTGGCGATTTGCGGTTTTATGACCTCTGTGCAAGGCATCCAAACATCCGTTGGCAAACTCACTGAAGAAAACGATGCCAAGTGTACATACTGGAAATTGCGGGTAAAGGAAGCTTTTATGGAACTACTAGGATTTAATTGAACTCGGGCCGCTAACCTAGGCTCTAAACCATTATAAGTGCTAACAATTTGGTTTGCCTTGTAGGTAACCGTATCTACAATTTTACCTGTTACATCTTTTAGGTATCGATTAAATGGTCCCACATGTGTGAAGTTACCTAATCGTAATCCTGAATTCAGTTTTAACCACTGATTAATGTCCCAATCATCGCTAACATAAACAGCTGTTTCGTGTGAAAGTAGTTTTATAACTTTACCTAAATCAAATACCGTTTCGCCTTGTTTTGCACTAACACTTGTTGGCACAAATTGATGAAATGTGTAATGAATGCCTGTTTTAATTGTGTGCCTTGAATTTGGAAAATAATTCACATCATACTTAAACCCATAATCAGTAATGCCGGATTTTATGGTTGCTTCAAAATCTTGCTGAAGCGCCATAAATGAAAAATTATAATTCGTAAAAATGAGTGAAAGATTAGAAAATAATTTTGAATTAAAAATATGGTTCCACCTGGCGCAGGCAGAAGCATTGCCCCATGGAATTTTTGTATTAAAACCTTCTTCGTTATCTTTAAACTCAAATCGATCTCTTCCAAAATAACCACTTAAAAACAATCTGTTTTTATCATTAACGGTATAATTAACTTTTCCGTTTAAATCATAAAAATAATAAGAGGTGCCTTTAAAATCGCTTTTCTCAATAAATGGTTTTGCCAAAACATCCACATAGGTTCTTCTGGCACTAATTAAAAAAGAAGCTTTATTTTTTATAATTGGGCCTTGAATGGTTAATCTGGAGGCTATTAAACCTATGCCGCCATCCACTTCAAATTTTTGGTTGTTGCCATCCTTGGTTGAAATATCGAGTACCGATGACAACCTGCCTCCATATTGCGCAGGCATACCACCTTTGATAAGGTTAACATTTTTAATTGCATCGCCATTAAATACACTAAAAAAACCCATCAAATGCGAAGCATTATAAATAGGAGCCTCATCCAATAAAATTAAATTCTGATCAGGGCCACCACCCCTGACATAAAAACCTGTGTTACCATCACCTGCATTTTTCACGCCCGGTAACAATTGAATGGTTTTTAACACGTCAACTTCTCCCATGAATGCAGGAATTTTTTTAATTTCAGCCATATCCAACTGAACACTGCTCATTTGCGAATTTTTAATATTCTCATTTGTGCCGGTTGTACTTACCTCTACTTCGGCCAAATTAGTTTGTAAAGAACTAAGTGAGAAATTGAGAACTTGCGTACTAGTTAACCGAAGCACATGACTTTGCAGCTTATAGGCGGAATAACTCACAACAAGCGTGTAAGTGCCCATAGGCGCTGTTAACGAGTAAAAACCATATTGGTTAGTTGTTGCGATTATTTTAGTAGGCAGTAGCTGAATGGCGGCTCCAATTAAAGTTTCGCCATTTTCCTCATCGGTTATTGTTCCACTTACACTAAAATTTTGAGCTTTACAAAACGTAATAATTAAAAGTGGAATAAGTATTTTTCCTAAAACTTTCAATAATAAATCGTTTAACTAATTAGTTAGAAATCGGTTTATCGTCCATAGAACGGGTATCCAAAGCATCCCTTAAACCATTACCCACGAGCATAAAAGCTAATACAAGAATCATGATGGCAATACCCGGAATAAAAGCTAAATAAGCTTTATCCATTAAAATATAGCCATGATGTGTGCTGGTCATTTCACCCCAACTTGGCACAGGAGGTTGTGCTCCAATTCCAAGATAACTTAAACCTGCCTCTGTTAAAATAGCCGCAGCAAAATTACTGGCTGCCATTACCACCACAGGCCCCATTACATTAGGCAAAATGTGTCTTAAAATAATACGCATATTTTTAAAACCTAGCGCTCTACCGGCTTCAACAAATTCCTTTTCACGAATACTCAGAATTTGGCCACGAACAATTCTTGCCACCTCTACCCACATTGTTAATCCAACTGCAATAAATACCTGAACAATGCCCTTGCCAAGAATAAGCGTTATAGCAATTACCAGCAACAAAGTAGGCAAACTCCAAACTACATTAATTAACCACATGATGGCAGCATCCACCTTGCCTCGATAGTAGCCTGCCATAGCGCCCAATAATATACCAATCACAATTGATATTAAAACTGAAATCATGCCTACACTCAAACTAATTCTTGTTCCAATAAGCAACCTGCTTAATAAATCACGCCCTAATTTATCTGTTCCCAGGTAATGCGTGCGGTATTTGATGTGATTTTTTTGAATCTCATTCCTAAGCTCAACAATTCCCTTGGTTTGAACTTCATTTTTATAATCGGTAAAAGTTACTGTACCTTTTAAAGTGTCATAGGTTGGTTGTATAGCAGGATTCAAGTGATAAACCACATCTGCTAATTTATACTTGCTAATAGTACCTTTGTTGTTTTCTGTGTTGCCGGTATATTCTTCTACAAGAATTACATCACCTTTAAAAAAGTAATTATAAACGGTATAACTATTGTAATTAAAAGTTTCACCAACAAACATTTTCTCAAAAAAACCAGTCTCTACAGGTTTTTCATTTTTGTTTACAAGTAAAACTTTTGATACAAATCCGGGTGTTTTAACGTGCAATTCGGGCTTTTGATCATTAGCATAGGGGCTAGGATCTGGGCAAATAGTATATCCTAAAACAGAAATAATAAAAGTAATAACAATGACGATTAAACCCAACATCGATAATTTGTTACGTTTAAATCTGCGCCATGTAATTGCAGAAAGTGATTCCGATTCAAAATCTATTCTCTTCTTCTTAAAAAGCACTTTTTACTTCCACTTAGGTTTAAAAATTACACTTGCAATTGCAACTACTAAAGCATAAACAGGATAAATTAATCCAATGGGCAAAATATACCAATTTAAGCCTTTGTTATTTACAAAACGCGAAGCTAAAAATAGTAATAAACTATCAATTATAAGCTTTAAGAGGATAAAAATTAAGCCAAAATAACCATTTTGTTGGACGAAAAAATACGTAACGAAGTTAAATAACCAAAAAGCGTTTACAACCATGATAGCAAAAGCAATAATTAAATTGGCTTTATTTGGATTAGAATCAAATTTTTTAGCCCAGCGAATCCGTTGATTTAATAATTGAGAAAAACTTCGTTGAGGATAGGTGTATACAATTGCTGACGTTGATTTTACTGCACCAATTGTCTGCGGTCGCTTTTTCTTTACATCCTCCAAAAACAAAACATCGTCACCACTTTCAATCTCAAGGTGACTTTTATAACCATTGGTTTCCTGAAATAATGCTTTTGTAAAAAGTAAATTAGCTCCAGAGCATAAGAATGGTTTTTTGAGTTGAAGAGATGCCAATGAAAACATGGTAAGAATGTTACTTTCTATAGCCTGCAACGCCCAAATTAAACCAACATTATCAGAAATCATTACAGGGCCAATAACAAAGTCTTTATGATATTTAAGATGATAGTTAACCATTGAATTTAACCAGACTTTTGATTTGGTAAAAGTATCAGCATCACGCGTAATAATTAGGTGATGTTTTGCTTTTGAAATTGCCTCTAACAATGATTTCTTTTTGCCTAGTTTAATCTGATTTGAAATTATCTGAAAAGAAACACCTAGCTTTATTAAAATAATTTCTGCCAACTCTTTGGTTTTATCGGAACTGGCATCATTCACCAGAATAATTTCAATTAAGTGTTTAGGATAATCCTGCTCACTGATAGAATGCAAACATTTAGCAATAGTTTTCTCTTCGTTTCTGGCACAAATAATAATTGAAACTGGCCTCATGTCCGCTTCAAAGTCTGAAATGGTAATTGGGTATTTAAAAAAATAAATTGAAACCACAGTTAAAAAAGTGACATATAACAATATAACTATGAACCCAAGTATTAACATCATCTACTTCAGCTTAAAATCAAATTTTTGTTGAACCAAAAAAATGTAACCTAAAGCACTTGGCAAGATGATATTAATTATCCAAACTAATAAGGCAGCCAAACTCAATTCTATCTCAGTAAAACCTGTACCTGCAAAAACAATTAGTGCAATGGTTGCACGTATGGCCGGCTCTATAAAGCTTATCATTGGAATAATGGTTGTAAACAAAAAGTACAGCATCATGCTAAAAAGCAAAGCAGTAGTAACTTCCTGATTTCTGAATATATTTAATACTAAAAAAAATTGTAAGCAAAACACAAAATACCTAACAAAAGAACCAAGAACAAGTTTCAGTAGCAATGATCTTGTTAGCTTAATATCAAATTCAATTGACTTTTCTTTTGCTAATTTTTTGGTTAAAAGGTTAATTAATTTATTTAAAAAAATAAGTATGAAACAAAACACCAAAATAACCATAACCGATAATAGAATTGACAAATCTGCAACCCAAGAATTGGCCCCACTAAACAGATTAAGATTATTGCTTAAGGCCATACTACCAAAAAAAACAGTAACGATGAGTTGAAACAAGCCATTTACAAAATGTAAAACTGTAATTGCAGGTCTGAGTTCTGAGTTAAAATAAATTATTTTACCTAAAAATTCGGTTGCTCTACCAGGTGCTAAATTACCTACACAAACACCAGAAAAAACACTTTTAAACGCCACTCTAAATTTAATATTTTGCACCTGTTGGGTAATGGCCTGCCATTTAAAAGCTTCTACTCCCCAGTTAACAAATACTAAGCCTATCGACAATATCAGAAGCAAAAAACCATTTTTTAACTTCATGTTATGAGACAAGATACCTAAATTTTCAATAGTTAATTGAGGCTCCAATTTGAAGTACAAGATGAGTATACAGCCAACTCCAACAAGAAATTTTAAAACTTGGAAAACTATTTTTTTTGTAACCAACAAATTGCCTTAAATTTACTTAAATATGCCAATAAACGACCGAATAATTTTAGGAATTGATCCTGGTACTGTGGTGATGGGTTATGGCTTAATCCATGTCAAAAACAATAAAGTTGAACCTATCGGTCTGGGTGTAATTAAATTAGATAAATACGACGATTTAACATTGCGTTTAAAAAAAATCTTTGAACGTACTATTGGCATTATTGAAGAATTTAAGCCGGATGAGTTAGCGATTGAAGCGCCCTTTTTTGGTAAAAATGTACAGAGTATGCTCAAATTAGGCAGGGCTCAAGGAGTGGCGATTGCAGCAGCGCTTAGCAAAAACATCCCTATTACTGAATACTCTCCTAAAAAAATTAAAATGAGTATTACAGGTAACGGAAATGCCAGCAAAGAACAGGTTGCTGCCATGTTACAGCAAATATTAGGCATTAAAAAAGAGCAGGAATTTTTGGATGCAACTGATGCGCTGGGGGCGGCTTTATGCCATTATTATCAAAATAAACATGGTAATACTTCACAAATAAACTACTCAGGTTGGAAAGCCTTTTTAACCGACAATCCTGATAAATTACATTTGAAAAAGTAATATTTATTCAGATGCATTTTGTATTTCCTGTTTTAGCACCTTTAATAATTCACTTGCTCTTTGTGTGCCAATTCGGTAACTAAAACCTGATACATCTTTTAATTCAATAAAATCAATTCCGCTGGTATAGAATTTAATAATTCCTTTATTGTGCAAGTTGTAAACGGCTCTCCTGAAACTATTTTTTTTGTATCTGCTTTTTCTAAAACTGGTAATGTTTTTAAGATCAATTTTAACTTTACGCGCTGTCCAAAAACCATCCAAAATAATATAGCCGCTGTAAACTTTAGTATGAATGTGCAGGATGTACATTAAAAGCAATGAAAACAAAAGAATACATAAACCGCACACAAAAAACAACAAGCCCGAATAGCTGATGTGTTGAATTGGATATGATCCTATTTTAAAGAATGACACCTCAACCGGCTTCGGATTTTCGCTCCAGTAATAACCCAAAAAACAAAACATTGCTAAAACTATGCGAATAGCTATGCTCAGCCTGTTGTGACCCATGTATTGCTTTTCCTCGAATAATATGTTTTCTCGCTCTTCTATGGTAGGTAAGTTAGTTTAATTAATTCTTCGTGCGATTTGTTCATTACTCTGTATCGTTCATCGCTTCTTTGTCCTATAACCCAAACTATTTCGTTATTACCATTGATCAATAATAAAGTCGATTTTTTATCAAACATAGAAAGTTTTGAATCTCTGTAAAAATCGCTAACCAACTTAAATCCTTTCATGCCAAACGGCTTGAATTTATCGCCTGTTTTGTATGAACGAATTGTTAGTGGAAATTGAAAACTACTTTTATGAATCATTAATTCGTTTGGTGCTGTTTTATTTATTTTTTTGCAAGATTCAACCCTAAGAAATGGTGTTTTTTTTAAGTCATTAAATGAATTAATTATTATTGGTTTAATTTCCGTTATAAGTGGTTCAATTAAAATCTCAGTTCTGTTAATTAAGAGTGTGTGACTTTTGGAATTAAAATATTTTCCGGTTTTTATTTCCTTACCTATGCATTTAAGAATACCGGTTACCTGAGAAGAATTAAAATTAAACGGTTTAAGCAATTGATAGCAAATGTAACGGACGTGATTTTCGTTTAAGAGTTCGTTGATTTGAATACTGCAAGGTTGATTCGGATTTAAACGATATATTTTTCTTTTTTCATCAACATAATCTTCAATGATCGCCAAATCTTCCTTCAAGTTATTTAGGTTTTCATAAAACCTTGTTTCGAAACCCGGAAAATGTGATTTTAAGCCCGGTACGATGTTTAAGCGAATAAAATTTCTTTGATAATGAGTGTCATCATTGCTGGCATCAACACGAAATTTCAACTTACATTGTTTGGCATAATTCTCAATATCTGACCTGGGAAAAGACAGTAAAGGCCTAAGCACTTTTTTATTCTTTTCAGGGATACCAATCAAACCTTTTAGGCCAGTACCCCTTAACATATTGATGAAAAACGTTTCAATTTGGTCATTAAGGTGATGAGCAGTTAATACGTATTTGTAATGGTGATTGTTAACTAACTCTTCAAACCAATTATATCTCAATTCACGAGCAGCTTCCTGAACACTTTGCTTATTGATTTTTGCGTATGAAGTTGTTTCGAAGTGATTTAAGTGAATTTTTACTTTATGCTTCTCAGCTAACAATTTGCAGAATTCTTCGTCCTTGTCACTTTCTTTACCGCGTAATTTAAAATTACAATGTGCTAATGAAATGTTGTAGTTTAAACTGTTTAATAAATCAACCAACACAACGGAATCAACTCCACCACTTAAAGCAACTAGTACAGGTTCATTTTTGTTAAACCACTTTTTTGATGTAACGTATTTTTTAAAAGCCTCTAACAATTGGATTATTTTTTACCGTTTTCGAGGTAAGATTCATGACGTTTACGTTGTCTTTTTCTTAACAAATACAATACCGAAGATAATATAAAAAAACCAAAGAAATATAAGGCACTGTCATTATCTTTTTGAATTAAAAAATAAACCACTCCTGCAATTCCAATCAGGACACCAACTAGCCATACACGCTCCATTAGCTTAAACAGCTTTATTTGAAAATCAGAGTTCATCGTTTTTTATATTAATTATTCCTGTAATCTTTTTTATCTCATATTTTGTAAAATCTTGATTACTCTCAAGACCTTTACCACTAATAACCTGATTCGGTGTAGTTATTTTTACAAAGGCATCCGTATATATTTTTTTATTGGCCTCATCCCAAATCAACTTCTCAGTTTCAAGCTTTTCACCATTTTTATTAATGACCTCAACAGCATATCGAGCTTCCATACGTTTAGAAAGGTCGTAACGTACCCCATAGTTGCCTTTTAACGTAGAAGATACTTTTTCCTCATCATCAAAAATTGTTACATAAAATCCTTTTGGTAATATGGTAAAAGGTTCTGATACGTTCTTATTAAATAAAAGCATACGATTGGCCTTTAAAATAATTTTAATTAACGTGCTATCTGTATAAATCAGAGTAATACTATCGCCTGTTTGAGATGCACTTAACTTATTTCTGGGAAGAGCTTGCACATCCTTTAAATCATTTGTACAAGCTGTTAGGCTTAATAATGTAATTGTTATTGCTAGTAGTTTTACCACATTAATCGTACCTGAATTTTTGAAACCAACGTGCACTAAATGTAAATCCTAAATGTAGTCTAAAATAATTCTCAGTAAATAGTTTAGTGTTTTCGGTACTCAATTTTCCATATTGCAAAGATAGGTTAACCATAGATCGCTCCGCAAAAACACCAACCGGAAAACCAACACCTGCGCTGATAAAATAACTTGGTAAAAGTGAATTTTGAAGATCTAAGTAACCTGTATTGTATGTAAAGCCTGCTCTATAATTAATACGCTCTCTGTAATTCCCTTGTTTATTTTGCACATAATTTGCACCAAGAGAAATACGGTAATTGTTTTGGTAGGTTGTTTTAGAATCCAATAACTTAAAATTGCTCCAATTGGTAATCCCGAAGTCAGCTACCACATTAATTCGTTCACCTTTTTTAAACCCAATACCAAAAGCCTGCTCTAAAGGCAACACAACAGTGCCTTTTTGATTTGAAATTTTAATGATTGAATCTTTGTTGCTTATATTACCGGTGCTTCCTAACACATAATTATAAACGTAGGTACTTTGCATGGCATTAAGTGTATTGTTTAAACTATAGAAGTATCCAAAAGTGAATTTTAATTTCTCGGCAAGTTGAATTTTTGGAACTTTTACTGTTCTGTTTAAACTATCTTTTATTTGATTCACTTTCGACGGATCACCTCCATTTCTTAGATAGTTTTTTACAAATTTGTTGATGATCGCTCTCTTGGTTGAACGACTGTATATACTGTCAATTGTGATAGCACTTTGAACACCGAAATTACCGGTAAAGTCACCCATGGTAATAGTTTGTTCTCGCTTTGTATTGAGATATAATAGTGAGTTGGGATAAATTACATTGGTGTTATGCTGAATACTTCCAAAAATGTAATTAACATTTGCGCCAATAGTAAAATCATTTAAAAATTTACTGAAAAAATACCTTGATTTAAACTGGGAACGACTATAGCGCAAACTATCTTTAACGTAGGCATTTTTCCTGAAACTTCTTAATCTTTTATTAAATGGAGAAATACCGTAACCTATAAAAGCTTTATTTAATCCACCCTCACCATTATAAATCATTTTAACATCGCCAATTCCTGCTGAATTAGTTATAGACTCTGTGTTATATCCAACAGAAGTTAATGGCATCATTCCAATGCAAGCACCACCATTTTTGGCAATAGGAAAACCCAAAGTGCCATATGAAAAATTAAGGGAATACTTGTTTAATGCCGAACTTGAATTTTTATACATCCCATAAAATCCATTGGCACCTACCTCCAAAGAGGTAATTCGGATAAAAGCATAACTTGCAGGATTTCCAACATTAATAAAAAGCGGCGCAGTTGTATCAAAACGTAAAGCCACATTGGCGCCTCCCATGCCATTAACGTGTGCAAAATTAGCTTGATTTAGCTCACCAATGCCATAACGTGAATATGGACTAAACGTATTCGTTTGAGCCAATGCACCAATTACTAAACTTAATAATATGATCGAAAGTATTTTTTTCAAGTTATTGAAAATTTAAAACTGCATTCAGTCCTTTTAGAATCAAATGCTCGTCCGCAAAGAAACGGTTTTTAAGTTGTTTACACAAATAATTAGCATTGCCTCCGGTGAAGACAATTTTTAAAATTGAATAGGCGTTTTGATATTGCTGAATCATTGATTCTACCTCGCACACAGCACCAATTAGTGCACCACTTAAAATGGAATCTTTTGTGTTTTTACCCGTTAAATTTTCATAATTTTCATCAAAGTCAATCAAAGGTAAGGCATTAGTGAATTGGTGCAAGGCTTTTAGCCTCATACTTAAACCAGGACTAATTGCCCCTCCAATAAACTGATTTTGTTCATTAACAAAATTATATTTGATGCAAGTACCGGCGTCAATGGTGAGTACATTAGAATTAGGATGCAGGGTAAACGCACCAATGGAAGCTGCTAAACGATCAGAACCTAAGGTTTGAGTTGTTTCATAAAGGTTTTCAATTGGTAAATTAAGTGTATTAGTAAAAAGATGGGATTGCTTTAAGTGTTGTAATTTCGGTAAGATAACTAAGTGCTCTTGGGTAACGGAAGCGATTATGGCTTTTAGGATTGAAGGATGTCTCTCTAAAATTGTATTAATAGAATCATTAATTAAACCATTTTCAATTAGTTGATTGTCAGTAAAAACGCCATATTTTATACGTGTATTACCGCAATCTATTACCAGATTAGTGTTCAATTGATGAAAAGTTTTTTTAAAGATAACTAAGATTTTTATTTTGTAATTAAATAAAAAACATTATTTTTGCACCTCTATTTTAGAAGCGGTAAGTTTCAAAAAGAGTTAAGCTGGTACCTTAGCTCATCCGCCGCGGCGGAGGTAGAGTAAAGTACCGTATTAAGATAAAGAGTTAAGCTGGTACCTTAGCTCAGTTGGTAGAGCAAAGGACTGAAAATCCTTGTGTCCCTGGTTCGATTCCTGGAGGTACCACCAAGCCACTCAAATGAGTGGCTTTTTTCTTTTATTACATCATTGCGTCCCTGTCCGCCGATGTGGACGATTTCTGGAGGTACCATTAAGCCACTAATTGAATGTATATTTGTTTTGGAATAAATCTTGATCTTCAGCCTGATTTATAGACTCTTTTATTTGATGCTAACTCTACCTATAAAACTCTATCACCTGCAACATATCGGAGGTAATAGTAAATGCTTTTTCGATGGTGTAAATGCTGCCTTTTAAACTTTTGCTGCGCCAAACTGCTACATATGAGCCCGGCTGCAAATAAAAGTTTTGAATGGTTTGATTATTTAAATTACACACCCATTCGTTTCTTCCTTTTACCTTTTGCATAATGCAGCCATCACCACTTTCTAATGCTTTTACGGTTAACATGCCAGCATTAGGCACCTGTATGGTTTTGGTTTTGCTTTGTTCAATTTCTAAATTGGAAATGTATATTCTGGGAAGCGTTAAGATCTCTATTTTGTAAGTGCCGATAATATATTTTTCAGCATTATTAAATCCCTGCGCATGTAGGGTAGTTTCCTCATTCTGCTTGCGAACAATGTATTTTATCTTTTCGTTGTAGTTGTATACACCAGCCGGACGATTAACCGTTAAATAACCTTGTGGCGCATCTAATGCAATGATGTTGTGTTTTCCGGAACTGAGTTTCGTTTCCTTGCTTTCAACCGGTGGAATTGTATGGGCAATAACTTTGTAGGTTGGATAGTCATCAATTGTTAAAGTATCAGGATTTTCCAGCATGTTTAAGGTGTGAATGTAATTGTACTTGTAACTTTTTTTATTAATGTCAATAAAAGTGGTGTTTACATTGGTTTCCTTTGGCATACCGGTGCTGTTTAATAAGTTAACCTGCACCGTGGTTTTATTTAACTTCTGTTGCTGAATTAAATTAGAAATGGTGGAAAAGGTTTTATCACTTTCAATGTCAAAATAAGTACCAACACATTCAAATGATTTTATTTGCTCAGGACTTAAACCAATTCCAATAATAAAAGGTTTAAACAAAATTCCTTTTTCCATCAACTTTTGTCTTGCTCTGCAAGGATCGCCACCACACTCCTCTATTCCATCTGTTATTAAAATTACAATGTTGGTTGACTTATTATCCGAAAAATCATTGGCAGCCTGAGTTAACGAGTGTTCAATTGGTGTAATACCCTTTGGCTTACTTTCCTTTACTTTTTGTTTGATTAAGGCTGTATTACCAACACTGAAAGGCACAATCAATTTACTGTCATTGCAATCTCCGGGAGGGTATTTAACCGTATGGCCATACATTCTTAAGGCGAACAACATTGATTTATCTTTACTTAAACTATCAATAAACTTATAAAATAGTTGTTTAGCTCCTTCCATACGTGTCATCCCTTGAAAAGCAGATTTCATGCTGTTACTGGCATCAAATACAAAAAGAACTTTTGTTGTTTTGGATGTACCTTTTCGTTGTGCAAAACTTGAAGATGTTGCGAGGCAAAGTATAATTATCGCAATAAAACGCATAGCTAAAATTATAAATAATACTTACGCTGAATTTTGTAACAGAAAATAGTTATAAACGATTTAGGTTAAATAACCCTATAGCTTAGTGCTTTTGGCCTTTTTGGCTATTTGCTTGCCTTTAGTTGACTTAGATACTTTGCTTGCTGGTTTACGTTTGGTGGCTTTTGTGTAAACTATTTTTTTCTTTACCTTACCATAAGACTTTTTTCTGGCGTATTTTTTCTTGCCTTTTTTAGCTTTACCGGCACTTGCATAATATTTGCCGTTTTTGTGATAGTGACGCTTTGCTAAACCTAAATCACGCTTGTGTCTTCCTCTTAAAGCTCTTAAATCGTATTTGTTTTCTACATCAGCTTTTCTTAAAACAAATGTATCACACTTTAATGTGCCGGCTGTGTAATCAATAAAATCTTCAGTATCTAGTGCCTGACCTAAATAACGCATCTCAAAATGAAGATGGCTACCATACGATCTGCCAGTATTGCCGCCAAGCCCAACCATTTCACCGGCCTTTAACATTTGACCCGGCTGAACTTCCATTTTAGATAAATGTGCGTAAACAGTTTCTAAACCATTGTTATGACGGATGATAACGCAGTTACCGTAACCATTGCAGTAGCGAGCCAAACGAACCATCCCGTCAAAAGCAGTTCCAACCGTATCACCGGTTTCCAAATCAATATCTGTGCCATAATGAGGGCGGTAACGTCTCCAACCAAATTCACTCGTTACATTTCCTTTAAAAGGCATTTTAAAACCACCATCATTTGCAGCTACCAATTTAATGGTAACACTATCTTGTTTAAACTGCTCTGCAAAATGATAAGGATGCGCTACACTCGTATCCCAAATAGCGTATAAGTCATGACTTGGGAACAAAATTTGGGTTGTATCCGGAATTTCCTCGTTACTTAAAATCTCTTGATTAACAACATAGGTTGTTGTATCATCGCGTTTAGCCATAGAACGTTTACCGTCATCAGGTTTCGTTTTTTTGTCATCGGTAGGATGAGCCATTAAACCTAAACCGGTAAGAGATGATAATGCAACTATGTATAAAAGCTTCCTCAACTTGTAAGAATTTTGCAAAGATTGCATATTAATCCATATTAGCAAGTTTAGTAACCCCAAATTGCTAGATTATTTATTAACATTTATCCGATTTAACAAAATTTACAATATAATGACCTAATAATTAACCAGTTAACTAAAATTGAAATTTTACCGTTTATGTATTATTTTAGAATAGTGGATGTTTCGAACCTTGGAAATGCAATTTAACAGCTTGCTTAAAATCATTGACAAAAAATATTTATTTAATTAAATTGTTTTTAACTAATCGTTATATAAGGTCATTAGGCATAGTTTTTAAGTTAAGTGTTACAATAATTTTTAACTTTGCAACAATAGCGTAAACTTATTAAAAATTTAAAGGACATACTATTTTACATTTTTGTTACGCTGATTTTTTCAATTTTCGTTTATTATGCCGTTAAATCAGGTCAATCAAAAGAAGCGGCTCATCAAATAACAAAGATTGAATCATCACAAGACTCTTGGGGAGATTTCTCAGTTGTATTTAAGCACAATATTACTGAACCACTAGCCATTCTGATGTTGCAAATCATAACCATTATTTTGGTGGCAAGATTACTTGGTTTTTTGTTAAACAAAATTGGTCAGCCAACGGTTATAGGCGAAATTGCCGCGGGTATATTACTTGGTCCGTCTTTTGCGGGGTATTATTTTCCTGAATACACGACTTTTTTATTTCCGGCAGATTCGATAGGCAATCTTAAATTTTTAAGTCAAATTGGATTAATCCTCTTCATGTTTGTGGTTGGCATGGAGCTTGATTTTAAAGTTTTAAAAACCAAAGCGCATGAAGCTTTAGTAATAAGTCATGCGAGTATCATCATTCCTTTTTCTTTAGGTGTTGGGGCAGCCTATTTTATATACGATAATTTTGCGCCATCAGGTGTTAATTTTATTTCTTTTTCACTATTTATTGGAATCAGCATGAGCATTACTGCCTTTCCTGTGTTAGCAAGGATTGTGCAAGAGCGCGGCATCAATAAAACTAAATTGGGAACCACGGTTATTACTTGCGCTGCAATAGATGATATTACTGCCTGGTGTGGTCTAGCTGCGGTTATCGCTATAGTTAAAGCCGGAAGTTTTGTAAGCTCTCTCTATACAATAGCTTTGTCAATTATTTATTTAGTGCTTATGCTAAGAGTTGTGCAACCTTTTTTACAGCAACTAGGCGATAAATATTCAAGTAAAGAAGGCTTAACAAAGCCTATTGTAGCTATCTTTTTTGTTACATTATTGATTTCATCTTTTTTAAGCGAAATAATAGGTATTCATGCCTTATTTGGAGCCTTTTTAGCTGGTGTAGTTATGCCTGTTAATGTTAATTTCAGAAATATTTTTATTGAAAAAGTTGAAGACTTATCTTCTGTTTTATTACTGCCACTATTTTTTGTTTACACTGGTTTAAGAACCCAAATTGGATTATTAAACGACATCCATTTATGGGAAGTGTGTCTTGTAATTATTTCGATTGCTGTTGTAGGAAAATTCTGGGGTAGCGCTATCGCGGCAAGATTTGTTGGCCAAAACTGGAAAGATAGCCTAACCATTGGTGCACTTATGAATACGAGAGGTTTAATGGAATTAGTTGTATTAAATATTGGTTACGATTTAGGCGTGCTTACTCCTTCAATTTTTGCAATGCTAGTAATTATGGCTTTAGTAACCACTTTCATGACCGGGCCATCACTTAATTTTATTGAATTTTTATTCAGAAAACAAACAGTAGAAGAAAATAAAAGCATTAACAATACCAATGAACTTTACAAAATTCTTATTTCTTATGGTAATCCCGTAAAAGGTAAAGCCATGCTTAGGTTAGCTCATGCGCTCATAAAGAACAACTTGAGCGCTGCTGAAGTTACAACCATACACATTTCGCCAAGTAATGAATTGAATAAATATAATTTAGTCGAATACGAAAAGGAAAGTGTGTTGCCAATTAAAAAAACAGCCATTAAACTGGAAATGGAAATTACAACCATTTTTAAACCAGCATTAGATATAGATAAGGAAATTATTGAAACAAGTTCTAGTTCAAATTACGACTTGTTACTAATCGGCGCAGGTCATTCATTATTTAAAGGATCTTTACTAGGTAAAATTTTAGGGGTTACAACAAAAATTTTAAATCCAAAAAATGTAATCGAAACATTAAAAGATAGAAAGTTAAGTTTTGATTCCTCTATTTTTGACGAGCACACCAATAATATCTTAAAAAACGTTACAATACCGGTTGGAATATTTATTGATCGTAAATATGAAAATGCGAATAAAGTCCTTATTCCTATTTATTCTTTAGCTGATAGTTTTTTAATGGTTTATGCTCAAAAGTTAATTTCAAATAGTTCCTCTAAGGTTACTATTTTCGATGAAAACGGTTTATTTACGCAATACCCAGAGTTAAAACAATCCTTTACTATCGGAAATACTAATATTAATGTAATAACAAGTTATAAAAAAGCTGAAGACTTATTTAAGACCTTTGATTTAACCTTGTTAAACATTGAAAGCTGGAAAGAACTTGCAAAAGAAGAAAATACCTGGTTACAACATAGCCAATCGATACTCATTTTAAAGGCCTAATATAATGAATTACCACGCAGTTATTTTACACAAAGGAAAAGAAGTAGCCCTCAAACGAATGCATCCTTGGGTTTTTAGTGGCGCCATCAAAGTATTACCTGATCAAATTAAGGAAGGCGATGTTGTAAAAATAACTGAGCCGAATGGAAATTTTTTAGCTATGGCCTATTATGCTACCGGAAGTATAGCGCTAAGGGTACTTTCTTTTGAAGAAACTGAAATAAATGCTAATTTTTGGATTAAGAAACTAACTAAAGCTTGGGAGTACCGTAAACACATAAACTGTTTGAATAATCGCACGAATGTTTTTAGATTATTTTTTGGTGAAGGCGATGGTGCCTCGGGGCTTATTATTGATTACTATGATGGTCATCTTGTGCTTCAAGCGCATTCTTATGGCATTTATTTACAGCGCGCTTTAATCGTAGAGGCACTCATAACCATTTTTGGGAATAAAATAAAAAGCATATTTGATAAAAGTAGCGAAACCTTGCCTAAACAATTTGCAGGACAAAGTAAAAATGAGTTTCTTTTTGGTTCGTTAAAAGACAAAGTAATTGTAAAAGAAAACAATCACTTGTTTCAAATTGATTTTATTAACGGTCAAAAAACAGGATTTTTTATTGATCAACGCGAAAATAGATTGTTGCTGCAGGATTATTGCAAAAATAAAATGGTTTTAAATACCTTTTGTTATACCGGCGGATTCAGCATCTATGCTGCGAAAACAGCCACTGAAGTACACAGTATTGATGTTAGTGCAAAAGCCATAAAACTGTGCGAAGAAAATGGAGAATTAAATGCCATTACCAACCAAAAATGTTACGCGCAAGACACCTTTGATTTTTTAAAAGACAAGGCAAATATTTATGATGTGATTGTTTTGGATCCACCTGCATTTGCAAAAAACCGATCCTCTAAACATAATGCGGTAATTGGTTATAAACGCTTGAATGCTATGGCATTAAAACTAATTAAACCAAATGGCATTTTATTTACTTTTAGTTGCAGCGGCGTTGTAGATAAAAATTTATTTTATAATACTATCGTTGCCGCAGCGTTGGAAGCAAAACGAAATGTAAAATTGCTTCATTACCTGAATCAACCACCTGATCATCCGGTTACCCCAAATTTTCCGGAAGGTGAGTACTTGAAAGGAATTGTACTTTTTGTGGAATAATAATATAAGAATTAGGATTATTCTGCTTTTTTATTTTTAACTATTAAAACCCACTCATTTTCAAGAAGCAAGTAACCATATTCATAACAAAACACATATTGATTATTTGTTTTAGTAGTGCTAATATTGGTGTAATAATTAAAATTAAATCCTAAATCTTTTAATTTTTGAATTGTAATTTTAGAAGTCTCACCTTTTAAATTAGAAGCTAATATTCTTCGATTTTTACGTAAAGTGTTGGTAATATTTCTAACAAAAGATGTTGAATCACTGTTAATAGAATTGTTATGCGAATTACGACAAAGATCGCTACAAAATTTCTTGTCAACCCTACCGTTAAATGGCTCTCCACATTCTAAACATGTTCTTTTCTCTGCTGACATAATTTAATTAAGCTATAACTTTTAATGTATTTTTTACAATTTTAGCCTTTTGCTTTGCCTTTAATAAGTCTGAATCCACAATGGTTACATGCCCCATTTTTCTGAAAGGTTTTGTTTTTTCCTTCCCATATAGATGCACATAAACGCCACTAAACTTCATAACATCCTCTAAACCACTATAAATGGCCGTTCCTTCATAACCAAAGTCACCTAACAAATTTACCATCACACCTGGCTTAATAATAGAAGTATCACCAAGTGGTAAATTAAGTATAGCACGCAAATGCTGCTCAAACTGAGAAGTGACATTCGCCTCTATGGTATGATGCCCGCTATTGTGCGGTCTCGGAGCTATTTCATTAACAAGCACTTTTCCGTCTTTAGTTAAAAATAATTCCACAGCCAATAATCCTACAATTCCTAATTTTTCGGCAATTGTGGTAGCTATCTGAATAGCATTCTTTTCAACCGTTTTTTTAATGTCGGCCGGGCTAAATAAAAATTCTACCAGATTAGCTTCTGCATTAAATTCACATTCCACTACCGGAAAACATTTTATCTCCCCATCTTCATTTCGTGCAACTACAACTGACAATTCTTTTGAAAAATCAACTAAACGCTCAAGCACAGAAGGCACCGTAAATGCCTTTTCTAAAAAGTGCGGGTTACTTAATTTTACCACGCCCTTGCCATCATAACCACCTTTACGCATTTTTTGAAAGAAAGGGAAGTAATCTGCGTATTTAATTATTTGTTCCTTTGTTTCAACTAAAAAAAAGTCAGGACTTGGAATGTCGTTGCGTTGGTAAAACATCTTTTGTAAACCTTTATCCTGAATCATTTCAATGATAGAAGGTTGAGGATATACCTTTTTACCTTCCTTTTCAAGTGCCTTCAATGCTTCAATGTTTACATTTTCTATTTCAATTGTTATGAGATCTTTATCCTTCCCAAATTGATAAACGGTATCGTAATCTGTTAAACTGCCACAAGTGAATTTTTTAACCAGGTGTTTGCATGGAGCGTTTTTATCAGGATCTAAAACAGAAATATTAAGATTAAGGTTAATGGCATATTGAAGCATCATTCGTCCCAGTTGTCCGCCACCTAAAATTCCTATGTGTAATTGTTGAATAGTTGTCATTCAAAAAATATTATATCAGCGGTAAATTTAATTAAACTAAAATACATAATTTAGGTTTTTAATAAATGATCATGAAGAAATATTTTCTCTATTTAGCGTTTACAACCTTTGCAATTAATCTAAATGCACAATTATACTGTGGTTACAATAGCGCTTTTGCTTACTTAAAGCAAATTAGCCCAAATGTGCAGTTTCGTTTTGATAGTTTAATGAAATTGGCCGAAGAAAGTCAACATCATACAAATAAATCAGCAGTAGCTGCTTATACCATTCCGGTTGTTTTTCATGTTTTACACTTGAATGGTTCGGAAAACATTAGTGATGCCCAAATTAATAGTGCAATGATCTGTTTAAATGAAGATTTTCAAAAACTTAATGCAGATGCAGCCAATATAGTTCCAGAATTTACAGCAACTGCGGCGGATTGTGAAATTAAGTTTGTTTTGGCAAGTAAGGATGAAAACGGCAATTGTACAAATGGGATTACAAGACATTATACAAGTTTAACGAATTGGACAACCAATGCTGCAAACTATTTATATACCTGGAATCCTCAAAAATACATGAATGTATATGTTGTAAAATCTATGGGTAATGGCGCAGCCGGTTATACCTTTTTGCCCGGAACCGTTGGAGGATCGATGGATGCTATTGTAATGCTTCATGATTATGTAGGTAAAATTGGAACGAGCTCACTGTTTAAATCGCACACTTTGTCGCATGAAGCAGGACATTGGTTTAACTTACAACATGTTTGGGGAAGCAACAATAACCCAGGAGTAACATGCGGTGATGACGGCGTGTCAGATACACCGATTACAAAAGGTTGGCAATCTTGTAGTTTATCTAACCCTATTATTTGTTCGCCAGGTATTAAGGAAAATGTCCAAAACTTTATGGAATACTCTTATTGTTCCAATATGTTTACAGTTGGGCAAAAAAACAGAATGCATAATGCATTAAACAGCCCAATTGGTGGGAGAAATAATTTATCAAGCAATACAAATTTAATTGCAACAGGTTTAATTAATCCAACCTTAAATTGTGCTCCAATTGCAGAATTTAGAACTACTAATTCCGTTACATGCGTTGGCAGCTCACTTAGTTTTTTCGATCAAAGCTACAATGCTACTGTAACTAATTGGAATTGGAGCAGCAATTTATCATCCAATACTTCTACAACTGCTAATGGATCTCTTACCTTTACAAACTCAGGAATCGCAGCTGTAAAACTAAAAGTAAACAACTCATATGGTTCAGATTCAATCACCAAATCCTATGTTGTGGTAATGGCTGCACTTACAAGTACAAATGTCGGCACTTCTCAAAGTTTCGAACAAGGTGTTTTTCCAAATACTAATTGGATTGTCACCAATGCACAATATGGCGGCACATTTAACACTTATACAAATACAGCCGCAACAGGAACTAACTGTGCGTGGGTTAACAATTACTTCGATAGTCCCGGTGGAATGATTAATTTATATACTCCATCTTATTTATTTGACAACCAATCGCCTGCTACATTTGAATTTAAATACGCCTATGCCCAAACTCAAACCGGTAATAACGACCGTTTAAGAGTTTTAGTTAGTCCTAATTGCGGTGCAACATGGAATGTCATCTTTAATAGAACAGGCAACCTTTTAAACACCACCGGAACAACCTACATAGGTGCCTTCTTGAATCCCTTTCCGCAAGAATGGCAAACAATTAGTATTGATGTAAGTTCTTATGCAAACCAAGGTATTTACTTTAAGTTTGAGTATACGCCGGATGCTAATGCACCAGGAAATAATTTATTTATTGATGATATATACTTAAATGCAATACCAGCAACTGTTGGGATTAAGAATGATCCTAAAATAAATAATTTTAAAATGACGCCAAACCCGGCTCAAGATTTATTAAATATTAGTTCTTCAACTCCTATTGAAAACATTGAAATTTACAGCTTGGATGGTAAATTAATTCAAAAGAAACAGTTTGTTAGCCCGGTTAATAATCAAACTATAATGTTAAGTAACCTTTCTAAAGGCATGTATTTTATTAAAGTTAATTCAACAACATCTAAAAAATTAATAATTGAATAATGTTTTTTAGTATCGAATTATGAAAACATTTTTTGTAACGGGTATTGGCACCAATGTTGGAAAAACCATTGCTTCGGCAATTATAACCGAAGCATTACAAGCGGATTACTGGAAACCCATACAATCTGGTACAATTGACGGTAGTGATAAGCATACGGTTTCAGAATTAATTAGTAATGAAAAAACTAAAGTCCACGACGAAATTTATGCTTTTAGGGAGCCTGCTTCACCTCACTTAGCTGCTTCATTAGAAAATCAAACAATACAACTAAGCAAGCTGGTTTTACCGGAAAGCTCCAACCACTTAGTAATAGAAGGTGCCGGTGGTATACTTGTACCTATCAACTCTAATAATTTTGTAATTGATATAGCTAACTCATTCAACTGTGATGTGATATTAGTCATCCGAAATTACTTAGGCTGCATCAACCATTCATTGCTAAGTATAGACTATTTAGTTTCGAATAATTACAACTTAAAGGGTTTAGTTTTAATTGGTAATTTTGATAAACTAGTCAAATCTGCCATTCTCAATCATGCTGAGATCCCAGTCATATTGGAAATAAATGAGCTTGAAGCCATCAATAAAGAAGTTATTTCAGAACTTTCTAAAAATGTTAATGTTTCAGTTTTATTAGAAGATTAATTCGATGCTTAATTTAACTTTAGACACTTATTTTCATTTTTTTTAATCAATTGTGTAACTTTGGGGTGTGAATCTGGTTCAAAAAGACAAAGAAATTATTTGGCACCCCTTTACGCATCAAATGAATTCTAAACTGCCAATTAATTTGGTTAAAGGTGAAGGCGTTTACCTCATAGATGAGCGCAACCAGCAATATATTGATGCCATAAGTAGTTGGTGGGTTAATTTACATGGCCATTGTCACCCATATATTTCAGAAAAAGTTAGCGAACAGCTTTTCACTTTAGAGCACAGTATATTTTCTGATTTTACACATCCAAATGCTGTTAATTTGGCGGAAAGGCTTTTAATACACTTACCAAAGAATCAGTCGAAAATATTTTATTCAGATAATGGAAGCACTGCCGTTGAAGTTGCAATTAAAATGACATTGCAATATTGGCACAATCAAAATTTGCCCAACACTACATTAATAGCCTTTGAAAATGCCTATCATGGCGATACTTTTGGAGGCATGAGTGTTGGTGCTCGGAATGTATTTAATAATGCCTTTGAAAATTTATTATTTAATGTGTCACACATTCCATTACCAACTAAAGAAAACATTGATCAATTAAAAGAGGTTTTAGAACACTGGTTTATTAATCATAACATTGCAGGTTTTATTTTTGAACCCATAGTACAAGGAGCTTCTGGGATGATGATGTATGAACCGGAATTATTGGATGAATTAATTTTACTTTGTAATAGGCACAAAATAGTTACCATTGCCGATGAAGTATTTACAGGTTTTGGACGTACAGGTAAGTTTTTTGCGAATGATTATCTGAAAAATAAAGCTGATATAATATGTTTAAGCAAAGGTTTAACTGGTGGTTACTTGCCACTAGGCGTTACAAGTTGTGCAAAATTTATTCATGATGCATATTTGATTGAAGACAAAACAAAAACCTTTTTTCACGGACATAGCTACACTGCCAACCCAACTGCTTGCGCCGCAGCACTTGCTAGTTTAGACTTAATGGAAAGAGATACTACATGGGAACAGATAAACTTTATTACGACGAAGCACAAACAATTTTTGCAAGAAAGTTCAAATCATCCTAAACTTCAAACTATTCGGCAGCTTGGCACCATTTTGGCACTTGAAATAAGAACAAGTGAAGAAACGCATTATCTTAATTCATTGAATTCAACCATAAACGAATGGTTTATTAAAAAAGGGATTATTTTGAGGCCCCTAGGTAATATAATTTATGTATTACCTCCATACTGTATAACCGGCAAAGAATTAGATTATATTTACCAACAATTAACGATATTTTTAAATGAATTACCTGATTAAAAATGCCTCTGTTGTTAACGAAGGCGAAATAGCACAACTAGATGTACTAATCGAAAATGGTTTAATTAGTAAAATAGAGAGAAACATTGAAACAAATAAAAATGTAACTGAAATAAATGCAGAAGGATTACACTTACTGCCGGGCGCTATTGACGACCAAGTACATTTTCGTGAACCCGGATTAACGCACAAAGGCGAACTTTATACTGAAGCAAAAGCTGCTGTTGCAGGCGGCGTTACCAGCTACATGGAAATGCCTAATACCAAGCCTAGCGCCGTTACAAAGGAACTTTTGGAACAAAAGTACACCAGAGCAGCGCAATGCTCTCTGGCTAATTACTCCTTTTACATGGGAACAACTAATTCAAACTTAGATGAATTGCTTCGTATTGATTATAAAAATGTTTGCGGTATTAAAATATTTATGGGCTCCAGTACCGGCGATATGCTGGTAGACGACCCAAAAGCATTAGAAAATATTTTCTCAAAAACCAATGTTATTATCACCACGCATTGCGAAGATGACCCCTTGGTTAAATTAAATCAAAAACGAATTATTGAGCAATATGGTGAAGATTTAGAAGCTTATTTTCACCCAATTATAAGGAGTGAAGAGGCTTGTTATAACTCCTCCAAATTTGCTGTTGAACTGGCTAAAAAACATAATACCCGTTTACACATTTTACATATTTCAACTGCTAAAGAATTAAGCTTGTTCACTAACACTATTCCATTAAAGGAAAAACGCATTACGGCTGAAGCCTGTATTCATCATCTTTGGTTTAGTGATGAAGATTATAAAACAAAAGGAAATTTCATTAAATGGAACCCTGCTGTTAAAACTTCATATGACCGTGCTAAAATTTTTGAAGCAGTGCTAAATGGCACTATCGACGTGGTTGCTACGGACCATGCACCTCATACTTTGGCAGAAAAAAACGAAAAGTACTTAAATGCGCCTAGTGGCGGCCCCTTGGTACAGCATAGTATTTTAGCCATGTTAGATTTTTATCATCAGGGTAAAATTACATTACCTCACATTGTTAAAACTATGAGTCATAATGTAGCGGACATGTTTGATATAAATAAACGCGGTTATATTAAAGAAGGTTATTATGCGGATTTGGTGATTGTTAATTTGAATAAATCTAATTTGGTTACCAAAGAATCGTTGCTGTATAAATGTGGCTGGAGTCCATTTGAAGGTCATACTTTTAAAAGCAGTATTGAAAAAACATTCGTTAACGGCCATTTGGTTTTTAACAATGGGGTGTTTGATGAAAGTAGATTTGGAGAAAGATTGTTGTTTAACCGATGATTTTTTTCACTAAATTTACTTTAAAGAATTGAAAAATTGCAGTTTACAAAAATACCAAAGTAAAAACTAACAACTTTTACCAATGAAATTTAATACTTATTTACTTAGCTTAGTTTTGATGATTGGTTTTTTAGGAATCAATTTAAAGGCACAAGACACGTTGTTTTTGAGGAATTCCTCCAAAGTTGTTGTTAAATTGAGTGAAATAACTCCTACTCAATTAAAATATAAACGCTTTGACAATATGGAGGGGCCTAACTACGCAATTAATAAGTCTGAAGTTGATTATGTGATTTTTTCCAACGGACTTAAAGAGCAATTTGAGCTTAGTTCATACAACAACTCTAATAACAATACATCAACACAACCAATTATAAATAACGCACCAAGTTCGCAAAATTCCAACAACCAGATAGAAAATTATGGGGATGAACAAACAGAATTAAAAGGCCGAATAGATGCTCGCCGATACTACACCCACAATGGTGGTGCAATTGGTACAGGTGTAACCTCGTTTTTTTGTGGACCAGTGTGTGGTTTAATTCCTGCCATAGCCATTAACAATAACGAACCAAAAGATGAAAATTTAGGAATGCCTGCACCTGAGAAAAAAGACTATAGATACAAATTAGGATATAAACAAGAAGCCTATAAAATTAAACGCCGTAAAAACTGGATTGCGTATGGTGTTGGTAGTGTTTCGGGGATTGCAGCAGCAATTATAATAGGTATTGCATTAGGCGGTATATAAATATCGCTTCATGTTTTTGCTAATTTATTTCACATCGCCCATTAATTTCTTAATGAGCGGTGAAACTAAAATCATAATTACACCAATTATTAAAGCGTAAATGGCCAATTGTTTATAACCTTCTGCATAAACAATGAGTTTTTCGAAATTTGTAGAATGCTCTGAAGCCTCAGCAATGTTGGCACCTAATAAACCGGCAAAATATTGCCCATAGGCGCTTGCCAAAAACCACATCCCCATAATCACTGCTTGTAATTTTTGTGGAGATAATTTGGTCATAACACTCATACCAATTGGGGACAAGCATAACTCGCCAAAAGTAATGATGAACCATCCAAATGTAAATAAGTTTAAAGAGGTTTTGCCATTAGGCGATGAGAAAAATTGACAGGTATAGAAAATGTAAAAGCCAATCGCGACGAATAAAAAACCCAAACCAAATTTAACAATGGTATTGGGTTCCATTTTCCTTTTAGCTAGCCATAGCCAAAATAAACCCAGTAATGAAGCAAAAACAATCACAAACAAAGAGTTAGCTGAATTGTTAACACCGTTTGGGTCATTTTCAAAACCTAGTAACTTATTATCAAGGTTATTGGCTGCAAAAAAACTTAAAGATCCCCCACTCTGCTCAAAAAAAGCCCAAAAGAAAATCGAGAATACCATAAATAATAATGCTGCAATTAATTTTTTATTTTCTTTAGCAGTAAAATTTTTCATCTCATAAATCACATAAATAATAGAAGCTGGTCCCACGATGTACATAAACAAATCTGTATATTCAGTTTTAGAAACCATGATGATAATAATTGGCAATATCAATAGCGAAGCAGCATAAGTTATAATTTCTTGAATTAATTTGTTACGTTTAGGTAAATGATCTAATGGGCTCAATCCGATTGGTCCTAAACTATGTTGGGTTCGGGTAAAAGTAAGAAGACTTATACACATCACCACAGAAGCTAACCCAAATGCTACGTTCCACTCTAAACCAACAGGTACTAAACTTGAGAACATTTCGCGTTTACCAATGTTTATACACAATAATCCACCAAAAAAAGCGCCTAAGTTAACCCCAGCGTAAAAAAGAGAAAAACCGGCATCTGCCCTATTATCTCCTTCTTTGTATAATTGCCCAACGATAGAAGAAATATTAGGCTTAAAAAAACCCGTACCAACAATATTAAAAGCAATTCCAAGAAAAAAATAGGTTTTTGGATCGACTGCTAAAATAATGCTCCCAATAATCATCAATATACCACCCCAAAACAAAGATTTACGTTTTCCTAAAACTTTATCGGCCAATAAACCACCAATAAACGTAAATGCATAAACAAAGGCTTGAGAAGCGCCATATTGCAAGCCGGCCTCAGTTTCATTTAAACCCAATTGGGTTACCATAAAAAAGGCTAACATGCCACGCATACCATAGTAGGAAAATCGTTCCCACATTTCACTAAAAAACAAATACCACAGTTGTTTTGGGTATTTGCCTTTAAAGTTTTGGATTTGTTCTAAAGAACTCATTTTGGAGAATACGCTATCAGATGAAAGCGTTTAATTATTTAACTCCATGCATTAATTTCTTTAGCAATGGAGACAACAGGAATAATACTACAGCTGCAACACCGCATAAAACCACAAAAACCATAAAAAACTCAAATAAATTGTGGATTTCGAAACCAGCAAAACTTGGGTTTACTGCACTAATTTTATTATCCTCTAATAACTTAAGTTGCTCGGCTGATGGCGCAACAGTTTTATCCAAAACACCTTGTAAGTCAATTCCTAATTCTTTGGCTTTTGAATGCTTGTCACCTGTTGCAGGCAAAATAGCACCTAAAGTTCCTGCTAAAGCATAACCTGCAGCATTTGACAAAAAGAAAACACCATATAAAAGAGAGGCAAATCGCTTAGGAGATAATTTACCGACTAAAGAAAGACCAATCGGCGACAAGCATAATTCACCACATGTTTGTATAAAATATAGTAATACTAACCACCAAATTCCAAGTAAACCAGAATTTCCTAAATCTTTTACATTATGTGCAATAATAAAATAACTTAACGCAATTAAAGCTAATCCATAAGCCTGCTTAACCGGTGAAATTGGTTCGCGGCCTTTATTGCTTAATTTACCCCAAAACCAGCTAAATGGAAAAGCTAACAATACGACAAATAAACCATTAAAAATCTGCACCATTGAGGCCGGCATTTGCCAACCAAATAAAAAGGTTCTATCGGTTTGGTTATCTGCTATAAATGTTAAAGATGAACCTGCCTGTTCGAAAGCTGCCCAAAAGAAAATTACAAAAAAAGAAACAATGTAGATAACATAAATTCTTTGTCTTTCTATCTTAGTTAAAGTTGTATCCGAAATAATTAAACCTGCTAAAGTTAAACCACTAGCATAAATAATAGGATAAATAATAGTTTTAACGAAATTTTTCCCGTCCAATAAATACCTGAAAACAAAAAACAAAACAACGAAGGATATCAAAGCAATAATCAATGACTTTGTTGAAAATTTTGCTTCTTGCGCTTCATCATCATCATTTGCTTCAGTTTTAGTTGGTTTACCTCCGATAGCCTTACCTTCAGGCGTAACTACGTACTTATTTTTTAATATATAAAAAACAACCGTTCCTAGAATCATAGCAATGGACGCAGCTAAAAAGCCCCATTTAAAGGCGTGCACGTCACGAACCATTGTTACAACACCATCTGCACCAACAACCTCATTCTTCACGTCTCCTATTAATGGACATAACCATTGACTAAATAATGCACCAAGATTAATACCCATATAAAAGATAGTAAAAGCTGAATCTAGCTTATTTTTTTCTTCTTTAGGGTATAAACTACCCACCATACTGGAAATATTTGGTTTAAAAAAACCATTTCCAAATATGATGATAACAAGTGCCGTCCAGGTTAATGCCGTTGCTGAACCTAAGCTTGAAGAAAAAATATTAGCGCTTATGAATAGCAACAACTGACCTATAGCCATCATAATACCGCCAAGCATAATACAATTTCTGTTGCCAAGGTATTTATCAGAAATAAAACCACCCAACATTGGTGTTAGGTAACAAAGACCTAAAAAACCTCCATATATTAATGAGACATCATCTTCCTTCATTAACAACGAGTTAGTTAGAAACAAAGTTAAAATGGCACGCATGCCATAAAAATTAAATCGTTCCCACATTTCTGTTCCAAATAGCACCCATAACCCCTTTGGATGTCCTTTTTGAGTTTGTGTTTGTTCCATTGCTTATAAATAGTTAGTCGGCTAAAATAAGCCTTTTATTTTTGCAATACAAATAAATACACAATTAATAATAAAGTTGGAAAACCCTTTTTAAATGTTGGCTTCTGCTGAACAACTATTCTTAGATTTTAAAATTGAATTATTTAAACCATTTATAACAATGAGGCATCAATAAAATTGCTACACTATCAATTTAGTATGCTTATTACCGGCTTAATATTTAAAGATTAGCGGAGACTGAGGGATTCGAACCCTCGATACGGTTGCCCGTATACAAACTTTCCAGGCTTGCTCCTTCAACCACTCGGACAAGTCTCCTAATTATTTAATCCTAATTCATCAAAAATAACTCTTATTTTTCTTCTACCCGCTCCACTCTTGTAATATTTTTCTTTTTTCCTTACTTCATTATAATCATTAAACTCCTCAAGATAAACTATTCTCCATGGCATATATTTCTTCGTACTTATAACTTTTCCAGAATTATGTGCCTCCAACCTTTTACTTGGATCCTCTGAAAACCCAACATAAGTCCTCTTAAAGGTTTCACTATATAATATGTAAATCTTGTATCGCACTCAAACTTTCTCTGCCCCGTTGGGGCAAGACCTCGCCCCCAAAGGGGCGGGCAGGCTTGCTCCTTCAACCACTCGGACAAGTCTCCATATATTTATGACTGCTTATAAAAAAAGTCTTCAATTGAAGGCTTTTGGCGGAGAAAGAGGGATTATTTACATGATCACTTTTCTTCCAAGAATGGAACCAAAACAATGAAAGCCCTGAAAAAGGGCTTTAAACTCACTGTGCTTACAAACAAAAAAGCGAGCTATTTTTGTTTGCTCGCTTCGTTCGTTCAACCATTGTTTTGGTCATCTGGCGGAGAAAGAGGGATTCGAACCCCCGGACCTGTTACAGTCAACAGTTTTCAAGACTGCCGCATTCGACCACTCTGCCATTTCTCCGGGGGCAAAATTAGTATTTTTTATAGTTCAAACAACTTTTTTTAATAAAATTATTTATAATTTTATGGATTATACCATGCTTAAACGGCGAAACAACATACTTACGGCAGTTTTCTCTTTACTTATAAGCATTGTTAACTCTCAACTTGCAGCATATTATAGTTCAACCAACTTTAATACACCAAATAATCAACCCTATATCGATTGTAATATCACCTTTATAGGTAAAAGTTTAGCATCTAATAAATCCAACAATGGCTATCAACAAGCAGTTCAGATAACACAAACAATTTACAAAGACACCAACTTAATTAAGGCCAACAAATACGCTTTAAAAGGTCCTGTATTTAACGATACACTGAAACAACCTAATTTCATAGATTATCAACGTTACAATCTTTCGAATGGTAATTACAAAATTGTAACTGAAATAAAGGACTTAAATCTACCAAAGCCTAAAATAACCTCTATTGTCGAGCAGGTAAGCATTCGATACCAACCCCAACAAATAAACATGAGTGGAATTCAACTATTGGATTCATATAAAAAAACCACTCAAAATTCCATTCTTACCAAATCCGGTTATGATTTAATACCCTATTCCATTAATTATTTTCCTGAAACGCAAAACAGCATTTCATTCTATAGTGAGATTTACAAAACTGATTCAATACTTGGAATGAACAAAAATTTTATAATTACCTATTTCATAGAGAACAATTTCAATTTTCAGAAAATTGAAGGCTTTGGTGGTTTCAAAAAACAAGTCACATCAGCAGTTAATCCAATTTTAACTAAACTTGACATAAGCAATTTAAAATCCGGAAACTACAACTTGGTTATAGAAGTAAGAGATGAAACGAATAAAATTCATGCTCAACAAAAAATATTTTTTACACGCCTAAATAAAAAGGCTGATGTTGCTGCTGCATACGAGTGGCAAAACAAAAAAACGATTGTTGATTTTTTTGGAAGCTGTGATAATGGAGATACACTAAAGATGTTTACTGAATGTTTATGGCCAATAGCCAATAATTTGGATAAAGAACGTGTTATTACAGCAGCAAACAGCAAGGATAAAGAGTTAATGAAAAAATACATCATCGATTTTTGGGAACGTTACGCTGCCGATACTGCAAATCCATTAAAACTATGGAGTAATTACTACCGTGATGTGCAAAATGTTATGAAGCTTTTTAAATGTGGTAAACAACCGGGCTATTATACAGAGCGCGGAAGAGTTTATTTGCAATATGGTGCGCCTAATCAACGTTCACAGCAATTTGCAGAGCAAAACACATTTCCATATGAAATTTGGCAATACTACCGCTTAAATGACAGAGCTACCGGTGCATTTTTTAGTAATAAAAAATTCGTGTTCGTTAATAAACAATTAGCAGATGACTGCTACAACCTAGTGCATAGTGATGTGAGGGGAGAAATTTTCAACGACAGGTGGAAATTTGAATTAACAAGAAGAAATAACAATGGTATTGCCAATCCTGATAATACGACACCGGGAGGCACCGAAAGCAATCATTTTGATGACATTTATTCTAATCCCCGTTAATTAAAATGACTCCAAATTCCCAAATTGCGGTCGTTATTTTAAACTACAACGGCGTCCATTTTTTAAAACAATTTCTTCCAAATATTCTTCAGCAAAGTACTGATGCAAATGTATATGTTATTGATAATGGCAGTAATGATGGATCTTATGAGTATTTAAAATCATTAACCAATCTATCAATTATCAGAAGCGAAAATAACTTAGGATATACCGGAGGTTATAATTTTGGTTTAAAACAATTGAATGAGCCTTACTGGGTATTAATTAACAGCGACATTGAAGTAACTAACGGTTGGTTAAGTGCGCCAATTGAACTATTAAAAAACAATCATCAAATTGCAGTGTGCCAGCCAAAATTATTAGATTTAAAACAACGCACTAAATTTGAATATGCAGGTGCTGCCGGTGGTTTTATTGATTTTTACGGCTATCCTTTTTGCAAAGGTCGTTTATTTGAAACGCTTGAAGAGGACAATAATCAATATAATACTACAGATGAAATTTTTTGGGCGAGTGGTGCATGCTTATTTATAAAATCTACTGTTTTTAAAGAAGTGGGTGGCTTTGATGAGCATTATTTTGCCCACATGGAAGAGATTGACTTATGTTGGCGAATTAAAAACCGTGGTTACAAAGTGATGTTTGAACCAAAGAGCACCGTTTACCATTTAGGTGGCGGAACCTTAAACAAAGCCAATCCTAAAAAAACCTATCTTAACTTCCGCAATAATTTGAGCACCATTCTTAAAAATCATCCATCAAAATTTGTATTTTTTATTATCAAATTCCGCTTGTTTTTAGATGGTATTGCCGCCTTAAAATTTTTATTAGAAGGTTATCCTTCACTAGTTTGGCAAGTACTAAAAGCTCATTTGGTATTTTATAGTTGGATACCCAGACTCTTAAAAGAACGCAGATTGCAATCAAAAAATAAAACTTCTTCAAATGATGCAACATTTTTCAAAGGGAATGTTGTTTGGCGTTACTTTGTTAAAAAACAACGGACTTACAGTGAATTAATAAAGTAGCTTTTTGTCTCTAAACCACAATTAAAGAGTATATCTAATATACTTAGATTAGGTTCAAACTTGCCTGCTGCTTGAAAAGTTTGATAGTAAGGCTTAGTAACGTTAAAATCAACTAATAACTGAATCTGGCCACTATATTTAGGATGAATCTCATTTCTTAAATCAATACTTAAGTCACTATTTTCAATGTATTGCTGACTAACTTTTATATCTTTTTTGAGTTTTAAGATAGAAAATAAAGTTTTGATTTGATAATCATTAAACTCATGCAAATACTCAGGTTTATAGTTATACACCAATCTTAATTCATTTTCAAAATAATCAAAATAGGGTGAGTTTTTATAAGCACTGTAAATACTCCGGTAATGATTGGTCTGCCATTTTTCTTTATAACATAATTTTATCTGATGAACCGGCGTGTGGTTACTAAACTTTTGAACCGGAATAATTAAGTTTTGGACACCGTTAGCCGTTAAAATTGTGGCTCTATTTTTAAATGATTGCTTAGTATAATGTTCACCTTTATCTATAGTACAATTGTAATTCAACAAACAATAAAAATAGCTTAGATTTGGCCAGTAAGCAGTTCCTAATATCACCTCCATCCTAATTTGCTTTTTTTACTAGTTTTATTACTCTTCCTATCAAACAGCTTTTAGGCAAAAAACCCCACATCCGGCTGTCAACACAATTATCACGATTATCGGAAATCGTAAAAAAATAATTTTGTTTAAAGGTATAAAAGGTTTTATAAGAATCGTTTATAAACACACTATCATTTCTTAACTCAAGCTTATTCTTTTCATGATGTTCTATTACCGTTTTGTACAAAACTAATGTAGATTCATTAAGCTGAATGCTATCATTTTTTCGAGGAATATAAACAGGCCCATAATTATCCATATTCCACAAAAAGTAATCAGAATATGGGTAACAGGCTTCATCATAATTATAGCGTTTCTCCACCTTTTCCTCTAATTTATCGAACCATGGTTTACGTTTAATCGAATCAATTTGCCAGCCCTCCAGGCTTAAACCATAATCATAAAAATCTGAAATTTTTTGATACTCCAAAATTTTCAATGCTAAAAATTGAGCGCTATCCAACTCAACTTTTTTAGTTTTTAAAATATAATTTTTTTTAATTGGCACACTGTCTTCGGTTAAAATCCCGTTTATAAATAGCTTTTTTTCACTTATAAATAAAGTGTCACCTGGCAACCCTAAAAGTCGTTGCATACTGTGAACAGAAACAGCATCACTATCCGTTAATGGAACCTTAAACCAAACACAATCGCCATGCTTAAAGGTTGTTGCAAATTTGTTTACAAGCAACACATCTCCAAAATAATAATTTGGTTGCATGTCGTTAGCATTAACCTTAACCAAATCAAATGCAAATATTTTAATTAAGAGTAAGGTTAAAATGGCAAGTGTTGCTCCAACAAACCATTTTAACTGTTTTAAAAATTGAATAACACTATTAAATTTTATACGTTGCAATTTAGTTTACTAGGATTTAGCCTGTTTCAATTTACGGCGTGTGTACCATTTGTTAAGTCCCCAAATTGCAGCTACTGCTAACAAAAATGGTATTTTAATGGAATGTAAATTACCATCATCCACATAACATAAAAAGCGTTCCCAACGGTATTTACCCTCTTTGCTGTTTTTAAATAAACTTTTTGTAAATGATGCTCCGCTTACAGGATTGTTATCTTGATATTTAACACTTAACCAAACAAAAAATGGGGAGCCTACAACGTGGTCAAACGGAACAAATCCCCAACTGCGGCTATCTGCACTGTTGTGGCGGTTATCTCCCATCATAAAATAGTAATCTTGTTTAAATGTGTAAGATGTAATGGGTTGGTCATCATAAAAAACCTGATTACCCTTGGTTGTTATCTTATGAATTCCATTGTCATAAGTATCCATAATCTTTTGATAAATACATAAATTGGATGTGTCAATTTTTACGGTTTGTCCTTTTTTAGGTATTGATAAAGGTCCGTAATTATCGTTATTCCAAGGGAAGGTTGGGCTGTGAGGGAAAATTGAAAACTCGTATTCATTTTTCTTTTCTATTTCGCGGGTAACAGAAACTACATTAGGAAGTTTTTTTATTTCTTCTGCTACGTGTCTTGGCATATTTAAACGATAAACTATAGAATCTTTGGGTTCTGCTGCAACCATAACTTCGGTGGCGTAAATATCATATTTATCTAATAGAGCTAAATTACTTAAGGAAGGTCTTCCGTTTTCAAGTTTTGTATAGTCACCAAAAACACGGGAGGAACATTTTACTAAATAGTTATGCTGAGCATTCGCCGGCATTTCTTGTTTTTGTCCGCTAATGTATATTTCGCCATCTTTAATCTCTAGCACATCTCCTGCTATAGCCACACAGCGTTTAACATAATGATCCCTTTTATCAACAGGTCTTGCTGCGATTTTCCCAAGTGGATTTCCGGAAAAAATATTTGGATTACTTGGATTGGAAACATGTTCTATTGCAAAGCTCCTATAATAAGAAGGTGGTTGATTAATTTTATATTTAAGATCTTCTTCTTTTTTAAAATGCTCAACATAACGCTTATAATTGTAGTAACTCATGTCTTGCATGTTCAGCAAAACTGAGTCTCCATCAGGGTAATTAAATACCACAATATCATTGTTTTTAACAGATCCAAAACCCGGCAACCTAAAGTAAGGTAATTTTATCCACTCTAAGTATGATTTGGTGGTATTGGTTAAAGGCAAGGTATGATGCGCAAAAGGAAATGACAGCGGGGTTTGCGGAATTTTTGGACCATAGGCAAATTTGTTTACGAATAAAAAATCCCCAACCATTAAACTCTTTTCTAAGGATGAAGTAGGAATTGTAAATGCTTCGATAAAGAAACCTCTGATGATGGACGCTGCAATTACGGCAAAAACGATTGGGTCTAACCAATTTTTTACCATTTTACTTGGCTCAATTTCAAATTTATTTAAACCAACAAACTTAGCAGTTGGGTCAAAGCCTAATTTTAAAAATGCTATATATGGCAATACAGATGCAAGGATTAAGTCGTTATTAGCTGGTTTATTAAAAGCTCTGCTGGTATTAAAACCATAAACGCCGTACATGATTATGTTAACTCCCGGCACAATCATAATTAAACACCACCACCATGGTTTATTGAGTAATTTTGAGAGTTCGTAAAAGTTATAAATTGGCACAAATGCTTTCCAGGCAGCAATGTTGGCTTTAGCGAATAATTTACTTAAACCAAAAAAAGAAAGTACAACGAGTATTAAAAAAATGATATTTCCCATGCGATTTTTAAAGTGATGAAGATAGGTAATTTAAGGCTTAACTACATTGTGAATTCGTATTAAGTTTGATAAAAATTATTAAAACAGCCAATTCAACCTATTAGAATTATTAATATATTTAGTTTTTAATAGATTAATAAAAACAAAACAAATCTTACTTCATTTATTGGTAAGATTAAACATAAATGAAATAACAACTATGAAAGGAATTATTTTAGCAGGGGGTTCGGGCACGCGCTTACACCCACTTACATTGGCCATGAGCAAACAAATGATGCCAATTTATGATAAACCCATGATTTATTACCCGCTTTCCGTTTTAATGATGGCTGGCATTAATGAAATCTTGATTATATCTACACCGCATGATTTACCTAATTTTGAAAAATTGCTGGGAAGCGGTGAGCAAATTGGTTGCAAATTTACTTATGCTGTGCAAGAAGTTCCAAATGGCTTGGCTCAAGCCTTTGTTATAGGTGAAAAATTTGTTGGTAATGATAAAGTTGCACTTATTCTTGGGGATAATATCTTTTACGGCGTAGGATTAGGACGAACATTAAAAAACATAAACAACCCCGAAGGCGGCATTGTATTTGCATACCATGTTAGCGACCCTGAACGCTATGGTGTTGTTGAATTTGATAAAAATAATACCGTTATTTCTATTGAAGAAAAACCGGCTCAACCAAAAAGTAATTACGCTGTTCCCGGTCTTTATTTTTACGACAATAGCGTGATTGAAATTGCCAAAAATTTAAAACCATCTGCACGCGGTGAATACGAAATTACCGATGTAAACAAAGAATATTTAAAACGAAAACAATTAAAAGTAAGTATTATGGATAGAGGTACAGCCTGGTTAGATACCGGCACTTTCCCTTCCTTAATGCAAGCCGGACAATTTGTACAAGTTATTGAAGAGCGTCAAGGTTTAAAAATTGGCTGTATTGAAGAGGTAGCTTTTAAAATGGGTTATATTTCTAAAGAACAATTAATTAAAGTGGCTACCCCTTTAACCAAAAGTGGCTATGGTACTTACCTTTTAGAAGTAGCCAAAAACAGTTAAACTTTATTATTTATATTTTAGTAAAGGCATGCACAATTACCTTAGTTTTTCAAATGGTTTCAACGCTTATTTAAGTGAATATACAACCCAGCTTTCAAACTTAAGTCCTAAAGAACTTTATGAGCCTGAAAGCTACATATTAAATTTAAGCGGGAAACGCGTTCGGCCTATTTTGGCTTTAGTAGCCTGCGATTTATTTGAAAAAGATTTTAAACTAGCCTTAAATGCAGCCACTGCTGTTGAATTGTTTCATAATTTTTCATTAATTCACGATGATATTTTGGATGCAGCGCCACTTCGACGCAGTCAACCAACTGTTCACATGAAATGGAATACTAACATTGCCATTTTAAGTGGCGATGTAATGTTAGTGAAAGCCTTCAAACAGTTAGAGCGTTATCCCGCCGAACAATTCAAACAACTTTGTACCATTTTCAGCAAAACAAGTATTGAAGTTTGTGAAGGTCAACAAAACGACATGAATTTTGAAAGCAGAGTAGATGTAAGTGTAGACGAGTATATTGAAATGATTACAAAAAAAACAGCCGTTCTATTAGGCTGTAGTTTGCAAATGGGTGCTATTTGCGCAAGTGCAGGAGAAACAGACCAAAATCATTTATATGAATTTGGAAAGCACATTGGCATCGCATTTCAATTATTGGATGATTACCTGGATGCCTTTGCGCCGGATGCAGATAAGTTTGGAAAACAAGTTGGCGGGGATATTATTGCCAACAAAAAAACGTATTTACTTTTAAAAACCATGCAATTGGCCAATTCCGCTCAAAAAACGGAACTCGAGCGTTTGCTTTTAGAATCTGACGCAACGTTAAAAGTAAATGGGATGTTAAATTTGTTCAACCATTTAAACGTTAAATCCATGTGCCTGGAAGAGGCTGATAAACATACTAAGACAGCTATTTCAGAGTTAGAAAAACTAACTGTTAATACAGTCAAGAAAAAAGATTTGGAAATCTTTGCGCTCAATTTACTTCAAAGAAGCATTTAAATTTAAGGCTTCAATCAAATCCATTTCATTTGATTCCAATTTTTCAATCGTTTTTGCAAGCGTTTGGCGGTGTTCATTATAAAACCGGTCTACAATTTTTTGTTGAAGCAGCTCTTTGAACAACGCTACTTTTTGACGCTGTCGGTTTTGTTTAAAATACCCGGTTGTTACCGAAAAGTTTTTGTATCGCTCAATGAGATTAAACACAGCGTCCATCCCTTTATTCTCCGTACTTGAAGCCGTTAACACCTCAGGTATCCAACCGCTTTCGGTAGCCGGCATTAAATGCAGTGCATTTTTATATTCTAACTGAGCTAATTTTGATTTTTCAATGTTTGTGCCGTCTGCTTTTGTAATTAAAATACTGTCGGCCATTTCCATAATCCCTCTTTTGATGCCTTGCAACTCGTCCCCTGCTCCGGCAAGCATCAGTAACAAAAAGAAATCGCATAAATTATGCACCATGGTTTCGCTTTGCCCTACACCTACTGTTTCAATGATGATGTAATCAAAACCAGCTGCTTCACATAGTAACATGGTTTGATAAGTTGATTTGGCAATGCCACCCAAATGACCACTGCTAGGCGAAGGACGAATATAAACCTGTTCTAATTTTGAAAGTTCTTCCATTCTGGTTTTATCACCCAAAATACTGCCTTTGCTGATGCTGCTGCTTGGATCAATTGCCAAAACTGCCAAACGATGGCCTTTAGCCACGAGGTGTTTCCCAAAACATTCAATAAACGAACTTTTACCAACTCCAGGAACTCCTGTAATACCAAGCCTTAGAGAATTTCCACTAAGTCCATATAGTTGATTAATTATTTGCTGAGCCATTTCCGTATGCGCAGGTAAGCTGGATTCGCAAAGCGTAATGGCTCTGCTTAAAATGGAAATATCAGCAGATTTAATACCTGCCACATATTCATTAACATTTAATAATTGCCCCATACTAACTCACTCTTAAATCTTCAATGATTAATTGTGTGGTTGAGCTTCCTTTAAAATCATTAACTACAATTTTATAGACTACATCCATTGGTGTTTTCTTTTGGAAAAAGTGAATGTAATCGCCTTTATCATAGGCGATGGCATTATATCTTATCAAGGGATTTGATTGTTGAAATAACTCCAACTTTAAATGATTTGTTCCTACAATACGCCCCCAGCCAGTATCAAACACTTGTTTGGTTAAAAAGGTAGGGGTCATGTTATGCGGACCATGTGGTGCTAATTGTTTTATTATTCTTAAAAATTTGTCACTTATTTCGTAAAAGTCTAATTCAGAGTCAATGTCAATCTTTGGTATTAATTGGTCGTCAGTTATGTTAGCGCTTACAATAGCTTCAAACTTATCCATAAAAAGTTCAACATTTTCCCGTTTCAACGTAAGTCCTGCTGCAAATTTATGACCTCCAAATTGTTCCAATAAATCGCTACATTGCTCAATGGCATTGTAAATATCATACTCTCTAACGCTTCGCGCACTACCGGTGACTTTACCGTCGCTTTCTGTTAAGATGATCGTTGGCTTATAATATTTTTCAATTAATCTGGATGCTACAATACCAACAACCCCTTTGTGCCAATTGCTATTAAACAGTACTGTTGTTTTTTTAGTGTTACTGTTCATACTTACCTCCAGCATATTCATGGCCTCGGTTGTAGTACCTAAGTCTAAATCTTTTCGTTGGGAGTTGGTTTCATTAATGGCAATGGCTAGTTCAATTGCTTCCTCATCCGTTTCTGCTACCAGCATTTCAACTGCTTTGCTGCCATGCTCAATTCGCCCGGCAGCGTTAATTTTAGGACCTAAACCAAACACAAGGGTGCTAATGTTGACCTCGCTTTTGGCATTTTGCATGTTAAGTAAAGCCTTAATAGCAGGACGAGGTGATTGATTAATTTTTTCTAAACCGTAATACGCCAGTATTCTGTTTTCACCGGTAAGTGGTACAATATCTGCGGCAATACTGGTAACCACTAAATCTAAATAATTATAACATTCTTCAAGCGGATGATTATTTTTAATAGCGAAGGCTTGTATTAATTTAAAACCGATACCGGCACCACTTAATTCCTTATATGGGTATTGGCAATGCGTTTGTTTAGGATCTAAAACCGCCAAGGCATTGGGCAAAATTTCGCCCGGTAAATGGTGATCGCAAATTATAAAATCAATTTGTTTAGCATTGGCATACTCAATTTTATCTACCGCTTTAATACCACAATCCAAGGCAATGATTAACTTAAAATCATTATCCTTGGCGTAATCAATAGAGGCAGTTGAAATGCCGTAACCTTCCTTGTAACGGTCTGGAATATAATATTCCAATAAAGAAGTGAACTTTTTAAAGTAGCTGTAAACAATACTTACGGCAGTAGTGCCATCTACATCATAATCTCCAAACACTAATATTTTCTCTCCACGTTCAAGAGCTACGCCTATTCTTTCTATGGCTTTTTGCATACCCGACATTAAAAATGGATCGGGTAAATCGTTTAAACTAGGTCTGAAAAAGTTTTTGGCATTATCAAAACTATTAATGCCTCTTAAACTTAATATATTGCTTAGAACGACCTCAATGTAAAGTTGCTGCTGCAATTCTGCATCAATAGCAACACTTCGGTTACTTAATATTTTCCATTGTTTTTCGTTCATTAAGCAAGGTTATGATATACTGCTACCACATCATCATCATCCTCCATTTTTTCTATCATGGCCAGCACTTCCTTTTCTTGTTCCTCGCTTAATTCTTTGGTTGTGGTTGGTGAAAATATTTTTGCACTTTCAATCACATTAATATTTCGTTCCTCCAGCGCCGCAGCCATATTTCCAAAATCAGTAAATGCTGTTTGAATGATAAACTGTTTATGTTCTTCATCCAGGTTAATTTCTTCTAAACCAAAATCTATCAATTCTAATTCCAAATCATCTTTATTTAAATTATTTTGGTCAATTTTAAAAATGGCTTTGCGTTCAAACATAAATGATACACTGCCATTAGTTCCTAAAGCGCCTTCTGCCCTACTAAAGTACATTCTTATACTCGCTACGGTTCTTGTAGGGTTATTGGTTGTACACTCAACTAAAACAGGCACGCCATGTGGTGCATAGCCCTCATATATTACCTCTTCGTAGTTGCTGGTGTCTTTGTCGCTGGCGCGTTTAATTGCAGACTCTACATTAGCCTTAGGCATGTTAACAGCCTTGGCGTTTTGCATAATCAACCTTAATCGTGGATTAGAATCAGGATTTGGCCCGCCTGTTTTTACGGCCATTACAATATCTCTTCCAATTTTTGTAAAAGCTTTAGCCATTTTGGCATAACGCTTAAACATGGTGGCTTTTCGAGTTTCAAAAATACGTCCCATTTGTGTTCAGCTTAATAAAGCACAAAGTTAAAATTTTTGGGCAAATCTGCCCTAAAAATCAACGCCTAAATGCACTTAAAATAATCAAAAGCCTCTAAACAGGCGTTGCACTTGTAAAGCGCCTTACAGGCGGTGCTGCCAAATTGAGACACCATGTAAGTGTTAGTACTTTTACAATGAGGACAGGTAATTTGTTTGGTTTTACCCGTAATAAAGGATTTATCGGTGGTTTTTTCTTCAGGTGGGGCAATGCCGTATGCTTGTAACTTCTGTTTGGCCTCCTGGCTCAGCCAATCGGTTGTCCAAGGTGGGTTGTAACTTAGTTTTATTTCGAAAGATGAAATACCATTGTTGGTTAATTTGGCACGTACATCATCCTCCATCTGTTTCATGGCAGGGCAACCGCTATACGTGGGAGTTAAGGTAATTACAATGTGTTGGTTAACAAAGTTTATTTCTCTTACTACGCCCAATTCTACAATGCTGATGACCGGAATTTCGGGATCAGGAATTTGCGAAAGCAGGTTTAACAAGGAATCTTTGGTGTGGTTCAAATGAATGGTGCGTTATATTGTAAGACAAAATTACGTAATAATTTGAACCTAAAACAAACAATTTAAAATAGAACGATCCGATGTTTATCATAAGGAGCACAGCCAGTTACGTTAGTTGGCCTTAACTGTCGGTTATAAGTTAAAATATTAGGATAGATGTTTTTTAATGTAATTTTCAGTTGGTAATTGTGCCTGCTGTATTCGCTGCGCATACTTTATACTATCCATTATATCTTTTTGTTTAGCAATCACCTCACTTGCTTTTTGATCAACAAGTAATTTTTGTTTTTGAATCGTTAGTTTTTGTTTTTGACTTATTTTAAATCTTTTATAAAGTACCATGGAAAAGATTAAAATTATCATTAAAGCAACCAAAATAAAGGCAATTATGTATTTATGTTGTTTTTTCTCAAGAACTGCCTTTTCGTTATCGTTTTTATTTTTTAGTTGTAAGAGTTCAATTTCTTTTTCTTTTTTTTCGGTTTCATATTTTGTTTGCAACTCGCTTAGTGCTTTTACATTTGTTGAATTATATACCTCCTGTAATTTTTTTGTCTGTATTGTGCGGTATTTATATGCATTTTTAAAGTCTTCCAACGCATAATAAATTTTCGCTAGCGTTGTAGCATTTTGAATATACATGTTATGATCTTCGTTTTTTAAGAGGTAGGCTTTCGTTATTTTTGCATATTTTAATGCTAACTCAAACTCATTTAAATCATAATAAAGGTCGGCTAAATTGTTGTTTAAAATTATTAAAGCGTAATCGTCATTTAATTCCTGACGTATTTTTATAGCTTCTAAGCTGGTCTTAATGGCTTTGTCGTTTTGTTTAAGTGCAGCGTAAGAAGATGATAAATTAGTTAAAGCCACGCCTCTGCCGCGTTTATGGTTAAGTGCATTAAAATACTCATAGGATTGCTGGTTATAGAACAGCGAAGAATCATTTAAAGCTAAATTATTATATTCTCCTCCAATTCTGGCCGACAAATTGGCAATGTTAAATGAATCCTTCGTTTGATAGGCGATTGAAATTGCTTTCTTATAATACGCCAGTGATTTATCATGAGAATCGAGATTATTGTATATAAAAGCTAAGTCGTGTAGTACTTTTATCTGGATTTTCGAAGAATTAAAATTTTCACTAAATCGTTGTGCTAATAAACATTGAGAAATAGCCTCTTTGAAATTACCAATGTTAGAAAATGCACGTGCACAGGTTAAATAATCGTTTATCGTTAAACCTGTATCCTTAGCTGCTCTTGCATACTTAATTGCTTTAGGACTAAGTAAAATAACGGTATCTGTATACCCTTTGAATTCATAATATTTAATTAATAGACTAAATAGTTTAGAATAGGATTTAATATCTCTGCATTGTTCTGCTGCTTTTATTTCTGGAATGATCATTGCTTTAGCTTTCTCGATATCCTTTTCAAGCAACTCCTTAATTTGTTTGATCTTTTGACTTGTTGCACTTGTATCAAATCCTTTTTGAGAATAGATGGTGTAAGAAAGAAGCAATAAAAGTGTTATTGAAAAACGTTGAATCATTCTAATAACTTATTTTAGTTACCTGACTAGGTAGAGAAATATTTATTTTTTTATTTATAGCCATTGGCATTTACGTTTTCTTATATCTTATTTGTAACATCAAATCGTACTAGTGATTTTTGAAATTAGCTTAAAGTAATTCAATTATACGAATTTTATTGGAATTCCACACTATTAATTAGAAAAACAGTTGAAGGCACGTAAAACCAACTAATCCCGAGCTTGCCTCGGAAGACATAATTCGCTTAATATCAAAAAAAAACCTCGTTTAAATTAATAAACGAGGTTTCTAAAATTGGCATCGACATACTCTCCCGGGCTTTAGGCCAAGTACCATCTGCGCAGGCGGGCTTAACTTCTCTGTTCGGAATGGGAAGAGGTGATCCCCGCCGCAATAGACACCATAAAGGGATTAAGTTTAGAAATTTAAAAAGAAAATAAGTTAAGAAAGTTGGGACTTTCAAAACTAAATAACTTTCAAAACTTTGAAACTTATAAACATATTTGAAAAAAAAGACACGAGTTATTTACGTGATAAGTGACAGAACTAATCACTTAACTCTTATCACTTATCACTTTTTTAGAAAGCTTACGGACAATTAGTACTACTCGGCTTTGACATTACTGCCTTTACACCTGTAGCCTATCAACGTTGTAGTCTTCAACGATCCTTATAAAGTAAACTTATCTTGAGGTGAGTTTCGCACTTAGATGCTTTCAGCGCTTATCTCATCCGTACATAGCTACCCTGCGGTGCCTCTGGCGAAACAACAGGTACACTAGCGGTACGTCCGACTCGGTCCTCTCGTACTAGAGTCAGCGCCCCTCAATTTACTAACGCCCACAACAGATAGGGACCGAACTGTCTCACGACGTTCTGAACCCAGCTCGCGTGCCACTTTAATCGGCGAACAGCCGAACCCTTGGGACCTTCTCCAGCCCCAGGATGTGACGAGCCGACATCGAGGTGCCAAACCCCCCCGTCGATATGAGCTCTTGGGAGGGATCAGCCTGTTATCCCCAGCGTACCTTTTATCCTATGAGCGATGGCCCTTCCATGCGGAACCACCGGATCACTATATCCTACTTTCGTACCTGCTTGGCTTGTCGGCCTCACAGTCAAGCTCGCTTATGCTATTGCACTCTACGTACGGTTACCAAGCGTACTGAGCGAACCTTTGAAAGCCTCCGATACCCTTTCGGAGGCGACCACCCCAGTCAAACTACCCATCAAACAATGTCCTCTTTGCAGAGTTAGACTCCAAGTAAGTAAAGGGTGGTATTTCAACGTTGGCTCCATAATGGCTAGCGCCACTACTTCATAGCCTCCCACCTATCCTACACATCACTTACCCGAAATCAATGTTAAACTATAGTAAAGGTGCATGGGGTCTTTCCGTCCCGTTGCGGGTAATCAGCGTCTTCACTGATACCACAATTTCACCGAGCTCGTGGCTGAGACAGAGCGGAGATCGTTACACCATTCGTGCAGGTCGGAACTTACCCGACAAGGAATTTCGCTACCTTAGGACCGTTATAGTTACGGCCGCCGTTTACTGGGGCTTCGATTCAAAGCTTCTCTTACGATGACCTCTCCTCTTAACCTTCCAGCACCGGGCAGGTGTCAGGCCTTATACTTCAACTTTCGTTTTTGCAAAGCCCTGTGTTTTTGTTAAACAGTCGCCACCGCCATTTCTCTGCGGCCAGAGTGTTACCTCTGGCACCCCTTCTCCCGAAGTTACGGGGTTAATTTGCCTAGTTCCTTAGCCACGGATCACTCGAGCGCCTTAGTATTTTCTACCCAACTACCTGTGTCGGTTTGCGGTACGGGTAATACTCACCTGAAGCTTAGAAGATTTTCTTGGAAGTATGTTTGGACTCAATCCTCTTGTCTGACGACTCAAGGTACTTTCACCTTTCAGAAGCTATGCGGATTTGCCTACATAACCTAAACCTACGGGCTTAAACGAACTATTCCGTCAGTTCGCTGAGTTTACACGACTTCGTCTCTCCATCGCAGTGGTATTAGTACTGGAATATTAACCAGTTGTCCATCGATTACGCCCTTCGGCTTCACCTTAGGTCCCGACTAACCCTGAACCGATTATCGTTGTTCAGGAAACCTTAGTCTTTCGGCGAACAGGTTTCTCGCCTGTTTTATCGTTACTTATGCCTACATTTGCTTTTCTAACCACTCCAGTAGCGCTCACGCAACTCCTTCAACGTTGTTAGAATGCTCCCCTACCGGGCGAGTGTTACCTCGCCCCCAAAGCTTCGGTACTATTCTTGATGCCCGAGTATCATCCACGCCCAATCGCTCGACCAGTGAGCTGTTACGCACTCTTTAAATGAATGGCTGCTTCCAAGCAAACATCCTGGCTGTCAATGCAATCGGACCACGTTATATCAACTTAGAATAGATTTAGGGACCTTAGCTGTTGGTCTGAGTTCTCCCTCTCTCGTCCGCGGACCTTAGCACCCGCGGGCTCACTGCAGAGTATATTTAATAGCATTCGGAGTTTGTCAGGACTTGGTAGGAATCGCTTCCCCCGCATCCAATCAGTAGCTCTACCTCTATTAAACTTAACCTCTACGCTGCCCCTAAAGGCATTTCGGGGAGTACGAGCTATTTCCCAGTTTGATTAGCCTTTCACCCCTACCCACAGCTCATCCGGAAGCTTTTCAACGCTTATCGGTTCGGACCTCCAGTGGCGGTTAAACCACCTTCATCCTGGCCATGGGTAGATCACAAGGTTTCGCGTCTACCTCTACTGACTATACGCCCTATTCAGACTCGCTTTCGCTTCGGTTAACGCCCCTTAAGGGCTTAACCTTGCCAGTAAAGTGTAACTCGTAGGCTCATTATGCAAAAGGCACGCTGTCACCCCACGTAAGGGCTCCAACCGCTTGTAAGCGCATGGTTTCAGGTTCTATTTCACTCCGCTGTTTGCGGTTCTTTTCACCTTTCCTTCACAGTACTAGTTCACTATCGGTGTCTTAGGAGTATTTAGCCTTACCAGATGGTGCTGGCAGATTCCTACAGGGCGTCTCCGACCCCGCAGTACTCAGGATACTACTAGGTATAAAAATTATGTCGTGTACGGGACTATCACCCCCTATGGTCGGCCTTTCCAAACCTGTTCCACTATAACTTTTAAGTCCACATTGTAGTCCTACAACCCCAGCGTAACCGTAATTACGCTGGTTTGGGCTCTTGCGCGTTCGCTCGCCACTACTTGCGCAATCATTAAATTATTTTCTTCTCCTGCTCCTACTTAGATGTTTCAGTTCAGAGCGTTTGCTCTGCGAGTTTAACCTCGCAGTATATAGGGTTGCCCCATTCGGAAATCTTGGGATATAATGTGTATTTGCCACTCCCCCAAGCTTATCGCAGCTTATCACGTCCTTCTTCGCCTCTAAGACCCAAGGCATCCTCCATGCGCCCTTAATTACTTTCTGTTTTTTCCTAATTATTGCTAATCAGGACCAGCATGATGGCTTTTGCTCCATGCATGCAAAGTCTTTATTTTTTTTAATGGTTTTAGTTCCATTTCTTACAATTTAAATAGATTGTTACATCTATCTGTTGTTAAATTCAATGCTACTTTACAGTAGGTTATTGAATCTCGTGTCTTTTTTTCAATATGTCAAAGAACTTATTTGAAGTTAGATTTTAAAAGTTAGAATTCAAGAAGTTTTTTACTTCTTTAAATCTAAATTCTTATTTCTTACTTCACATTGGTGGAGAATATCGGAGTCGAACCGATGACCTCCTGCGTGCAAGGCAGGCGCTCTAGCCAGCTGAGCTAATCCCCCAAATTAAAAGCTTTGCTTTTAATGTTGAATTTTAAATGTTAAATGTTAAATGTTACCATTTAAAATTTATCATTTATCATTTAACATTCGCACTCCGAGTGCGATGTAGTCCCGAGCGGATTTGAACCGCTGACCCCTACATTATCAGTGTAGTGCTCTAACCAACTGAGCTACGGGACTGTTTTTTGATTTACGATTTTTAGATGTACAATTGACGATTTTTTTAAATTCTCTCAATCGTAAATCGTCAATCTTTCAATTGTCAATCCGCGTAAAGCAGTTTGCTTTAGCATTTCCACCCAGCTCTTGTTTTGGGTAATGTGTTAGATTTTTGGAATTAAAATAATAACAAGTAACTACGTTGTTGTTGGCCATTACAAAACCCTTTGTAGAGGGATGACTCCAGAAAGGAGGTGTTCCAGCCGCACCTTCCGGTACGGCTACCTTGTTACGACTTAGCCCCAATTACCGGTTTTACCCTAGGCAGCGCCTTACGGCAACCGACTTTAGATACCCCCAGCTTTCATGGCTTGACGGGCGGTGTGTACAAGGCCCGGGAACGTATTCACCGCGCCATTGCTGATGCGCGATTACTAGCGAATCCAGCTTCATGGGGTCGAGTTGCAGACCCCAATCCGAACTGAGACTATTTTTGAAGATTAGCATCACATTACTGTGTAGCAGCCCTCTGTAATAGCCATTGTAGCACGTGTGTAGCCCAGGACGTAAGGGCCGTGATGACTTGACGTCATCCCCACCTTCCTCTCCGCTTGCGCGGGCAGTTCCATTAGAGTCCCCGGCCGAACCGCTGGCAACTAATGGTAGGGGTTGCGCTCGTTGCGGGACTTAACCCAACACCTCACGGCACGAGCTGACGACAGCCATGCAGCACCTAGTTTCGGGTCATTGCTGACTATCCTCTTTCAAAGATATTCCCTAACTTTCAAGCCCTGGTAAGGTTCCTCGCGTATCATCGAATTAAACCACATGCTCCTCCGCTTGTGCGGGCCCCCGTCAATTCCTTTGAGTTTCACCGTTGCCGGCGTACTCCCCAGGTGGATTACTTATCGCTTTCGCTTAGCCACTGAAAGTTACCTCCCAGCAGCGAGTAATCATCGTTTACAGTGCGGACTACCAGGGTATCTAATCCTGTTTGATCCCCGCACTTTCGAGCCTCAGTGTCAGTAATGGCTTTGTGAGCTGCCTTCGCAATCGGTGTTCTATGACATCTCTATGAATTTCACCTCTACATGTCATATTCCGCCCACAGCAACCATACTCAAGATCCGCAGTATCAATGGCAGTTCGACAGTTAAGCTGCCGGCTTTCACCACTGACTTACAAATCCACCTACGCTCCCTTTAAACCCAATGAATCCGGATAACGCTTGCATCCTTCGTCTTACCGCGGCTGCTGGCACGAAGTTAGCCGATGCTTATTCTAACTATACTATCAGCCTCCTACACGTAGGAGGGTTTTCTCTAGTTCAAAAGCAGTTTACAACCCATAGGGCCGTCTTCCTGCACGCGGCATGGCTGGATCACTCTTGCGAGCATTGTCCAATATTCCTTACTGCTGCCTCCCGTAGGAGTCTGGTCCGTGTCTCAGTACCAGTGTGGGGGGTAGTCCTCTCAGATCCCCTATTGATCGTCGCCATGGTGAGCCGTTACCTCACCATCTAGCTAATCATCCGCATACTCATCTTTAACCGCCGTAGCTTTCAAATAAAGAAGATGCCTCCTCTACTATTATGGGGTATTAATCTCTCTTTCGAAAGGCTATCCCCCTGTTAAAGGCAGATTGTATACGTGTTACGCACCCGTGCGCCGGTCGCCACCAGTATTGCTACCGTGCTGCCCCTCGACTTGCATGTATTAAGCCTGCCGCTAGCGTTCATCCTGAGCCAGGATCAAACTCTCCATTGTAAAAAAAAGTTTGACTCCTCTAAAATTAGATTAAATATCACTACTCAATCGTAAAATTCGCTATTGCTCATTTCATTATCTTAGGAAATCTTAATGTCTGTTAGACATCCCTCTCGGGGGTAAAATCTCATCTCTGAAATTTTCCTGTGTTTTGTTTATTCCTTCAACCTCCTATCTATATTACTATAAATAGCGAGTTACTTGCTATCATTTTAATTCCTCAATCTGTCAATGAACGTCTTTATTTCTTCGTGAACCTATCGCTAAATCCACTTTTTAATCACTCTATTAATCCCCTCTTTCTCTCATTCCCTCAAAACGGGGGTGCAAAATTAATAACTCTTTTCCTATTCTCCAAATATTTTTTAATATTTTTTGAATTATTTTTATCAACCTTACACAAATCCTTATCAATCAAACATCTTATGCAAAAAACGGGCCGCAAATATACACCCTTTTTTATTATTACACAAGTTTTTTGATGAAAAACACTCTATTTAAAAATAGAAGAAACTGATTTTTTCTTGAAAAATGATTAACTTTAGACATTATGGCCGGTGTTAATAAAGTAATTTTAGTTGGTAATTTGGGTAGGGACCCTGAAATTAGATATTTAGATGGTAATATTGCCAGAGTTAGTTTTAGCCTTGCAACTACTGACTTTTATAAAGACAAGGCCGGTAACCGAATAGAACAAACTGAATGGCACAACATTGTTATGTGGAGGTCACTTGCAGAAAACGCAGAAAAATTACTAAAAAAAGGAGCGCAAATTTATTTAGAAGGTAGGCTGCAAACCCGCCAATGGCAAGATAAAGACGGACTAAAAAAAAATATCACAGAAATTATAGCAGAAACTTTTCAACTCTTAACCAAACGGGAAACGAACAGTAATTTTCCGTCTACAAAAGATCAAAACACCAATGATTTTGATGCAGGTAACCTGCCTTATTAACCTGTCAGGATTGAATTATGCTATCATTTACAATACGAATTTTGATTTTAAGTTTGGTGATGTGTTTGCAAAGCAGACTCAAAAGCCAAACTAACTTAGGTGCAATCAGTAGAACACTTACACCTGAACAAGTAACGGAACTCTTTAATGAATATCCTCTTACTAAACAAACAATCAAATTTCCGATATACAAAGTCTATCAATTTAATGATAATACCGGAGTGCAATACGCTGTATTAACTGAAAAACCTGACAGCACCAATAAAACTAAAGAAATCATTAATGAAAAGATTCAAGCTTTATGTTTCAAAAAAGAATCGAACGAACTCAAAAAAATATGGGAGATCAATGACTTCGCTTTGAAAAACACTAACAACAGAGTGGAAACCTCTATTTGGTTTTGGACTAAATATTGCAGGTTTGAGGATATAGACAAAGATGGCAAAATTGAGCCTGTAATAGTATGCGGAACAAGCGGAGGTAATGGTAAAAGTGATGGGAGGATTAAAATTATAATCAATTATAAAAACATAAAGTATGTCATCAGACATCAAAATGGTGAGTTAGATTTTGAAAGGCGAACGGAAATTGATAAAGCGTTTTATTTGCTGCCAAAAGAAATCCAAAAATTTGTAAAAGGAATAATGAAAAGTATCACATCTGACAACAATGCGATTTTTCCTTACGGTTGGGAAAATGCCATGAACTTAAACAAAAATATACTTCAAGAAAATCAAAATTAGCAGCGGTTGTTGAAGAATAATTTACTATGTATTTATAATATTTTGAAATAAATTTTTGATTCTTATTAAAATTAACTTAACATTGAGGCCTTATTTTAACTATTAGTTCAAAAATATTTCATGTTCGATTTAACAACAGGCCTCACCATTCTTTTAGTACTTGCCATCATTTTGGCTTGTGTTTTTGAGTTTATCAATGGATTTCATGATACTGCCAACGCTGTGGCAACAGTAATTTATACCAATTCACTAAAACCAACTACTGCAGTTGTATACAGCGGTGTGCTTAACTTTGTTGGCGTATTAACCGGCGGTATTGGTGTTGCAATGGGCATTGTTAATCTTTTACCCATGGAGGTGCTTGTTGACTCCAACGTTTCGCATGGTTTATGTTTAATTTTGGCCATTCTTTTATCTGCTATCATCTGGAACTTTGGAACATGGTACTTTGGAATTCCTGCATCCAGTTCTCATACGATTATTGGATCGATTTTAGGTATTGGTCTTGCCTTTTATTTTTTACCGGGTAATGTGGGCGGTAGTGCCGTGAATTGGGATAAGGCCAAGGATACAGGATGGGCTTTGTTAATCTCTCCTTTTGCAGGTTTTGCATGTGCTATTGCGATTATGTTCATTTTTAAAAGTTTTGTAAAGAATGATTCATTTTACAAAGAACCCATCCCCGGTAAAACCCCACCATGGTCAATTAGAATTTTATTGTGGTTAACTTGTGGAATGGTGTCATTTTTTCATGGACAAAACGATGGGCAAAAAGGTGTTGGGTTACTGATGATGATTTTAATTTCAGTTTTACCAGCCTACTATTCTTTAGATAGCAATATTAATTTACAAGAAGTTAACACCAGCCTCATTACTATTGAAAACGTTATACAAACATCTGATACTGCACACTTCGGTAAAGATGAGTTTAAAAACTTAAACACTATAAAATCGCATTGTAAACATTTTAGTGAAGCAACAAATGGGGCTACATTCACAGAAAATATTGAACGTAGTGGAAGATTTGAACTAAGAAAAGATGTTGTTAAAATCACGAAGGCAGCAGATAAATTATTAAAAAGTCCGAATGTTGCCTTATCGAAAATTGAAACAGACACACTTAAAAAGGAAATTTCTAAAGCAAAAAAATTGATTGAATTTGCTCCATCATGGGTTATTTTATTAATTAGTATTTGTTTAGGTTTAGGAACCATGATTGGTTGGAAGCGCATTGTAAAAACACTTGGAGAAAAAATTGGTAAGCAACACATGAGTTACGCGCAAGGGGCAAGCGCTGAAATTGTTGCTTCAATAGGTATTGGAATTGCAACGGCATACAAAGCACCGGTAAGTACTACACACATGTTAAGCTCTGGTATTATGGGAAGTATGGTTGCCAAGAAGGGGTTGAAGAACCTTCAGAAAAAGACAATTATTAATATTCTTTTGGCTTGGGTTTTAACACTTCCGGTAACAATCATTTTATCAGGTAGTTTGTTTTTACTTTTTAGGGCAATAACAGATTAATGAAATAAATAATTGAAACTTTATCAAGATTATGTGCTATAAATTCTAATGCATCATCTTGTTGGTTAACTGATATATTTGGAAATTATTTATTGCCAATAAGAGCAAGCAGCCCCAACTCGTATCCTTTGAGTCCAAGACCACAAATTACGCCTTTACAAACAGGCGAAATTAAGCTAGTATGTCTGAATTCTTCTCTTGCATATATATTGCTGATGTGAACTTCAATTACAGGACATTTAATAGCGGAAACGGCATCTCTTATGGCCACAGAAGTATGCGTATAAGCTGCTGCGTTTAAAATAATTCCGTCACATTTAAATCCAAATTCTTGAATCTTGGATACTAATTCGCCTTCTACATTACTTTGATAATAACTAAACTTAACGGTAGGGTATTTAATTGAAAGTGAATTTAAATAAACATCAAAACTTTGCTCACCGTAAATTTCCTTTTCTCTGGATCCTAACAGATTTAAATTAGGCCCATTAATAATGGCTATGTTTCGATTAAGCTCTTCCAAACTTGTATAACATTTTTTCGTGGCTCCAAAGTGCACCTAAAAATGTTTTTTTATCGTGGTAAGGCACGTTAAACTCTTTGGCAGTTTCTTTTACTATTTTAGAAAGTTTACCGTAATGCACATGGCAAATATTTGGAAATAAGTGGTGCTCTACCTGATGATTCAATCCCCCAACTAACCAACTGAAAACTTTGTCTCGTGTGCCAAAATTCATGGTAGTTTTTAATTGATGCACAGCCCAATCGTTTTCTAAATTAATCCCATCCGCAGCAATTGGAAATTCAGTATCTGCAACAACATGCGCGGGTTGAAATATGCATGCCAGCACGAAACCTGCGATGTAATGTATCGTTAAAAATCCAACCAACCAATTTAAAAAGGTCATTTGCGGAATTAAAAATAAAGGGAGCAACATGTAAGCAAAATACAACACCTTAGAAAGCGCAATGATAAAAAATTCTTTATTAAGTGTGGAATTAAATGCTTTAACATGACCGTTTTTATTGTAGCGGAATATCTGCTTAAAATCTTTAGTAGACGTCCACATCATGGTCATCATTCCATAAAAGAACCAAGCGTAAATAAATTGAAAGCGATGAATAGGTTTTAGTTTGGCATGTGGTTCGAAGCGCATAAAGCCGGGAGGAGCAATATCCTCATCAAAATCATGCACATTGGTAAAGGTGTGGTGAATAACGTTGTGTTGAATTTTCCAATTGGTAGCGTGACCACCAAGCATATTAATCGTGTACCCAAATATTTTATTGATTGTTTGATTTTTACTAAACGAACCATGGCATGCATCATGCATAATACACAATCCTATACCGGCCATTGCAAAACCCATAATAGCAGATAGCAACCACCAGATTAATTTACTTTCAAAAACATTAAATGTAATAAGCAAGTAAGGCACAAAATAAGCAGAAATCATAAATGCTGCTTTAAGCCACATGTTCAAATTTCCTGTTTTGCTGATGTTGTTTTCCTTAAAATAATTGTCAACTCGCTTTTTTAGTTCGGCGTAAAACTGCCTGTTAGAATTATTGAAACGCAGAATTTTTTTTGTATCCATAGTAGTGTGCAAATATAAGGTTAATTCACTTAACTAGTACAAATGATAGGTTAAATTGTTCATCTTATTACCCGTCTAAATTGCTGAAAAACAATTAAATGAGTTGGTTTTTTTTCGACGCAAACTGATATTAATCATTCGAATGCTTAAAATTAAGCGTTGAAGGAAAAAATCTAAAAAATCTAAAAAATGTTTTTTGTTAAAATTTTAAGTTGTTGTTGGTTTTTTAAACCATTTTTGAAACAACTGTTTAATTTGTTTTCTGAAAATGAAGGAAATCAGAATATATGGTACCGCCATTAAATAAAGAATTCCTGAATTTAAACTTCTTGCCATTGACTTTGGATCAGACTTTAAAGTACTTTCTGCAGCGGATTTACACATGGCGCACTGCGCAGAGATATCCATTTGCGAAAAGACTAACACAACTACGATGGCAATTATAATTTTCTTATTGATCAAAATCTTTAGCAAAGATACGCAAAAGTCTAATTCAACATCAAATGTTAACTTTATTTTTTAATTTTTAGTATATCTCTCCAAAATAAACTTTAGCAAATCTCATGAAGTATAATTCCATCATTGCAGCACACTCATCCACACTTGTTTCGTTGAAATCAAAATTATAGTTAAACTTTAGTGCTACATTGTTCATTTTGAGCAGTTCTTGGTTAGCTTCCTTTGTAAGTGCAAAACCTAAATCATAAACAGTGGTATCATTCAGACCTAACCTCTGTAATTCCGTTTTTTGAAAACGTTTTATTTCGTTTTTTGTTTTTGGATCTAACTCAAAATTTTCATTTAAGGATTTAGCAAAAATTGTCAGCTCCCGTTTTTTAAAGTTAGTCATGAAATAATTCGCCATTTCACACAAAGCAAATCCATCGGTACATATAAGTAAAACCTTCATTGATATTAAAACCAGCCGCTTTTCTTTTTACCTCCTATGCCAAGTGCGCCAAGCAAGCCTCTTGCTAACTCCTTAAAAACAGTTCTACCTACTTGCCTTACCATTGTATTTTCACTTGCCTTTTGGATGATGGATTTTTCTTGCTTTGGTGACTTTTTTGACTTTGGCTCCTCCTCTTCGCTTGAGACAGCAGCATCTGCTTTATCCTCTAGTCGTTTATTTAATAATTCATAAGCGCTTTCACGATCAACTACACTATTGTATTTATTTACTAATTGACTTTTTGCATGGATAGAATTAATCTCATCCGGCGTTAAAACTCCAATTCTGCTTGCCGGGGCTTTTAAATGCACGGCTGCTAACGGCGTAGGAATGCCTTTTTCATTTAATGCAGAAATAAGCGCTTGGCCAATCCCTAAACTGGTTAGTAATTCATCTGTTTTATAAAATTCAGATATTGGATAGTTTTCTGCCGTTTTTTTAATGGCCTTACGATCTTTTTCTGTAAAAGCTCTTAAAGCATGCTGCACCTTTAATCCTAATTGAGCTAAAACTGCATCCGGCACATCATAAGGATTTTGTGTGATAAAATAAATACCTACACCTTTACTTCTTATTAATTTAATAATGCTTTCTATTTGATCTAACAAAGCTTTACTTGCTTCATTAAAGATTAAATGAGCTTCATCAATAAACACGCACAACTTTGGTTTATCCAAGTCACCTGCCTCCGGAAAAGTTGCATATATCTCAGCCAATAAACTCAGCATAAAAGTTGAAAATAGTTTTGGCTTATCTTGTATATCGGTAAGACGAATGATAGAAGCGATACCCAACCCGTTGGCATCCTTTTTCAAAAGGTCTTCAACATCAAAACTTTTTTCACCAAAAAAGTGTTCCGCGCCCTGACTCTCCAACTCCACAATTTTCCTTAATATAGTACCAATACTGGCTGTACTGATATTACCATATTCTTTCTGCAATTCTGCTTTACCATCTTCGGTTGCGAATTTAAGAAGTGCTTTAAAATCCTTCAAATCAAGTAACAATAAGCCTTTATCGTCAGCATACTTAAACAGCATTGCTACAAGACCACTTTGAGTTTCATTCAATTCCAGTATTTTACTAAATAAAACCGGACCAAATTCACTGACAGTAGCTCTTAATTTAACACCCTCCCTGCCACTTATCGTCATTAATTCAGTAAAGGTAGCTTTTGGATTATAAGGCAAACCTATTAACTGGTGTCTCTCCTCTATTTTAGGATTAATAACCCCAGCTGTTGCGATGCCACTTAAATCACCTTTTAAATCCATCATTAAAACAGGAATACCCGCGGCACTCATACTTTCGGCAATTATTTGAAGTGTAACTGTTTTACCCGTACCGGTTGCACCCGCAATTAAACCATGCCTGTTTAATGTTTTGAGCGGTATTTTAACTTGCGCCTCTTTAATTGGAGTGCCATCCAACATCGCAGCGCCTATAGAGATTGCATTAGCTGAACCATAACCTTGTGTAATTTGTTGAATAAAACGATCTTTTATTTCCATTATTTTTGATTTTAATTAGTTAGGATTGAAATTATTATTGATGCCAAGCTATTTTTAATAACGTTTAAAATACTTTATTAATAGGTGCTATCAATAATTTTATACTGAACTTCCAATTGTTTTTTAAATTAAATTGTGTTTTTAATAATAATTTACAGTTTTATTTTCTGATTTGTCCTTCCATAAGTTTACTACACTTAATTAAAAAATGAAGGTAGTTAATTTCTACCCAAAAAATAAAATAAATTTGAACCGGATTATTAACTAACAGTGTGTTTAACTGTGATAACTTACAAACCATTAACTAACAAAATAAGTGTAAAAACTATTTTAAACTTACCTCTCAACTTCCCTTAAATTAATTAATATTACAGTACGTAACACTAAAACTTTATTACTTTTTACAAAAAAATGAGCAAGTTATATGTAATTCCAACTCCAATTGGAAACTTAGATGACATTACTTTAAGAGCAATTAAAGTGTTGCAAGAATGTGATTTGATTTTAGCTGAAGACACAAGAACCAGTTCGTTTCTTTTAAAACACTTGAGTATTGTAAAGTCTCTTAAATCATACCATCAACACAATGAACACCAGCAAGTAAAAGAAATAGTTTCTGAAATTCAAGCTGGCAAAACAATTGGTTTAATAAGCGATGCGGGGACGCCGGCGATTAGTGATCCCGGATTTTTACTTGTTAGAGAAGTTATTCAGCAAGGTGGAGAAGTATGCTGTTTACCAGGCGCCACAGCCTTTGTACCTGCTTTGGTTAACAGTGGATTCCCTTGTAACGAATTTAGTTTTTTTGGTTTTTTGCCTCAAAAAAAAGGTCGTCAAACTAAACTTAAAGAGTTAAGCCTTGAAACAAAAACAATTATACTTTATGAATCGCCATTTAGACTGGTAAAATTACTGGAAGAGATAAAGCTACATTTAGGCACTTCACGAAAAATTTGTGTGTGCCGCGAACTAACCAAACATTTTGAAGAAGTAAAAAGAGACAACGTAGATAATTTAATTGAATATTATTCTAACAAACCACCCAAAGGTGAAATAGTTGTAGTGATTGAAAATCTTAGCGAAAAAAACCGATTGGAAAATGAGTAAGAAATCGAAAATAGGTGCTCCTCCAGGCACAATGCAATACACAGGTATTGTTAACTCTGAACGAATTAAAATTACATTAATTGAATTTAATGAAACTGAGTTTTTTGAACAGGAATTTTTTGATTTAAGTGACTGCTTAATGTACGTTAAACCGAACATGGTTAAATGGATAAACGTGGAAGGTGTACACAAAACAGAATTAATTGAAAAAATTGGCAAATTGTATAACTTACACCCGCTTACACTTGAAGACATTGTCAATATCGACCAACGACCAAAGTTTGAGGACTACGACAATTACTTACTTAGCATCATGAAAATGATTACCTACCAAGATAAAGTATACTCTGAACAATTAAGTATGGTTTTATTGGAGAACACCGTTATTTCATTTCAAGAACCAACCGGTGGTGATGGTTTTGATATTGTTAGGAATCGACTCCGCACGGGTAAAGGCAGGGTAAGAAAACTTGGCGCAGATTACTTATTTTATGCATTGATGGATGCTGTTGTAGATTGTTATTTCCATGCTGTTGAAAAAATTGGGGATAAAGTTGAAGTGTTGGAAGAAGAGATTATGAATGCTCCGAAGAAAAGCACTTTAATTCAATTATATGAGTTAAAACGCGAAGTCATATTTTTAAGAAGGCAAGTTTGGCCATTAAGAGATTTAGTCAACAATCTTATAAGGTCCGAAAGCAGTTTTGTAACCGATAATACACATTTATTTTTACGAGATTTACAAGACCATTGCACTCGAATTATTGATACAGTTGAAACATACAGAGATTTACTAAGCGGCATCATGGACGTATATTTAAGCACAAACTCCAATAAAATGAATGAAGTGATGAAAGTGCTGACCATCATGAGCACCATCTTTATCCCTGTAACATTTATTGCCGGTGTGTATGGTATGAACTTTGAAAATATGCCTGAAATTAAATCAGAAAATGGGTATTATGTTACCTGGGGCGTAATGATAAGTATTATACTGGGGCTTATCGTTTACTTTAGAAGAAGAAAGTGGCTTTAATTCCTTTTTTATTTTGATTTTTTTGAACTTGTTTCTTCAACTCTAAAAGCTATTATATTTTTAATTAAATCGTAGGGCACTGTTTGGTCAATGGGCAATTGAATTGATCCTTTGCCACATTTATATTCCTTGAGATGCTTTTCGAATTTTAAATTTGTAACAGGCAGTGCGTACAATCCGATGTGATTTTGATAGGCAGCGTAATAAATTAATGGCTTTTTATTTAAGTGATAAGCCGGCATACCATAGGCCATTTTTTCTTCAACTCCGGGAGCCATCTCAAAAATTAAACGTCTGATGTTATTTAAATGCTCCTTAACCTGCTTTGGAAATTGCGCAAAATATTTATCAACCTCATTCATCCAATCAATAAAACAGGCTTATTTATTGGCATTAGGTTCCTCAATTTCGGATTTTCGCAACTGGACCGGATTCGTTTTCTTTCTGAATCTAAGATTTAGCATCTCTATGATAAAACTAAATGCCATTGCAAAATAAATGGTACCCTTTGGTATATGAAAGGTTTCAACATGGATACCTTCAACTATTAATAATACAGCAATTAATACCAAAAACGAAAGCGCTAATATTTTAAAAGTTGGGTGCTTATCTATAAATGCGGAAATTTTCGGCGCATAATAAAACATAACTATCATACTTATAATAACTGCAACGGCCATCACTAAAATTTGTCTGGCCATGCCAATGGCCGTAATTATACCATCAACGCTAAAAACAATATCGATTAAAAGTATTTGCAACATAACCGCTTTAAATCCTTTTCTTAAGTTTTCTTTGGCCTGTTGGCCCTCTTCATTGGCTCCCTCTAACTTATTATGAATTTCGAGTGTGCTATTTACCAATAAAAATAAACCTCCGGCAAGCATAATGATATCTTTTAACTGAACCGGGTGCTCAAAGAAGGTAAATAAAACCTTCTCTCCACTAATTAAAAACACCATTACAAATAAGAGACTAATTCTCATTAGCACGCCGGTTGTCATCCATATCAATCCGGCTTTTTTTGCCTGATCTTTAGAAAGTCGGCTCATAACAATAGATACAAATATCACATTATCAATTCCCAGTAAAACCTCCATTACCGTTAAACTTAAAAGACTTAATAAAGCTTCTGTTGTAAAAAAATCGGCCATATCCATTTTATTTATTATAGGTTACTTTCATTTTAAAATCTGCTCCACCGCCACGCAACCGATTCCATCTGGCAAATGCTGCTGATTTCACAAAGGAGGTTACAGAAGGCGAGCCGGCATAACAAAACTTTGTAATCTCCATTTCGTTTTGCAAACACTCCAAACTAATAAAAAAATTTTTATTGGTTACCACATTGTATTTTGTGATATCCACAATAAACTCACCAACTTGCCCCGGAGGTACCTTAAAAACGATAGGTTTTCTGAGGATCGTTTTTAACCTTGGATAATTCTTTTCACTTGCTTCATACAACATCAAACGAAATTTGAGGGAATCAGTGTATTTATTTTGTATAATGTAAAAACTAAAATTTTGAAGAAACACATCTCTACCTACCTTATTGTTGGCATTAATTGCTGTTTCAGAGCCCTTCCAGTTTTCTTCATTTTTTACAAAACCACTGCAATTATTGGTTATAAATTTTTTAGTTCCCAAATAATCAATAGCAACCTTTCTGGCGCTTACTTCAACCTCAAGTAATTCAACAGCAGCTTCCTGCAATTTAATTTCTAAACTCATCTGCTTTTTAGCTTCTAACACAGAAATAAAATACTCGTTAAAACCAATTGCAAAAAATTTGATCGTATCACTGTCTGTTACACCGTTTAATTTTAATTCAAATTCACCATTTTCATCTGATAAAGTACCTACTGTTTTACCAAGGTAACCTATGCTACAGTATGGCAATGGTGCTCCTATGTTATCCTTAATCAATCCTTTAATGCTCGTTTGAGACAATAAAGTTGAAGCACAGAACAATAAAGAAATTAACAACTTCATTTTTAAAGTCATCAAAGATAAAAATTAGTTGAATTAGTGAAACATGAATTTGCGCTCAATCATATGACTTTGTGTTAATTTATCAAAATCTCTTTCGAATTACATTAATAAATGGTTCTATCAGTATCCCAACTTAATTTTGTATTTTTGCGCCGATTTTAAAAGGATATGATAACAGTTTCAAACGTTAGTTTACAATATGGTAAACGTATTTTATTTGATGAAGTAAATGTAAAATTTACGCCCGGAAATTGCTATGGATTAATTGGCGCCAATGGAGCCGGTAAATCAACCTTTATGAAAATATTGAGTGGCGAAATTGATCCAACGAAAGGACAAGTTAACATATTGCCCGGCATGCGCTTAAGTGTTTTAAAACAAAATCACTTTGAATACAATGAATACACAGTATTAGACACTGTTATTATGGGAAACAAACGCTTGTTTCAAATAATGAAAGAAAAAGATGCCATTTACGCCAAAGAGAATTTTAGTGACGAAGATGGTGTTAAAGCAAGTGAGCTAGAAGCAGAGTTTGCGGAAATGAATGGCTGGGATGCTGAAAGTAATGCAGCAACCATGCTTACAAACATGGGTATCAAACCTGAAAATCATTATTCACTTGTAAAAGATTTAAGTGGAAAAGACAAAGTTAAAGTATTGTTGGCGCAAGCACTATTTGGTAATCCTGACATTCTGTTGCTGGATGAGCCTACCAATGATTTGGACGTTGAAACCATTACCTGGCTTGAAAACTTTTTAGCTGATTTTGAAAACACTGTTGTGGTGATTAGTCACGACCGACATTTTTTAGATGCAGTTTGTACACATATTTGCGATATCGATTTTAATAAACTCAGCACCTACACCGGAAATTATAGTTTTTGGTATCAAATGAGTCAGTTAGCTTTGAAACAGCGTGCAGACCAGAATAAAAAAATGGAAGACAAACGTGCAGAATTGCAGGATTTTGTTAGGCGTTTTAGTGCCAATGCCAGCAAAAGCAGGCAAGCTACAAGTCGTAAAAAGTTATTGGATAAATTAGTCATCGACGAAATACCTGCAAGCACCAGAAGATATCCGGGCATCATATTTAAACAGGAAAGAGATGCAGGTGATCAGATATTACTTGTTGAGGGATTAAAAAAATCAAATAACAACGGATTGCTTTTCAAAGATGTTAACTTTAACATTAACAAAGGCGATAAAGTTGCATTTATAAGCAAAAACCAATTAAGTGTAAGTGCACTATTTAATATTTTAGCTGATGAAGAGAAAGCAGATGCCGGTAAATACACCTTTGGTACTACAATTTACAAAGCACATTTACCAAATGAAAATGCTCACTTCTTCCAAAGCGACCTCAATTTAATAGATTGGTTAAGACAATTTAGTAAAGAAAAAGATGAAACGTACATTCGTGGCTTTTTAGGTAAAATGCTTTTTAGTGGCGAAGAAGTTCTAAAAAAATGTTCGGTATTAAGTGGTGGCGAAAAAGTGAGATGCATGACAAGCCGGATGATGTTATTAAATCCGAATCTTTTAATTTTAGATGAACCAACCAATCACTTAGATCTGGAAAGTATTATTTCTTATAACGATGCCTTGAAGGATTATCCGGGAACCATTTTATTCACCAGTCATGACCACGAATTAGTTCAAACTGTTGCTAAGCGCATCATCGAAATTGGGCCGAATGGTTTTATAGATAAAAGCTGTACTTACGATGAATATTTAGAGAATGACAGTTTTAAGAGTCAGCGGGAAAAATTATATAATTAAAATTCTGACGGTTACTTATTTCAATTCAAAACCTAAGGCTTCGTTCGTCTAAATAATCAATAGTTAAAGAATCAAAATTAGTTTACCTAATTAAAAGTTCTATTTTTGTTCGTATTCCGAATCAAATTATTATAACTGTTGAATCTTCAAGAGATATATGATACCTACAAATCGCTTGTTTTTAACTGCGCTTTACAGTATGTTCAGAACAGAGAAGACGCTGAAGAGATTACGCAGGATGTATTCTTGAGTGTACACGATAACCTAGGTAACTTTAAACAGAATTCCAAACTATCCACTTGGTTATACAGAATTACAATAAACAAGTCCATTGACTTTTTAAAATGGAGACAACGCAAAAAACGCTTTGCCATATTAACCAACTTATTTAAAACAGAAGAGAATTTATTTTTTGAACCAAAAGAATTCAATCATCCGGGCGTTTTACTGGAAGACAAAGAAGAACTTGGCCAATTATTTGCATTAATTAATAGTTTACCTGAAAATCAAAAAACTGCACTCATCCTCTTAAAAATAGAAGACTTATCACAAAAAGAGGCAGCTGAAGTCATGCAAATTAGTACCAAAGCCCTGGAATCTTTGTTTCAAAGGGCTAAAATTAATTTGGAAAAAATGTTATTGAAAGCAAAGGAAAATAAAAAATAAATCGTCTAACACATTATGGAAGCAAAAAATTCGCTGAATTCATTTCAAAAAATACACAAAGCAGAACCATCGCCATTTTTGTATGACAGAATTATGGCGAAAATTGATTTGCGTAAACAACAAGTAGTGCCTGTTAAATGGGCATACCTATCTATTGCAGTTATAGTGGGTGTACTCATTCTCAATTTAACAATTACTTCCAACCTATTCAATTCTAAAGCCAATCAAACCTTAGAGTTATTCTCAAGTTCAGATAAAAGTATCATCTCCTATGAATAAGATAAAACTTTACAAAATTTTAATCGTCTTTTTAATTGTTGCAAACTTAATAATGGTTTGGCAATTAATGTCTTTTAAAAGAAGACCTCACCGCGCTGAAGGACCAAGAAACGAAATTATTAAAGCTCTAAGTTTTGATGAAACTCAAATCATGCTTTATGATGATTTGATTAAAAAGCACCGTGAAGATATAAGAGGTATTGAGCAAAAATCAAACAACTTAAAATCATCTTATTTTTTACAATTAAATACTGAAGTCCCGTCATTGCAAAAGGATTCAGTTCTTCAATTAATTGGAGATTTGGCAAAGGAAAAGGAACAAATAAATTACAGGCATTTTGAGGATATCCGAAAAATTTGCAAACCAAATCAATTAAAAGAATTTAAAAACATAGTTAATCAACTCAACAACCTTTTTGTTGCGCCACCATCTCCTCATCGTTAAAAATATGGTTAAGGTATCGATTTATTTATTTATTGGTTTGTTTTTTAAGATGGGAATTGCACAAACCAATAAAACACTCCGTTTTTCATTGGTAATAAACCAAAAAAAATTAGAACTTAATAAAACCTACCTCTTGCTCAAAGACAGCATTACCCCACGAAAATTAATCTTTTACATTTCTAATATTGAATGCTTGAAAAACTCAAAAGTAATTTTTAAACCTAAAGAAAATTATTTTTTAATGGATTTAGAAAATGAAAATTTATCCAAAATAAATTTAGAAACTAAAGCGTCTTTCGATTCGATTCGATTTAATGTTGGTATAGATAGCCTTGCAAATGCGTCAGGTGCTATGAACGGGGTTTTAGATCCTATCAATGGCATGTATTGGGCATGGCAAAGTGGCTACATTAATTTTAAATTCGAAGGGAATTCAAAAAATAAATCATTTCAATTTCACATTGGCGGCTATCTATCTCCCTATAAAACCATCAAAACCTTAACCTTTGCTGTTTCTAAAAATAGAGAGCTTATTGAACTCCAAATTGATTTAGAGAAATTTTTCAAATACGTTAATTTAAAAGAATTGAATAACATAATGTCGCCAGGTGAAAAAGCAGTTGAGTTATCTGACCATTATAAAGATTTTATATTGACAAAAAAATGAAAGTTAAATTACGATATATCATTTTTCCGATTCTCGCAATACTACTTGCCTTCAATACAACAAGTTTTTTTATAGATGTTCCTGCCTCATTTCCAAAGCCGGTTTACAATCTAACAGTTGACGCTTTCACAGCTTCTAAAATACAACTAGGAAGAGTCTTATTTTACGATCCGATCCTTTCTAAAAACAATACGATTTCCTGTGCCTCTTGTCACTCTTCCTTTAATGCATTTGCACATACAGACCACGCGCTTAGCCATGGTATTTTTGATTCGATAGGGAAACGCAATGCTCCTGCCCTGTTTAACTTGGCATGGCAAACAAACTTTATGTGGGATGGTGCTATTAACCACATCGACATGCAAGCCTTGGCACCAATTAGCGACAAAAAGGAAATGGCCGAATCATTAGAAAACGTGATTAAAAAATTAAATTCCTCTCCAATTTATCCAAAGTTATTTCAAAAAGCTTATGGCGATACTACAGCTACAAGCCAAAAACTATTAAAAGCCATCGCCCTTTTTCAACTCAGTATTCTATCTTATCGTTCAAAATACGACCAGGTTATTTCTAAAAAAGACAGCTTTAGTATTCAAGAATACAATGGTTACAAACTTTTCAAACGGCACTGTAATAGCTGTCACGCCGAGCCTTTATTTTCTAATTATCAATTTACAAATAATGGCTTAAGCATTAATAAAAGTTTAAACGACTTTGGCAAAGGAGCCATAACCAAACAAGCAAGAGATAGTTTACTTTTTAAAATTCCATCGCTTAGAAATTTAAGTTATACCTATCCATACATGCACGACGGGCGTTTTAACAGACTAAGTGAAGTAATTAATCATTACACCAATGGCATAGTTCAACACAAGAATTTATCTGAAGAACTCAAAAAACCAATAAACCTAAGCGCCAATGAAAAAGTTGACCTGATTAGTTTTTTACTCACCTTAAATGATAAGGAATTTGTAAAAGACACGAATTATCAATTTCCAAAAAAAATATTACTACCGAACGAAGGAACGCAATAAAATCATCGTCTAATTAATTAAACAACACCCAAAACCATGAAAACAATTAAGCTATCGACCATCTTACTTCTAAGTGTTGGTCATTTTAAAGCACAAAGCCCTGCCATCTCTTCTTGGCTTCAAAACAATGTTACAACAGGTACTTATTACCCAAATGGTAACTCAACTGCACAACCTAATAATATTTTGGTTAATTGTCAAAGTGTACAATACACTTCAAGCAACGTTTACATATTAACTAAAGGAATTCCTGCCTATCCAACCGGACCATTTCAGGATGGAAATCCTTCCCAAGCCAGCAATCAAAATGCTATTTTCAAATTTCCGCTGGCACCGGTTCAAAATACAGTTACACCAGTTGCTACGGCACTTGGTAACATTGCTGTTTTTATTAATGGCGTAGCCGCTTTTGATTCTAAAGACGGCGTTTCATGGAAATCGAGCACCAATGCATGGGCTGGCGGCCCTAGTGGAGGAACCGGCGACAATGTTTGGCAACGCGACGCCATTGTTTACGAAAAATTAGGATTCGATTGCTCAAAGGGACATCCTGCAATGGGCAATTACCATCACCATCAAAATCCTTCTGCATTTAAATATGATTTAAATGTAATTTCAACTGTATGTAATCCATATGATGCCAATGGACTTTATGTTATCAACACATCGCAACATTCACCACTAATTGGTTTTGCCTACGATGGTTTCCCTATTTATGGCGCATATGGCTATTTAAATACCAACGGCACAGGTGGTATAGTTAGAATAAAATCCGGCTATCAATTAAGAAACATTACAACTCGCAATACCGTAAATGGTGTAACGGTAACCGCAGGACCTCCAATAAATTCAACTTATCCGCTTGGATCATGCATTCAGGATTATGAATGGGTTGCAAATAGTGGTCCGGATTATTTAGACATACACAACGGAAGATTTTGCGTTACACCGGAGTATCCTGCTGGCACCTATTGTTACTTTGCAACTGTTGATGCCAATCACAATTCAGCTTATCCATATTTAATTGGACCAACGTACTATGGTGTGTATGCCAATAGAAAAGTAACATCGATTACTGAACCAACTACAACCTACACAACTGCGGTTTCGATTTCAGAAAAAGAATTTAACTCAATAAATACCACTATTTATCCTAATCCGGCAAGCGATATGGTTTTGATTCAGGCGGATGGATTATTAAAATACGATTTAAATTTAGAACTGATAGATATATCGGGTAAAGTGCTAATGCAAACAACGCTTTTGAAAGGCAGCACCATTGGTTATTTTGATACACAAACACTTTATAACGGCATATACTTTATCAAATTAAAAAATGGCAAGTTGAGCTCAACTAAAAAAGTTGTTATTCAACATTAACAGGTAAAATGTGTTATTAAACGTAATTCCGATAAATCATTTACTTAAATCTTTAGACATCTAAATTTTAAATACAGAGACGATTGAAAAGGTATTCAATGTACCTAATCAATCGTCTTCATTTTTTATTATTGACTATCAAACACTTCATTAAAATTAACAAGTAATTCAACTTGCCGTTGTAACTTTTCTTGTATTCATTACTTATAATGCCTGACTGATTTAAAATACAGTTATTACATTTTATGCAAAAAACATTACTAATAGCTTTAACGCTGGTAACGCTGAGTTTTACACTTAAGAAAAAAATAACTCCTCCTGGAACTGTCTATGTAAAAGAAAATTTTTATGCTGATGTAGCTGAAGTTTCAAACTTTGGTTGGCTTGAATATGAAAATGATATAAAGAACAATTTTGGGGTTAATTCGCAAGAATATAAAGAGGTTCTTCCTGATACGACGGTTTGGAGAAGTAAAAAAAATTACAATGAACCCTATGTGCAATATTACTACAGACATATTGCTTACAGAGATTATCCTGTAGTAGGAATTACACAAGAACAAGCAATCAACTACTGTAAATGGAGAACTGAAAAGGTAAAAAGTTTCTACTTTGCAAAACACAAAAAAGAGTTAAATATTCGTTATCGCCTTCCTAGCGAGGAGGAATGGGACTATTTAAACAGTTTTACTTATAAAAAAACAAATCATTACTTTTTGGACACGACTGAGACTGTTGCACAGCATCCCGATGTAACAAGGCCGGTTCATAAAGGTTATCAAAATAAGTTAAAACTCTATAATTTAGTTGGGAATGTTGCCGAAATGGTTGCCGAACCCAATATCTGTAAAGGTGGCGGTTTTTTGAACAGACCTTGGCAAATTGTTCCGGGAAAACAATTAAAATACAATGAACCAAAAGCTTGGTTGGGTTTTAGATGTGTTTGTGATTATATAATTAAGTGAATTTCAATTTATATTTTACTTGAATAGACTTATATTTACAGAGGCTATTGAATGTTTATTGCTTTAACAACACTATTTCTACTCGTAATCAGTCTTCCTTATTTTCTTAAGTTGAAGCTAACAACCCTTCACACAATTTTTTAAATTTGTTAATTACTTTAAGCCCAATTATTCAATAGAAATCCTATAACGTGACAAAATCCCTCCAAAATCTAAAGCTTCGCAACTTTTTCTTATTCACCATAACGGTGGACACATCTCACTCAAAAAAGTTCAGATTTTTTTGGGCTTTTGCCTCTCGACGAAGAAGTGTAACAAATTTCTACGGCATAATTGGACTAAAAGTGCGTTAATTCACGTATGTGAGTTCTGAAGTATAATTTGTTAACGTGAAGATTCTTTAAAAACAAAATCCTTTTCAAGTTGTTAATTATAAGGCTTTTTACTTCTATTTTACGATAACCATTAATTAAAAGCTCTGACAGCGCAAATAAACATAAAAATCAAGTAACGGCAGATATGGAGTTATAACTATTCAATAAATGTAAGTTATTCAAAATTGTTTTGACTAATTTAGCATTAAATAAAAAATATAACTCATAATGAAATTTGTTCCGATCAAAAATGGATTGTATCAAACGAAAAGTATGGATTTAGAAAGAAAAATTTAATATTTAAAAAATGTCCATAAGGCTTGACTCTAACACTTTAAAATTATTACGTATTCCGTTTTCATTTTTCTTGATGCCTGTATATATACTTGCATTAAGTCAGGCTCGTGACATAAATTTATTCAATATAATTACCGGCTTTTTAATTATTCACCTATTGGTTTATCCGGCAAGTAATGGTTACAATAGTTACATTGATAAAGATGAATCGCCTATTGGTGGATTGGAAAAGCCACCATTGCCAACAAAAGCATTGTTTTATTTAACACTTCTAATGGATGTTTTGGCTGTTGGTTTGGCATTTCTCTTTATAAATAAACAGTTTTCATTTTGCATATTGGCTTATATACTTGCTTCCAGAGCATATAGTTCAAAACAAATTCGATTAAAGAAATATCCAATTATTGGTTTTATGATAGTTGTTTTTTTTCAAGGCGCATTTACTTTTTTTATGTGTACTGTTGGCATTTCAAACACATCTTTTTCATTTACATCAGCCAACTTATTTATTCTTCTCGCTTGTTCCTTACAAATTGCAGGAGCATATCCACTCACACAAATATATCAGCACAAAGAAGATGTTGCCGCAGGTGTTTTTACTTTAAGTTACAAGTTAGGCCTTAAAGGTACCTTCTTGTTTACCGCTTGTATGTTTGCAATATGTAATGTTTTCTACTATTTATACTTTTCAGGCATTAACCAAACAAATCATTTTTACATACTTCAAATTTTCTTTATACCCATCATCGTATTTTTTATTTTCTGGTTTATTAAAGTGATTAAAAGCAAATCGGAAGCAAATTTTAAAAACACAATGAAAATGAATAAAGTTGCTGCATTATGCATGAATAGTTGTTTTACATTACTTACAATACTAAATCATTAATACTTGAGCTTTTTAATTGCCATAGAAACAGCTGTACCGGATTATAGCCATAAGCAAGAAGACATTTGTAATTTCTTCATCAAAGGTACCAGCAATGCTGACACACAAAGAAAATTAAAATTTATCTCGGAAAAATCAGGCATATCAAAACGTCATTCCGTTTTAAAAGATTTTAACCCTACAGAGAAAAACCCAACTTTATTTAAAAGTAACACCAGTGTTCCAACTTTAAGTAACCGAATGGCTGTTTATCAGAATCAAGCACTCGAATTAGCGCTTAAAGCCGTATTTAAAATCGAAGAGTTTAGCATTATAAAAAATAATATTACTCACATTATAACTGTTACTTGTACCGGGCTATTTGCACCGGGATTAGATATCGATTTAATTCGTGAGCTTAATCTTTCTCCAACCGTTCAACGCAGCAGCTTTAATTTTATGGGCTGCAACGCCGCAATCATAGCTTTAAATGCAGCCGATAACATTTGTAATAGTAGTCCAAACGCTAAAGTACTGGTTGTTTGTGTAGAACTATGCACAATTCATTTTCAAAACAATGATAAAGATGATTTTATTCTTGCTAATACCTTGTTCGCAGATGGAGCTGCAGCTGCAATTGTTGGGTCTAAATGTGTTGGAGAAAAGAAGATAAAACTTAATTCATTCAATTCTTTAATAATTGATAAAGGCAGAAATGACATGGCTTGGTACTTATCGGAAACAGGTTTCATTATGAATTTAACCTCCTACGTTTCAGCATTAATAAGTGGTAACATGCGTGAGTTTTTGAAGGAAATTGAATTAAATAAAGAAACTATCACATATTGGGCCATACATCCCGGAGGTAAAAAAATTATTGATGATTTTGCAACAGCTTTAGATTTGAAAAATAATGAACTTTGTGCATCCTACAATATCCTTGATTGCTTCGGCAACATGTCTTCCCCTACTGTGCTGTTTGTATTGAAACAAGTACTTGAAACATCAACAAATACACCAAAAGGAAGTAAGGTATTTTCAGCAGCATTTGGACCCGGTTTAAGTATAGAAACAATGCAATTGGAATATGTTTAAAGAAAGGAGTTACAAAAAGGAATTATTAGATGGCGATCATATTCCGGAGGAAGATTTATATCAAAACCTTAAAGAACTAGATGTTATTAACAATTTATTAGGTGGATACAGCATGACATTCAGTGCTTTAAAAAAAGTTTTAAAGAAAGGAGTAAAAAGTACAATTGTTGATATAGGCTGTGGCGGTGGCGATACGCTTAAACGTATCTTCGAATGGAATATAAAAGAAAATTATGATGTTCAACTTTACGGTATAGATTTAAAGCAAACTTGTATTCATTATGCTAACACCAATAATTCCAAAAAGGAAATAAAATTTATTTGCGATGACTACAGAAATATAAATAAGCATTTACCAAAAGTTGATGTCATTCATGCTTGTCTTTTCTGTCATCACTTAGCGGATAATGAAATAGTTGAATTAATTAAATTCGCTCAAAAAAATAAATCAACTTTAATTATTAACGACCTGGAGCGTAACGCAATTGCATACTATTCAATAAAGTTGCTAACTCGTATTTTTTCTAAGTCATATCTGGTGAAGAATGATGCACCGCTTTCTGTTTTGAGAGGGTTCAAAAGAAATGAATGGGAAAAATTGATCAAAACCTCAGAAGCAACAAACTATAAAATAAAATATAAATGGGCATTTAGATACGAAGTAATTGTATATGCTGATTGAAGAGGCTAAAATATTAGATTGTGTAATTATTGGCGGTGGTTTAGCTGGTCTTTGTTTATCCATTCAGCTAGCCGACAAAAATTACAGTGTTGTGTTGATTGAAAAAAATAAATATCCGTTCCATAAAGTTTGTGGAGAATATATTTCAATGGAAAGTTACGATTTCATTCAATCTCTTGGACTTAATTTGGATGAAATGAACCTACCAATCATCAACCAACTAAATATTTCAGCACACAATGGATACAAAATTTACTCTTCATTAAAGTCAGGCGGATTTGGTATCAGTAGATATACTTTAGATCATGAGCTGGCCAAAATAGCAAAAACAAAGGGTGTAGAGTTGATAGAATCATGTGTTGCTACAAATGTACTATTACAAGATGATATATATACAGTTGAAACAAGCATAAAAAAACTAAAATCAAAATTGGTTTGTGGCTCTTATGGAAAAATAGATCCCGCCTTTATAGACAGAAATAACAATAAAAAGAAAGTTAATTATGTAGGCGTTAAATATCATATTAAAACACCGTTTCCAAATAACTTAATTGAATTGCATAATTTTAAGGATGGTTATTGCGGTATATCTAATGTAGACAAACACACAACTTGTTTATGCTATTTAACAACTGCGGAGAATTTAAATCAAAACAACAATGCAATTAAAGAGCTTGAAAAAAATGTGCTCATGAAAAATCCGCATTTACAGAAGTACTTTACGGAAGCTGAATTTATTTTTGAAAAGCCTTTAGCAATCAGTCAAATTGGTTTTAGTAAAAAACAAACTTACAAAAATGATATTTTGATGCTTGGTGATGCCGCAGGAGCCATTGCGCCTTTATGTGGCAACGGTATGAGCATAGCCATGCGATCTTCAAAAATACTGTCAAATTATATTGATTTGTTTTTGAAGCATAAACTGAGTAAAAACGAACTTATTAAACAATATACCAGTGAATGGAATGCTAATTTTTCTTTCAGAATTAAATCAGGTTACTACTTACAACAATTATTTGGAAAAAACCTCACCACATTATTAAGTCTTAAATTACTTAATTATTTGCCCTTTCTGTTCAGAAAACTCATCAAATTAACCCACGGCAAAAAATTTTAACACAGAAGCAAAACTCATTCACCACATCCAAGAATTTAATTGAAAAGAAGAAATACAAATGAGGTTTAAAAAGTTAACTAAACATTAGCATCAAAAAAAGTGCCTTAATAACGAAATAAAAATCATTCATCTTAATTTATTTGTTCCGCAGGATTAACCTTGTGCCATACAATCGTTCAAAATCATGCTGAGCTGGTGATGTTTCTGAATGCTAATCTTATAATTCTAGATGAACCAACTAACCACTTAGAATTAGAAAGTATTAATTCTTATAACGATGCTCTACAGGATTATCTCGAAACCATTTTAGTCAGCAGTCATACCCAAGAATTGGCGCAAACAGTTGCTAACCGTATCATCGAGATTGGGCCAAATGGTTTTATTGATAAAGTTTAATAACACTGATGGTAAATTTATTTCATTTGTAGTTTATAAACACTGTCGGTTTGAAAGGAGTTTAAAAGAACTGAGAAAAGTATGGTTGTTCCAATTTGTAGCGTCATTTATTGTGCCTGACGTTTGACAGCTACCCGAAGATGGACGTCCGCTAAGGCGGATCGAAGCACTTCACTTTCAACCAAACACAAAACTTGATTTAGCCACGGAACTGCCACTTTTGGGTTGTAGCTGTTACTTGCTGCATTTATTGTCATAACTTAAGTCCGACACCAATTCGCCCACTTAAAACGGTTGGAAATAGATCGAAGTTGAACGAGCTTATACTTCTATGGCTAACCGGAATAACAGGGTTGTTTTCTTTGTCGTTCAAAATAAAAGTGTCAAAAAAGCAGAGTAGAATGTTTAAGTCAACAAAGAAATTTGAACTCAAAAAGTAGGTTAATCGCGGAGTTATAAAATTTCTCACTCCAACACTGATTTCTGAGTTTGGGAACGAACTTGAAATTATGGGTGAATAGTTCGCTTGCCTATAATAAGGATTGATTCCAAAACCAATTGAAGGAACAAGCTTACTCTCCTTTAATTTTTTAAAATTTACGATATATTCATAGCGAACTGATATGATTGTTTTTGTATGGTCGCCCCCGTTTATTGTTTGACTATTGTTTGTCGAATCATTAACGATTTCGGTTTTTGTCCTATTTTTTCCAAACACTAAACTAGTCAACTCAATTTCGTGGAAGTTATTCTTTTTTGATTTCCACTGAAATGCAAGTGTTGGGTGAAGAATTTGTAAAGTTGTACTTGAGTTTTGATTGCGGTAGGAAGAGGAGTCATTTAATCTTCTTGATTTCGATTGTTCTTCAAATAAAGTTAAGTTGTATACTTTTAAAGCACTTTTGAAATCAAGGTTACTATTTTATCCCCAACTTTTTTCAACAATAACTGTCAATATTATTAATAGAAGCAATTTAATTTTCATTTTGATTTTTTTTAGAATAACGTCATTCTGTTGTATTTATTGTATAACCTTGCAGATAAAGGTTCGCAAGCAGACGCAGGCTGTTTCCAGGAGCAGATGAAAAATCATCTGTCTCCCCTCAGCAACATTAATTACGAAGACGTATGTTTTTTAGCACGGCAAAAGTGCAGTGCACTTTTGAGCGAGGTGGCACGCAAGCAATCCTCCGCCTCGGAAAAAAACTATCCCGACGAAGCTTGCCCTGAGATTGTCGAAGGGCCAAACAAGGAGGATTTTGATTTGAGCCTTAGCCCTTGTTGACCGATCTCTTGCCATTTTCCGTTATAGTGTGTTTACAAACGTGCTTTAGCGCACCTTAATTCACAACAAGCGATGATTGTTAGCGCCTACCTTTTTTATTTGGTTTTTAAAATACTTAAAATTGTCGTTTGCTGCCTGATTTTAATAATGTCTTAGTCATTTCGAGTAGCGTATCGAGATTAAATGGTTTGACAATATATTCGTCAGCACCAAGTTGCAATGCTTTTTCTTTGTCGACTTGTTCTGACATGGAGGTGCTAAAAATAAAAGGTATTTCATGAGTTTTAACTGTGTCTATCAATGCTTCTAAAACCTGATATCCATTCATTTCCGGCATTTTGAAATCACAAATAATTAAGTCAGGTATTAGTTCTATTGCCAATTCAAGCCCTTTTTTGCCGTCAATTGCTGTAATTATTTTATAACCTTCCATCTCAAGAAACTCAGTTAGGTTTTCAAGAATGTCTTTGTTATCTTCAATCAGCAAAATTGTTTTCAATATTTTATGTTATTTATTTAATAAAGCAACGACTTTTATTGGATCTTTATGTGAAATATTAATATGATACATTATAGCAAAGACTAAGATGCTGATAACCGAAGCAAAAAAACACCAAACAGAAACAATGTAGTCAGTATAAAGTAAGGTTGTTATAATATAAGAAATTAGAATCGCTGTACCCAAAGTCCACATTCTTTTGATTGGAGAGAAAAATGGTGGAACAATGGTTGCAATAACATAAAGCAAACCTCCGTAACGGTTTAGTCCGGAAGGATAGTCTTGTGCGTAAGCAATATGAAAACCTATTACTTTCGCCTGAACATTAAATGACAATAAACAATAAGCGAGACAAAGTGATACTAAGCACCCAATTACAACTAATATCTTTTCAATCATTTTACGTTTCTCCTTTTCCGCAAGCAAAAGTATTGCTAAAGGAACCCAAACCGGCCAAACAACCTGAGCAAAGAATAAAAAAATATAAGTTGATGGTTGTTGTAGATAGGCATAAAGTGGATTGGTTAGTGACACCCAAAGCAGCCCTTCAGTAAATTGTTGAACAGCGAAAATTAAAGGAATACTTGCAAAAGCAAACTGAGAAGGTCGCTTCACTTTTTTGATTGAAGCTACACTTATGACTGAAAGAACAATCCCCGCTCCAAAACTTGCATTTGCCGAAAAACACATATTCTGGTAAGGTAGTCATTATAATTAGATAATAAGAGAATTAACTTAAGTATAAGTTATAAACTTGGTCAATTGCAATGTCCACTGGTTGCTTTCTTATTCACTTTGGGGTTTAATGGTTGCCGATAACAGCAGCCATGAAAAAACTCCTGCTTACTTTCACAAGCTGTTTGTTAATAGTAAAATGAAGATAATAAAAAAAGTTGTCATCATATTATCAAATATCCCTCTAACAACCTCTAAAAACCGAACACAGATTGAGTTTAAAAGCCTTGAAGATTTTACTGAAAAAAATCATAACGTAAGATTTATAGACGCCTTTATTGAAAAATAAGAACTTAGTAAACAGTAACGTATCAAGGTCTTGCGCAATATTTTTACTAAGTCCAAATATAGAATTTGAGCAGCCCTGCGCAAAAAATGGAGTGAGACCGCTATTAATGGTAGTTATTTTTTCAAACCGTTAATTGAATAAATATCTTTTGTTTTGAAATAAGCCGGCCAATTATAATTTCTGAATATTTCTTTGTCCTCTTTGCTCATTTTATGACAACTCATACAAAGATTACCTGAACTATTAATGATTACATTATCCATTCCTTTTTGTTTCTTGTCCAAAAAAGTTTTAGTATTTCTTTCTGCGTTGGTTATTCTGTTCTCAAGCACTTCTTTAAAAGTCCAAGTGCTATAATTTGGTGAGGATTTTGCTAATTCATAAATTTTTATCGCAGTTGTATAATCTCCTGTTTTTGTAATCATATCTCCCATATGCAAAAAGTATCCTTCTATATTGTGAGGTGCTATCCAACTATTATAACATGCTCTATCTCTTCCTAAATTATGCTCTGGAATTTCTTTACTAATAAATTCTTTTATGTTTGGATTATTTTTATCAATTTTTGAAGTATAACAATCTTCAAGTGTTGTCCATTGCCAGTCTAATGCTTTTTGGAAAAATTTTTCTTTAGGATTGTATGATGAAAAAGTTACTCCAATTGTAAATTTGTTAAATTCTGGCCACTCCTTGATTGATTTAAGTCCTTTAAAATATCCTTTACGTGAAAGTTTTTTTGACTTTGAAATACTTCCGTAAGCCATTTGCACGTCTGCAAGAAACCCTAAAATTCTTTTATCGTTTGGGTTTATTTGATATGCTTTAGCAAAATATTTATAGGATAAAGCGGCGTGATCAGTAACCTTTGCTGTTACATTAGGAATTCGTTGCCATTCGGATAAAGCCCAAATGTGTGCAAATCCTAAATGAGCATTTGCAATCAAATCAGTAGTATCTTTTTTGTATTGTAGTTCTAATTTATTTATTATACTATCAACGTTTTCAATATTTCCACTGTGAAACTGCTCCCAAAAATATTTGTTATCTTCATTTTCTATTTTGCTATACACATCGTCAAAAGATGGTTTGCTAATTTTTAGAGTAGCACAAGAAATTGCAAAAATTAAAAGTGTTAGAATTATTCTACTTTTTTTCATAATCATTTGTTGCATAAAGTTATTGAATTCGTTTCCGTCTGCACTAATTAACGCTAACAGCAGCCTGTGAAAAAACTCATGGTTACTAACACAAGCTGTTTGTTAATATTGAAATAAAGATAATAAAAAAAGTCTACTTATAAAGTGTACTTAAAAGAGGGGGCTTACATAAAAACCATCAAAGTTGAATCTTGCGGTTGATAAACAAGAACTTGATTTTTTTGAACTAAAACGTAAGCCTGCTTTTTAGCTTTTGGAGAGGAGTGTGTAAAGGACACTGGTGTTATGCATTCGGCTTTCTTTTTTATTTGTTAATGAGTCAACGAACATTTAAATTTTATGTCTAGCTCGTCAATGAACTGAAAGTCATTTATCCATCTTACTTACATGTTGTCGCAAACATTTGGAATTTTAATTCGTTTTGAATTTAATGCAGTTTCCTTATTTTCTTTTGTCACAACTGTCGCATTTTCACACATAGCGTGAGCAATTACCCAAGGGTCTGCTAGTGAACGTCCTCTTGTATTATCAACCAAGTTTTTATGAGTAGGGTCTGCTGCATAAATTTTTTGTAAGCAGGTAGTAACAGATTCATTTATCTTATTGATTGGTATTTTACTTCCTTTTAACCACTTCGAAAGTTCGTCTTCAGTTCTTATAATTTCTTCATAGACCAACTCTGCAATAAAAATCTTGTCTTGCTTACCAAGTTCAATCAATATTTTCCAATAGTCGGGACAAAATTTTGGATTATAATATTTGCGCCATGCTTCGATTAACACATTCGCATCTAAACAATGTTTATTTGCTATAGTGCTCATCTAATCAATTGGGATTCTAGTTTTTGAAATTTATTTACTTGAACACTTAAAAGGTTACTAGCCAATGTAGGTTCAATAAATCCACTCCGAAAAGCGTCTAACACAGTTTGAGTAAATAACCTACTGTTCCTATTCAATTGAAGTAAAAAATAATTTGGACCACCTGGTTTATCTTTTTCTTTTTGTCTAGCTTTCTTTTCCGCTTCCTTTTTTAAATAGTCAGCAAAATCAATGTCTGCTTGTTTTTTAAGTTTATGGTAAGCAGGGGGCGAAATGATATTAAGATTTAAAGCTCTAACCAATAATGCAAATGAACTTACTCCCAATTGTTTTGCAATTTTGAAAACGTCTTTTGAAGTTCGAAATGAAGAAGAGTTAAAAGCTAAAACAATTTCTTTAGGCATTAGAGCATTAGCAGCTACTTCATTACAAAATAATTCAACAGGATGAAATTTGTCTTTATGTTTTAAATCAGGCTCTACTTCATTTGAAATTCCAGTCTCCGCAATCCAAATATGCGCTAGTTCATGAACTAATGTAAAAAGTTGTGGTGCATTCCAATCTTCTGAATTTACAAAAACGAATGGAGCATGAGGGTCGGCAATTGCAAATCCTTGCAATTCTTCAGAATCCAATTTAAGTCGAGAGTGTATAAAGCTTGTTCTTGAAATGAAAATTCCATTTGTCTCTGCAGAATCAATCCATTCCTTTATTGGATTATCTGATTTGTAAGAAGCGGGATTGATTTTTAAAGTTGTCAGAATGTCCTGAGCTACTTTTTGCGGATTGTCATTTATAGAAAATCGACCTACAAAAGGTGATTTTTCTTCTTGATTTTCTGAATACACATCACTAATCCAAGCTTGCTTTTGTTGAATTTCACGAATTATGAAAATTGAAGAAGTGGTCAATGCTTTAGAACCTGATTTTCTAAAGTCTTGTAAAGGCTGAAAGTCACGAGGAATTTCTGGAAGAAAAAACAAAGCAAATGGTCTCTTATACGCTTTGGCTAAAGTTTGCGCTTGTCTGATTGTCGGTTGGCTTGTTCCTGTTTCCCATTCTTTAAGCTTTTCAACGGTTACAGAAACTTTTGCAGCAGCAATTTCTTCGGTCATCCTTGCCGATTCCCTTGCCCATTTTAGAACATTTGGTGTTATGAATGCTTTGTCTGCCATTACAGAGTCAAAAATACAATTTTTATAACTGGTTTTGTCAAAATATTTATGATTAAATGAGCTACGGTCTTAATTTAAGCTGACGCATAACGGTTTGCAAATAGACGTAGGCGGGCTTTCGAAGCTTCCTCTGTCTGCCAGCCGAAACGGTTTTATAAAGATTCTGTGTTAAGTTCCTAATTTTATTTTATAAATTTGTTGTTCAAAGGCAACTTAAAGATACAAATGTTTGTTAGCAAAGCCAAAACAAATTAAAGGTCTGCGAAGCAGGCAATAAATGGCTTTGCGATGACCACGTCCGCGCCAATTACTGGTAGCATATATGTAAAAGCAGTAGATTGCAAACCAATTATCACCTGTAGTACATAAATTTATGTCTACCAAAAAAATGTAATATCATGATAACACAACCTACCGCTTCAATACCAAAATTATACATTGGTATCGATGTTCA